>NZ_JCANTA010000005.1:0-399837 GCF_059570575.1 Streptomyces sp. CNX435 | reverse complement strand
CACAAACGTTCATGATCACGGTGGCCGTGCACATGCCCGCACCCGCCCCCTGCAGCTCGCTGACCAGCACAGGCACCGGAACTACAGCTGCCGTGACAGACACCGCAACCTCATCGAACGCTGCTTCAACAAGCTCAAGCACCACAAAGCCCTGGCCACCCGCTACAACAAACGAGCCCGCCACTACCAGGCCATGGTCACCCTCGCCTGCCTACAACTCTGGCTCCCATGACATTGCGGACACGACCTAGGGCGTTCTGTCTGATCACGCGGCACGTTGGCATGCTCGTCGCCCTGCCCGTATCGGGCCGCATCGGTGTGAGCGACATGGATCGGATCGGCGGAGCAGACGCCCCTGTTGTCCATCTCGGCAAGGAGCACGGCCACCAACCGGCCATCTCGCCAGGCGAGAACGCTTCAGCTCATACCAGAAACAAAACACCGGCGCACGCAGAAACACACCGCCGCCCCACGACGGCCATCCGTTCGTACGTGCTGGAAGCCGCCCGGGCCCGAGTACGAAAACCGTGTCAACGCCCTCGCGCCGACCCCATCCTCATGCATTACGCGGTGCTACATGTCCGTTCGCCGTAGCTATACGAGGACATGGCCTTGTAGATGTCTCGGGTGATGAAGCGGTATACCGCTGCCTGCTACAACTCCGCTGACAGCGCCCGTCTGGAACCAACCTCGCTACATCAAGACAACGACTCAACTGCGGCCGCGATGATAAGGCCCGCGCCTCCCAGCGTAGCAGCAACCCCGAACACCTTGGAAAACGCAACGTAGAAGGATTCCGAGCTTGCCTCGAATAGCGACGCTCTCTTCAGCATCCGAACCCCGCGCCCACCGACATTCCAGAACATCACCCATCCTAGATATAGAAAGATTGCACCACCAAGCAAGAAGATGATAATCCCGGGCAGTGGCATCCTATCGGCTTGCTCCACAGTCAGCAGCACTGAGGATTCCGCTCCACCGGACGAACGAATTTTCACAGAATCACCATTCTACACGACTGCCTGCATCACGAAACTTACAGCAGGCAGCCGCGATGTCCACCTACCACCGAGATTTCAGAAAAGATCCCAAGACCATGTGTAATTCATGTTTGGGCCACCACTCACACCCGGTGTCCCAATTCCCGCGCCGAACGAACTGTACACGATCGGATCCCCTTCGCTATTGGTTCCGAATCCCGACGGAAGATAGTAATCATTGCTCGTAAGCTCCTGCCCGGCACAGAAATCAACAGCAGCGTAGTAACTTCCCGTCATACACGCCCCGTATCCCCACCCTTTCAGATCCGAGTAATTGTCGGCATTGCTGACAACTCGATTTCCTGTCACAGCGGCACCGACCCCAATTTCCGGGTTCACTGAAAGTGAATGGCCGACATCGAACCCGCCTCCTGGCTTCTTCGATGACATCAGACAGTAGTCGACGTTCGCACCAACAATTACTGCAACTGAAGCGCTGACACACAATCCTTGGGTTGACTCATCGATGCCCACGATGTTGCCACCGGCGTGCACGAGGGCTCCGATGACGTTCTCGACCGTACTCCCGGAGTCATCGTTCGAATCTACCCCCTGGTAAGGTTTCGCTGTATAGACGCTGGCGCGCGTTCCGGCTTCGAATGTCTTTCCGTTCGGCCTGGTTATGAATGCGGTGTACGTGCTCGTGTGGCTAGCGCTTCCGTCTGGTGCGCGACCTTGCTGCCGGTCCTCCTCGAACCACATGTAGCCGCCGCCTGTGGAGTGGTTGACGCCGTTCTCGTCGGTGTAGGACAGGCTTCCGTCCGCTCGCGTGACTGTGTCGTTGCCGCAGCTGATGTCGTCGCCTTCGCCGCCGCAGGCGAGGCCGTGGCCGTCGAGTTCGATGCCTGTGGTGGGGTTGCCGCCGGTGAAGGCGTAGCGGTTTCCGGTTATCCCGTCGGCGCCGAGACTCATATCTGCCAGGGCGCCGTTGTACATGTCTCGGGTGAGGAAGCGGTTCAGGGAGGGGTCGTAGTCGCGGAAGCCCATGTCGTAGGTTTCCGACGGCTCGTCCCAGCGCTTTGAGTTGAAGCGGTAGGGGTTGTACGCCTCCTGGTCGGGGGTGCCGGCGTCAGGTTTGTCGATGCCGGTGAATTCCGACTCGTCGTTGTTGCCGTAGGCGGTGTAGCCGTACGTGGCCTTGGTGTTGCCTTCGGCGTCGGTGAGGGTTTCGACGTCGGTGTGGCTGTTGTAGCCGTAGACGCCGAGTTCCTGGGTTCCGCCCGCGTTGTGCTTGATCTGGGAGAGCCGGTCGCCCCACGGGCCGTACTGGTAGGACTTGGTGACCTCGCCCGCGACCCGTTCGTCGAGGACCTCCTCGGACATGCCCAGGTAGCTGTAGTCGGTGGTCTTGCCGCCGGCAGCGGTCTTGGAGGTGGTGCGGTCCAGCGGGTCGTAGGCGTACGACGTCTTCTTCGTGCTGCCGTCGTCCTGCAGGCTGCTGTGTTCGCTGATGCGGTCGAAGCCGTCGTAGGTGTTGCGTTCGATGATCTGGCCGGCGGCCGTGACGGTGTCGAGTCGGCCGTAGGGGTCGTAGTTGTAGGAGGCGGTAGTGCCGCCGGTGGCTGCCGAGATCAGTCGGTTGCGGTTGTAGGTGTAGCTGGTGTCGACGTTCTTGACCGACTGGCTGATGACGTTGTCGTTGTCGTCGTGGAGGTAGGTCTCGGTCCCCGCCCCGTGGCCGGTCTTCGTGACCTTCGCGATCCGGTCCACCGGGTCGTAGGCGTAGGCCGTCGTCGATTCCAGGTACGCCGCGTGGTCGTCGGCGTTCATCTTCTTCGCGACGTCCCGGGCCTTGTTGCCGTTGGCGTCCCAGTCGTACTCATGGGAGGCGACCAGGTCGTAGTGGTTGTACTCCTGCGTCGTCTTCAACGCGCCGTTCGCGTAGTACGAGTAGTCGACGAAGTTCTCGTTCGCCTTGTACTCACGTAGCTTCTGGCCCCGCGGCGTGTACTCGTAGGAGGTGATCCGCTTCGTCGGATCATCGGCGCTGTCCCCGGTCTCGACGAGGTCGACCATGTTGCGGACGTCGTAGGCGTACGACTGGAACTCGTCCGGATGCGTCATCGTCTCCGGCTGGCCGTTCACGTCGTACGTCAGGGACGTGGTCTTCTTCGGCTCGCCGGCGAGGTTCTCCGTGACCTTTTCGATCTGGTTGAGACCGGTGTAGGCCATGGTGTACGCGTCGATCTTGGCGCCGCTGGAGGTGTCGTCGATGTCCGTGAGGTTGCCGTTGCGGTCGTAGCGGTAGACGAAGTTCTTGTTCTCGTCGTCCGCCGCTGCGGCCCCCGGGTTGTCGCGGACCAGCTTGACCGCGTCCGCGGTCACCTCGCCCGTGCTGTCGCCGGTGAGGGTGATCCTGCCGTTGTTGCCCTTGGCGAAGTCGTAGGTGCCCAGGGCCACCCAGGTGCCCGCCTTGGCCGACTGGTCCAGACGAGCGGTGTCCTTCTTGCCTTCGGCGTGGGTTATCTCGTAGGCCGCCTTGCCGGAAGCCTTCGGGTACTTCACATAGGCGGTGTAGTCGCCGGTGGCGGGGACGTTCAGCGTCCAGGTGAACGAGCTGTCCGCGCCGGCGGGGCGGGTGTGGTGGTTGAAGCCCTGGCTGGCCCCGGTGTCCGCCAGGGGGCGGGAGCGGGTCCAGTCGCCGGTGGCGGAGGTGTTCTGGGTGTCGGAGTTGTCGACCAGAACCGTCTGCTGGCCGGCCGGTACACCTTCGTCGGTGCGGGCGGCCAGGGAACCATCGGGGTAGTAGCTCCAGCCCATCGGGCGTTCGGAGGAGCCGCCGGCGGAGATCAGGCGGCGGCTCTTCTGCTGGCCGAGCTCGTTGTAGTCGTAGCGGGTGACGATCTCCCACGGGTCGGTGGCGGTCCTGATCCAGCCGTTGTCGAAGTACTCGTAGGCGGTGTCGTTGCGCACCGTCTGGTTGTGCGAGGGCGGCGCCGAGACCGTCTTGACCCGCCCGACCTCGTCATAACGCGTCTCGGTGAAGACATCCGGGTCGTTGTAGCGGGCGTCGTTCGGGTCGTACGGCTGGTACTGCCGTGCGGGGCGGTTCAGCTCGTCGTAGGTGGTGCGCTGGGTGAAGTCGTCCGCCGTGGCGGTGGCCACACCGCGGGGGGTTTCGACCTCGGTGCGGTTGCCGGCCTGGTCATAGGTGAACTTCGCGGTGCGCGTGGTGGTGTCCGTGTACGGGACGCGCTGCTCCACCGCCAGGCCGCGCTGGTCGTAGTCGGTCTCGGTGGTGTGGCCGACCTGGTCCGTCGAGGCCACGACCAGGGAGTCTTTGTCGTAGGTGGTCGTGGTGGTTTCGCCTGCGGCGTCGGTGACGGTGACCGGGCGGTGGTTGAGGTCGTAGTCGGTCCTGGTGGTGAAGTCGGAGGTGTCGGGGGTGGTGTTCTTCCCGGGGTCGATGACGTGGGTGGGGTTGCCGACGTCGTCGTAGCGGTAGGAGAGCTTGTCGCCGTCGGCGTTGACCACGTCGGTGAGCTGGTAGACCGCGTTGTAGTGGTTCGTGGTGACGAAGTCGCCGGGGATGTCGGGTGTGGCGACTCCCTTCGGTTCGGTGGTGGTTTTCAGGTTGCCGACGCGGTCGTAGGTGTAGTGGGTTTCCCGGCCGGTGGTGTTGTTGTCGGGGGCGGTGGCTGCGGTGACCTGGTCGGCCTTGTCGTAGACCGCGGTGGAGACGGCGCCGTTGGGGGCGGTGGCGCGGGTGACGTTGTCGTTGGCGTCGTAGACCGGCGCGGGGGTGGTGATGAACGCCCCGGCGCTCTGGTCCTTGGGCACGACGGTCTCGCCGGAACGGCCGAAGGTGTCGTAGGTCTGGGTGCTGGTCTTGTCCAGGGCATCGGTGACCTCGGTGACCTGGCCGCGTTCGTCGTAGACGAAGTCGGTGCCGTTGCCCTGCGGGTCGGTGATCAGCCGCGGGTAGCCGGTGGGGGTGAAGTCGGCGTTGGTGGTGGTGTTGCCACGCGGGTCGGTGGCCGTCTTGAGCTGCCCGTGGCCGTCGTAGGTGTAGCGGGTGGTGTAGTCGCCGTCGGCGGAGGTGGCGGTGCCCTTGGGGTCGGTGACGGTGAGCAGGTTGCCGTAGGCGTCGTAGCTGAAGGTCCAGGCGCGGCCCTCGGGTGAGGTCTTGCGCCACAAGTCCTTCACGTAGCCGTCGGCGGTGCGGTCGGCGTACTGGAACACGCTGGCGTTGTCGGGAGTGTTGCCGTCGGTGCAGTCGGCCGGGTCTGGGACGCCGCCGGCGGCTTTGTTCTGCTCCGCGTCGCGTTGCCACAGGGGGTAGCCGGTGGCGGGGTCGTAGCAGTAGGCGGTTTCGGCGCCGTTGTCCTCGCGGAGGTAGGTGACGTTGTTGTCCGCGTCCCACGAAAGTTCGGTGGTCTCGTTCTTGGCGTTGACGGTCTTGACCGGGCGGCCGAAGTCGTCGGTGGTGTGGTCGGTGACGTTGCCCTCGGCGTTGGTCACCCTGGTGTCGGTGAACTCCGGTGTGCCGGCGTTGGGCATGTAGACGAAGCCGGTGTCGTTGCCGCGCCGGTCGGTGATGGTCTTGGTCCACCAGTGGTACGCGGGGTCGTCGCCGGTGCTGGGGGCGTGGTATTCGAGCCGGGTGGTGTGCTGGCGTGGGTCCTGGACACCGGTGAGTTTGACGTTCTTGTTGCCCTGGGTGGCGTCGTAGGTGAAGTCGAACTCCTTGGGCTGCGCGCTGCCCGCGCCGTCGGTCATGCGGCCGAGGAGGCCCTTGTCGGTGTAGAAGAAGGCGACCTTGCGGCCGGAGACGTCGGTGACCGACTTGATGTGGTCGTAGATCTTGGAATTGATCAGCTTCGAGCCGGTGACCTGCTGGCCAGCGTCGTTGATGTAGTCATACGACGCGTCACCCTTGTGGTAGTACTCGATCTGGAGGGACTTCCGGCCGGCCGGATCGGTGATGTAGTCGAGGAACTTCACCGGCTTGTTGTTCGACTTGCGCTCGGTGTACGTGTACGTCTGCGTGTTCCCGTTCGAATCAACGACCGAGGTCAGGTAGCCGTCGCAGCCGAAGTAGAACCCGGTGCCATCGGGGCGGGTCGCGGTCCAGGCGTCCGGTATCGGATCCTTGGCCGGGGTGCAGTCCAGACCCGGTTTAGGTTCCAGCTTGTAGTGCACCCCCGCGGGGGCCTTGAAGGTGCCGTCGTCTTGCTTTTCGAAGACGTGCGTGGTGCCGTCCCCGTCCGGCCACCGCACCTCGGTCGGGCGCGGGTTGGGGTGGAAGTCCAGCGGGGCGCCGAGGCGTAAGGGGCCGGCGGCCTGGGCGGACCAGCCGTGGCCGGTGACGGTGTCGGAGGTGTCGAGGGAGTTGTAGGCGACGCGGAAGAAGGTGTTCAGGCCGCGGCCGGGGTTGGTGAAGGCGTCGTAGGACCATACCGAGTTGCCTGCCGCGGCGTTGTTCATCACCGCCGATCCGGCGCCGGTTGACGTGCCGGTGTAGGAGTAGAACTTCTCCAGGCCGAGCTGGTCGGAGGTCGGGGCCTCCACGGCCACGCGCTGGGTGAGGCCCGGGATGCCCTCCTGGTCCGACAGCCACCTGTCCACATCACCGCGGTAGACGTCCCAGGTCAGGTGATAGTCGGTGCGCTTGTTGCCCGAATCGGAGTTGATCGGCGTCTTCACCTGCGCGGTGACGGTGCGTTCCTCGCCTGGCGGGATGCTGGCCGGCAGGCCGGTGACGACCGGCTGTCCGGCGCCGGGCGGGGTGCTGCCGTCGGGCAGGGTCCAGCGGTACGACAGCCCCCACGTGCCCGGGTTGGCGTTCAGGGTGAAGTCGGTGGTGTTGGTGAACGTGACCTCGACGTCGTACGTCGAGTTCGGCGTCATCCGCTGCGGGGTGCCCGGCGCGTAGTACGTCGACTCGGCGGTGGCATCGACATAGATCACCCGCATCAGCGGGCCCAACTGCTGGTCCCGGCCCTCGCTCGACAGCCACAGCGACCGCTCCCGCGGCCCCGAAGCGGACTCGTCGGCCAGCTTGACCATCGCGCCCTTGTTCGAAGACGGCGTGGCCACCCAGTCCTCGACCAACGAGGTGGCATCCCACCAGTGCCGGCCCACTTCCTCGGTCCACTGCGGCACCGTGTCGGCGACCGTCGCACCGTAATCACCACCCGGGGTAGCCCACGTCCCGGTGGAGGTGTTGTTGTTCCAGGTGGCGGCGCCCTCACCGAAGCCCTTCTCCAAAGGCCGCAGCTCATAGACCGCGCCCTGGCTGCCTTCGTCGCGGGTGGTCTGGGTGCCCCACATCTGCAACTGGGATTCCAGCACCGTCGCCGTGGCAGGGATCGCAGAGGTGTCGAAGTCCAGCAACGCACGAGTGGTGCCGTAGGTGTCGGAATTGTTCCCCACGCTCAGCCAGTTCTGCCCCACACCCCAGGACTGGATCGTGTCCTGGCTGGTGTTCGGCTGCGCCGAGGACAACGTGGTGTCCGCCACCGCCCCGCCGGCCGAGCCCTGGATGAGTTTCATCGTCCGGCCCGCCTTCGGTATCCCCACAATCCGTGTGGGCGAGCCCAGCAGATCACCGTCCGCGGTTTTGACCGCGATCTGGTAGTAATACGACTTCCCGATCTCCTTCACCGACGACTCCGGCGTCGGTGTCGCGGTGGTGTCGGTGAAGGTGCCGGTCTCCCGCTCACCGATCGGGGCGATCAGCGTCGCCCCCGAAGGCGTGAACGCCTGCCGGGTCGAGCGATGGATCTGATACTCCGCGAAGTCCGCCCCCGCATCACCCGACGTGTTGGTGTACGGCTTCCAGTGCAACTCCGGACCCGTGCCGTGTACCACGGTCGGGGAGTCGAGTGCCGTGCCGATGCGGCCGTAGGAGACCGTCAGCCGCGGAATGGTGGCTGTCTCGCCGCCGTAGGAGCCGTCACCGGCCTCGTACCGCGGCCCACCGCGCGCGTCGGCGCCTGTGGGGGTCTCGTCGGACGCCTTCAGCACGAAGCCGTTGTTGGGCAGGGTGCCGTTCACCCACTCCTGCACCGAGTTCTTCACCGGGAAGTTGTGCCACTCATTGTACTCCCCGGCGTCCTTCCACACCTCTGCCCGGTTGACCAACCTCACCGCGTCCGCGACGTTCTTACTCGACGCGTTTCCGGTGTCGCCCAGGGTGATCGTATTCGCCGTGCCCTTGGCGTAGCTCAGCTCGCCCTCGCCCAGGTCCACCCACCGGCCCGAGGACCCTCGCTGATCCACGGTGAAACTCGACGTCCCGTCCCGGTGCTTGATCTCATACGGCGCCGCCGACGCCGCGTCCTCCACCCCCGGGACGTACACGTCCGTAAGGTAGGTGGCGGTCTCGGGCACCTCCGGCTGCCAGGTGTACGACTCGCCCGTCGCCGAGTTCTGGTTGTAGCGGAAATCGGACTCGATCCCGGCCCCCGCCACCCGCGTCCAGTCCCCCACCCCGGCCGTACCGGCGCGGCCGTCGTCCAGCTGCAACTTCGTACCCGACAGATCCCCCACCAGGCCCTTGGTGTTCTCCCACGTGGCCGTCGACTCATCCCACGGGCCGGTGGCCTCGTACGCCTGGATCTTCACGCTCTTGCCGCCGGTGGTGTGCGCTTGGTCGTAATACAGGCTCAACCGGGCCGCATCCACCGTCGCTCCGGCCGGGATCTCATCCAGCGGGAACTTGACCAGCGAGCGGGCCACACCCGTCTCCGTAGTGCCCACCGACAGATTCCACGCCGGGGCGAAGTTCACCCCCGGCTGATCCGAGAGCACCATCACGTCCTGCGACTCAGACGGCGACGGCGCGATCGTGATCGTCGGATCGACCTTCACCGGATACCGCCGCTCGTCCGCGGCCAGCCACTTCGCGTCCGGCGTGATCGTCAGCTCCCAGCCCTTGCCATCCCGGGACAGTTTCTGCGTGACCTTGGGGCTCCACACGTGCCCGTACGGAGAGGAGTCGTCCTTGGCCGCATCCGTCATGAACGGCGCCGGGATCACCAGCACCGGAGCACGCCGCGTCTCGTGGAAGAACGCCACCGAACCATCCTTGCGGGCCTTCGGCGTCAGCCCGTCGGTCACCTCCAGCGAAAACGTGAACGACACCGGCCCGTCGGGCCGCTCGTCCAGGACGATGTCCTCCTTCACCTCCCCCGCACCCACCCGATACGACAAGTCCGCACCGTCTACAGCGTCCTCGTAGGTGACCGTGTTCTTCCCCGCCTGCGGCTTGAGCGCCCCGTCCGCGTCCTTCAGCCCGAACGTCACCGACTGGCCCAGTTCCGCCTCGACCTTCAGCAGCCGATCAGCCGAGTCACCGAAATAACTGCGGGCCAGGTTGGTGGTATTGGCGTACGCATAACCCTCGGCGTCCGACTCCGTCACCGCGGTATCGATCGGCTTCCACGCCCCACCCCGCGTCTCATACGACGTCGGCGCCGCCGCCAGCTCCGCCTCCACCCGACCGTCCGACATCCGCCAGAACCGCGCCTCCGGCGTACGCCGCCCCGTCAGCTCCTTCACCCGCTTCGCCGCCGACTCAGCCCTGCCCGCAGCCAGCTTCTCCCGGCTCGCAGAATTCCGGCTGTCGCTCGACGGCGGCTCGTCGTCATCCGGATCGTCGTCGGTGAACCAGTCCCTGACGGTGTCGACGACCCCGCCCGCGCCCGGCGTGGAACCCGCCGCAAAAGCCGTCTGCGGCAACATCGTCACCAAAAACGCCGCCGCCACCGCCGACGAAACGAATCGCCCCAGCCGAGCCCTCATCCCGCATCCCTCCACGCCATTTCCCCGCGCACGAACGAAACGCGGAAAACGGCACGCAGAATAACCGGACGGGCAAACACCCGACCAGCACAACGCACGCATCACATGGGGGGCAGCCGCGATCCTCAACGAGCAGCTATGTACCTGTCAACCGCACGGCGATACCAGACGAAAATTAGGCAAAAGCACTTCAAACTGCAGCACAACATAACGCCAGGCACAAACAGAGATCTCTGCGATCACCCAGGTCAACCCACCACAGTGGCCTGCCCAGTGGCCACATCCCCACCAGAAGCCGCGGCTCAGCCACAGACGGCGAAAACTCGCCAACTACGAGACATGACCGCCGCTCAGCCCTGCGAGCGAGCCCGCGAACCCCAGCTCACCGGGAATTCATCCCCCGGAAAACGAAGGATCCCCTCCACCCGCGCACACTTCTGAGGACTCACAATGCCCCACACCCGATACGCTCTTTCTCTATTCCGCACACCGGGGGAGGGGAATCTCACCCATGCGCACCGCGACAACCGCGGAAACCCCACCGGATAACCCGCGCCCGCCCGCACTCCACCCGCGGCGCCGCCGCATCCTCACCGCCGCGCTCGCGGCCACAGCCGCAGCCAGCCTCCCCCTCCGCGGCGACAGCGACCCCGCACCCCCGAAGCGCCACGTCCCCACCACCTCCGTCACCTACACCGTCCAAGGCAACGGCACCGCCCACATCGCCTACCTCGGCGACAGCGACAACGGCACCGCCACCGTGCTGCCCGACGCCAAACTGCCCTGGACAACCACCGTCGACGTACCGCTGAAGAAGGACGCCACTCTCACCGTCGTCCTCCGCGCCGACGGCACCAACGCCACCTGCACCCTCGCGGTCGCCGGCCAGCACCGCCAGCGCGCCACCGCCACCGGCCCTCACGGCGGCACCGGCAAGACCACCCTCGCCCGCAGGCTGACCGACAAGCACAGCTTCTCCCTCATCCACGCCACCCGCACACCGGACCACCTCGACCTGACCACCCGCTATCTCCACATGCTGGGCACAGACAGCCGCCTGGTCATGGACCGCTCCTTCATCAGCGAACTCGTCTACGGCCCCCTGCAGCGCGGACGTTCCCGGCTAACCTGGGCCCAGGTCCTCGACCTCGCCGAAGCTGTCAACCAGCGCAACGGCGCCTTCATCCACCTCACCGCGCCGGTCGATATCGTGCAGGCACGTCTCCTCCTCCGCGACGGCGAAGCCAACGAACCGAACGCTCTCACCGACCTGCTCGCCGCCTACGAACGTGTCTTCCGCACCCTGGCCGACTACGTCACCGTGATCACGATTGACACAGCACGCCACGATCTCCGCTCAACCGGGTGACGAATCATCGAAGTACCGCTCCTCGCCGGAGCCTGGCTCGCTAGTCTCAGCAGCGCTCGCGATCCCCAGGAACCACTGGAGGAGCCTTGGATATCCGTTCGGCGCAGAAGCTCGCCTGGGAAAACAAGATCAACAAGGGCTTCAACACCACGAACGTCGCCCTTGAGTTCGGTCTGTTAACTGCAGAAGTAGGTGAAGCCTTCACCGCCTGGCGCAAGTCCCTCCCCGACTTCGGCGAGGAACTGGCCGACGTCTTCCTTTACCTCACCGCCTTGGCTGAGATGAACAGCATTGACCTGCAGACAGAGGTAGAGAAAAAGATCACCAAGAACCTCGCGCGCACCTACGAGCCAGACGAGCACGGCGTGCCCATCAAGGCACATGAAGGCAGTTGACGGCCTCTGGCCACCGCCTACTGCACATTTCGGAGCAGGCGCAGCGTGGACTCAATGAGGGACTCCGTCTACCGGGCACGCTCACGCCGTCACCGCACACCATCGTACTGGCAGGGTAGGGAGTGGGTCGGGTGGCCGACCTTCTCATCATCACGCAACAGGTACGGCCAGAGAGTCACCCCCACTCGAGCACGGCGACGTGTCCATCCTCTGTGATGGCCACGATCCTGCGGGTGTCAAGAAGCGGAAGAATCCAGCGGATCGGCTGTGCCGAGACACACGTGCTGAACCTCTCGCGCATGCCGTCCGATTCGGGGCCATCGTTCGACCACAGCGTCACTGTGCCATCAGCCGTTCCTGCGGCCACGAAGGCGCCGTCGGCAGCGACCGCGGTGACCACTTGGTCGACGGCATAGGTGTGGGTGAGTCCGCTGGTGAGCTGTTCGGTACGACACTGGTCGGGCGTGGGCTCGCGGTGAACAGTGACGACGTCGTCCCCGTGACCGGCGCGAGTGCAGCCGCACGCGATCACCGGCTGATCGACGGCCGCGAATGCCGCACGGGTGGGCATCGGTCGCTTCAATTCCCAATCCCACTCCCCCGTCCAGCACATCACCGTCGAACCGACATCGCGGAGTTCATCGCCGACCACAGCGAGACGGCGAATGTCGAAGCCCTCCCCGTCCTGGACGAGGGCCGCCGCACCGGAGCGATGAACGGCCAGGACCTCCCCGGTCACCCAGCCCACCTCAGTGATCTGGCCGTTCGTCTGGACGCGCACCAACTGGTCCTCGGCAGTCCGGCAGATGAAAGAGCCGTCGTCGATGCCGAACGCCTGCACAAGGCCGGGAGCAGCGTTGAGCACTGAGCCGTCGACCGGCGAGATCGCCAGGGGTTCCGCGCAGTGACCGACCTCGGTGACGCGAAGGTCCCGTGGCGCGATGTCGACCACCCGGCCGTCCGTGAGAGCCGCTCGGATCGCGTTCGGATGGCTCAGGCTCACGCAGCAGCGCACGCCCGCACCCACCTCCGTGACCTGCGTGCTCACGTGCAGCTCCGGCCGGAGAACGCGCCACAGCAGGGTGCGGTCGGGCCAGGACCAGGCGTGGATGGCGTACATGTCCAGCAAGTACAGTCGCGTCCCGTCCGCGCTGAAGCGCATGCTGGTCACCAGCTCCGCGAAGGATGGGTCGTCCTCGTCGAGCACCGGCGCCCCGGAGTACCGGCCGTCCTCGTCGTAATCTTCCTCGTCGACGAAAGGGCCGTTGGGCCAGAACGGCCGCCCCTCGAGTGGCTCAGGGCCGTTCCCCGCCAACACGTCCTCGACCCGCCACCACGCGATCCAACCGTGGTCCTCGTGTTTCCAGGTGAACATCGACACGAGCAGCCATTGTCCGGTCGGGTCGATCAGTGGCGGTGTCACCACCCTTCGGTTCCCGCTGTACCACCCAGGGTCCAACTCCCTGGTCCAGTTATCACTGCCTTCCAGTTCCACGGTGAGCTGCGCCCAGCCCCATACCTCCATCACTCTGCCGTCGGCCAGCCGCACTTGGCGTTGGCCCAGTTCCTCTGCGGGGAGTGCGTCAGCGACGACATGGGTGGGGCCCGGCGGACCGGTGGCGTGCTCGTCGACGGTCCAGACCGCCGTGTCGTCGGCGTAGCGCGCCGTCACCCGCGCGTCATCGACCTCGACGGACAGGGGAAGGCCGACCGCGTCGGGCGGCAGCGGCAGTTGAGTCCTGGTCCCGTCCGCTGTCCGGGTGAGCAGCAGCCGGCCAGTGCCCCGCTCCACGCCGACCACAGCCACGCCGCTGTCCGCGACGTAGTAGTCCCAGCCGGCGCCGGCCCGCCGCAGCAACCGCAGGGCCGTCTGCACGTACTGCTCCTGCTGCTCACCGGCGGTCGCTCGGCACAGTTGCTGAATCAGCCTGTGTACGCCGAACTGGACGGGGCCGTCGGCTTCCTGCAGCGTGCGTTCCAGGAGGGAGTACTGCTCGAGTGCACTGAGCGCGTCACGCACCAGGACATCGTCACCGTGCTGCAGGAGGGGCTCGTTCGAGGCGTAGGCGTCGAGGAAGAGCTCTGCCCGGATTCCCGTGGGTGGCAGGTGCGCACAAATGTTGAGGATCACTCCGGCGAGCGGGGCCTCGCGGCTGACAGACTCCAACGACGTCTCCAGCACCGCCTGGAGGGCGGCCTCGCGGCTGTACAACTTCGGCGCCCGCTCGTCCAGCAGACGCAGGTAGGCCACGAAGTCGTAATGGCGGTGAGCACAGTAGGTGGCAGCTTGGCGTACGGCCAAGGAGAGGCCGTCGAGACGGACGGCCAGTTGTGTTGCCGCCTTATCCGTGTCGTACCCGGTGATCGTCGTGAGCAGCTTGACCGAGTCCTGTCGACGCAGCGTCGCCAGGGCCATAGCCGCCAGTCCTTCATCAGCCCAACTCCGCCAGCGGGAGGTGATGATGACGGTCGCATTGGGCTCGATGGGCAGAAGATCGCTGATCCAGCCCGGCTTCTCCACGTTGTCGAAAACCAGCAGCCATCTACCGGCGGAGGCTCCGAGCGCCTCATAGGCTGTTCTGATCGCATCTTCGGCCGAGAGCCGCGTCGTGTCGACATTCATCGCCGAAGCCAGCGCCACCAACCCACGCATCGTCTCCTCGCGCGAGGACGCCACGATCCAGCGGACCAGAAGAAAATCCTGCCGGAGGCGGTGACAGAACTCGGTGACCAGCGCCGTCTTGCCCACACCACCCAGTCCGGTGACGACAGCGACGTTCGTGTCCCCGACCTGGTCGCGTAGCCGATCGAGGTCACCCTCCCTCCCGACGAAATGGGCGACGGGGGGCGGCACCCCCGCAAAGCGGGGAAACGCCGCCAAAGGAGTTGAGGAGCGTGCTTCCGGCTCGGTGGCCGCAGGACGAGCGTCCAGCCGGGTAAGGCGCGGGGGCGAGGAGGGCCGAGCGGGCTGGGCCCGGTCGATCAGGGTGGCCCAGTATCGGCGACTTCGCGGCTTGTCGCCGGCCTGACTGCACCACAGCCGCACCAGGGCCCATATCGCCTCCTCACTGCCGCGCGCGGGGACCTTGGCCTTGGACGGGTCATCAGGCAACCAATCGCTGAGTCGCTGACCCCGGAAATCGGCGACTTCGTACGGTGGTCGGCACAGCATCCGCTCGATCGCCCCCTGGGACAACGGCTGCTTGCCTGCCGCGCGCTGTGCCGCGTCCGCTCGCGCTCTCAACCCTCGCAGTTCGTCGTACAGCCGACGTGCATCCTCCGCCGCGATGATGACTCACCCTTCGACCACTTCCGCCGCCCGCTGCGGGCACGTCCGCGCACGGCCATAACCAGCAGCGTAAGGGGCAATCTGCCCGCCGCACCCGCGTTTGCAGACTACCCACCCATTACACCGCCACCGTGCTGCTGCAACCCGGCACCGGGCCGGGATGAATCGGGAAGAAGGAGTGATGAAGCGATGACTACGCGGAAGCGGCGCCGGTGCGACATGGCACGGCGGCTGGGCCGTGCCACCTTGTTCGGCGCGGTGCGGGGAGCGGCAACGGCGGCCGGAGCCGCGGCGTTGACCTGGATCACCTGGTGGATCCGCAGCTGGTGACGCACATGTTCTGCAAAAACTTCAAGGAAGCCTTGCCACCCAGACGACCATCGCCGTCATCAAGGCAGCACCACCTGAACCGCCCCGGGTCGAGGTGACCTCGATTGATCGCCAAGGACTTGCGGTTCAGCGTCCGGTCGGTGTAGTGGTGGCGGCGGGCCTGGGAGGAAGGCGGCCCTCGGGCGCTTCGTTCCAGCGGGCCGGTGTCCCTGCCGCGGTTCAGTGCCGGACAAGTCACCGTCCTGGAGGCGGAGCTGGCCAAGGGGGACTGCCCATGGCTGGGAATACCAGCGGTGGACCTTGGCGCGGATCAGGACGGTCATCGGCCGGCGCTTCCCGAGAGGCGTAGCGGACCCATCCGTGTCGTGCCCTGCCGAGGACTCAAGAGGGAAACGGGATGGCTGACAGCCCCAACCGGCGGGCCACGCGGGCGCCAAGGGCGCCGTCCACACACGCCGGGAGCCCGGGTACGATCCGCGAAGCGCTCGGCCGACGCGGGCGCACACGCCGTCTGGGAGTGCCCCTGCATTGGCTCGCCGTTCAGCGCGATCCAGCCAATATCCAGCCAGCGTGCGGAGAACGACAGATGACGACAGGTGACGAGCCGTCAGGCCATCCAGCCAAAATCCAGCCACGGTACGCGAACGGGTGCGGCCCGGATCCGGGCCGCACCGGGCTGACCTGGCGGTTTGCTAATTCGCCGGAACCACGGTACGGCGTGGCCTATACATTGAAGCGGAACACCAGGTGCACAGTTTTGACCCGCGGAAACGGCGGATGGCCAGGCTGGATCCAGCCAGGATCCAGCCGCCGGAAACGGCGGGCCAATGCCCCCTGTCTATGCTGGATCCACTGGCCGGCCGATGGCCCACCCCGCGCCTACGCTCGGCCGCAGGGGTGCCCATCCGCGGGGCGTTCTGCGTGATTCGGCAACGTTTGCGCGGGTCATGTCCCACGGCGTGGTGTAGGCAGCGCGCACCCCGCGGTGTGGCTCTCTCAGGTCCGGGCGCCGCCTTCGTGGTCAGCGCGACGAAGAAGCCGCTGCCCGCGGAGGAGGTGCTGGCTACGAGCGGGCGGTGGCCGCACGCCGGGGCCGTGACCTGCGGAGTCGTGGTGCCCAACCCGCTACACCACGTCGCGGGACGGGATCTTTGCATGCTTACCGCCCTGCCCGTATCGGGCTGTATCAGCGTGAGCGGCGTGGAACGGATCGGCGGAGCGGAGGCCCGCCTCGTCCAGTCCGCGCGGCACCTTCTATCAACCCCGCACACCGAAAGACGTCGAGCTTGCCGCATAACCCCAGCAACCCCGAACCACCCCAAACCCGACAGAGACACCTGGACGGAAGACATAGAGGCACCCCCCGCTACGCCAAACTCATCCTGGCCCCGGCACAAAATACCCTCCAGGAAGCCATCATCCTGGGCCGCCCGGCCGCCTACCTCCGCCGCCACGCCCTGGTAGGCCAAAGCGCGGCCCGGTCGAACGAGGTTCTACCTGCGGATCAGGGGTCCCGCGGTCGTTGGTGCTCACCTGGAGCACTGCTCCTTCTCCGCCCTCGACTCAACGAATCATCCAGTATGCCCGACTCGATCAAGACTGACAGAGAGGGCTGGAACGTATCGCGCTCTCCATCCGTGACGAGCTGAACGCCGCGACAGCTGAGATGAGCAACGCGGCCTGGTCCGGGACACTCAACCGCTGCGGTGCCGTACGACGAGTGCCGTCCTTGCCGCAGTCCGCCCCGAGGCCCTCCAAGGTGCACTCGCTCCAGCGCAACGATCGCGGCCGGCGCCACCGGCCTATGGCCGACCATCCAGGCATTCGCCGACATCAAACCCAAACGCACGCACGGCAGGTGGCACCACGTATGGGTCCTCCAGAAGAAGGCCGCCCGTTGAGCCCGGCCGTAGGGTCCAGCGGGGCAGCCACCGGCATACGGCTCGTGTGCAAGACGGGGCGCTCTTTCCCGACCCCAAGGAGCCGCCAACACAGGAAACGGTCTTGTGTAGCGCGAGGGAGATCCTCACGCCACCCACAGCAAGCTGGTCGGCGGGCTTTCGTCGGTGCACCTGTCCCTGGGGATACGCCTCACCGAGAAGTGCCGCTTGATGTTCTCGCCGCTAAGACCCGCCGTCCGATGCCGTCTTGGTTCCTCCACCGTGTCGGGTGACGCGCGGGCGGCACTGGATGCGGACGGTGCCGTGGGTGAATGCCTGATCGGTGGCCTTACTTGACCAGACGTATGCCTCGCCGGGGCCGAGACGGGCCAGCCGCTCCGAGGTCAGGCCGGACAGGGCAGCGTTCGCCTTCTGTAGGTGCTTGAGCCAAGCCGGAGAGGTGAACTTGTGGAGAATCACGTGGTTCGACAGCTCAATCAGCTGGATGGGTACAGACGGTGGATCCTGGCTGGCCACGAGGATGCTCATGCCCTTGTGGCGCATCTCGCGGACGGATTCGACGAGTCCCGCTACCAGGTCGGGGCTGTCGATGTACTTGTGCGCTTCGTCGAAGACGACCAGCTTGTTGAATCGGCGGTCGCCGTCCTGGGCGTCGGCGAAGAGCTGCATGAGGACGACGAACAGGCCGAGGGCATCGTCCTTCTCGATGAGATCGTCGCGCAGGTCCACGATGATGAGTCGGCCGGGCCGGATCTGGTCGCTGAGCCGGACGTGATCGTCGATGTACTCCTCGGCGAGGTCGAGTCGATCCTCAGCGAGGTCCTTGATGTGGTCGGGCATCCTCGAGTCGTCCAGTTCCTGCCTGATAGCGGCGAGGCTCAGGTCGCCTCGACGCTTACGGATGGCTCGGCCGATCTGTTTGATGTAGGTGGAGCGATTTCCGACGGCTCCGAGGAGGAATTTCCAGTGTTCTGCCTTGAGTTCGGACGACGAGAAGGACAGTGGACGCACCTCGATTCCCGGGAACTCTGAGCTGCGCACCTCGACCTGAGCCTCCGGCGTGAGCAGGAGGACATCGCCCAAGGCGCGGGGTTCCGCCCCGTATCGCTCTTTGAGGACCGTCAGCTGGGCCGTGTCGTCGTTCGGGTGCACCATCGAGGTGAACTCGGGGGCGTAGTCCTGGGTCTTGCTGTAGTGGAAGACCACGGTGGCCAGCGGGTGCGGAAGGAGATTGACGGGCGGAGCTGACAGTGACGCTGCCTCAATGAGGGTGCCCAGGGTGTAGCTCTTACCGCCTCCCTGTACTCCGAAGAGGCTGATGGTGTGGGTCTCATCGAGGTCCACGGCAACTGTACGGCCGACCGCCTCACCCAGAACTCCGTACTGCCGCGAGGGCCGAGTAACACCCAGGAAGACGTCGGGCGGTGCGGCTCCGGCATCGGCCCGGGGCGCGGATGGCACCGACTGCCTCGGGGCATTGGCGGTCGGTGCGTTGTGGAAGCTGGTCCGGTCCAGCTCGGTGGCCGCATGAGCTTCCCTGGCTTCCGCAGGGGCTGACGCCCCGGCCGCAGGCTCAGGCTCTGCCTCGGTCGAGGAGATCTCGTCCGGCAACGACGCCGTCTGGTCTTGGGACTGCGGGGCCTGCCCTTCGGCCGAGTCCAACGGATTGTCTGCCTCGCCAGATTCTGCGCTCCTGTCTTGCTCGGCAGAGCGGCGCTGCCCCGTATGCTGGGGCTCCTCCGCACGGAAGCTCGCGTCGCTGAGGCGGGGCACGGTCAGGTTCAGCAATGCCAGCGTGGGCGCTGTAGCGGATCCTTCCGGTGCCGGCTCTTCGTCTGTGCCCTCTTCCGCGGCCGAGTCTTGGGCGGCCTGCAGGCCGGGCCGCACCGTGGGGATCGCCTCGATCAGTTCGTTGATGAGGTCGCTGCCGATCCGGTGGAACTCCACTCCGCCGTCGGTTTCCTGATCTGTTCCCGACCGGGCCAGGTCGAAGATCAGGCCGCTCCGGGTGAACCGCAGCAGGTAGCCGTCATCGAGAGTGTCGAGCACCTCGTGCGCAGCCTCGCGGGCGCTCCGGTCCATGGCACCGTGCCGGGCAGCGCGCTCCAGGTAGAAGCGGAGCATCGTGTCGAGTGCGAGGTTCTTGACCGGGCGGTCGACACGGTCCGGGGTACCGTGCGCGGGGTCGAAGGACTCGGCGAGGACGGTCTGGCTGCGCTCCAGCTGCTGACCGATCTTGGTCTTGAGCCGCTGGTAGTCGCTGATGTCGTCGAGCGCGGTGTAGCACTTCACCTCGACGAGACGGCAGGTGACAGTCCGGGTACGGGCGTTGAGATGGAAGAGCGCGAGGTCGCTGCGCTGGAAGGAGAGGGAGCCGCCGAGTTCGCGGGCCTGGCGGCGGGCTTCGGCGTACAGCTCGGGGTGGGCGTCGAGTGGGACGACGATCTGGTTGCGCAGGACATCCTGGTAGTCCAGGTAGAGGCGGGTCAGCGACAGTCCGAGGACCTCGGTGCGCTGGTTGGGCGCGGTGGAGGCGAGTTTGAAGGCCAAGTTCCCTGACAGCAGCCGCAGCTGGTCGAAGAAGGTGTCGAGGTGGCGTTCCTCGACGATAAGACCGTGCTGCCTCGCGGTCGGGCCGAGCAGGGTGCGCAGTTCGTCGACCGAGTTCGAGCTCACCATGATCTGGTGCCCGAGTCCGCTGCCGGCGGAGGGCGCGTAGTCGATTACGTACTCGGGACGGCCGTGCCGTCCCGCATGGTCGAAGTACTCCAGGCCGAGGGTCCGGTCGATGGTGACTACCCAGTCGCCGGTCTCGTGGGCCTGGTAGAGCAGGGCACGGTCGGCGGTATCCAGGGCGAGGACGGTGCACGGCACGCTCCGCGGGGCCTGCCCGGAGGTGGCCACACAGGCGGCCGCGGTGGTGAGCAGCCTGGGCAGGCGGCTCATCAGAGTCGCGAGGTCCTCGGCCTCCTCCAGAGCGAGGGCGTTGCCGTGCCGCGGGGAGGTGCGCCAGACGATCTGCTGCTCGTTGTCCTCGTAGGTGACGGCGGTCGTCTGAACCAGGCCGTGGACTGGGGCGTGGGCGATGCCCCGGTGCGCGGTGGCGGCGTGCTGCTCTCCACCGAACGCGTCGATGAGGACGGTCAGGTGGGCGTCGAAATCATCGGCCTGGCTGGTGAACTCCGCCACGGAGCGCACGGAGTGGACGAGTTTTACCGTGCGCCCGGAGCCGGTGGTGTGCAGGAATGCCTCCGCCTCGGCGGATGTGATCGCACTCTGCGCACTCTGCAGTTCCATCAGCGCTTCGCCGGTCTCCGGGGCCTGCGGGTCGGTCGCGCAGAGACGAATGTCGTAGGCGAGGTCACGGGTGGTATCGCGGCGCTGCAGTTCGAGGAGGGCGTCGGCCACGATCTCTGCGCGGCCGGCGTTGACGACGTTCATGACGAGCGTGCGGACGTACGGATGGAGCCGTACGTACCGCTCGATACGGTCGGCGAGCGCCGCCCCGGACAGAGCGCCGGAAGCAGACCTGGTACCCGTCGGCGGCAGGTGTAGTGCGGTGGCGAGCCTGCCGAGCAGGCCGCGGGGGTCTGCCGTCTCGCTGGGGAGATAGGCACCCCAGTACGGGGTGAGGTTGTCAGCGGCGGCCATCAGACGGCCGTCCTGCCGCGGGACAGCGAACGGGAAGCCCAGAGGGGCCAGGGTCTCCGTGAGGGAGTCCTTGGCTACGAGGACCGCGCGCTTGTCGCCGGATGCCAGACGCCGTGTCCAGTCCAGGCCCAGGGCGGACCATGCGGCCAGCCACAGAGCCCGCAGAGGGTGGGTCGGGGAGACGAGCAGAACGGTGTCCCGACGCCCCATGCCGTCCGTAAGCGTCGCCGCTACGCAGTCGATCTGCTGGATCCTGGCCAGGGCTGTCAGAGCGTGGCCCCGCCCGGTCTCGCCGGTCCGCTCAGCGTGGAGCGACTGGGCGTCGACCAGCTCTGCGTACGCCTCGGCATACGCGGCGAGTTCGTCCCTGACTCGCTCGAAGTCGACGGCCTCGCTGACGAGAAGTCCGTCCGCTGCGGCCGGACGGTCCTGCGCCATCCGGTCGGTCTGTCCGCCGATCGCGGCGAAATAGGTCCGCCTGGCGGAGAGAAAGTCGTCATACGCCTCGGATGCCCGTCCGGTCAGAGCGTCCTGGAGCTCCTCGTCGGTGCCGGCGGGCATCTCCGCGGTGCCGTCGGGTCGCAAGAGGATCCGGCGCAGCGAGGTGTCGTCCGGCCGGGCAAGGAGATCCTGCTGGGCCCGTACGAGCAGCGGTGAGAGCCGGATCTCACCCATGCCGGCGGTCTGGATCCGTACGTTCAGGATCTTATGAGGGCTGCGTGCGGTGACCGGCCGCCAGCGTGCGTCGAGGGCGGTGACGGCTGCGGGATCCTCCGCGGCGGCCAGGGCGTCGAGCTGCAGGGACCTCAGAGCCTGAGCGACTCCAGCGAAGCGCCCAGCACTGCGCTCCGGGGGCTCCTCGATCTCCCCGCCGGGAACGACGTAGAAGTGTTCGCTCTCACCGCCGGGCAGGTCGTGTGCACCGGGGAGTACGTCGAGGGGCTCGTCGTCCGCGTCCAGAGGAACGACCCTCACGTAGTGCCACCCCTCCTCCCAGTCGACCCTGTTGAGGTGGATGAGGGTCGCCTCGTACTCGGCCTTCGGGCGCGTGCCCTTGCCTTTGTGCACAGTCCGGCCGATCGGGCCGCCAGTCTCCGAGACGATCTCCACGCGGAATCGTGTCAGCCCTTCCACCTTGCGGGGGTCGGGCTGTACCGCGAAGCGCACGGCGAGAGTGCGTGCGCCCTTTTCGCCGGCGAGCAAGTAGGGCTGGCCGACGATGGCAGAGAGGGCCGGGTGGGCATGAGCATCCTCGGCGCTGTCGCCGACAGTCGGCAGGCCAAGGTCCCGCACGTCGATGGAGACGGCGGCACGCCGCCGTTCTTCGATGTGCCAGTTGCCAAAGGACAGCGGCCAGTTCTCCCGCTCGACCACGATGCGGCGCGTCCATGCCGCCGGGTCCTCAAGGCCGCAACGGGAGGCGAAGGCAGCGAGATGCGAAGCGAAGTCGCGGTCACTCAGGCCGAGGTCGAGGACGCGCTGCCGCTCGGAGCGCTGCGAGGCGGTGAGCTGCGCCACCAGGCGATGGTTCTTCGCCACGCGCTCGGAGACTGAGTCCGGGTCGCTGAACAGCTCGAAATCCGGCACGAGTCCGAAGTGATACACCGCCGCCCCGGCTACCTGCTCACGGTAGTCATTGACCAGGAGGGTAAGGAGATACTGGGCGACGGCACGGTCGCCGCCCCGAGTGCCGGGGAGGCCGCGAAGTGTGGCGAACAGCGCGTCGATTCCTGGGCGCAGCCGCTCGGGGGCCTGGTCGAGGAGGTGCTCGGCGAGATAGGCGTAGGCGTCGCCGAGCGGAACCTCTTCGAAGGTCGCGATGCCGAAGGAGTCCTCTGCGCTCACCTTGGTACCGGGCGGGACGAAGACCAGGAGCGGTCCGGGCAGGACGCCCTCGCCCTCAGTCCTGTTGCGGAGTTCGACCAGTTTGGTGCTGGAGACGCCCACGTCGTGGAACGGTCGGCCCGGGGCGAGTTCGGCTTCGGGCAGGAGCAGGCAGACCGTGGCGTCAGGGCCGGTAGCCCCCCGAAGACGGCGCGCCAGTACCGTCGCCAGTTCGGCGTCCACCTCGGTGATCCGCATGCAGTGCCCAGCACCTCGTGCCGCAACGAGCGCGGAGAGCCGGGGCACGAGGACGCCTTCGAGAGCGTCGCGCAGGTCCTTGGCCGTGGTTTCGATCATTCCGGTCGTGCCGCTGCTCATCGAGGGGTGGCTCCTGTCCGTGCCGCGGTGCCGATGGTGTAACGGGGGGTAATGGTCTGCGTCAGGTAGGCGTCGGACATGTCCTGGTAGTAGCCGATCTCCCTCAGCCGGTTGAGGAACGCCTTGGAGTTGGCGCGCAGCGCCGCCTGGTCGTCGAGGTGGGCTCCGGTGAAACCGTCGCCCTCCGGGAGCCGGTCGATGTGGAGCCCGTAACGGTCCCGCAGAAGAGCGAGGAACTCGTCCACCCGCATCGGGGCGGTGGCGAGATTCCCTGAACCGTCGGCCGCCTCGCGGAGGAGGGACACCTGGAGCAGCACTTCGAGGAGGCGCGCGTCCAGGATGAAGCGGCGGGCGGAGACGTCACCACCGCGTCCGCCGCGCGGCTGGGTGACCAGCGCGCCGGGGCGGTGCTTGAGCAGCATGGAATCCAGGCACTTCACGAACTGGCCCCGGTAGTAGCGGCCCCGGTAATGCATGAGCATCTCGGTGTACTCGTCGAAAGGGTCCAGATTGAACTGGGTTATCCCCTTGACCTCGGGAGGAAGCTCCTTCTCCTCGTCCCGTACCCGGGTGGCGCGCTGCTGGAAGAAGGAGTCGCGCTTCTTGGCGTACGACTTGCCGAGCAGCCTCAGCGCCTCGTCGAGGGTGGCGTACTTCCTGCCACCAGACCGGGCCGGGCCATCATCCTGGGCGGCGAGGTCCGCGGCGAACTCGTCCAGCTTCTTGATCTGGAAGGTGGCCTGTACGAAGCGGGGAATCCGCCGATACCAGATGTCCGCACTGTGTTCGGCCAGGGCAGCGGACCGGGTGCCGGGGGCGCCCTCCACATCGAGGAAGAGGCGTACCTGGTGCGGGCAGCGGTCGGCCGCCATCGTACTGGTGTGGCCCTTGCGGCAGGCCGCCGGGGCCGTGCCGTTCGCGAGGGCGGCGGGGAGCAGCTTCACCATGCGGAGGTGGTAGAGCGCCAGGTGGAAGGCGAGGAGCGTCTTGAGGTGGTCAACGAGGACGGTGCGCGGCATGTGGTCCTGGTGGTAGAGGAGCCGCATGACGTCCTGGCAGAGCAGCTGCGCGGGTTCCGCACAGAGCGGCGGGTGGGGGGTGCGAGGTTTGCTGCTGTCCGGCCGGTCCTGCATCTGCCCGCCGGCCAGTTCGACCAGGTGCAGCAGCGCCTGGGTCTCCACGTCGGTGTCCGGGCTCGGGATGATCTCGCCGGTGGAACGGTCGACGTCGGAGAAGAAGAACTCCCGGAGCCCCTTCAGCGCCCCTTCGTCAGCCGCGAGCATCTCGTACAACTGCTCGTCGGCCCCGTAAGGACGGGACTTGCGGCTGTTGCGGAACCGGTAGACGAAACCGTGCAGCGGCCGGGGGCCCGCCACCGACTCGTCCGCCCTTCCTCGGTTGACCAGGTCCAGGAGGTGGGTGGCGGTCCATCGGGCGGTGGTCTCACGCTCGAAGCCGTCGAACGCCTCGGAGTGTTCCAGGAACAGCTTGACGAACACCTCCACATCGAGCGTCTTGTCCCGGCTGATCTTGCTGGGCTTGCCGTCGTGCCACAGCCGCGCAAGGAGGGCGGTGAGGACCCGATCCATGTCCAGGGGCTTGTAGTCGATCCGGCTGACGCCGGGGTGGTGGAATGTGCCGAGCGATCCGGTCAGCGCCATGTCGCCGCCTCCTCCTGCGCCCGGTCGGTGTCGGTGCCGCGCTGTTCGATGTCCCCGTCGGCCTGTCCGTCGCCGGACGGCCCGGCCGGCACTTCCTCCATATGCAAGACCCGGTCCTCACTGCGGTGGATACGGTGCAGGTCGTGCCCGTGCGTGGTGAGGAGTACTTCCTGGTAAGGGACAGCGGACAGTCGGTTCTTGAAGACGGCGAGTGCCAGCTGCTGTCCCTGGAGGTCGGCGACCGAGGGCCGGTAGCCCCGCTCGAAGCGCTGCAGCAGATCGAAGAGGTCGAGTCGAATGTCGAGCTCCGCTGTGCCACCCTGGCGGCCCGCCGGATCCTGGTAGCTGAGACGCAGCGCGGTCCGCCCGGATTCGATGTACGGGGATGAGTGTGGGACGCCCGGTGCGAGGCGGAACCCCTCTGCGGGGAAGCGGCGGAAGCTGCGAACGGTGCCGCCGGTGACCTCGCGCACCTTCAGGGCGAGGGCGTTCCCAATGCGTTCGGGTGCCATCAAGCCTTCTCCCCGGTTGAGGGCGCGCAGGAGCGTGTCACGTTCTTCGGCGAGGTCGCCGTCGGCGGACAGGAGGTCCATGAAGCGCAGCACGGAAGGGTAGGGCAGCATCCGCTGAGCGCGATTCTCGTCGTGGAGCTCGAAGTAGAGCAGGCGGCGGGCGGCGTCCAAGTAGCGGCGGTGTTCGGCGGCGCGGGTCCCGTGGGCGCCGCCTGACCGGGCGAGCTCGGCGAACTGCCCGGAGAGTAGGACCCGGTCGCGGTCGCCCCTCCCGTCCGCGGTTACCAGCGCCCCGTCCTCCAATAGGCCGGAGTAGTCCAGCCGACGGTCAAGCCGGGGCTGGGGGACGGCGGCCACGTCCGCCTCACGGAGCAGCGAGAGCAGGCGGTCGCGCTCGCGCGGGGTGCCGTCGTCCGCCGGGGGCGTGCCAAGGTGCGCAGAGAAATAGAAAGCGTCGAGGATGCGGCGAACATCTCCGTCCGCGTACAGCTGGTGGATCTCGGTGCAATCGCGGCCGGAAGTGAGGGTGAAGGCGAGCGCGGAGCGCAGGTCACGCAGGGTGATGTGGAGCTTGCCTCGGAGCTGGGTGAGCTCGTACACCCGGCGCAAGCGCCGTTTGGCCTGAGGTCCGGCCGACGGGTGCTGGAACGTCTGGGCGTTGTGCCGGGCGTAGCAAACCGCGGCCAGGTCGCAACTCGCGCAGTCCTCCCAGAAATCCTCGTTGGTCATGCGGTCGACCATGCGCTCCAGGAGCGACTCACCGTCCTGAGGGACGCCGGCGGAGTCGATGGACCGGGCTGACACATCGCGGGTGTTGAGGTTGACGACGGCGACAGCCTGACCGGTGCTGCCTCCGGCAAGGCCCAGGTTGACGAGTTTGGCGAGGTGGGGATAACGGTCGTGGCGGTGGCTAAGGAAGTCGATCAGCCGTCCCTCGTTGACGGCGATCAGGCGTGTTTCGCCCTCAATGCTGTGCCACTCCTCCTGCGCCGCGCCGGCGTAGGGGGCGAAGAAGTCCTCCAGGACCTCGTTCCCCGCGGTGTCGCCTTCGTCCTGGCTTCCGTCGTGGTTGGTGCGGAACCGGTGTCCTTCCAGTGTGAAGTCGCTGCCGTTGGGCCGCTGCGGACCGAAGTCGGCGCCCAGTTCGTGGGCCTGACGCTCGAAGCGCTGCAGGAAGGCGGTCTTGCCGTCGCCCGCGTTGCCGGTGACCACGACAAGCGCGTGCTCGCCCCGGCGGAGAGCGGGGATGAGCTCGCGGTCCAGGGCGGTCTCGATGTACACGGACGTGGCACGCGGGTCGAGACCACGGGTGCCGCGGTTAGAGCGGCGGCTCTGGCTGTACAGAGTCTGCAGGTGGGCGACGAACGGATTGCCGTTCGGCTCAGAAGACTCCCCGGCCCCAGGGCCGACGTCGGCGGGCGGGGTTGGTGGGACCTGCGAGAGTGCGGGTGAGGAGGGTGCGGAGGCGTCCCGTGCGGACTGGAGGTCTTCCAGGACCCGCAGCAGTTCTTCGGCGGTGGTGAACCGCTCGCCCCGGTACGGCGAGATCGCCCGCAGGATGGTGTCGGCGAAGCCGGGAGCGAGGTCGCCGAAACCGCTGTAGGCGGTCCGAGGATCGATGGGCCGGACGCCCGGAATGGGACGGTTGGCGTCCCACGGGTAGTTCCCGCCGGTGAGTGCCTCGTACAGGGTGACGCCGAGCCCGAACAAGTCACGGTCGGTGTACCCGCCTGCGTCGGCGGGGACCTGGTCGAGGTCGGGCGGGCTGTAACGGGGGCTAGTGTACGTGTGCCCCTCGGAGGAGTCGGAGGTCTTCGCGATCCCGAAGTCGATCAGCTTGACGCCGTCGTCGGTCCACAGCAGGTTGCCCGGCTTGATGTCGCAGTGCCACACACCGAGGTCGTGGATGTGCCGCAGTCCGCGCGCGGTGTCTATGGCGAGCCGCAGTACGTCCGCCGCGCCCAGCCGTCCGCCCCGGATCACCTCGGCGACATCCTTGCCGTCAATGAAATCGAAGACCAGGTACGGGTACTCGTCCGGGGACGGCAGCCGGTCGGCGTCCACCATTGCCACCACGTTGGGGTGCGGCGCGCCCTGGAGCCGTGCCAGGACGTCGGCCTCACGGCGCAGCCGCTCCAGGACGGAGTCCCGGTCCCGCAGGACCAGTTTCACCGCCCGGTCGACGCTCCTGATCGTGTCGTACACCCGGTAGGCCACCCCGAATGCCCCGGGACGGCCGAGCCTCCGGCGCACCAGGTACTTCGTGCCGAGCTGGAAATCGGCCGGCAGATCTCGGTAGAACTCGGGGCCGCGTGGGGCGTCCAGGTTCTCCGGCCCACTGCCGGCGGTGGGCGGTCGAGCCTGCGCAGCGGAGGAACCGATGCGCTTGGAGGGCGTTCTGCCCGCTCCGACGGCGAGGTCGAGGCGGCGCAGCGCCTCAACGGCGGTGGGCCGTGCGGCGGGGTCCGTGGCGCACAGGGTCTGGAGCCAATGCGCGAGCTCCACCCGCACCCCGGCGTCCTCCAGCCCCCCGGCGGGCAGCCGCCCGGCCGCACCTGCCTGTTCTGTGGCTGAGGAGAAGGGCAGTTCGCCGGTGAAAAGCTGGTATCCGATCACCCCCACCGCGTACACGTCCGCCGCCATGCCCATGGCGGAGGAGTCGGCGTGGCACTCAGGAGCCAGATACGCCGGGTCGGCAACCTGGTGTGCCTGGAGGCCCACGGTGTGCATGCGGCGCTGCGCGGTCTTGGCGTACTCGAAGCCCGTCAGCATCGCCCGGCCGTCCTGGGCGATCAGGATGTTCGACGGGATCAGCTCGCGGTGGGCGATTCGGCGGCTGTGGGCGTGGGCGAGACCGCGCAGGACGTCTCGGATCGTCCGCAGCTTGGAGTCGGCGGTCAGTGGGTCGGCGCTGCCGCCACCAGTCAAGTGCAGCTTCAGGGCATGGCCAGGAACATCCTCGAAGACAGTGACGCACACGCCCTGGTCGTCGTCGGCCAGGAAATCCCGGACCCCGACGATATTGGGATGCGAGGGCAGCTTGCCGAGCGCCTCGTAGGCGATCCCGATCTGCTTCCGCTCGAGGAGCCGCTCAGCCTCCGGGGCGTACGGGTCGGTCTTGCGCACCTGAAGCCGGACGGTTCCCGACCCCTGCACCATCAGGGCGTGCTTGGCCCGGTACTCCGCGAGGACGTCCACGCCCTCGGCGTGCTGGGACTCACTGAGCTTCTCGATCACCTGCCAGTTGCCAAACCGGAGTGGGCCGGAGGGCACGCGGGAGGCGCCGCGAACCGCGCTGACGATCGCCTGGTGATGGGCGGAGACGTCGGTGTCGAACCGGCCTAACGCCACCGGCACCCGGCCGGCATCGGCCAGCCGCGCGATCAGGCCGTCTAGGCCGACGGTGGCCTCCACGTCGCGTTGCAGCGGGGTGGAGTCGATGAGGACGGCGTCCGGGGCAGTCAGGACCACCAAGGCATCGGCGTAGAGACGGGAGAGCGGCCGGTGTGCGGTCTCCAGGATCGTCTTGAGCTGCTTGGCGTGACTCTGCAGCTTGGGGACCGGGCTGCGGAACGGGGCGCGGCGGGCCGGGTACCAGCGGCTCCCGTCGGCCTCGATCCGGCCGTAGGTTCCCTTAACGTCGATGACGTACACGGCGTGCCCGGTCACCACGACGAGGTCGACCTCGAAGAGCCGATCTCGGTCCCGGCTCGGGATTTCGACGGAGTGCAGGACCGTCCAGTCGTCGGGGGCGTGATCACGCAGGTGTGCGATCACCCTCCGCTCGGCATCGTTAACGGCGTCCCCAACAGCAACGATCCTGGCACCCATTACCCGGCGGCCTCCTCGATGGCGGCGGTGAGCAGCGTGAGCGCCTTGTCTTCCAAGATGTCGGCGCGGTCGCGGCAGTTGTAGGCGTAGCGGACGGTGGCGGCGATGCGGGCGCGGTCGGCGGGCGGGGCGAGCGGGACGGGGATCTCGGCGCGCAGGGACTCGTGGATGTCCTGCTGCTTGCCGCCGGCGCTCAGGGAGCGCAGGACTCGGAACGCAGCTTCTGAGCGGAAGAAGGCGAAGAGGTAGGCACCGGAGATCTCTGGGTCGCCGCTGACGATGCGGAGAAAGTGCTGTGTGTACACGAAGTCGAGCCACTTGCCCGTGATGAACAGTGGTCGACAGAACACCTCGTTCTCACCCAGTGTTCCCTGGGCCGCAATCATGACTGTCTCATCCTTCGCGAAGATCCCTCGGGGTGCATGTGCTGCGCTGATCCAACGACCCTCCGGGCGTAGCCAGAATCCCTGCCTCTGCCCAATCAGTTGGACGCCATGCTCGGGTTCACTGTCAACTCTCTTGAACCGGACGCCCGATCCGAGGTGCCCGCCGGCGCAGATCGCCCCTAGCGTATTGCCCGGTACCGAATCGAGCTTCTCCAGCAACTTCCGTGCCCTAGGCGCGAAGTTCAGAGCCCGGAGCGAGGTCGTCCCCACACTCTCCACCGCGAACCCGAGATCCCGCTCCTGCTGGTGCCAGCCAACCTCGTTCAGCTCGGACAGCCCATTGCTGTCGAAGAAGTCCTTCGTCGCGGCTACCAGATCCTTCTGGCAGCGAGCACGCAGCTCCGCGCTCTTCTCGATCAGCTTGTGGATCCGCTCTTCAAACTTTGCCTCGAACCGCGGCACGGGCAGCGATGCGAGGTGGTGCGGCTCGATGTGCTTCACGGCCGACCCGTAGACCGAGCCCCGTACAAGCACCTCGCCGAACTCACTGAGCATGAAGGCGTACAGGTACCCCGGCTTGATCCTGTCCGGATCAGCTTCGACCTTAAGGGTGTCCTGCGAGGACCAGATCCCCCTCATGTCCGGGCGGACGTAGGCGCGCCTGCCGGCGTTGAACCCGGAACACGAGATCAGAGTCATGCCCGGCTTGAGCTCCAGATACGACAGCGCTGCCGACTCCGCGTCAGTCTTCCGCAACCGAGGCAAGCCGGTGAGGTCGGCCGCCATCATGTCCTTCGTCCCCAGGAACGGCACACTGTGCTCGGGATCCGTGAGGTAGACCCGCCGGAACATGGGCCCGTTGAAGACCCCTCCGTTGTGCCCAGCCGTCAGGCTCTCCAGTGGGTCCGTTTCCGGAACGCGTTTGAGCATTTCCTTCATCGCCAGCGCGCCCGAGACGTACGGCGAGGCGTCCAGTCGGAGCCCTTGGTCCTTGAACCAGCCAGACGTCACCGGGTTGGCGAGGTCTGCGACCTTCATGCGCCCGCCCCCGCAGCCTCGCGCGGGTCAGCACCCGGAACCGGGTACTTGGCCCGGAACTCCCGGTACTTTTCCGCGATCACCGGCAAATCGTTGTCGATGACCTTCTTGCTGCGCGTCAGCGGCCGAACGACCTTCTTTCCTCGGATGTTGAGCCGTTCGACCTCGACCGAGGTCTCGACCAGTGGTTCGCCGTCGGGCGTGCGCTTGTACAGCTCATGTCCCCGACGGTCGAAGCCGACCTTCTCGGCGACCGCCATGAAGACGGGGTAGGGCTTCTCTGTCTTCAGCCGCCAGTTGTCCACCTCCCGCTTGGTCTTCCGCTTCAGGAAGAGCAGCGTAGTGAGGATGTTGACGTTGGCGTCGACGATGAAGGTTTCCACGGGAAGCTCGACGCTGGCGAGGACCCAGCAGTACTCCAGGATGTAGCGGCGGATCGCCTCGTCGGTCGGACCAGGGTTCGACAGGATGCCGTTAGGCAGGACGATGCCGATCCGTCCACCGGGCCTGACCCACTCGATGGCCCGCTGGATGAAGAGTTGCTCGGGAGCCATGCTTTTCGGCGTGCTGGTCGTGCTTGCGGTGGGCTCTCCCGTCACCGGGTCACGTCCCCACGACCTGGCGATGCCCTGCCGGAAGTCGCCGAGCACCGACTCATCGCTGATCGGGATGTCCGCGCCGAACGGTGGGTTGGACAGCAGCACGTCCACTGTCTCGCCGAGCGGAATCATCTTCTTCGCCTTCGCGACGTCTGCGAGGTGTCCGCGCGGGAAGGCGAGCGAGTCCATGTGGAAAATATTACCCGTGGTCTGCGCGAGCATCATGACGTCCATGGTCGTGGCCCGCACCAGGAAACGGTCGAAGTCGGCACCGAATAGGTGCTTGTCCGCATAGTCCTTGAGTAGATCGCCGTAGCGCTCCTTCTCCTCCTCGGTATCGGGAAAGCCGAAGGTGCCCGCTTCCTTTTTCCAGCGGTCGCGCAGGTGCTTGAGCGTGGCCTGGAGGAAACCGCCGGTGCCGCAGGTCGGGTCGAGGACGGTCTCGTCCTCCTGCGGGTCGAGCATCTCCACCATGAGGTCGACCGCGACACGCGGGGTGAAGTACTGCCCCCGATCTCCGCGCAGGTTGGTGCCGACGAGTTCCTGGTAGGCGATGCCCTTGGCGTCGATGTCCGAGGCGCTAAGGTCGTAATGGGCGAGTTCGCTGACAATGAAGGCGAGCGCCTGGTCGGATAGCGTGATTTCGTCGGTGGGCTTGAAGACCTCGCTGTACTCGACCTTGACGTCCTCGAAGAGGCTCCGCACCCGCTTGCCGATGGCGGCGCGCCCGTCTTCCTCGAACATCTCCTTCAGGCCGGTGCGGAACCTTCCATGACCCGTGCCCCGGCTGACGCGCTCGTCGTACATCTTGGCAAACAGGAGGTAGAGGAACTGCCAGAAGGCAGCGTCCTTCGGCATGCCCTCATTGCCGTGGATGTAGTTGTGGCAACGCTGGAAGGCGGCTTTGAGTCTTTCCGGCTCGGCCAGCCGCAGCCGCTGGTGCGAGGCGACGGTACGGCTGCCATCCGTCCCGTCGGTGATCTCCCAGTCGCTGCGGTCCTCGAATTTCACACCGAAGTCGTCGACCACCTTCTTGAGGAAGAAGAAGTCGACGCCGTCCGTCCACATGCCGTGTGCGCACAGCGGACGGCCGTCATTGCCCATCAGTTCCTGGAGCTCTTCCAGGTCCTTCCGCGCCTGGTAGGGCATGCGCAGCTTAAAGACGTTCTTGGTCTGCTTGGGCTCGGGCTTGCAGATCACCACCCGGCGCAGGTTGGCGGTGGTGGGGGGCATGCCCGACTCGAAGACCGCGATGTCAGCCTTTTTGGTGCGCTTCCGCTTGGCGCCCTCTTCACTCACTGTGAGGACGAAATCACGCTTCATGTCGCCGGGGTCGATCCCGTACTCGTGGACGAGCGCGCGAGCAATGCGCTGGCGGACTTTCTCCTTGGGTGTCTCTTTGATCGCCTTGCCGCTGATGTAGTCGGCGACCTCGCCCTCCTTCAGGGCGACGACCTGGGACTCATCCTCGCCCGCCGTCTGACCCGCGTTCCCTCCGGGCTGCTGCGGGATATCCAGGTCCAAGGTCAGTTCCTCCATACGCGTGCTGCTCTCTTTCCCGTGCTCAGTCATACCGGCAGCGACCATCTCTGTAGGTACCACAGAATCGTCGCCGCTCTGGCCACCCGGCGATCCTACGACCGTAAGGACGGCCCGGCAGCACTTCGCCCGGGAGGGCGTCACGCAGGCTCCGGCTCTGCGTGACCGTATTGCGGGGCACTGACAAAGAGCCCGCCGGTGACCCGCCGCCGCGTGGCTGTCAGGCTCCCGGTGTGTCGGTCTCCTCACTCGGTGCCACCCCGGGCTCGACCCCGACCAACAGGTCCGCCTCCGCACGGGCCTGCGCCGCGAGCTCCGCGAGCGACCCTGCCTCCGGCACGAACCACCGCACCGGACCCTGCGCGGCGCGGTCGACACCGGATACCTCGTAGCGCATCTTCCGCGCCAGCCCGCTCGGCGAGTACCACTTTCCGTCGTAGCGCCACTGCAACTGGTCACTGGGGCTGTTCCTCCAGACAGCCTGGGCGCGGCTCGGCTCCTCGGCGAGCCACTCCGTCATCTCCCGACGCTCGGGGGCGGAGTGCGGCCGGAATTCCAGAACTGTGCCCTCCTCGATCGTGCCCAGTTCGATGAGGGTCTTCACAGCGTTGACCTGGCGGCCGGCCTGAGGCGCCGCCTGGTAGTCGGAGATGAGCTCCGGCACTGGTTCGTCGGACAGCATGCCGCGCATGGCCATGCGGGCCACCTGACGGATCCGCTCCCTGTTGCGCACCGCGGCGATGATGTGGCTGGTGGGGCCGTACTCGAGGTCGATGGCCTGGAGCGACCGTGTCAGTGCCTCGTCGACCAGTTTCGGCACGCGCTTCAGCTGGGCGTCCCAGTCGAAGCCGGTTTCCGTGAGCTCGCGGGTGTCGAGCTGCCGGAAGACGACGTGCGTGACGAGCAGGTCCCCATAGCTGGCCATGGACGCCGCACGCCACACGAGCTCTTCCCGCTTCTCCTGCAGCCTGTCCCGGACCGCCCGCAGCAGCTGCACGCACCGCCACACCCGACGTGCATCCGGATTCTTCCCGAAGAGAGCCTGATAGGTATCGTCCTCCCAGATCTCTCCCTGCTCACGCTTGGCGATGGCGGCGTACTCCGCATTGGGATGCACAGCGGCGAGTGCCTCCGCGGCCTCCGTTAGTGTGCAGCCGTGCTCAGCGTCGGGCTCCTTCTCGCCCCGCTTGATCACGTAGGCGAGGCTCAGTTCCAGGGCGAACTCGTCGCGCAGCTTGTTCTGCACTGGGTCGAGTGACTTGAAGTCCCGCTCTTCGATCGGGTTCTGCGTGTTGGTGTTGGTCGTCACCTGGTCGCCGAAGCCCGGAGGGCAGTCCTCCAGCGAGATGAGCCGCACCAGAACCCGTCCAGTGCAGGAGACGTCGGGGTTCTCATTGTACGACTTGTAGATGGCGCTGACGGTCTGCGCCCCGTTGACCACGCTCGCGCCGGTGACGAGGAAGTCACCGACACCGCCGGGCACCGCCTTGCGGGTGGCCTTGATGGTCTCGCAGAGGATGGTGATGCCATTGCTGAAGTACCAGAAGTGCTCGGGTGAATCGGTCAGCGTGCTGCGGATCTTGACGTTCACGTCGGTCAGGTCGAGGGCGTCCCGGATATTGCGTGCGAACAGCCCTCTACGGTGCTCCCCGTACAGTTCTGCGATTTCCGGGACCGTCATGGTGCCGTAGAACGCCTTGTACGGGCTGGTCTCCTGACCGAAGCCTTCGAGCCGGATCGTGGAGTCGACCTTGGGGGCCGCGGCATCTCCGAGGACCGCACGGTGGAAGTCGCGGAGGTCGAGCACCTTGTAGTCGACCATTTCCTCGACGTCGTTGAGCTTCTTGATCTTTCGCTCGAGCAGCTCGCGCACATCGCGGCTGATCGGCTCGGTCCTCATCAGGGCGAGAACGAGGGTGATCTTGGGTGCCACCGTCTTGCCGTCGTAGCACTCGTCCAGGACCTTGGCGTGCCGCTGGAACCGCCGATTGAACTTGGAGAACTTGAGATCGAGGAGCAGCTCGACACCCTCCATCATCTTGTGCGCATCGGCCTCGGTGAAGCCGCCTTTGCCCTTGTCGCTCCACTTCGCCTGCACCAGGCAGATGCGAGCAGGTCGCGGGCGACGGTCGATGGCGATGGCATCGAGTCCACGGTCGTCCTCACCGTCGAACACCGCCTGGCCGCAGGCGGTGTCGCTTCCCTGGTGCTCGATCTGCACGGCCAGGGCGGCCAGGGCGCGGCTCAGGAAGCGCTGATGGAGAGTGTCACCGGACAGGTGCGTCACGTCGGACATGTCGATGAGCCCAGAGAACCTCTCCTCAAGGACTCGCCGAACGGATCGGATCTGCACCACGCTCACGCCGCACCCCTGGTCAACCTCGATGATGAGTTCACCGTATCCGGTGAAGAGTCGGGGTGAGAGGTGGATTTCAGGCTCCCGTTTCATCGAGGGCGGGCCTTCGCGCGCGACGACGCCGGCGGGTTTCGTCTCCTTCGCGCCATATTGCCGCGCAAGGGACGGCAGGCGGGATTCCCGCGAGCAACGGCTTCGCTCCGGGCCGGCGCGGTTTCGCGCCGCGGCCTGTAGCCCCGGCCGCCGCCGACTGCCTGTCCGTCCTCCGTCTCGCACATCACGGATTCTTGGTGGAACCACCCGTAGCCCCGGCGGCTGACGTGTCGCGTTGCAAGACTGCGCTCTGAGGAGGGCGAACGCCATCACGGTGCCACCGAGGGGCGGGGCGGCGAGAACCGCTTCATCCGGGTGTACATCGCCCTCTCTGTCAGTCTTGATCGAGTCAGGCATACTGGATGATTCGTTGAGTCGAGGGTGGAGAAGGAGTAGTGCCCCAGGTGAGCACCAACGACCGCGGGACCCCTGATCCGCAGGTAGAACCTCGTTCGGCGGGGCCGCGCCGGTACTCCGCGGAGTACAAGGCGAGGATCCTGGCCGAGTACGGCGCGCTCGGCAAGCAGGGCAAGGGTGCCTTGCTGCGGCGCGAGGGCTTGTACTCGTCGCTGATCACGAACTGGCGGCAGCAGCGGGACCGGGGCGCGAAGCAGGCACTGGCCGCGCCGGCCGGGCGGCCAAGGCTGATCCGCGGGAGAGGGAGATTGCCCGGCTGGAGGCGAAGGTCGCGAAGCTGGAGGCCGAGCTGGGCAAGGCCCACACCGTCATCGAGGTGAACCGCGCCGGGTTTGATGGAGACATCGAAGCCCGGAAGGATCCCGCTCATGCCTGCGCCCAGGAAGTACTCCGACGAACTGCGAGAGCGCGCGACCCGCATGGCGGTCGATGCCCGCAAGGACCCCGCCGCGCGGGCCGGCGCGATCCGCCGCGAGCACCTCCGCCGGCGCCGCCAGGACGCTCCCGGCACTGCGGTCCAGCACCTTTTCGAAGAGATCAAGGCCCTCGGCTACACCGGCAGCCTGAACCTGCTGTACAAGTACATCAACCAGGGCCGCGTCGAAGCCGACCGCAGCCCCCTGTCCCCGGAGCGGCTCGCCCGCGTCCTGCTCACCCGTCCGGACAACCGCAGCGAGGCCCAGCAAGAGATCGCCGCCAAGGTGGCCGCCGCCTGCACCGAGATGACCCTCCTCCTCGACCACGTCGACAGCTTCGCCAAGCTCCTCACCCCCCGCCACGACAACGGCCCGGCTCTCACCGCCTGGATCACCAGCGCGATGTACGGCAGAGCCAGCTTCCACCTCCTGCGCCACCGCATCCTCCCCGGATAACCGCGACGCTCCGTCACCACCGGATACGAGACAGATCCGTCTACTGGACACACCCGGACGGCATTCGTGAACATCACGACGGTGAGCGCTATGAGCAGCAGGGGGATGGTTCAGGCTTCGCGGTACCAGTCTTCGCCGTCAGCTTCCAGGGATCTGATCAGGAAGTCTTCGAGCCTTTCCGCGATCTGGGTGCGCTCGTCCGTCTCGTGGTTCCAGACGTAGATCGCTCCGCTGCCGGAGTCCGGGCGGACGGCGAACTGGTCTCCGCCGCCGTTCTCGCCGAAGAACAGGAGGTCGTCGAACGGCTGGTACAGCTCGGCGAAGGACGGGTTCTGCCGGAACTCCACGTTCGTCCGGATGATCGTGGCCGTGGGCCAGACGAGTTCGGTGCCGTACTCGTCGCTGACTCCGTTGGATTCCAGCAGGAAGCTGCGCAGGTCGGCGGGCAGGGGTTGGTTGACGGTGCGCTCGACGCCAGCGAGGTCGTCTTCGCCTGCCGGCGCGTTCAGCTCCGCCTCGTCGCTTCGGGATTCGACCAACTCGCGCCACATGTCGTGCGACCTTGCCTTTCACCTGATGCGCGGCGTGAACCAGCTGCCCACCATATCGTCGACCTGGGTGGCGTGATCCAGCACCTGCTGGCGGGTGGGGTTGGGGTTCGCGTTGTAGAAGGTGTTCCAGGACTTGCGTATCTCGCTGAGGTGCACCGCGTTGTTGATGGCTCCCTTCGGGATCCCGCGCAGGTTCTCCAGGGAGTGGATCTCGTCCGCGGTGAAGAGGCCAGGGTACTTCTTCAGCGCCTGCTGCTCGATGGCGTGATGCACCACCACCTTCCCCTTCAGGTGGGGGAAGGCGTTGAAGAACGTCTTCTTGTAGCTGTGCGAGGCGGCGGTGCCGACCGAGGCGGGGCGGCGGACGGGGATGGTCGTTCCCAGGTCGGGCTGCTTGAGCCCGCAGCGGAACAGGCCGAGCGGGTCGCTCCAGGTGTGCGGGTTGTCGACGTAGGTGGCCGGGTTGGGCGCCGGGGAAAGGCCGAGTGGGTCGGGGCTGAGGTAGCGGGCCAGCTCGGGGTCGTAGTAGCGCTGGAAGTTGTAGTGGAGCCCGGTTTCCGGGTCGTAGTACTGGCCCGGGAAGCGCAGCGGGGTGTACGCGGTGCTGGTGGCGGACCACGCGGTGCCGCCCCACAGCGTGCGGCGGGGGTGCCAGGCGATCGCGCCTTGCTCGTCGATGAGTTCGGTGGGGGTGCCTACGAGGTCGGTGACGATGGCGAAGAAGCGGGAATCGATCACCTCCTGCGAGGTGTCATCCGTGATGCGCTCCGCCTGCGTGATCGGATGCTGCCCGTCGTATTCCCAGGTGAGCGTGACGGGGTGGGGCAGGTCCTGGCTGACGGAGGTCTGCTCGATGAGGGTGGTGTCATCCCAGACGAAGTGCGTCTCCTCGACGACGCGTCCGTCTTCGGCGGCCAGGCGCTGCTTGGCGATGCGGCGCCCGAGCGGGTCGTAGCGGTAGCGCCAGCGGGTGCGGTCCGGGGTCGTGACGGCGGCGAGGCGGTCCTCGCCGTCCCACTCGTAGCGCCACACGTCGGGCTTGCGTGACAGCCTCTTCTTGATGCGCGTGGTGATCCGCCCGGCGCCGTCGTACTCGTAGCGCGTGTCGCCGGCGGAGATGTGCGTGCCGGAGTAGTGACGCGGGCCCTGGGCCTCGCGGCCCGGATGTTGCTCGGGCCATGCGGCCGCGGTCTGGTTGCCGGCCGGGTCGTAGGCGTAGGTCTCCTGCCAGCCGGGGGCGCGGACTTCGGTGACGCGCTCGGCGGCGTCCAGGTGGAAGCTGGTGCGTCCGTGTGCCTGGTCGTCGACCGCGGTGAGCGCGCCGCCGGGCCGGTAGTGGTAGTCGCGTGTCCGCACGGTATGCCCGCGGGCGAGCACGTGCTGGCTGGTCAGCCGGCCGACCGGGTCCCAGGCGTGCTCCACGGCCAGCGCGCCGCCGAAGGCGCGGGACAGCACCTGACCGGCCGGATCGTATGTGAGGGCGAGGTCGGGACCTGTGCCGGGGGTCAGCGCGACCAGGTTGCCGGCCGGGTCGTAGGCATAGCGGGTGACCTCGCCGGAAGGGGTGCGGCGGCTGGTCCTGCGGCCGGCCGCGTCGTGGGTGTAGCTGGTGACGCGCCCGTCGGTCGCCTCCTTGACCACGCGGCCGCAGCCGTCGTATGCGCGGATGACCTCGCAGTCCGGGCCGGCGGCATACAGGAGTTCACCGGCCGGGCCGTGGGTGAAGGTGCTCGCCACGCCGTCGACGCGCTTCTCGGTCAGCCGGCCCATCGGGTCCCGGGAGAATTTGATGGTCTGGCCGAGGGCGTTCGTGCGCTGCACCATCGCTCCGGCCGCGTTGTAGCGGTAGGCGGTGCGTCGTCCGTCGAAGTCCGTCTCCTCGATCAGGCGCCCGGCCGGATCGTAGCGATAGGACCAGCTCTGACCGAGTGCGTTGGTCACCCTCGTCGGGCGCAGTTGGTCGTCGTAGTCGAAGGTGCACTCGGCGCCGTCCGGGGTGGTCTTGGCCACCGGCACGTCGAAGGGGCCGTAGGCGAAGCGCGTGATGCCGCCGGCGGGATCGGTGTGCTGGAGGCAGTTGCCCTCCGCGTCGTAGACCCAGGTCTCCGCCGCGCCGTCCGCGCTGACCCGGCGTAGAAGGTGGCCCTCGGTGGACCACCACATCCGAATCGTTGCGCCCCGGGCGTCGGTCAGGGCGCAGACCCGGCCGAACGCGTCGTAGTGGTAGCGGCTGGTGTTGCCCAGCGGGTCTGTCAGCGCCGTCAGCAGGCCGGCGGGATCGCAGCGGGCCTGCGTGGTGACGCCTTCCGGATCGGTGACGGCCGCGAGGCAGCCGTTCGAGTCGTAGGCATACCGTGTCGCCGCGCCCATCGGGTCGAACGTGGCCCGGCAGTTGCCGCGCTCGTCGTACTCCCACGCCCAGACCTGGCCCTCGGGCAGTTCCGTACGGATGGGCAGCCCGAGCTCGTCGTAGGCGAGATGAATCTCCACACCGTCGGGCTGGACGCCCCGCACCGGCTGGCCCGCGGCGTTGTTGTCGTAGCGGGTGGTGTGGCCCAGGGCGTCGGTCTTCGCCACGAGGTGGTGATCGGTGTCGTACTCGGTGCGGGTGGTGTGGCCGAGCGGGTCGATCTCGGCGATGATCTGACAGCTGTCGTTGACGACGAAGCGGGTGGCGGCGCCCTCGGCGGTGGTCAGGGTGGTGACGGTGCAGCCCGGCCAGTCCGGGTCGCTGCCGTCGTAGTCGATCGTCACGGCCAGGTGGCCGGCCTCGCCGCCCTCGGCGATGCACCGGTCGCGCTCGTCGTAGGTGAAGTCGTATTGGCGCTCGTTCCGGTCCGTCCAGGACGTGACGCGCAGCCGCTGGTCATAGGCGAGCCTGAAGGGCAGTCCCGAGGAGTTGACGTCCTCGACCAGGTTGCCGTCCGGGTCGTAGCCGAAGCGTTTGATCACCACGTCGGTGCCGTCGTCGGCGGCGCCGGCGAGGGCGAGGCTGGTGATGCGGTCGTCGTCGGCTGTCAGCTTCAGGTGGTAGCCGCCGGAGTGGCGGATGTCGGTGGGCATGCCGGCCTCGTCGTGGGTGAAGTCGACGGCGTGGCCGTTGCGGTCGGCGATCTGCTCGATCAGGGCCAGGCCGTCGGCGTCGGGCGGCGAGAAGCGGCGGGTGTGGCCGGTGACGGGGTCGGCGACCGTGTAGCAGCCGGTCACCAGCCGGGCCAGGGGCCACCGTGGCCCCTGGTCGGGCAGGACGGAGGCGTCAGGGCCCTGTGGGTGGGGGTACGACAGCAGCCGGCCGTCCTCGGTGACGAACACCACGCCCGCTTCGTCGACCTCGAGGCGCTGGTCGACGGTGGAGGCCCAGGTGGGGCCGAACCACCAGCCGCACCGGTAGGTCGAGCCCAGTCGGCGGGTGAACGCCAGCGGCAGCAGGCCAGGCAGCTCGACGTCCGTCTGGTCGAGGAACATCTGCCCGGTGGCCAGGTCGACGGGGTCCGTCAGCTTGGCGACGACGTTCTTGAACCGGTTGAGGGCGCCCTGCGCGGCGTCGTCGAGCATGCCGCGGCCGCGTTTGGCCAGGCCGAGCAGCCCGGCCTTCATGGCCTTCAGGCCCTTCATTGCCTTCAGCCCGCCCTTGAGGCCCTTGGTCAGGCCCTTCAGGGTGGTCAAGCCCTTCATGCCGGGGATGCAATCCAGCGCGGCGAACGCCACGTCCCACAGGGAGGCTTCGCCGTTCAGGTATTTGACGAGGGTGTCGGCGAGGACGACGAGGGCGGCGGCGAGGACGACCAGCGCGAGGGGGCCGCCGATGATGAGGACGACGATGCCGAGGACGGCGACGATGACCTTGCAGACGTTGACGATGGTGTCCCAGTTGTCCTTGACCCAGTCGACCGCCTTCTCCCACCACTTGCGGTTCTGAATACCCGCGTCGGACGCGTCGTCGAGTTTGTCCTTGGCGTCGGACGCGGCGTCCTCGCGCATCTTCTTCGCGTCTGCGGCCAACTTCTTCGCCGCTTCGAGGCCGGACTCGGCGTTGTCGACGGCCGTCTGGGCGCTGGACTGGGCGGACTTGGCGTCGGTGGCATTGCGGGTGGCGGCGCGGACTTCGGAGTCGTCGGGCTTGTCCTTGCCCTCCTTCTCGTCGTACTCCTCGGTCTTCGCGGTGGCACGCTCGACCCAGGAGGTGGCCGAGTCCAGCCGGCCGGTCGCGGACGACAGCTCGTTGCGGGCCTCGCGGCCCCTGGCTAACGCCCTGTCGGCCAAGGACTGGGCGCGCTCCAGCTTCGGCCAGTACGCGGCGAGCGCGTCGCCTGCCAGGTCGTACGAGCGCTGGAGTTTCTTCAGGTTCTTGGGGACTTCCTCGAACTCGTCCTGGAACGCCTTCGCGGTCTTCCCCGCCCACCGAAGGAGTGCGTCCTCGCCCGCCATGCCCTTTATCTGGCGTAACGCGTCGCCGACGTCGTCGGCGAAGTCGTGTAACTCCCGGGCGAGCTGCTTCACCCGGTCCGGATCACCCGGCACCGGATCCTCGTCCAGGTCCAGTACGTGCCAGTCCGTCGGACGATTCCCCAACGTTCCCCCACCCCCTGGACCCACGGAGCGCCCATCGGCGTTCGCTCAACGCTACTGACAAACAGGCGTGCGGTTAAGAAGGCCGGAGGATTGGGCTGGATACAGCGGGTCCATGGCCCCTCACGCTGGATCCCCAGGGCCAGCGGGGCCCCGCTCTACGCCCCTACGCTCGGCCGCGGGTGCGTCCGGTCGCAGGGCGTTGTGCATGATCGTTCGGCAGCGGTCCCAGGAGGCGGGGACGAGGTGGCCGTAGACGTCGACGGTGGTTTTGATCGATTTGTGGCCGAGCCAGCGGGACACCTCGTGGATCGGGATGCCGTGGGCCAGGGCTGTGGAGGCGAAGAAGTGCCGCAGGCCGTGGGGGGTGTACTTCGGGCTGCCGTCCGGCTTGACGATGGCCGCTTGTGTGAGTGCTTTGCGGAAGTGGTAGCCGTAGGTGACGGCGGTGGGCATGGTGCGTTTGCCGCGCTCGCGCGGGGCGAAGAGGGTCTCGACGCCGTCCGCGGTCCTGGTGCCCCATTGCCGTAGGTGGATCTCGATCTCGTCGGCGAGGAAGGCGGGGGTGGGGATGTCGCGGTACTCGTTCTCGGCGCGGTGCTTGAGCGGGATGAACCGGGTGACGCAGTCCTCGCGGTGGGCCTTGGCGCTGACCTGGCGGCGGATACGGAGGAGGCCGTCGCGGTGGCAGTCGGCAGAGAAGGCGAGGGTCTCGCTGATCCGCAGCCCGGCCCCGGCCTGGAGGTAGATGGTGAGCCGGTACTGGGGGGAGATCTGTTTGGCGATGAGGTCCACCTCGTAGAGGGTGGGGATCTCGTCCTGGTCGACCGCGTGGGATCCGGCGCGCGGGAGCTTGATGCCGTCGGTGGGGTCGTCGGAGCGTCGCTTCTCCTTGATCGCGGTTTTGAAGATGCTGGTGACCATCTTCATGCGGTCGCGGACGGTGGTCGGGGCGAGTTTCTTGCTGATGGCGGCTACGAAGGTCTCGATGTCCTTGGTCTGGATGCCGATGAGGGTCTTGTCGCCCAGGGCGGGGAGGAGGTGGATGCGCAGGAAGCTCTCGTAGTTGCGCCAGGTGCCGTCGGCGATGATCTGGCGGGCCAGCCAGTCGGGGGCGTACTCGCGCAGGGGGATGTCGCCGCGCTGGGGATCGAGGTAGAAGCCCTCGTACTTGTCACGTTCCAGTCGTGCGGCGAAGGCGTCGGCCTGGGTCTTCTTCTCGAAGCTGGGCTGGCGTTCGGCTCGCGAGCCCCCCTGCTCGCGGTAGCGGACGGTCCAGGGGTGTCCGCAGCGGTCTCGTGTACAGGGGTAGTTGCTGTTGCGTTTGTCGCTCTTGCAGCGCTGGTAGACGGTGGCCACCGGTCCTGCATCCTCCTCGCAGGCCGGCGCGGGCTCGCGTCAGCCGTAGTGCTTGTCGAGATAGCGGGTGACGTCGCGTGCGCGGAATCGCAGGAGGCGCCCGACCTTCTGAGGCGGGATGCCCCACAGCCGGTACTTGTTCCTGACGCTGGCCTGACTGACCCTGAGCCACGCCGCGACCTCCCCCACGGTCAGCAGCCGATCCGCACTGTCCGTGGCGGGACGTCCCCGCTCCGCGGAGCGGGGACGTCCGCCTCTTCCTTTCCGGGAGTTGACGGTGGGCGGGGTGGGGCTCGGCGGGGTGCCAGTTGCCGGACCGGGGGGCGACCATGGACGCTCCACCTCGGGCACCGCGTCAAGCCCGTGGTCCCGCACCCCGTCGTCCGGCGGCTGGACCGCGGTCATCGTTCGGTCTCCGCTCGCGGGCTGGCGCACTGAGCAGGAACATGTGCGGGGACACCGGCGGGGAGAAGGATCTCCAAGGCGCGGGCGGCTTGGTGTGGGACGACGCTGTTGCCGAGGAGACGGAGCTGGCTGCCGCAGGGCAGCCCCTCGCCGCCGGTGACCCAGCCTTGGGGAAGGCCCATCATCCACTCGACGAAGCCGGTGGACAGCCGGCCCGTGCCGGGCTGGGTGGGGCAGGGCGCGGCCCTTCCGGTCACGTGCTCCCATCGTCGGATGACGGCCAGGTAGGAGCCCCACCAGTGGGCGGGTGAGTGGCGGCCGTGTGTTGGTTCACGCTGACTTTGCATCTCGGAGGCGTGCCTGCGCGGTCCGTCTTGTCGGATGAGGCCGGGTGGGGCAGCGGATACGCGGGGGCGTCCTCCGCGGCAGCCCCGGCCGGCGAGCCGTGCGCAGTGCGTCTCGCCTCGGTGGAGGCACCGTCGTGCTTCTGGTTCGGTGAGTGGCTGATGTTGCCGCTGGCTGGTGGGGTGGGCAGGAGGTGTTCGATCTCGTCGGCCAGGGTGGGGCCATGGCCTTCGGCCTTGCGCTTGTCCGGGTGCTGGGAGCCGCCGTTGCTGCCCAGGTTCGCCGTCGGGGTCTTCAGTAGGGGTCCGGCATCGGCGGGCCTGGGGCCAAGCGGTGAGGACGACGCGTTCGCGGCGGTGCGGGGCGCCGACATCAGAGGCGCGTAGGCACGTCCAGTTCGTGTCGTACCCGAGGTCGGCCAGGTCTGCGAGTAGCACGCCCAGTGCCCGCATGTGGGGTTGATCGGGGCGGTCTCCCACACACCGCGGGCAGGGTTCCACGTGGCGAAGGGCGTGGGTTCCGGCTCGGGTGGAGAGCAGGCCGCGGACATTCTCGATCACCACCAGGCAGGGGTTGAGGGCTTCGATGGCACCGGCGGCGTGGCGCCAGAGGCCGGAGCGGGTGCCGGTGGCCAGCCCGGTGCGGGGGCCGGCGACGGAGAGGTCCTGGCAGGGGAACCCGACTGTGAGGACGCACAAGGGCTCGGCGCGTTGCCAGTCGGTGGCTCGGACGTCTTCCAGGTTGGGGATGTTGGGCCAGTGACGGGTCAGGACCTGGGCGGCGTGGGGGTCGCTCTCGGCGTGCCAGATGATGTGGCCTCCGAGTGCGGCCTGGACTGCGAGGTCCAGGCCGCCGACTCCGGAGAATAGGCTGCCGATCGGGAGATCAGTGGTCGCCACGGCGGCCCCTGTGGGTGCAGGTGCGGGATCGGACGGCTGCAGCGGAGGTCGCGGTGCCAGCGGTTCTGGTCGTGCAGGCCGGTGCATCCGGGCAGTGCTGCGTGGCTGCGGTCCGGCCAGGGTGTCGTCGGGGGCGAGTGAAGACGAGGACGTCTTCGTGCTGGATGACGGCGAGTGGGATGCGCTGGTGGCGCGCGTCTTGGACGTTCTTCATCTGGAAGAACGAGGGGCGGGTGATCAGGCGGCTGTCGCGGATGCCGGCGAGGAGGGCGACGCAGCGCTCGGTGGGGGTGAGTCCGGCGGCCTGGCCGGCGGCGAGGACGGCCGAGGGCAGGTCGATGAGTTCGCCGCGTTCGCGCCAGGGGCGGGTGGTGACGACGACGGTGCCGCCGGGGCGTAGGAGGTGTCGGCACTGGGTGAGGATCTGGGTGAAGGCTTCCAGGAGCCGGTCGGTGGAGACGTGGGCGAGGTTGGAGGGGTCGTGGCTGTAGCGGTAGTCCTTCTTGAGCACTCCTCGTTTGCCGGTCTCGCGGGTGGAGCGGACTTGCCCGTGCACCGAGTGCCCGTAGGGCGGTGAGGTGATGACGAGATCGACCTCGCCATGGTGCTCGGCGTGGATGAGCTGGGTGAGGCGGCGGGCGTCGCCGCAACGCACATCACCAGAGCCTCTGCCGCCTTTGTGGGTGGCGTAGGCGACGTTGCGGCGGGCGAGGTTGGCCCACTTGGATTCGTACTCGACGCCGAGGGCGTGCCTGCCGAGGTGGATCGCTTCGACGAGGGTGGTGCCGATGCCGCACATCGGATCCAGGACCCGGTCGCCGGGGCGGGTGTAGGTGGCGATCGCGTGGGCGGCGATGCACGGGAGCATCTTGGCGGGGTGGACGGCCGAGCCGGGCACGTAGCGGTTCTTGCGCTGCTGCGGGGCGGAGGTGGGTGCGGTGTTCCACACCGAGAGAGGGGAAGGCACGAGCGTCTCCTTGGCGGGTCTAGGCGTGGCGGATCGCGGACAGGGCGATCAGGTCGCAGTGCGCGACGCCGGGCGAGGTGTCGGCGGGGAGGGCGGGCGCCAGTCGGTCGCCGGCCGGGTGGCCGTAGGCGACCACGATGTGCTGGAGGTAGCGGAATCCGGCCGTGCGGGCGGATGCGATCAGGGTGCCGAGCGGGTCGGTGAGTCGGCCGGCTTCCCGACGCTGACGGGTGGCCAGCAGCAGAAGACCGTCCGTCGGCAGGAGCCGGTGGGCCCGGTGGAAGAAGCCGGGCCAGCCGTCTCCGGCTGCGCCGTGTACCTCGCTTCCACCGAGGGCCAGATCCGCGGTGGCAGCAGCGGGGAGGGCGTCGGGGTGCAGTTCGGCCAGGAGGATGGACAGGTCCGCGCTGTCCCCGTCGTCGGCCGGGGTGGTGAAGGGCGTGGTGGGGATCCGGGCGTCCATACCGGGTGCCGTGTCCCGGATCGCGATCTTGAGCAAGGACGCGGGCTGGTGGGCGGGGCGGTCGACGAAGTCGGTGCGGATCTTGTCGATGGCCCAGGCGGGCAGTACGGCGCCGGGGATCGGACGAGCCGGGTCGTCCGGGCCGGGAAGCCAGATGGTCGTCGGCAGCGGCCGAGAGATACGGGAGCGGGGAGCGGTGGGGTTCGGCATGCGATGAGCGGCGCCCGGGACGGAGGGGTCCGGCCGTACTCGTGCTGACGCGACTAATAGAGACTCGCCCGTTGATCTTTGCCACCGCGTTGCGGCTGTTCGATCTCCTCGACAGCGACTTTGCGTCCCGCCGACTGGCTCCCGGCTCTCCTTGTCGTGAACCGTATTTGTGCACTTCGTTGTGGGTGCGAGCCAGTCGTGTGCCACCTGCGAGCCACCCGCGAACCACTGGGGCGAACCAACCTGCGGGGAGACAGCGGAGTGTCGAGAATTTCTGTGTTCGATTCATTTTGCTCCGTCTGAGGCGTCACTCCAGACGATCGAGGGAGGACCAGGGCAGGGCTGTCGCACATGCCGGGCAACTCGGTCGGCGGTGACGCGGCACTGGCTTGCGGGTGGGCCGGTGGTGGCACGGGGCCCTGGGAGGTGTGGCGGCGGAAGTTGTCCACGTCGTCACAGGAGATGCGCCATGCACCACCACCAAGCTCACCGCCCCGCGCCCCGTCCGCACGACAGCCTTCGTTCCCCACTCGGGGACCTGGAGCAGGCATTCCTCGCCCTCGCCCGGGGAATCGAACCGCTCACCTTCCCCGCGCACCTGGTGTGCGACGACCCTGACCATGCGGCATGGACGGTCGACCGGGTCCGCACACACCTGGCCCACCCCTCCACCCGAGCCGAGCTGCGCGAGCAGACATGGCGTGAGGTGGTCCGGCGTGCCCGCGATCTGGGTGAACCGTGGGGCGTGGTCGCTGTGGCCATGACCGTTCCGGTGCTGCGCCGGATGCTCGCCCGGCTGACCCGCCCCGCCCACCTGGAGCGCGCTGAAGTCGAGCAGGAGGCCCTGGCCGCCGTCGCTGTAGCCCTTCGAACGGTGGATCTGCGCTCGGAGCGGCTGGACAGGGAGCTCTTCAACGCAGCCGACCGGGCCGTGCACCGCGTGGTGTACGCCGCGCATCGCCGCGCGAACCGCGAGGCCGGGCCGGCAGCAGCGCGCCTCGACCACCTGTGCGCCTCGCCGCAGGCGGATGCGGATGAGGCGGTGGACGAGTTCACGGTGCTCGCCCACGCCGTAAAGGCCCGGGTGGTCGACGTGGCCGAGGCACGGCTGATCGCCCGTACCCGCCTCGACGGCGAGCCCATGAGCCTCCTTGCGGCCGAGCGCGGAGTGAGTGTGCGTCAGCTCTATCGGCACCGCAGCGCAGCCGAGCAGCACTTGGCCGCGCATCTGCGGAACCGGCTGCATGAGGTGTAGGGCGTCCGAACGGGGGATCTCCGGCGACGGGATGTCAATTCACGCCACCGGCATCTCTATTCACGGTGAACAGCGGCCCGGTCCGGGAGCCGGACCAGGCCGCCTGTTCCGGTCCGGGGCGTCGGCCGACGTCCCGGACCGGAACGCCGCCTGGTGCGGGGTGAGCACGACCGTCTCGTGCTGACACCCGAGAACCCATCCCGCCGCATCCCGTAGGGAGGCCGGCCTCCGGGCCCAGGGTTCTGCTCACCCCGCTCCTGCTCCCCCCATGCCCCGGCCAGGGGCGCTCCCGCCTGTGTCCTGTCTTGCTGTGTGCCCGATGGAGGTGTACTGCCATGCTCGCGCGTCGTCGGCAGTCTCGGCCTGAGCCCTTCAGCCGCTGGTTTGTCCGCCCGGGGTTCATCGTGGCTGTCACCGTGGTGGCGCTGCTGGCCCAGCCGCCGCACGTGTGGGCGGTGGCGGACATCCCGACCGTCATCGACAACCTGCGGAACTGGATCGTCGGCATCCTCGCCGGCCTGGCCACCCTCTTCCTCACCTTCGGCGGGCTGCGTTACCTGATGGCCGGTGGTGATCCCGGTGAGGTCGAGGCCGCCAAGCGTGCGTTGAAGGCCGCGGGCATCGGTTACGGGCTGGCCATCCTCGCTCCGGTCATCGTGACGGTGCTCCAGGGCATCGTCGGGGTGGGCGGGGGCGGACAGTGACCGGCACCCGGTATCTGGGCCACTTCCTGCCTCTGCTGTTCCTGGCGGCCCTGGTGCTGGTTCCGCTCGTCCACTCAGATTCTGCGCAGGCCGTAGGTACAGCCGCGCTGGCTCCGGCCGCCCCCGATCCGCCCGATCCCGAACCGCAGCCTGCACCCGCACCCACTCTGGAACCCGAATCCGGGACGGGGCCGGATCCGACGCCCGGCCCGACCCCCACTCCGGGACGCCCGGATGCCGAGCCAGAGGCGCAGTCCTCGCCGGAGCCGACGCCGAGTCAGACGCCGCAGGCATGCGAGTTGGACGGAGATCCGAGCGACTGCAACAACGGAGGCAGCGCATTCGGCTTCCTCGACGTTCCCGGAATGATCGTGGACGCGATCACCTCGTTCCTGGGCATGCTGGTCGAGCAGATCATGAGGCCGGTCCGGGAATTTCTCGCCGACACTCTGCTGGCGACGCCTGATGTCACCAAGCACGCGGACATCAAGCGGCTGTGGACGGCGATGCTGGGCATCACGGCCGGGATCTACGTGCTGTTCGTGACCGCGGGCGGTATCACGGTCATGGGATACGAGACGGTCCAGACCCGCTACGCCCTGCAGCAGATCGTGCCGCGGCTGCTGCTGGGGATGGTCGCGGCAGCGACATCTCTGACGGTAATGGGCAAGGCGATCAGCCTGTCCAATGCCCTGGCCCACGCGATCATGGCCACCGACATGTCGGACGCCGGGAAGGGCATGGTCGAGCAAGTCCTGCCCTTCGCCCTGTTCGGCGCCGCGGGGTTGAAGCTGTATCTGTTGATCCTGGCGATCGTGATGATCGCGCTGGTCCTCGCGGTGTTGATCGGGTTCCTGGTCCGGGTCGCGGTGATGGCGCTGTTGGCAGTGGCCGCACCACTGATGCTGGCGTGTCATGCTCACCCGCTGACCGATCCGGTCGCTCGGCTGTGGTGGCGGGCCTTGGGCGGATGCCTGGTCATTCAGATCGCGCAGTCGATGACGTTCGTTCTGGCCCTGAAGCTGTTCTTCTCTCCCGGCGCCAAGACTCTGGGCATCCCGAAGTCTGATCAGCTAGGTACGACGCTCGCCGGAGTGGCCTTGTTCTGGGTGCTGTTCAAGATTCCCGGCTGGACTTTGCAGGTTGTCTTGCGTGGCTCTCCGGTCAGCAATCCGCACGCGCCGAGCGGAGTGCGGATGCTCAAGCACCTGGCGATGTACCGGCTCATGGACCACTACTTGCCCGGCGCGGGCCTGCTCCGCCGACGCAGCGCACCGCGTGGCCGTGGCGGGGGCGCCGCCGGGTTGGGCCTTGGCCGCGGCGGACCCAGCGGTGGCGGCGGCCGGCCGGGAGGGGGCAGGGGCGGGCCCGGTGGGGGTCGACCGCCGACCGGGCCCGGACGATGGGGTGCGCGAGGCCGGGGCCGGGCTCCGTCCGGCCGCGGCCGGGCGGCTTTCGCCCGTCCCGGTGCCCGGCCAGGCGCAGCAAATCAGCCAGCCTCCAGCGCCCTAGCCGGGCAGCAAGGAGGGCATCGCACTGGCGCCGCCAACGCGCATCAAGCGCCCACTGCAGCGATTGCTCCTGGCGCCGCCGGCCGACAGGGCCGCGCTCCCCGACGCCGCAGACCAGGGGCGGCTCCCGCCCCCCGTACGCCGAGAGGCCCCCGCGCCGTGATCCACCCTGCCCAGGCCCGCCGGACACGGCAACTGGCCCTGCCCGTCACCGCTCCGCGCAGCCCCACCCGGCCAGGGAGGTTCACTCAGCTATGGCTGCCGATCCGCGCCGAGCGCGTCCCCGCCACACCCCCAGCAGTCCGCACCGCGCCAGCGCCCGGCTCGCCGCCACCGATGACCCGAGCCGCCCCGGTAGCCCGGACGCGCCAACTGGTCCTGCCCGTACCCGCCCGCCGCGTCCGTGTGCGCCCGCCACACCCTATGCAGTTGCGGCTGCCCCTCGAACCACCCCGGAGGTAAGTCCCGCATGAACCCACCCGACGAGCCAACGGATGCCTCGTACTCCACCCGTATTCCGGCCGACATCTCACGCCCGGACCGCGTCTTCGGGCCCTTCACCGCTCGGCAGACCGCCGCCCTCGCTCTTGCCGGAATCGTGCTGTACGGCGGCTGGTGGGCCACGCGCCCCTTCATGGCACCGCTCACCTACGTGGTCCTGGTCATCCCGATCGCCGGGGCCCTCGCCGCCCTCGCGGTCGGCCGACGGGAAGGAATCGGCATGGACCGCTTCCTGCTCGCCGCGCTCGCCCATGCCCGCGCCCGGGGGCGCCGTGTTCAGGCCGCCGAAAGCGTGCCGCCGCTGCCGACCGCCATCCCCGACCGGTGGGCCCGTGCCGCAGGTCCGCCTCCGACCGCGATGCGCATGCCGTATGACGGCATCGCCCCCAACGGAGTGCTCGACCTGGGCGGTGAGGGGAGGGCGGCCCTGGCGACGTGCTCCACCGTCAACTTCGAGCTCCGCTCGGGCGCCGAGCAGCAGGGCCTGACCGCTGCGTTCGCCCGCTGGCTCAACTCCCTGACCGGCCCCACCCAACTGCTTGTGCGCTGCCACCGCATCGACCTCGCCCCGCTCGCCGCTGACCTCCAGCACCAGGCCGCCGCGCTGCCGCACCCCGAGCTGGAACGGGCCGCCCGCGCCCACGCCGACTTCCTCGCCGACCTCGCCGCGGGCGGCAACCTGCTCGGACGGCAGATCGTGCTGATCTCCCGGGAAGAAGAGGCCCAGCCCGGCAGGCGGCACCACGCCGGCGAGGGGCGGGTGCTGCAGCGCGTGGCCGAGGCGGCCCGCGCTCTCACCGCCGCCGAGGTCACTGTCACCCCGCTGGACAGCGAGCAGAGCGCCGAGCTGGTCAGCGCGGCCTGCAACCCCGACACCCCCACCGCGATCGAGGACGGACCGGAAGGTGAGCACGCATGACCTGGATCCGCTTCAACCGCCGCCACGCACAGAGCGACACCTCGGTCGTCGACGCCGCCGACCTGCTGGACGTCCATGGCCCCGAGGCCATCGAGGTGCATGCCCGCACCCTCGCCATCGGTGAGCACCTGGCCACCACACTTGTGGTCAGCGGCTACCCGGCCGAAGTCACCTCCGGCTGGCTGGCCCCGCTGCTGAACTTCCCCGGCCACCTCGACATCGCCCTGCACATCGAGCCGGTCCCCAACCCCGTGGCGGCGGCCGGGCTGAAGAAGCAGCGGGCCCGGCTGGAGTCCGGCCGCCGCACCGGCTTCGACAAAGGGCACCTGGACGATCCGGAGGTAGAAGCCGCCGCCACGGACGCCGCCGACCTCGCCTACCGCATCGCCCGCGGCGAGGGAAAACTCTTCCACGTCGCCCTGTACCTGACCGTGCACGCCCCGGACGAGGAAAGCCTCGCCGAGCAGGCCGCCGCCGTCCGGGCGATCGCCGAGTCGCTGCTGATGACGGTAGCCCCGACGACCTACCGGGCCCTGCCAGGCTGGCTAGCAACCCTCCCGCTCGGTATCGACACCCTCAAGATCCGCCGCACCTTCGACACCGCCGCGCTCGCCGCGTGCTTCCCCTTCACCAGTCCCGACCTACCGATCACCGCAGGCGAAGACGGTACGGCGTCCGGAGTCCTGTACGGGTTGAACGCCGTCTCCGCAGCCCCGGTGATGTGGGACCGCTTCGCGCAGGACAACTACAACTCCATCACCCTGGCCCGCTCAGGAGCCGGCAAGTCGTACCTGACCAAACTGGAGCTGCTCCGCCTGCTGTTCACCGGCGTCACTGCGTCGGTGATCGACCCGGAAGACGAGTACGTCCGCCTCGCCGAAACCGTCGGCGGGAACATCCTCGCGCTCGGCGCTGACGGCGTACGCCTCAACCCCTTCGACCTCCCGGCCGCGGCGGACGGCGGCGAGGACGTCCTGACCAGGCGCGTGCTGTTCCTGCACACCTTCCTCGCCGTTCTGCTGGGCAGCGACCTGACCGCCGCTCAGAAAGCGGTACTGGACCGGGCCATCCTCGCCACCTACGCACATGCAGGGATCACCTCAGACCCACGCACCTGGCAACGCACCCCGCCCACCCTCGCCGACCTCGCCACGGTCCTGGCCGACGACAACGGCGAGACGGCAGCCGATCTCGCCAACCGGCTCGTTCCCTTCACCACCGGCTCGCACGCGCGGCTGTTCAACGGCACGAGCACCGTCTCCACCACCGGTCATCTCGTCGTGTTCGCCCTGCGCCAGCTCCCCGAAGAGGTCAAGGCACCAGCCATGCTGCTCGCGCTGGACACGATCTGGCGACAGGTCACCAACCGCGCACAGCCCGGCCGTCACCTGGTCGTGGTGGACGAGGCGTGGCTGCTGATGCGCGACGGTGCCGGGGCGCGCTTCCTGTTCCGCTTGGCCAAGGCGGCACGGAAGTACTGGACCGGTCTTGCGATGGTCACCCAAGACGCCGACGACGTCCTCGCCTCCCCCCTCGGGCGGGCCATCGTCTCCAACGCAGCCACCCAGATCCTGCTCCGCCAGGCACCTCAGGCCATCGACGTGATCAGTGAGAACTTCCACCTCTGCCACGGCGAGCGGGAGTTCCTGCTCTCCGCGACCCGCGGCGAGGCCCTGCTGCTGACCGGCGACCGCCGCCACAAGGTCGCCTTCATCAGTGTCGCCGCTCCCGGCGAACACGGGGTGATCACCACAGACCCGAGCGAACTCACCACCGATCAACCGGGAGGCGAAGAACCCGACAGCGATGGCCTCATCGGCTCCGACGCGGCAGAGGACTTCTGATGGCGCACCCGGCGTACGCCGCATCCCAGCCCAGCGGGCCACTCGTGGACTTCCTCACCAACCCGGGCGGCCTCTGGGCCACGATCAGTGCCCAGGGCACCGGTTGGCTCGCCACGCACGCACCCGTCCTCGCCCCGTGCAGCGCTGTCGCCGTGGCCAGCGGCTATGCGCTCAAGACCCGTCTGCGGCGGTGGCGCGAGCAGCAATTCGCCCAGGGCGCGCGCTGCGTGGAAATCCTCTCACCACCCACCGTCGCGCCCCGGGGCGGTGAAGTCCTGTGGGCCCAGCTCGCCGGCCTCCTGCGCCCCTGGTGGCGCCGGATCACCACCGGCCAGCCGCACCTCGCCTTCGAGTACACCTGGTCATACACCGGGCTGTCCATCCGCCTGTGGCTGCCCGGCACCGTACCGCTGGGCCTGGTACGCGGCGCCGTCGAGGCCGCCTGGCCCGGCGCCCACACCCGCGTCACCGAACCCGCCGCACTCCTCACCCCAGGCCATGCCGTATCCGCTGGACGGCTACGTCCAGATCGCCACGATGTCCTGCCGCTGCGCACTGACCACTCCACCGACCCGCTCCGCGCGTTGCTCCAGGCCGCGAGCGGCATGGGCGAGGACGAGTCCGCGTGCGTGCAGATCCTGGCCCGCCCCGCCACCGGCAGCGCACTGCGCCGGGCCCGCCGCCACGCCCGCAGCCTCAAAGCCGGACGAACTCCCGCCCGGCTCCCCGCCCTGACCGCGCTGCTCTTCCACCGCGCCCAGCCCGCCGCCACCGGCAAACAGGACCCCGAACACGGCGCCGCCGTACGGCAGTCGGCCACCAAGCTCTCCGGCCCGCAGTGGCAGTGCGCCCTCACCTACGCCGCCACCTGCTCCGCCGGCACGGAACGGTCCGACGAGGTGGCGCGCGGCCGGGCCCACGCCCTCGCCTCCGCCTTCGGCCTCTACGCCGACCGCAACTACCTCGCCCGCGCCCGGCTGCGCCGCCCCGAACCGCACCTGAGCGCCCGCAGCTTCCCGCGCTCGCGCCCCGCGCTGCTGTCGGTCCCCGAACTCGCCGCCATCGCCCACCTGCCCGTCGACCCTGACGCCCCCGGCGTCCGACGGGCCGGCGCCCGCTCGGTCCTGCCGCCCCCGCAGGTCCCCCAGCCCTCCCCCGGCATCGGCGTCAAACCCCTCGGCCGCTCCGACACCGGCGCGCGCCGCGATGTCGGCCTCGCGGTCACCGACGTCCGCCACCACCTCCACGTCATGGGCGCGACCGGATCCGGCAAGTCCACCCTCATCGCGAACCTCGCCCTGGACGACGTACGCCACCACCGGGGCGTCATCGTCATCGACCCCAAAGGCGACCTCGTCACCGACCTCCTCGACCGGCTCCCCGACACCTGCGCCGACCGCCTGGTCCTCATCGACCCCGACGACCCGCACACCCCGCCCTGCCTGAACGTCCTCGACGGCACGGACATCGACGTCGTCGTCGACAACATCACCGGCATCTTCCGCCGGATCTTCAGCGCCTTCTGGGGCCCGCGTACCGACGACGTGATGCGGGCCGCCTGCCTGACCCTCCTCAAACACCGCGAACGCACCCGCCAACTGGTCACCCTCGCCGACGTCCCCAGGCTGCTCGGCGAATCCGCCTACCGGCTGCGCATCATCCCCGCGCTCAAGGACCCGGTGCTGCGCGGCTTCTGGGCCTGGTACGAATCCATGTCCGAACCCTCCCGCGCCGCCGTCATCGGCCCGGTCATGAACAAGCTGCGCGCCTTCCTGCTACGCGACTTCGCCCGCCGCACCATCTCCGCCGGCCCCTCCACCTTCGACCTCGGCCACGTCCTCGACGGCGGCATCCTCCTCGCCCGCCTCCCCAAAGGAGCCCTCGGCGAGGAGACCGCCCGCCTGCTGGGCTCGTTCATCGTCGCCGGCACCTGGCAGGCCGCAGCAGCCCGCGCCCGCGTCCCCGAGCACACCCGCATCGACGCCACCCTGAGCATCGACGAGGCACACAACTTCCTCACCCTTCCGTACCCGCTCGAAGACATGCTCGCCGAGGCCCGCGGCTACCGCCTGTCCATGCTCCTCGCCCACCAACACCTCGCACAGCTGCCGCGCGACCTGCGCGAAGGCATCTCCGCCAACGCCCGCAACAAGGTCTTCTTCAACGCCTCCCCGGAAGACGCCAACGCCCTGGAACGGCACACGCTGCCCACCCTGGCCGCGCACGACCTCGCCCACCTCGGCCCCTACCAGGCCGCCGCCCACCTGCTCACCGGCGGCGCGGAATCCGCCGCCTTCACCCTCACCACCCGGCCCCTACCGCCCGCAGTACCCGGCCGGGCCAAGGACCTACGAGCCGCCGCCGGCGGCCACACCGGACCCCGCCCGGCCACCCGCCCCTGACACACACCCTCGCGCCCCACACCCCTGGTGGAGATCGATCATGCCCGCACTGCCCCGCCCTGCCTCCGGCCCCGGCTCGCGCTACACCGCCCGCGCCGCCACCTCCCGCCGACGCCCTCCCCGGCACACCGATGTCGCCGCCCTCTCCCGCGTCCTCACCGCCAGGGACCTGTGGCTGGCCCGGATGCTGAACGAACACCGCGTCCTGACCACCCACCAGATCGCCAGCCTCGCCTACACCTCCCTGCGCTCGGCCCAGCGCCGCCTGCGCACCCTGCACCACCACGGCGTGCTCGACTCCTTCCGCCCTCTCACCCAGACCGGATCCGCCCCCGAGCACTACACCCTCGGCCCCGCCGGTGCTGCCGTGCTCGCCGCCCACGTCGGATGCGACGTCGCCGACGTGGGCTGGCGCCCCAGCCACACCGGCCGCATCGCCTACTCGCCCTCCCTGGGCCACGATCTCGGCGTCAACGAACTCCTCGTACGCCTCGCCGCCCGCAGCCGCACCACCCCCGGAACCAGGCTCCCGCTCTGGCTGTCCGAGCGGTCCTGCGCCCGCCGCTGGGGCGACATCGTCCGCCCCGATGCCTACGCCCACTACGCCGACGACGACCTGCTGCTGCCGTTCTTCCTCGAATACGACACCGGCAGCCAGCCCCTCCCCCGCGTCGAAGCGAAACTCACCGGCTACGCCGCCTTCACCACCACGGCAAGCGCCCGCCCGGCCCTGCTCATCCACACCCGCACCGCCTCCCGCGACCAGGCCCTACGCCGCCGCCTCACCACCCCCGCACGCGAACTGGGCCTGAACATCGCCACCTCGTCCGCGGACTTCACCACCACCGAGCCCTGGGGCCCCTGGTGGAGCCCTCTGGCGCCCGGAGACACGCGCCGCACCACCCTCGACCACCTCGCCACCCGCTGGTCCACACTCAGCCCGGCCTGCGAACTGGAGCCCACCGATGCCGACACCGCCCTCACCCTCCCCGTGCCGCCTCTCCCACCCCCCGTAAGGGCCGAGGCGGGCTCGTGACCTCGCTGTTCGCCAAGACCGCCGGAGGCATCGGCTGCGCCATCCTCGCCCTTCCGCTGCTGGCCGCCGCCGTCATCGCCGCGCTGCTGGGCGGTCTCTCGCCGAGCAAGCACGCGCGGATGGACATCCCCGCCTACCTGCTCGCCCTGTACCAGCGCGCTGCACCAGAATGCCCGGGCCTGTCCTGGACAGTCCTCGCCGCAATCGGCAAGGTCGAGACAGACCACTCGCGCGACCCCACCATGACTTCCCCGGCCGGCGCGGTCGGGCCGATACAGTTCCTCCCCTCCACCTTCAAGAGATACGCCCATCCGGTACCGCCGGGCGGAAAGAAGCCACCGACTCCCTGGGACCCGGTCGACGCCGTCCACGCCGCCGCCCGGCTGCTGTGCGCCAACGGCGCAAAGAACGGCCAGAACCTACGCCGCGCCATCTGGCACTACAACCACTCCGACACGTACGTAAACCGTGTCCTCGCCATCGCCGACAGGTACCAGTCCGCCGGCCCGGCCCCAACCGAGCCCGCGGCCAAGGCGGTCGCCTTCGCCCGCGCCCAGCTCAGCACCCCCTACGTGTGGGGCGGCGACGGCCCCGCCGAGGGCGGCTTCGACTGCTCTGGATTGACCAAGGCGGCATACGCCTTCGCCGGCATCGCTCTGCCCCGCGTGGCCCAGGACCAGTTCCGCCACGGCCCACGCGTACCCCGCGGTGCCCCGCTGCTTCCAGGGGACCTGCTCTTCTACGGCCCAAGTCCGAGCCGTATCACCCATGTCGCCCTCTACAGCGGCTCCGGCCGCTCAATCGACGCCCCGCGGCCCGGAGCCGTCGTACGCGAAGGCCCAGCCGACACGCAAAGCCCGACCTTCCAAGGCGCGACCCGCCCCGCGGCCGGCAAGAGTCGCCGGTGAGCGGACCACCGCCCGACGAGGCGACGCGGATGCTGCGCGCCCTCACCGCCGTGCTGTGCGCGGTCGGCTTTCTGGCGCTGGTGTTCACCGCGGTGAACGTGACCGGCTTCGCCACCAGCCGCGGCATCCCTCTGCCGATCGCCATCCTGCTAGACCCCATGATCAGCCTGGCTCTCGCCAGCACCCTCTACGCCGACGCCCGCCTGGCCGGCTGGGGCCTCACCCCGCCGGGCTGGTCGACCACCATGCGCTGGGGCGCAGGCCTGTGCGCGGCGCTCATGAACACCTGGGCCTCTCTCTGGCCCGACGGACACATCGGCCTGCCGCGCCAGGCGGACCCGGCCGCGGTCCTACTCCACCTCACGCCCCCGCTACTGCTGATCGCCCTGGCCGAGACCATCGCCGCCTACCGCCGCCTGCTGACCGAAGTGCACCACCGCACCCCACCCGCACCCGCCACCGCACCCGCGCCCGATCCAGCCAGGACCACCACGCAACCGCACCCGCTCCCGCACGAAGCCGCCACCACCGCGCCACCGCCCCTCGCACCGGCAGCCGCCACCCGCACCCGGGCGCACCTCGACCGCGCCAGATCCCGCCCCCAGGCCCGCCATGTGTACCCCGCCGACGGCGACCTGTTCGCGCGCGCCATGGCCCTGGACACCGCCTGGCGGGACCGAACGGGCCATCCCATCTCCATCCGCCAGTTGCGCCGCCAACTGCACCTCGGACAGCAGCGCGCCCGCACCTTGCGCACCCGCCTGGACAACGCGCAATCAGCAGGTGCACCCGCACCCGACACCGCACCCCGACATCTCTGTGACCAGGAGCGATCCGGCGCTTGACGAACGCACCAGAGTCGAGCGTCCATGGTCGCGGGACGACCGGAATCACCCGCGATGCGCACGCGACCGGCCGCCCCAGCGGCCACCCCTACGGCCGCACCCCGGCCGGGGTCCACCCACCGAACCACCATGGGAGGCCCCACTCCATGACGAACCAGACACCCCCCCACCATGACCCAGCCTCCGGGCTCGACACCCAAGACACCGCCGAACTCACCGGCCCTGCCGCAGACGTCTTCACCGCCCTGACGGGCAAGACCGACTGCACCGCCGCCGACCTGGCCCGCGCCACCGGACTCGGCCGCTCCACGGCCACCAAAGCCCTGGCGTACCTGGAACGATGCGGCCTCGCCGTACGCACCCGGGGCCAGCTCCAAGGCGGCCGCCGCACCCCCGACCGCTGGGAGCCCGCCCGCGAACAAGCAACCCAACCGGACACCACGGAACACACCGAGACCACCGTCGAGCTGGACACCAACCCGACAACCGCGCAGGACAACACGGCGCACGCACCCCGCACCAACACCGTACAACCCGCCGACAACCCGGCCTCCGCCGCCGAGGACGGCTACCACACCACCCCCAACAACCACCCCAACTCGTCCATCGAGCCCGACGAGACACAACGTCACGCCAATGACGCTCCGGCAACTCGGCAGACACTCGGCACGCCAGCCGCGGATCCGGAGGCACGACCCGCGCCCACGCCCAGTGCTGGTCGGCTAGCCCCCGGAGCCCTGCGCGAACAGGTCCTCACGCACCTGCAAGCACATCCCACCGAGGCATTCACCGCCACGCAGATCAGCCGCGCGATCGACAGAAGCTCCGGGGCAATCGCAAATGCCCTGGCCACCCTGACCACCAAGGGACTGGCCAAACAGGTCACCGACGCACCCCGCCGCTACCGCCTGACCGACACGGGCGCCGACACCCGCTGACACCAACTGCCCCCACTGGCCCCGTGCCCGCCGCACCCGCGGCGGGCACGGGCCTCGATTACGCCTGCCCTGTGGCCACTTCCGAACGGCAACAACACCGCAGCGTCACGGTGTCACCTGCTTTTCTGCTGAGCGCACGAAGGAGGTTCACTCAGTAGGGTCGGGGACTGGCGCGGTGGTCTTGCGCTCCGTTTCCAGTCCCCGCCCCTACTCAGTCCCGTCTCACGGTCACACCCCGTAGTGGACGAAGGAGACCCAGGCGCTGGGGTGGTCCGGGTGGCGTTTCCGTTCGTCGAGGAGGGCTGCGTGCAGGGCGTGGGCGCGCAGCTGCGGGGAGGTGAGGGGGAGACGGAACCGCCACCTGCGCCGGGGGATGAGCCGGTCGTAGACGCCCTGGGCGATGCGTGCGGTCGGCCCGTCCGGGACGGGCCAGATCGTGCCGATGACGGTCGGGAACTCCGCGTACATCAGGGCGGCGGTGAGGCTGACCCACTCGTCGCGGACCTGGTTTCCTCCCGTTCCCGTGGTGCAGGCGGCGAGGAAGGCGAACTCGGCTCGTGCGGTGGGGAGGTCGGCGAGGTCGGAGACGGTGAGGGGGCCGTCGTGCAGGGCGAGGTGGCTGTTGAGCGGCTCGTTGAGGTTCTGTACGGCGTGGCAGTCGAAGTGCGTCCAGACGTGTCGGGGCAGTGCGGCGCTGACCCTGGCGCGGGTGGCTTTCGGGCCCGTGAGGACGGTGCGGCGTCCGCGGGGCAGGAGGCGGTCCAGATGCGCGCGCGTACGGGCGGCGCCCGGGAGTTCACCGACCGTGGGGGTGACGAGCAGGTGGCGGCGCCGGAAGTCCAGGATGCCGCGGCGTGCCAGCCGGTGGAGCAGGCGAGCGTGCTGAAGGGCCTGCACGGTGGGCGTGTAGGAGGAGACGGGGCGGGGGAGGGCGGGCTCCGCCCGGTGCAGGGCTGCCGCGTGCAGCGGCAAGGTGGTCAGCGGGCCGGTGGGAATCCACCACATGCGTACGCCCGAGGCGACGGTGAGCCCTTTCAGCGCGGCCAGGACGGGCCTGGCGACGGTGTGCCAGAGCCAGTCCAGCACGTCTGTGACGACCTTTTCCCTGCCGCTGCCGGTGCGGGTCATGGCGTCGAGATACCTCTGTGCCTGCGCCTCGGCCTCGGCGGCTTTGAGATGGGGCAATCGGACGACTGTGGGCTGCTCCAGGTCCGAGGTGACGATCAAGGCGTCGCAGCGCCAGGGGCTGACGTTCACGATCACGAGAGGTCCCTCGTCGGCGGCCGGCCTGATGTCCTGGAGGAAGTCCGGCTGCCTGAAGGTCCTGTGCGGCAGGAGACGCTGTGCCTCCTGGGCATGGGTCTCCCATTGGCGGTGGAGTTCGGCGGGAGACGGGTCCGCCATCGCGGCTGACAGCGCCTCTTCTCGCCACCGGCGACCCCAGCGGTCGGCGTCCATGCGGGGGTCGCCCGCATGGGTGGGGGTCGTCGAGTCCAGCCGGGAGAGCCCGGCGTGCACGCGATCCATCTGCTGGACCACCGGCGGCGCCTTCTTCGGCAGCGACGCCCGGAGTTCCTCCCGGGGCAGGTAGCTCTTGAGGTCCTGCTCCCATAGCACGGCCCGGCCGTACTCCAGGAGTTCAAGGGCGCGGACGGGCTTCCCCTCCGCGAGGGCACTGGCCGCCGCGGCGGAGGCGAGTCCGGGCACCTCCGCCAGCATGTCGAGCTTCTGCTCGCGCGAGCCCCAGACGGCCAGCGGCAGCAGGAGCACGGCGGTGCTGAGGTCCTCGTAGCCGGCTGCCGGGCCGTGCGCGTCCGCGGCCGTCCGGCCGCTCTCGTACGAGTTCTTCACCCGCTCCAGGACGGGGACGCCTGGTGTACGGGCCAGCTCCCTACGTACGGCTTCCAGCGAGTCGAGACGATGTCGCTTCCTGCCCGACCGGTACTGGTAGGGCAGGGCTGTGAGGAGGACAAGGGCGGTGTGGACGTTGCGTAACGCGCGGGCCCGTTCGAACGTGTCCAGCTTTCCCCTCTCGTATGCCTCCAGGAAGTGGTCGAGCGCCGAGTGGAGATCGCCGGTCTCCTGCCGGAGGCGGTACCGGTCCAGCAGGGCCACGCCGAGGCTGTTGGAGTAGGTGGCCCGCTGGGGCTCGCCCGCCTTCGCGTCCGTGACGGCCGCCTGGAAGGCGCTGACGGCCCGGTCCAGGTGGGCGGGTCCGTCCCCGCTGTGGTAGTCGGCGTGCGCGGCCAGACCTTCCCGGTAACCCCGTTCCGCGGGCGGTTCCGGCCGTCCCCCGGTCGGCGTCGGCCGCTGCGGGGGCACGGGCGGGGGACGCCACGGCGGGAGACGCCCCGGCGGCTCGTACCTCGGGTTCTGCGGTGCGCTGTAGCTCATGACGCTCCTTACTCCCTTTCCCCCGCCTGCTGCCCCGCCTCGGTCACGGTCGCCGCTCCCGGCCTGATCCTCCCCCCGCCGCGACCACCCCGACGACCGCCCCGGCCCCCGCGCACAGCCACGTCCACCCTGCCCCCGCCGTGTCGCCCACCAGCGCGGACACCGCGACCCACGCGAGTGCCGCGCCGAGCGCCCCCACCCCCAGCCTGAGGAGCGTCAGCGACCAGCGCCGCTCCGCCGCCACGACGCGCAGTACCACCAGGGAGGCCACGAGGGCGAGGGCGCCCAGGGCGGCGATGACTGCGGGCTTCACCGGCCCCGGCAGCGGAACGGTGTACTGGAACGCCTGCACCGCGGCCAGGCTCATCAGGATGGCACCGAGGGCGCCGGTCAGACCGGCATTGACCGTCTCCTGCCGGCGCTGCAGGCTGCGCTGTACGGACTGATCGGCCAGGGTGCCGACTTGGGAGCACCGGTGCAGCGCCGCCTCTAGGTACGTGGCCTCGTCGTCGAGACGCTGGATGAACCACTCCGCCAGCGCCCGGTCGTCGGCGAACAACCCGCCGAGGTCCGGGTCGCCGCCGAGGGCAGTGAGGTTGGCCGCGGCGATCTCCACCGTGCGGGACACTTCGCGGCTGCGGCTCGCGCGGTTGACGAGACCTCGTTCACGCACCTGGAGATCAATCAGTGCATGGGATGCCTTGAGCAACTCTGACCGGGTGCCCCGTACGCCCCGTGCGCCCTCGGTCTTCTCCAGCAGTTCGGCGATGACCCTGTCCGTATCGGCACGCAGCCGACCGATGCCCTCGGCCGCGTTCCATACCCGCAGCTGGTAGCGGATCTTGGCCGCGTGCAGCAGGTACCGTCCCAGGGGCGGCAGGGCGCGCGTGCGGGTGGTCCAGGTCCAGGCGGTCAGCTCGGGATCGCGGTCGTACGCGGCGACGACGACCAGGCGTCGCTCGTCGCGGGTGTCCTGGGCGGCTGATGTCTCCCACACGGCGAAACCCTGGGGCACCACCACCCCGGTGCACGGCCAGTTCGCCGGCGCCTCGCCGGCTCCCGGGGCACGTTCCCGTACGTATGCGGTCAGCGGGTTGTCCGGCGCCGTCGAAGGCAAAGCCGGCGCGTCGGGAAGGGACGTCTCCGGCTCGGCCAGCCGCGCCAGATACAGCCGGGCCGATCCGAGCACGACCGAACCGGGCCCGGCCGTGCCCTGAACCGATCGCATGACCCCGGACCACAGCGTGTCCAGCTCTGCCCAGCCAAGCCCCTCGGCGGCATCCGGAGCCAGCATCACCGACAGGCACAGGACGTCGCGTTCCCGCCGGAGCGCGGCCTGCCGCACACCCGGTCCCGGCCGCCTCCTGGCCGCAACTAGACCCCGCGGGCCCCGGGCGTCCCCGCCTCCGGCGGCTCCCCGCAGCCAGGAGGCCCAGCCGTGCCCCGGCTCCAGCCCGGCGCCGACCCCCTCTACCGGAGCCGTCATGCCCAGCAGCTCTCCGCACGTGTGCCACACGCGCTCGACTAAGGCGACGGCGTCGTTCCGGTGGTCTCCAGTGGAGGCGACGAAGAGATGGACCCCCAGCGCCTCAGCCTGAAGCATCACGGCGTGCCGCGTCGACGGCCCGGTCGGCATGGGAGACCGGGCCGTCCGTGTCCAGAACATGGACCAGCTCGTCGAGCCGTTCGCGGTGTTCCTCGGGAAGCGGGAGCATCGCGCTGTCCTCCAGACCGGAGATGCGGTGCGGGCCGGCCATCTCGACATCCCCCACGGCCCGCCGGAACGCGGCGAGATCCCCGGCTGCAAGCGCGTCCTCCATGGCCTGAAGACCCTGTTCGAACTCGTCCCAGCTCTCCCGGACCAGCCGCCAGACCTTGGCATCCGCCAGGATTTCTGCGGCCATCCGCCGCAACTCCTGCTCCATGCACCGAGAGCGTAGCGCCACGGTGGCCCTGTGTGGGCCCCGCCGGTCAATCCGTCAGCCGGCGGGCCCGGTCGGTGAGCCGCGCCGCCGCGGCGACCTCGGAGTTGCCGTCGAGGACGGCGGCCGCGTCGACCAGGGCGTCGGCGGCGGCCCGCGGGGTGGGCGGGAGGGCGCAGTCGAAGTAGAGGCGTTCAGGTCATTCGGGTTTCTGGGGGTGACTGCGTGCGCTGGTGAGGATTTTGGTCCAGGTGCTGTAGCTGCTCGGCGGCGCTTCGGAGAGCTTCAGTTCCTCGATCAGTTCGGCGTTAGTCGCGTCGGGCCGCTCGGCGAGGAGTCGGCGGGCGAGAGCGAGCCGGGGGTCGCCGGCGTACGGGTACCGGGCGTTGCGGCTGCCTGGTCGGCGGCCTCGGCGGATGGGCCGGTCTGCGCGGTGGTCGCGGTAGGCCAGGGCACGCCGACGTCGCCACTTCGGGCGCTTGCGGCCGCTGGGGAGGTCTTCCCACTCGTCGGGTTCGGGCCAGCCGGGTGGTGGCGTCTTGACGGCCTTGCTGACGGTGCTGGTGTCCGCGTGGCCGAGGATGCGTGAGAACTCGGCCGGGCCGATGAGGTCGTCGTCAGCGGCATCGTCATCGGCGGGCTGGTCGACATCGTCGATCTGCAGCCGATTGCGGTTCCAGTCGTCCCACGCCTGTCCGTTCCAGCGGAGGCGGCCCCCGATGCGCTTTCCCGGTGGGTGTTCGTTGGTGTCGCGTTCGCGCCAGAGCCGTTCGAGGTAGCGGATGGTGTAGCCGGTCTTCTCGGCGAGCTCAGCTCGGGTGAGCATGCCCTCGGGGTTACGTCGCTTCTTGTCCCACGCTTTCCAATTGTCCTCGTACCAGTAGAGGGTGCCGTGGAGCCGTACGGCATCGGGATGGCCGTTGGTGTCGCGCTCTACCCACCAGCGTTCCAGGGTGCTGAGGGCGTAGCCGTAGCGCTGGTGGATGTCGCGGCGGGAGAGGACACGCCTCCCGTCGATGGTGATCAAGTGCTGTCCTCGTATCCTGGCGTGGCTCCTTGTGAAGGGGAGCCCGACGCCCGGCGCGCGGTTGCCCACTTGCGCCCGGGCGTCACCCCTGTCCGCTGTAGCGGTGCAGCTCCTCGCATCAATCACCTTATTGAACCGTGTTGGGGGGAGGTGTCGAGCCGGGTGGGGGCGTCCGGGCGTGTCCTGGAGAGGCGGGTGGCGGTCGACTACCCGGCGAGTTGAGTTCTTCGTGGCGCTCGGTGCCTTCGGGTGGGGCGGCCCGCCACGGGTGTTGCGGCGGGCCGCCCGGTACGGGGCTACTCGCCGTGGCGGAGTTCGTACAGCTCGGCCTGCAGGCGCATGGCGTGCTGCTGGCGCTGTTCGAAGTCGGCGGCGAGTGCGGCAGCTGCGGCGCCGGTGATGAGCGCGTTGCCGCCCTTGGCGGCCAGGTCGCGCAGGGCGTCGGCGTTGTCTCCCATCCGCTCGCTGTAGACGTGCAGCACGTCGGCGAGCGTGGTGCTGTGGGTGTGCAGCCAGGTCGCTGCTTTCTTCATGGCCTGCGTGTCGGTGGTCATGCATCGCTCCTTGGCCGGAGGGGGTTTGTCCTGACTCGGCGGGTTGTCCTCCGCCGAGTCGTGCAGGGAGCCAGGGGTGGCCCGGGTCGTTCAGGGTTTGGCCGGCCGGGCGCGGAGCCCGGCTTGTGGTGAAGGGGCGGGGCCGGCGGCCGGGACGGGGTTGCCCGCCCGTCCCGGCCTCAGTCACAGGTACCGGCGGGCGTACGCGGCGAGTCGGCTGATGAGCCGCGCGGCACCGTCCCGGTAGGTGGCGTCGCAGTCGTCGTGCAGGGCGTCGAGTTGCTGGGCCTCTCGCAGGATGCTGCGCGTGATGATCTCCCGGCACCGGATGGTGCGGATGGCTCCGGTGCGGCTGCCGTCGAGCGAACGGCGGTCGATGAGGATCCTTTCCCTCCTCAGGTCGCCCTTGTCGAATCGGCCGAAGCGGTAGACGTGGCCTCCGATCCGCCGGTCCCAGATCTCGTTTACGGCGTCGCGCACGCGGTATTGACGCTCACCGATCACGAACCGGTCGGTTGCGTCGGCGGCGGGTGTTGCCGTGTCGGCCTGGTGGTCGGCGGCGCGCCGCTGGCGCGGGATGCGGGGGATGGCGGGCTCGTTCAGGTCGTCCATGCGGTGATGTTCCTTGCTGTGAAGGGGGTTCCTCGGGCCGGTCTGCCCGAGGTGTCCGGCTGGGGGTTGCCCTCCCCTTACGAACACCTTTATTGAGCCATGTTTTTTTGGGTGGATCAAGCACTGGCTGTGGGCGTGGCGTGGCGTCGCAGACAGGAGACCGGCCTGTAGCCGCTATCGCCGTGGGCCTCCCACTACTGGATAAGCGGGAAGGATGACTGCGGCATCGACAAGACAGAGGCGTCCGTCATTCCACACGGGTGATCTTCGTGCGGGCCCCGTGCCCCTCCTGTCGTGCCGGGGTTGGCCTTGCGTGATGAAAATGATCTCTCGTATCGCCGTGTCAGCGATCACGGTCGGTGTCGTGCTGGCCGGTGCCGCTCCTGCTGTCCCGGCGGTGCCGTCCTCAGTAGCAGCGGACCGCTATGCGCGGCCGATGATCAAGGTGACCTGCGCGGCAGCCAATGTCCGGACGAAGCCGCGGAAGGGTTCTCCCGTTGTCGGCGTCGTGTACCGCGGCGAGCGGGTGCGGCTGTTGCAGCGTACGGAGAACTGGTCGCATCTGCGGATCCGGTTCAAGGAGGGTGGCAAGTCGCGGACGGGTTGGATCATCTTCGACTGTGGCGACCTTTACCGGCAGTGAGGGTGTGCGTGCCGGGCAGGGTGCGCTGCGAGCTGGTCGTGGCCTCCGCGGTGGTGGTGCTGGGCACTGCCGGGTGCGTGTCGGTCACGGGGACTTCTCCGGAGGTGAGATTGCGGTCGCCTGCGCCGACCGGCGCGCAGCAGCCGGTGCCGGGGCCGGTGAGTGAGGAGGTGGCGCTCGCCGAGCCGGGCCCGACGTCGTCCCGAACACCGCGGCGTACGAGTGCTCCTGCGGCGGCGCGCCGTAGTGGCGAGGCAGCGGCCGGCGCGAGTGGCCCGGTGCGGAAGGCGCCGCCGGGGTCGCCTCCGTCCTCGCCAGCGGCTGCTGCCCCGGTCCCGGCGTCTGCCGCTCCGCGGGCGCGGGCTACGGAGGTTGCCAGGGCTCCGCAGCGGCGTGGAACTGCGCGCCGTCCGCAGCCGCGGGCCCGGCCGCGGACGGCGGCGGCGTCGTACGACATGCGGGCGGTGTGCCGTGCGGCTGACGGGGTGGTGGATCCGGCGATCGTGGAACTGTGCCGGGCGAAGTACGGGCGGTGAGCCTGGCCGCGGTCGTCAGACCACGGCGCGGGCTGCGCCGACACCCGAGGTCAGGTCGGCCCTCGCCGTGCCAGTGACGTTGCCTGCCGGCTGAAGATCTCGGACCGCCCGGACCATCTGTTCACCGAGGACACCGTCACCCCAATTCGCGACACCGCGCGGCTCCCCACGAGCCGCCAACACCCCCTCCTTGCACACCTTGGTCGCCGCCATCGCCTCCGGCAAGAACCTCGTCAACGAGGCCGCCGACCGCGCCGCGGTCAGCGAGGTCGTCGGCGACTGAACCACCGGCACCTCGCCGACGAAAACGACACCTTGCCGACGCCCCGCCCGCCCACGCCAGCGGGGCTTCGTCATCCCTACTCATCGGCACCGGGGAAGGCCGCCTCCCACTCCCACTCAAGGCGGGCAACAGGGTGTCGCCGACGGCATCGACCTCCTGCTATGGCGTGCTCGTTGGGTTCTGCTGGGAGGTGATCAGGCGGACTTCGTCGCCTTCGTCCGGGAGCAAGGCCAGGGTGGAGCCGCAGTCCCAGTCGATGTGGAGTTGCCCGTGCTGGGCGTCCCAGCGGCGGATGACGCCTGTGGCGCCGGGCCGCAGTTGTGTGTATGCGTCGGTGGTGCGCACCAGGGCCACGCGGTCACCGTGCCGGCCGTACATGATCGCTTCCCCTCCTGCGGGTGGTTGTTCACTTCGGGATGTCGTCCTCGTGGTGGTCAACGCCCGTGTCCGGGCTGAGTGACAAGGGGGATGGCGGCTTCCGTGCCGAGGTCACGGGGGACTCGCTGTGGAAACCGATGCCACCGGCGTTGACGGCCGGCGCGCGAGGCAGCCAGCGGCTGCCCCGCGCGATTGATGGTTCCTTACGTCTCCGAGTGATCGGGTGGCGGGATTTCAACGAGGCTGTTCAGAGCGCGGCCCAGGCGCAGGGCGAGGCTGGTGCCGCGGTCGGGGCCGTCGGCGTAGCCGCGGCAGATGGCCGGGGCGGGGGTGCCGAGGGTGGAGTGGCAGGGGATGTGTCCTTCGCGGGCGCGGGCTTCGCGGACCATCTGTGCGACCCGTCCTGGTAGGAGGTCCGCTTGGTTACCGGGGTGGAAGATGCAGGTGGTGCAGAGGCTGGCGCACAGGCGTACCTCTCCGGTGACTGGGTCGGCGACGTCGGCCCAGCCGGGCTCGCGTCGGACCGGGAGGTCAGGGCCGGTGAGTGTCACTGCGGTTTCTCCTGTTGCTTCTCGGGTGTGGGTGGGGTCGGGGTCCCTAGCGGCGTCGGTTTCCGCACCCGCGGTGACCGCAGCCGCACGGCGCGGCCGTTGCGGCGCCGTTGTACCGGCACGGGCAGGGGCCGTTACTGCCCCCGGCGGCTGTCAACACGCGCAGGGCGCCGTGCGGCGGCTTCCAGCAGACGGAGACGTTCGGGCAGTGGCAGCCGGTCCAGGTCACCCAGCCGCGCGGATAGGTCTTCGTCGAAGGGCCTGGCAACGCTCTGTGGAGTGGCGAGGTTCAGCAGGCGGGCGGCTGCCTCATCGACGACACCGCCCAGGGAGGGCGGGTAACTGCCGAGCTGGTCGCCATCGCTGAGCTCGATGACAAGGCGGGCAAGTAGTTCGTGAAGGTTCGGGAACTCGTCCGGGTGGGCGGCGAGACGTTTGTGGGCTTCGGCGAGCAGAGAGCTGACGGCGGCGGTGTGGGCGCGTTCGGCGGACGGCGTCATGGTTCTGCACTCCTTCTGTTGGCTGGTCGATTCGATGTCCGGTAGACGGGGTGCCGCCCCGGGCTGGGGCGGCACCGGGTGTGTCAGGGATTGGTGGCGGCGAGGGCGGTGGTGGCGGCCTTGCCGATCGCGGCGGCGGCCTGGGCGGGGTCGGCAAGTTCCACGAGGGTGGTGCCGGGCAGCGGGAGGGGGTTGGGGTCGAAGGCGAGCCACAGCACCCCGCACCCGGTTGCGCGCAGGGCGGCGATGCGCCCGGCCGCCCGGTCGGCTTCCTTGGTGCCGTAGATGCCGTCGGAGGCGATCACCAGCAGGCGCCCCGCTCCGGGCTGGGTGAGACCTGCTCCCGCCCCCAGGGCGTCGATGGCCTCGCCGAGGCTGTGGCCCCTTCCTCTGGCGTCGAACTCGGTGACCCGGGCCGGGGCACGGCCCGGTGCGGTAATCGCGGTGATCGACTCGTCGTAGGAGACGGTCGCGCTGCAGGAGTCGGGGTCGGTCAGGGCTGCGGCCTTCGCCACGATCCAAGCGGCCGACGCGATCGGCGCGGCGGCGATGCTCATCGAACCGGAGACGTCCACCGCGATGCCCACCCGCAGCGGCGGGGTCGCTCCTGCCCGGTGCACGGTGTGCACCCAGGGGGTCGCCGTCGGGACCGCACCTGCGGCCTTCTGCGCGTCGCGGGCGAGGGCCTGGCGCATGTTCAGGCGCCCGGGCGGCGCCGCCGAGGCGGTCTGTGTGGTGGTGCGTTCCCGGTAGGCGGCGGCCCGCAGCGCCCGGGCGAGCTGCCCGGCAGCCGCCTTCTCGGCGCGGGTGGGCTGGCGGGTGCCGATTACCGGGGAGCGGCGGCTCCGGGATGTCGCCTTGCCGGGGGTGTAGGGGCGTCCGCCGGGTGCGAAGACCTTCTCGGCGGTCTGCGCTGCTTGCCGTGCGTGGGCGGCTCGGGCGGCCTTCGCGCGGGTCCTGGCCGCTTGGGCGGCTGCCGCGTGTGCCTGGGCTGCGGCCTGGGCGGCGTCGTTCGCGGCAGCCGCAGCGGTCACCTTGCCGATCACCTCGGCCAGTTCGCCCTGGCCCCCGGCGGCGGGGTCGGGGGCTGGCTCCGGGCCGGTCGGATCGGTGCTGAGGGCCTGGCACCAGGCGCGGGCGTGTTCCAGCATGGTCTGGCCGTCTTCGTCGGCGGTCGCGTGGGCGGCGGTCCAGATCGCGGCGAGGTCGTCGAGGAGGTCCTTGCCGAGGGTGCCCGTGACGATGGTCTCCAGCGCGTACGTTTCGTCGGCGTCGAGGATTCCGGCGTCCCGGCGGGCGAGGATCAGTCCGGCTGCCGCTGCTGCCTGCCACCGGTCGGTGGGGGTCTGGCTGGAGAAGTCGTCGAGGACCAGGGTGTGGACGGCGGCCCGCAGGAACGGCCGGTCACCGGGGCGGCGGGCAAGGTGAGCGTGCTCGGCGCGGGACTCCTCCAGTAGCTGGGCTGCCGTGTCCAGGGCCGTGCCGCGCTGCGGGGGCGGGGTCGTCCAGCGACTGTGGGCCGCGTGGGCGGCCTCGTGGGTGAGAGCGCCCCAGGCGACCGGGTAGTTCTCCTCGTCGCCGACCCGGGTGGGGTCAATGGCGGCGGGGGACAGCGGGGCGAACAGGGCGGCGTCGATCTCCAGGTCGGCCGTTGCGGGGAAGAAGGCGGCGGGGGCGCCGGAGCGGGTCCCGTGCTCGCAGGTGACGATCACGTCCTCGCGTTCGGCGATCTCGGGGAGGCGTTCGGTCAGGGCGGCGGCGATGCGCAGCCAGTGTCCGGCCTGCGGTGCGGGCGGGGGTTCGAAGGCGGGGCCGCCGTCGTCCTCCCAGCGGACCAGGGCCTGTTCGGTTTCGGACAGAGCGGGCGGGGTGTGCTGGACGTGCACCTGGGCGTGGGTCGTCATGGCGGATACGGGTCCTTTCAGAAGAGGGTTTTCGTGGGTTGGGTGGCCCGGGCCCGGCGCTTCGCCGGGCCCGTACGGGGGGTTAGAGCTGGCGGCCGAGGGCCAGGGCGGTGACCGGGCGGCCGAGGGCCTTGGTGACGATCTCGGTCACCGTGTCCCGGTCCTCCAACGGGGCGACGCCGACCAGGTTGGCGAAGGCCGCCTCGATGCCGAGGACATCGGCGATCTTCTGAAAGGCGATCAACTCGCGTAGTTGGGGCGCCCAGCCGACATCGCCCGCCTGCCGCAATGTGGCGAGGTTGCGGGCGATCCGCACCGCCGTCCGGTTGATCTTCAGGGAGGCGGCCAGGTCGTAGTCGGAGCCGACCTGGATCTGCACGCTGAACCGGGAGGCGAGGGCTTCGGTGAGGACCGCCCCGTGGACGCCCGGGTTATGACCGGCGATCACATAGAAGCCGTCGGCAGCCTTGATCGTCTCGCCCTTGTGCGCCTTGACCTGGATCTGCCTGCGCCCGTCCATCGCCGGATACAAGGCCGCCAACACCTTCGGGGAAATCAGCGTGGCGTCGTCCAGCAGGAGGGCCCGGCCCTCGGTCATGGCGGTCACCAGCGGCCCGTACACGAACTCGTAGCCGCCGTTGGCGTCCTGGGTGTACTCGCCGATCAGGTCGCCGACCGTGGTGTCCCCGTCCCCGGCCACCGTGATCAGGTCCGGGAAGGCCGCCTCGATCAACGAGGTCTTCCCCGTCCCCGGCGGCCCGTACAGCAACACCGCCACCTGCGCCTCGCGAAGCCGCCGCAGCGCCTCCACGTCCGACACCTGCGCCAGTGCCCGGGGGTGGTACTCCTGCCCGTTAGGCCGGACGATCGGCGCCGGGCGCCCGCCGGGTGGCGGGGGCGCGGGCGCCTGTCGGGAGCCCTGTCGCGACACCTGTGGGGTTGGGCTCGGGGCGGGCGGAGGTGGCGGCGGGGTGTGCTGGGCTGCGGCGGCCGTCGCCGACGTCGCCCGGTACGTACGAGGTTTGGCACCGGACTGGACCGCCTCGCCCCGGCTGACGAGCGTCTCGCACGCGTTGCCGACCGCGCCGCCCGAATGTCCCAGCCGCCGCGCCAGCTCCGTGACCGTGAACACCCTTCCCGGACTCGCCGTCAGCACCTGTGCGACACGCGCACGCAGTTCGCCCGGGCGCGCCTTGGTGCCCGTTGCGGGTGCGGGGTTCGAAGGCGCCGTGGGAGTACTCGGCGCGGGAGGGGCGGACTGCCGTCCTGCGGGGCGGGAAGGCGGGGACGCGGGCGTGGCGGTGCTCGTCATCGAGACATTCCTTTCACCAGAAAAGGGGCGCCTGTATCTGAATTCGAAAACAGCCGACCTTCGGGCACACTCCACCCGTCATCTGTTTTTCGGGCAGACCCCTTCGGCGGGATTTTCGTTCCCGGCCCTTCCGGGAACAATTCAAATATAACTCGACACGCATTCCACCTGAAGCCGGAATCCGGCTTGGAAATGCTGGAATTCTCGTGAATTCACGACCGTTTTTCAGGGGTTCCCCATGAAGCGCGACGCAAGGCGTCGTGGCGCGCAACCTGCACGACCGATTCCCAGGCACCCAAACGCGCCGACATCTCGGCGCGCCGATTGCACGCATGTGCCGGGGGCCCTGCGGGGGATCGCGTCCCGCCCGGTGATGTAACCGGGGTGCGGGCTACAACGCGCTGGGCTCAGCACCGGTCTTCGGGGCCGCACGACCACGGTGGGCGCCCTGCCCGGTGCTTCCCCGCCGTGCCCGGCGTGGTTACGGCGTCCGGGTGCGGCACGCCACGCCGCAGAGGGCGCGTCGCCCCACACCGCGCCGTGGGACGCCACCCAGCAGTACGGCACCTCGGCTAGGCCCGTGGCGGCCCGCCCTCGTGTCGCGGCCGTGAGGTCCGAGCCGGCCAAGGGCCGGCCGGCATGTGGTTGCGAGAAAGGGAAATTGGCGGGCTGGAGGAGTCACACGACGTGACGGGCAGCCGGGTCGAGATGTGCGAGGGCGGGGACGGCCGGGCGCCGGCTGTTGGCAGATCGGGATGCGTTGCTGCACCGATATACAGTCGGCGTCGCCTGCCACCGGCTCGCAGGGCGCCTGGCCTGCGCTTTCGGGCGGAACAGGGGCGTCGTATCCAAGAGCGAACGCCGAAGCGGCGGCGGATACGACACCGGATGCGACGGAGCGAGCGCCATCAGGTCACCGCAACGGCCTGCGAAGCGTGCTCGGCCGGTGAACTGCGACTTCACCGTGTCTGGCGGAGGCGAGTGCGGGGAGCAATGAGGGCCTGAGTGGCCGGCTCGGGTTCGAGGCCGAGATCGGTGAGGCATCTCGTCAGGCGGGTGTGGATGTGCCGGGCAGCGTCGTCACGTCCGGCGGCTTGGTAGAGGCGAATGGTGTGCTGGGCCAGGCGTTCGTGGTCGGGGTGGATGGTGCCCAGGTGCTCCAGCAGCGTCAGGACGGCGTCGCGCTCACGTGGTGTGGCGCCGGCGTGCTCGGCCTTGTGGGCCAGGCGGAGGGCCGCGTCGATGGCCTTCATGGCGAGGTGTTCGCGGATCGTGTCGGTCCAGAGGTAATCGCTGCCTTGGGCGAACGGGCCCTTGTAGTGGCGGAGAGCAGCACCTACGGCGGCCAGGGCCCTTTCGAGGTCTTCATCTTTGCCGGAGGTCGAGAAAGTCGATTTCAGGCTGCCGCTGAAATCCGCGAGGTCGGTTTCTACGAGTTCGGGATGGAGTTTATGAAGCTCCCCTTGACGGAGGATGAATTCCTGTGCGGTGATTCCGGTCGCAGCGCGCAGGGCACGCCTCACGGCGCGGCGGAGGTTTTTCAGTGCGTTCTGATCGCTGCCGGGGGCGAGGTGGAGTTTTTCGGCGATGTCGGATGCAAGGAGTCCGGTGGGGTGGGCGGCGAGGAGGGCAAGGAATTCGTGGACCTCGCCGCGCAGGTTGGTGCCGATGGGATCGTGGTGGCCGCGGGCGTAGAGGGTGACCGGTCCGAGGACGTTGAGGCGCACGGGCTTGGTCTGCTTCGGCCGCGTGTTTTCGACCGCGTCCTGGCGCGCCGGCGGGTCGTCGACCTCGGGCGCAGCCGGGGGGTCGGGAGGCTCGCTGCCAGCCTTCGGGCCCGAGGTGGGAGTGGAGGGGCTGCGGGGGCGGGGGTGCTGCCCGTGGGCGGTCAGGAGGACCTCGGCCATGTCGCGGCCGGCCTCGGGCGTGAGGTGGAACAGTCTGAGCGGGCCGGGTCGTTGGCCGTGCCTCTCCGTGGTGACGGCTCCGTCGTCGGCGATGTGCCAGGAGTCGGCCCCGGGCAGCGCGGCACCCAGCGTGAGGACGATCAGCGTTCCGGGGCTGCTGCGGGCGGCCAGGGCCTGCAGTTGTCCGGCGTGGGCGGCGTCCGGAGTGGTGATCAGGAGGAGGGTGTCCGGGCTGGCATCCGTACCGGAGTCGAGGGTTGCCGCAGGCGCGGTGTTCTGCTCGTCGCGGAGGCGGGCGTGGGCGATCAGGTGCTGTTCTCCGGCTCGGATCGCCTCCGCGAGGTCAGCGCTCTGGGTTAGGGCGGTGAACTGGGCAGGCAGCGAGGGCAGCAGGGTCGCGGCCAGGCCGCGAGGGACGACCGCTGTGACGCGCGAAGGTCCTGGGCGCTGGCGTTCGGCTGCGGTGAGGACGCCGACCAGCAGGGCACGGGCCGCGCCTTCGGCGCCGGAACCGGTCCAGGCGCAGCCTCCGGGCATAGCAAGCTCGTCGAGGGAGACCTCGAGGTCCTGGCGGACGCCGATGGTGACCGTGCCGGTCGTGCGGGGCTGCTGAGGCGGGATACGGCGGGGAGCAAGATGGTGGGGGTCGGCCGGACGTCGAGGGCCGGTGGCCGCATGGGCGGCCTGCGCGGCCTTGTCCACCAGCGGGCTCAAGGCGGGTGGTTCGGCACCCAGGCCCGGGTCGCGTCGGCGGTGCTGGTGCCAGTGCCAGTAGCGACGTGCGGCCAGCAGACCGGCCGCCGTGGTGATGCCGATCAGGCTCGCCTGCCCGAGAGTGATCGCGGCAGGGCCCGTCTGCGTAGCTGTCTGCTGAACCGCGGTCCCGTTCTGCCGGCCAGCCCCGGAGTGAGAGTGTGCGCCACCCGCCTGCTCGTCGGCGTCGTTGTGCTCGCGGGAAACGGGCGGTGGCGCAGGCTCGACGGACTCGGTGAGAGGCGCGTCCTTCTCGGGGGCTTGCGAGGTGGATGGAGGAGCCTGCGGTGAGGCGTCGGCCCGGGCAGCGGGGATGGACAGTTGCCAGCCGGGCAGGATCAGGTCCGGTTCGGTGAGCCGGGCTCCGTCACTTTGGACACGGTCCTTGTTCAGTGCGTAGATGCGCGGCCATTTGAGCGCGTCGCCCAGGTGTTCGTGCGCGATGTTCCACAAGGTGTCGCCTTCGACGACCGTGTACTCGACGTGCCCGACTGCCTCGTCCGTGCGGGACACTCCTTCGTTCTCCGGCCCGGGCCCGGCTGTCACAGGCCGATCCGAGGCCAGTTCGGCTACGGAGGAGGTTGGGGCCGGCTGGAGAGAGGCGGGGACGAGAGGGGCTGTGACGGCGGTGGCTACCCGAGCCTCGCCCGGTGAGGGGAGCTGCTGCTGGGCGCTGACCGTCGTCGGGCGCCACAGGCCGATCAGCGCGATGACCAGGGTGCCGATGCACAGTGCAGCAAGCGAGCCCTTCACGGACAGGGAGGCGACGTGCTCGTGGTGCGCGTGTCGGTCGCGCAGCAGCTGGGGGAGGTGGGTGGTGTACCAGATGGCTTCGCGGACCACGGTGGAGGCGAAGGCGGCCCAGCACAGCCAGCCGACCACGGCGAGCAGGTCGATCGCCAAGGGGTCGCTGATCGGCTGCGTCAGTCGCTGGACGAACTCGCCGGTGGAGGAGACGCGTTCGGGCCAGGGAAGGCCGGTGGCGTGCCAAAGGATGCAGGGCATCCCGACGAGCAGGGTGAGCGTGACGGCCAGGGTGCCGCAGACCGTGGTGGCCGCGGTCAGACGCTGGCGCAGCTGGGGAGGGTGGTTCATCGCCGGTTCGCTCTCTACGGGCCGAACGGTCTCTATCGGGTGACGCGTTCGGCATGCGCGGTGCCCCTCGCGTGCACGGTGAGGGTGGACAGGCCGATCAGCCGCAGGATCTGGGTGCGCTGGTGGTGGGTGACGCGGACGGTGACGGCATCGCCCTGGACGGAGACGGTGGCGCTGTCTCCCGTGGAGGCGACGTAAGCGCGGGCCTTGGCCGCGGCCTCGCCGTGTACGAGACGGACTTCCCCACCGCGCCGTAGCCGGCCGATGTCCAGCTGCTGGGCTCCCGTGCGGGCGGCTTCCTGCGCCACGTCCAGGGCCCGGGCCCTGCCGGCCAGGGCGAGGCCGCCGTCGACGACGATCCCGGCGAACAGCCACAGCGCGACGAAGACGCCGACGACGAACGCCGTGACCTGCCCCCGGTCGTCCCCGGCCGCCCGCCGGATGCGCGCGTACGTCATCCGTGCTCGCACTCCTGACTTCACGGGGCGCTCCTGAAAGAGTCGACAACGGAAAAGGCGGTGCCCTTCAGTGGGACGTGGCCGGGCAGCCCTGTGCCGGTGAGACCGGCCAGGTTGACGGTGCAGGACACTCGTGCCGTCACCGTGGAGCCCGGTGCGAGGCCGCCGGTGCTTAGGCGGACGCTCGGCCGGGTGCAGGACGCTCCCGCCTCGCGCAGTGCCGCGCCGGCCGCCTGTTCGGCCTGGACGCGGGCGTCCTTCTCGGTGCGGGCGAGGGAGGCGGCACGGGCGGCCTGGTGGGCTGCGTCCGCCACGACCAGGCGGGCATCGGCGAGCAGCCCGAAGGCCACCACAACCAGGAACACCAGGACGAGCAGCGGCGTGAGGAGCACCAGCTCCACCGCCGCCGAACCCCGCTCTCCATCGTCACGGGCCGGGCGCGCCTGCCGGGTCATGGCTCGTCTCCGGTGGGGATGGTGAGGCGTTCGGTGGGACCGGAGGCCGTGCCGGAGGCGTGCAGCCGAAGGCCGGGGACGGGGAGCACGCGGATCACGGTCCCCTGGACGCGCACGGTGGTCCGGGCGGTGGTGCGCTCAGCGGTCACGGACGGGACGGTCAAGACCCGGCTGCCCAGCGCGGCGAGGCTGCGCCGCGCCTGTGCCTGACCACCCGCCGCGGTGCCGTCCTGGGCGCGGGATGCGGCCAGGCCGCGTTGGGCGGCGTGCTGGGCGATGTGGCGGGCGTGCCAGAGGAGCGCGGACTGCACCACCAGCAGCGCGATCAGCAGGAGAGCTGGGAAGACCAGCACGAGCTGGGTGCTCACGGCCCCGCGGTCGCTGCGCAGCCGGCGAAGGAGGGTGGTCACGCGCTACCCCAGGTCGATGCCGTTCGCCTTGGCCGTGACCTTGGCGACGATGATGCCCACCACGGTCAGACCCAGGACCGCCAGCAGGGCGGTGACCACGATGGTCTCGGTGGTGTAGCCGGCATCCCCGCGGGCGTGCCGGCGCACTTCGGCCAGGTGTGCGCGGACTGGGCGGACCAGGGTGTCGAGTCGGAACATGGGGGGTGCTCTTTCTATGGGTCTCGTTGAGCGGGAGCTCAGGTGATCGACATGACGTGGGCGAGGGCCGGGTAGCCGATCAGCAGCAAGAACGCGGCGAACAGCCCGACCACGGGAAGCGACATCCGCTCGGTGGCCGCCTGGGCGGCCCCGTCCGCCTCCGAGATCCGGCGTCGCCGCATCGCCCGCGCCTTCGCCGCGAGCGAGCCGCGGACCTTGGCGCCCTCGCTGCCCGCGAGGTTCAGCGTCGAGGCCAGCTCACTCAGATCCGCCACCGACAACTGCCGCCCCAGATCTCCCAAGTGGGACCAAGGGCTGGTCCGGGTGAGCTGCGCGACGTGCAGGGCGTGCCGCAGTCTGGCCGCCGCCCACCCCTGGGGTGCGGCCACGGCCTGCGTGAGGGCCTGCTGGACTCCGGCGCCGCCTGCGAGCGCGATCACGGTCAGGTCCAGGACGAGGCTGAGGGTGTGACGCATCTCGCGCCGCCGCCGCGCAGCCTGCTGACGCACCGACAGGTCGGGGACGAAGAACAGCACGACGGCCAAGGCGAACGCCCCGGCTGACGGCACCCACCATCCGGCCTCGACACCAGCCCCCAGACGCAGCACGAGCATCGCGGCCCACGGGGCGAGGAGGCCGACCGTCGCACAGACCGCCTTGCCCGCCAGGTGCTGCTCCTCGTCTGTGCCGCACACGGCCAGGTCCGCGCGCAGCGAGGCGGTGGGGAATCCGAGCGCGCGCACCAGCGGTACGGCTCGCCGGCCCAGCCGGGTGGCCCACTCTGCGTCCTGCCCGCCTGCGGGAGAGTCCACAGGGCGGGCAGGCGTGTTGAGGACCGTGAGGACGTCGGCGAGGGCGGGCCTGGGCGGGCGCAGCCCGTAGACGGCAGTGGTCACCCCGGCGCCGAACAGCGCACCCAGCAGCATAACGATCACCGGATACCTCCCGGTTCGGTACCCGACACGGCGCGGGGAGCGGCCGGGGAGATGAGGCGGACCGGTTCCTCGATGCGGCCGATCGCGTTCAGGTAGGTGAAACTCGCGGCGAACAGGGCGCCGACCACGGCGAGCACCGCCTGTCCGGTCAGCGAGTTGAAGGGGTCGAGATAGGGCCGGTTGAGGACCACGAGCCCGACCGCCATGCCCAGGGTGACGAGCACAGTGACCCGCACCCCGGTACGCACACTCGCCCGGCCGGCGTCGACGTGCCGCCGCATGGCGACCTGCTCGCGCACCGACTCCGCCAGCTCACCCAGCAGCGGCGCGAGGCGGCCAGCCTGCTGCTCGGCCGCCATCACCAGCGCGGCCACCACCACATCGGCCAGCGGGTCATCGACCTCCTCGGCGAAGGCCCGCAGCGCGGCCGACAACGGGCGTCCGGAGCGGACCGCGGCGGCCAGCTGCCGCAGCTCTGGCTCGAGCGCGGCCGGGGCGATGTCCGAGGTCGCCAGTACCGCCTGCTCCAAACCGGCCGCGGCGGAGAGGGTGTCGCGCAGCATCTCCGTCCACGTGGCCAGCGCCTCCATCCGCTCCGTGCGCCGTGCGGCCTGCCGGTCCGGACCCAGCAGGCCGGGCAGGGTGAGCAGACCGACCGTGGTCAGCACCGCCGCCACCGGCCACGTCGTCAACGCCCCCGTCACCGCTCCCGCCACCACGGCGATCAGCACGCGCCGCGTGGTCCAGTCCCCCGGAAGCCGCGCCACCAGGCCACGCCAGAGGCCGGGCCGCTCCTCGCGCGCCGCGCGCCGCACCATGCCGTAACCGATGGCCACCAGACCGAGGCCGAATACCGTCCCGCACGCCACCGCGACCGCCGTCCAGGTGCCGGTCCCCGCCATACTCATGACGCGGCCCCCCACCACTGGGACGAGGCCCGCTGGGCATCCCACCCGGCCGCGACAAGGTCGTCGAGGGTCTCGGTGCGCAGCGGGGCCGCGGCGACGGCACACCCGTCGGGACCGGGGCGGTAGACCTCGTTGGAGACGATCTGCGCACCGTCCGCGTCGATGACCTCGCGCACCGAGTCGATGACCCGCCGACCCGCCACGTCCCAGCCCAGGTGGACGACGAAGTGGACCGCAGAGGCCACCATCAGGTTCGTCGCCTGAAGCGTGAGCCGTTCAGGGGCCTGCGCGGCGTAGGAGGCGAGCTTGGTGAACACCCCGCGCGAGGTGGAAGCGTGGATCGTGGACAGCGAGCCGTCGTTGCCCTGGCTCATGGCGTTGCACATCGGGATGACCTCGGGCCCGCGGATCTCCCCGACGATGACCCGGTCCGGCGACATACGCAGCCCCCACCGCACCAGTTCCGCCTGATCGATGCCGCCCTGCCCCTCGATGTTCGGCTCCCGTGCCTGCATGGCCACCACGTTCGGATGCGCCACCACATCGGCATCCAGGCCGAGCTCGAAGGTGTCCTCGATGGTCACCAGCCGCTCTTCGGGCGGGATCTCGTGGGCGAAAGCCCGCAGAACCGTGGTCTTGCCGACGTTGGTGCCACCGCCGATCACGATGTTCTTCCGCGCCCGCACCAGCGCACTCAAGAAGGCGGCCAGCTGCTCGTCGCACACACCCAGCCGCACCAGCTCCGCCATCGAGGCAGCGGGGAAGCGGTGGCGGCGTACCGTCAGGCACACCCGGCCCGTCACCGCCATCACCGCGAACAACCGGGACCCGTCAGGCAGCTGCAGGTTCAAGCGGGGCATACCCCGATCGAAGCGGCGCTCCTCCCCGCCGGCGCGGGCCGCGAGCGTGCGGACCAGTTTCACCAGTTCCTCATCCGAGGCGGCCACCGGTGCTTCGCGCCGCCATTCGCCTGCCCCGTTCTTGACCCACACCACATCGCAGCCGTTGACGCAGATGTTCTCGATCACGTCGTCGGCCAGCAACCGCTCCAAGCGGCCGGTGCCGAACAGCGCATCCTTGACCGCCTGCGCGATCTGCTCCTCGACCCCGGCGTCGATCACCGGGCCGCCCTGGGCGAGAGCCAGGCGCCGTTGCTCCCCCAATTCTTCGGCCAGCAGCATGGTCACGGTGGCTCGTCGCGCCGATTCATCCTCCGTTGGCAGACCCGCCGCCTCGCGTTCGCCGGCGTACGCAGCCAGCCGGGCCGCCACACGCTGCCGCACCACCGGGGCCAGCGCCGGCTCACCAACGCCAGGCGCCACGCCGGGCGGCACCAGCTGCTCGCTCACGATCCGCTCCCCTCGGCTCCCGGTACTCGAACCAGGCCCGTACGGCTCCGGCCCACCACCGCGGCCGCGCTGCCCACACCGCCGATGCCGCCGTCCGCGGCTCCCGTCTCGGTGCCTCCCTCGGGCGGGACACCCAGCCGCCGGGCCACAAGCCGGGCCGCGGTCATCAACGGCGACCGCCGAAACCCGGCAATGCGCAACGGCCCGTGCGTGGGCCCGTTCATCGCGGCCACGCTCTTCGCATCCCAGGGCAGGAAAAACACCTGCTCGATGCCGAGACTCTTGGCGATCTCCTCTGCCGAGTAGAGGCACGGTCCGACCACGGCGAGAGTCAGCCGTCCCGCGTACGCACCTGCGTCGAGGCCGTAGGCGGACACATGGGTCAGCGGCTCCGCCCCGCCGCGAGCCACCAGCACCACCTGATCGGCGGCCTCCAGCAGCGGCTCCACGTCCTCACCCAGGCGCCCGACGTCCAGCAGCACCGTGCCCCGGTCATGGTCGTCGCCCAGCAGCACACGCCGACCGCCCTCACCGGTCAGCAGCCGCACCGCCTCCCGGCACGGGCCACGGCCCGGCACCTCGACCACCGCCCGCACTCCGAAGGGCAGTTCACACGCCGCCCCCAACAAGGAACCCGGATACCGCTGCCCGGCCGCCGCCGCGACATCCAACAGCGAGGGAGCCGGCGGCAGACCGAAGCGGATCATCAGGTCACCGCCAGATGAATCCGCCTCCACCATCACCGGCCGCACCCCAGCATCCGCCTCCGGCGGCCACGCAGCAGCCAGCGCCAGCCCGGTCGTCGTCACCCCGGGCGCGCCCGTCACCGAGCCAAGCACGACCAGCCGCCTCACGGAGCCTCACGCCCCTGGGCAGGAAGGACCACAACCCGCGGATGCTCCAGCTGCGCCGCCCGCCGCGCCGACCCGGTCTCCACCAGCACCGTCACCACCCGCGGCCCACCCGCGGACTCCGGCTCCCGTACCCCCGTCACCGTCCCCACCACCGCCGAGGGCACCTGTTCCTCCTCAGTCACCGCTTCGACACCAGCCGGGCCGGGAAGAACCGCGACACGCTCCCCCCGAGCAAGATCCGGCGGCGCACCTCCCGGCTCGACGGCAAGCGCCACGTTCGAGAACCCCTTCGCCGGGAAGGCAGCGCTGCTGCCCACCTGGCCCGGGGCCAGCAACGCCCCGGCCAGCAGAGGCACCTTCGCCCGGCGCCCCAGCACCGTGCCCCGATCCTCAAGGCGCACCACGCCCGTGTCCGCAGCCACCTCCACCACACGCAGATCGCCCGGCTTCAGCACCCCACCAGCAGGCACATCCCGGTCCAGCACCAGAACCTGATCCCGCTCCCCCACCACCTGCGCGATAAGCGTGAACCCGATCGCCGAGACCACGACCGCCCCCACTCCGCCCCACACCCAGCCCAGCCTCCGCCGCCGCGCCCCCGTCACCATCGGCTGCTGCTCCGGGCCCGACCCGCGCGCTCCCGGCACCCGCAATCCGCCACCCTTCAGGGCCGAAGAAGGCATGGAGGTACCCATCAACTCACCTCGCGATCAAAAGAAACCCAACGTCCATCGCCCCGGCCCGAACGGCGCGGGCCGCGCTTACTTCTCCATGCCTTCAGCGCGTAACAACGGTCTGCACCTCATCCACCACCAGCTCCCGCTGCGCACCCATCACCAGCCCCGGCATCACCCCGGCCTGGCCGCCCCCCTGCCACTGGACATCCCAGGTAACCCGCACCGACACCTGGTACGCCCGGTTCGGCTCGGACAGCGACGCCCGCCGGTAGGTGTAACCGCAATCCGGCGACGACACCTTCGGGCTGTACGCGTCCGAGTACGGCGTCCCCGGCCCCCGGCAGACCACCTGACCGCCCTCGCCCATCGACCACACAGCCCTCCGCGGACGAGCCACCGCCGTCACCCGCACACCCTCCACCGCGGCTGACGTAGACACCGGCCCCCACGTGGAATGCTCCAACCACATCCACGTGGGCACGTGAACCACCTGCATGAGATCCTCATCCGGACTCGTACGAATCACCGGCTCTGGCAGCTTCAACCGCTCCACCGCCCGCTGGACGACGACCCCCACCGGGACTCGCTGCCCCCCGCCCCGGGCCGGCTTCTCCGCCTTGCCTCCGTCGAAACGCGGCAAGATCCCCAAGCCACCCAGCTCGTACTCCCAGCCAGTCGAGGTAACCGTCGGCGGCTCCGTAGCCTTTCCACCACCACTGCCGGGCTTCGCCGTACCTCCGTGAGGGACTGACCTGCTCTTCGCCGGGCTGCCCGGCTTCCGGGTAATACTCCTCGCCTCGGCGTCGCACGCACCCGGCGCGCACGTCAATCCGACGCCAGTACTCAACACGTCGTCAGCCGCCGCGTCGTGCGCCGCTAGCACCACCACGATGCACGCCGCCGTCATTGCCATCGGCAGGGCGGACTCGCACCTCAGCATGACCCCACCTGATCGATGTACAGCCGCTCCACTCGCCAGCCCCCGCCGTACGGCCGGACCGTTGCATCGACGCGATGGTGGCCACCGGGTACATCGTTCTCAAGCTCGCCGTCACGGGTGTAGTGCAACCAGTCAGAGGCGTCGGCGCAGTCCCGAATCACCACTCGCGTCGCATCGCCGCTCTCAACGTTGGGGTTGAGGCGAAGACGCCCCTTAGCGACGACGTTCTTCTTGCGGTCCTCCGTCATCATGTAGCGCAGCAGCTCCAACGCACCTCCCCAGGCGTGAGCTTTCAACCGTGGATGCTCGGCATCCGAAGTCGCCGCAGCGGCAGCAAGGTCGTCCCACATCGCCCGGTAAGCGACGAGCGCCTCCGCGTACTCCACTTCTGGCCTGGGGGAGGCCGCCGTCTCGGCGGGCTTTGCCTCGGGCAGCGGCCGGACATCAGACGAATTGTCATCAGCACAGCCTGCTAGCAGCAGCACGGCAATCGCTGCACTCGCGCCCGCCAGAAGCGCATTGACCCACCGTCGCGTCGTCACGGCCCGCCACCCTACATCACCGTCTGTACGGGGAGTGCAACAATCTGTAATCGGATGCGACTGGAGTTACCCAGCGCCGCGCACGCCAACCGCGGCTGGAGGCGAATACCGCCCTGCCGCCGTACCGTTACTGCCGCCGCCACATCCCGATAACCCCACAAGCCGAAGGTGGTGGTTGTCGCTCGAATGAGTGACAACCACCACCTTCAAGGGCTCGTCCGTAAGTCCAATAACCGCGCCCTCCCAGCTCTCACGACCGAGATCCAGAGCCCTACGGGCCCTGAGCCGATGACCGGAGGTGGCCGTGAGCGCGAACAGCAACGCATCACGATGGGACTGACATCCACGCGACCTTCTTCCAGGTGTCACGTCCGCTTCCACCTGCCAGGCGGAAGCCCCAGGAACCACCCGTCAGCGTCTCCACCACGAGTAAACCTCGACCCCGCTCAGCGTCCAAACCCAGCGCCCTGGGCAGCGGGTAGTCCTCCCGGGCAGCAGCGGCTGCCGCTGCTCGGGGAAAGGAAGCCGGAATGCACGGGAGTGATGCATCTCGGTCGTGCATCTCCACAATCAGTTCGCGTTCCTTTTGTCGAAGCCACAGCTCGTACGGGCCGATGGCGTGCTCCACGGCGTTGCCGACCAGTTCCGAAGCAGCCAGGACTGCGTCATCGACCGCCGAGGTCCTCAGCCCGTGGAATGTCAGCGCATGACGCAGCGCTGACCTCGCCTCCGAAACCGCGTGGGTCGCACCGTCATTCCAGCGCAGTAGCAGCGTGCCACGCAATGGTCGCGCGGGGGGCGTCACCGCAAACCGCCCCGCTTCGCGTACCAGCACGGTTTTACGCGGCGATGGCGGCCGGTCGGCACCAGACAGGCGCGCACGTCGTGCATCACCATAACCGCCGTGATCATGATGGCCAGGGTGAGAAGAACAGCTGAGGGCAGGTAGATCATGGCGCTCCCAGGTGTGTATGCGATGGGCACTTCCACCACGACGACACCGTCGGCCTCGCCAAGAGCGGAACCCCCTCCGAAAGACATTCACCGGAAGGAATTGAAGACATCGAAAGCGCCTCTGGGCTGCACGATGCTCGCGAGAAGGACCGACGTCTTTCGGCTGCCGAGGGCATGCGGCCGGGATCGTAGGTGATCAGTGAGCTTCTTCGGCCTGGCCACCGATCGGGTGACGGTCCGAGCCGCGTAACGGGCGAGGCCCTCGGGCGGTTGATCGAGATGTCTGACGTCTCAACCGACCAGTCCGGGGGCCTCGTTGGTCATCTATCCTGCCGCACTCGACCTGCCGCATGCGCTCGTGGAGTGGGTCACCATGCTCATCGTCACTCGTGAGGGCGACCGGCGGTGCAAGCTGCGCCCGTCGCAGCGCGCGATGGTGGCGCTGGTGTACCTGCGCGAGCACACCACCCTGGCGAAGATCGCCGCAGGGTTCGGCATCAGCGAGTCCACCGCCCACGCCTACACCACCGCGGTCACCTGCCTGCTCGCCGAGCGAGCACCGGGCCTGCTGAAGACCCTGCGTGCGGCCGATCCGGACTTCGTTCTGCTGGACGGCACCCTCGCCGAGTGCGACCGCGTCGGCGACAGCCGCGGGGACTACTCGCACAAACACCGCCGGCACGGCGTGAACGTCCAGGTGGTCACCGATCCGGGCGGCCGGCTGCTGTGGCTCTCGCCTGCCCTGCCCGGCCGCGCTCACGATCTGACCGCCGCCCGCACCCACCGGATCATCCGCATCTGCGAACGTCAGGGCGTCCCCATCGTGGCCGACCTCGCCTACCAGGGCGCCGGGCCGTGGGTCACCACCGGCATCAAGCGCCGCCCGCACCACGACCTCACCCCCACCCAGCAGACCGTGAACCGGGCCCTGGCCCGCACTCGCGCCCCGGTCGAACGCGGCGTAGCCCGCCTGAAGTCCTGGCGCATCTTCCGGCGAGCCCGCTGCAGCCCCAGCCGCATGACGACAATCGCCAAAGCCGTGCTCACCCTGGAGCAGCACCGCTGAAGAAGCTCAGTGAGGGCTGTCCGGGTGGAACAGGCGAGGGCGTGCCATATCGCGGTTCTACGATGAGCGGGTGACCGAGACGCTGCCGCCCGTGAGCACTGACCTCCTCGACATTGAGCACCTTGTGCTGGCCGAAGCTGAGGAGCCGCCGCTGTCGCCCCAGGCTGCTGAGGCCCGAGACCGGGTGTGGGAGATGGCGGTGCGGGCGAACCCCACGCTCTTCGACGGGCCGGTGGTGGCGTGTGGAGGGCTGGAGCAGACAGGCCCGCACGCCCTGCGTCTGTACTGGGTGCGTGTGACCTACCGGCACTACGCCTTGCGTCGTGTCCCCGGCGCCACCGCACTGCCCTCGCTGTTCGTGAACGTTGTCCAGCCGACTGACGACGGCCGTGTGCTGGCTGCGAGGATGTCGCCTTCTACGGCCGCCCCGGGCCGTTGGCAGCTGCCGGGAGGGTCTGTGGAGCCTCCTGGGGACGGGGCGGTGCTGGACGAGGCAGCGCTGGCCGGCCAGGCGGCTCGGGAGCTTGCCGAGGAGGTGGGGGTCGGCGCGATCGGCGGGGAGTTGAGGTTGTGGGTCGTGACTCGTGGGGAGAACGGCAGTGTCGGCCTGACCTACCTGGCCCCGGCCGTTCCTGAGGCGACGCTGCGTGCCGGGCTCGCCGCTGCTGCTGCGGCCGAACGTGCCGGGGGGCGCGAGCCCGAACTCGACGACATCGCCTTGGTGCGTTCACCGGAGGAGTTGGCCGGTCTGACGGGTCCGCACGCGGACTATCTGGAGCCGATCGTCCGGCGCTTTTTCGAGCGCCGTTGAGCTGGGTCAGGCGCTGGTTAGGAAGTCGCGTCCGCGTTCGTCGAGTTCGGCCACACATCGCAGGCCACGGGCCCGGAAGCGTGCGAGGTCGCTGCGCATGCGGAAGACCGCCTTGCGGGTGCGGGCAGAGCGGACGCCTCCCATGTGGTCCATGGCCCGGTGCCAGGTGGCGCACGCCTGCTCGATGTTGCCGCGCTTGAGGTGCATCTCCGCGCCCGCGACGAGGTCGAGGGCGACGATGCGTGCGTAGGTGGTTGGCGGGCGGGCCGTGGCTGCGAGCGCGTATTGGCCGGCGGCGGCCTGGTGGTCGCCTAGGGTTTCGTGGACCTTGGTGGTGCGGGAGTACACCGACGCGGCCGGCGGGCCCCAGGCCAGCGCCCAGAACGGTACCTCGTCGCCGGGGGCGCTGGTCAACAGGGTACGGGCGTGTTCGGCTTCGGCCAGGGCGGCGCGGCGCTTGCCGCTCTTGGCCAGGGTGTGGGCGTGCACGACGCGGAAGAGGGCTTCGGTCTGGGCATCGACATGTCCCTTGGCGCGGTTCAGGCCGGTTTCTGCCAGGTTCAGGCAGTGCTCGGGGCGGTGGAGTCTGAGGCCCTGCATGGCCATGGTGCACATCACGAATCCGTCGTGCCCACGCAGGCCGGATTCGGCGGCCAGGGCGTAGGACTGGAGGTAGTAGCGCTGGGCAAGACCTGCTGGCCTGCGTCGTAGCTCTTCCAGCCCAGCAGGTGGACGCCGCGGCTGGCGGCGGAGAGCATCTGCTTGCGGGCCTGGTCGGTGCGGAAAACGGCGCCGGCGCCGACCTGATCTGCTCCCCCTGTCCCGGCGCTCTGCATATGGACGGCCCCGATGTCTTCCGGTACGCGGTCGGCCGCATGTCCACCGCGGCCCGCCAGGCCGTCACCGCAGCCGGCTGGAACCTTCCGCGTGTGGCGGACGAACAGGACCCGGTTACGGGGGTCCTGGAGCACGACGGCCGCTGTGACCGGAGGCTGGCCAGAGTAGCCGGCGGCGGGTGGCGTTTGGCCCGGTCGTCAGGCCGGAGGCGCGACGGAAGCCGCCGGGTGGCGGCGCTCTGCTGCGCGGGCTGCCGCGGCGGGGGTGTAGCCGAGGGAGGGAGGGTGGGCCGGGGGGCACGTGGGCTCCGTTCGTGCGGTGAGGGATTCAGTCGGCCGCGAGGCCCGCGGGCGGGGAGCGCCCCGGGTCCGTGGGCCCCGCGGTGATGCCGACCCGCGTCTACGGCTGCGGGCCATCTGCCCCCACCGACTGGGGCGGAGCAGGGGGATCCTGTGGCGCGGCGGGCGTAGTCCCGGACCGCGGATGGTCGTCGGCCGTGGGGGCGAGGTGCTCCACCGTCGCCCGGACCAGGCCGTTCATCCGCCGCTGCATCGCGGTCGCCACGGGTGCGGACAGCCGCCCGTCGGCGCATCCCACGGCCACGGTGACCGGCCCGTCGCCCGGGCCGCTGCGGAACGCCGCCACCAGGGGCAAAACGCCCTCGACCAGCTCGGCGGCGCCGTCCGCCTCCAGCTCCACCTGAGAGCATGTGCTACAGACGGTCAGGCCGCTGAGATCGGTGACGTCGTCGGACTCGGCCGCCGAGGAGCCGTGGCTGAACTTGTTGCGTAGGTCGAGGGTGATGTCCGTGCCGGGGAAGGGGAACGGGCCGCGCCCGTAGCTGAAGCTCATGACGTGCACCGCGGCGGCGGGAGGCGGTTCCCCGGCTGAATCACCCGCGGCTGAATGGTCGTCCGGATGGGCGTCGCACAGCTGCGGCGCCTTCTTGTTCGGCCGGTCGGCGGCGGGGCCGTTGTCGGCGTCACTGTTGTCGGTCATCGAGACTCCTTTCTCGGTTCGAAGCAGATCGAGGCGGCCGGGTCCGGTCTTCGGCCGCGGCGCTCGGCGCCGGCGTCAGGTGGAATGCACCCGGCTCGGGACGGTGGTCAGGGCGCCGGCTCGTCGCCGCTGTCGGTGCGCCGTCGCAGGGCTCGGAAGAAGGCCACGCGGAATGCGCCCTCGGCCCGCTCGCGCGGAAACAGCAGTTCCGACTCCCGAGCGGACAAACGGGCCTGCAGCTCGGCAATCACACGAGGCGCGAGCCGGTCGGCGACACGTCGGACGAGGCGCTCCTCCGCCGCGGTGAGTTCCTCGGACGTCACGTCAGGCGTCGGCGCCAGCCGGGCCGCGTCGAGATGCCGGTACAGCTCGGGACACTCGCGGCGGGCCCGCTCGTATTCCAAGATCTCCCACGCCGCTACGAACGCGTCACGGAGCTTCACAGCCCACCCCCGGATGTCGTACCGGCAGACTGCGTGTGCGCCGAGGACGAGCCGGCCGCGGGGAGCAGCAGCATCGCCCACACATGGGTGCCCGTGTGCCCGCGGAACGTCCCCCACTGATCCGCGAGCGCGGAGACCATCGCCAGCCCACGGCCGGAGGAAGAAAGGGCGGAGATGTCCCGCCCGTCCTGATCGCCCCGGCCGTCGACCCGGATGGGCCCGCTGTATGGGTCCTGGTCGCTCACGATGACTCTCAGCCGCCGCAGCTCCCCCCGACCGGCGATCTGCATCTCCACGACGACCTGCGAACTATCCGTGTGCACCACGGCGTTGGTCAACAGCTCAGTGGCGATCACCAACATGTCCTGCGCCTGCTCGGCGGGGATCTCCCAGGCCAGGAGCCACGTTCGGATCAGCTCCCGCCCGGCGGCGGGCGTCCTGGTAGAGCCACCGGGCAGCGCAATGCACCCATGGGGGCGGCCTCGACGAGCAGCTGCCCGCGTGGCGAGGAGATCGCGGGTCACGCTGGCGACGGTCACGCGCCGCGCGCGCTGCCGGATCATGGGCGCACCCCTGCTGGAGTCGGTACCGCCGCGTGCCGCTGCAGCTCGGCCGCGACCGCCTCGTACAGGGCGCCGGGGTCGGTGGCCGGCGCCGAGCACGCCCAGGGCGCGACCAACCAGCGCCGTCCGGGCACGCTCTGCGCCGGGCAGGACGCCGGCCAGCGCGTACGGCACGCAGGAACGCACGTCGTCCACGGCGAGAGCCTCGGCCACGACCAGGCGACGCCCGCAGGGACGACGAACTCGACCGCCTGCCGGGGAATAGTCTCCGCCACCGGGCCGAGCGGCACTCGGGCCAGCCTCAGCCGAGCAATCACGGCCAGCCCCAAGGGCTTGGTCGTACGCAGAACGCTGACGCAACGACCATCGCAGGTCTTTCGGGGGTTGCTCTGGCTCGGCATCATCGGCCTCGGCTTCGTCGGAGGGGCGGCGAGACCCGTCGCCACAGGGGTGGGAGGACGGACCTGCGCCGGGTTGGGGGCCCGCACGGCGGCGGGCGTAACTGCGCGTCAAAGGAGAGCCGGGATTCAGTTCTGCGGGTACGTTGGTCGGCGGGCAGTGACCAGCAGGGTGCCGATGTGTCCAAGCTGCGAGGCCTCGATGAGGGTTGCCCGCGGGCGAACAAAGCCAGCCCGTTTACACAGCCCTTCCCAGCGCTCCGGGCTGAAGGAATAGCGGTAGGCATACCGTGCAGGGCCGGCATAGCTGCCGTCGTACATTCCTTGCACGCCCTGTGTGCCCGGAATCGCCGGCGCCTGGGAAAACGCGAAGACGCCCTTGGGGTTGAGGCGTTGATTCACCCAGTAGAAAAGGGCGGCAGGGTCGGAGAACCACACGGCGCCGAAGATGCTGTAAATGGCGTCGTAAGAGCGCGGAGTTCTCGTGAGATAGTCGGTCGCGTCCGCACACGAGAAAATCGCGCCAGTGTGCGTCCACCACTCCCGCGCCTTCTTGACCATCAGCGGAGCACAATCGACCCCGTACGCCTCGATGCCCTGCTGCGCCAGGTACGCCACGGCACTGCCGGAGCCACAGCCCAGGTCCAGGGTGCGCCGTGGCGTACCGAGGATCTCGGCTCCGGGCCCGTGGCCGGGGTACTGCGTCCAGCAGAACGCCGGTTCGGTGCTCGCCCCGAGGGTGGTCGCCGCGTAGCGGTTCCACAGCTCCCGTTCGTGGTCGAGGTTGTGCGGGGCATGCGCCGAGGGGAGATCCTTCGGCACCGGGACGGTGTGGCGGTTCGGCCGGCAGCAATCAGTCACAGGCTCGTGTCTCCTTCAGCGAGGACGTGCACCACCGTGTCCACGGCGACGCGGCCGGATTCCTCGTCACGGCCGTAGTTGGTGCTCACGTCCGTCACCTCTACGAGGTGCCCGTGCACCCCGATCCGATCCCCGGAGCGGGGGACCGGCAGGGCAGCGCCGACCACGTTCATGCGCGCCAGCTCCCTGTCACCCCCCGGGGTGACGAACGTCATCGCATGCGACGGGGCAGCGTCGCTCTCCGCTCCGGTAGACACCTCTTCCTCGGCGCCATCGATGTCGTCGTAGGTCGTCATGCAGTTCTCACTCACGTGCAGGGGGTTCGGGGTAGGGCTGCGGCGGGGGCTGCCCACGGCCAGGACGTACGGGATGGGCCCGCCGCCCGTCCGGCTCGTGCACAGCCGGGGTCCTGCACGGAACCGTCGTGCAGGGGAACAGGGCCCCGTGTTCTCCGGACGGGCGGCGGGGATCTACTGAGGGCGGCCGGCGGGCTGGCTCGGCGGCCGGCGGCTCTCGCGCGCGTCGTTGAGGCTGCGCGCGAGGACCGCCGCCTCGTCGGCCGGCAAGTGGCGCGCCGGCCGGGCGATGCCGTCCACGCGCCGGGAGGCGATGCAGCCGGAGGCACTGTCGATCACGTAGTAGCCGTCACCGTCCGGCTCGCAGCGCACCGCGTAGTCACCCTCGGTCTGGACGTAGGTGATCCAGCGCCTCAGGAGGGCATCGCACGTCGCGGCCAGCGCCACCACGTACTGCCATCGCGAGGCGTCCTGCGCATCGACGCTAGGGGCCCCGGCCAGCAGGTTTCTCGCGGCGAGGACGATGCCGTAGCGGTGCGCGTCGTCAGGACCGAGGGGTTCCGCCAGGAGCAGACCGACGTGGCCACGCAGCTTGCCCATCAGCTCGTCCAACGTCCCGCCTCCGGGCGGGTAAAGCCGCAGGCGGACGGACTCGATGGTGTCGGCAATGACGGCGACGTCCAGGGGACCCCCAATCTGGGTCACTTCAACAGGGACGGGCTTGGGTGTCATCACCACGCTCCTTGATCGGCTCTAACCGGACGGTCTTCCACGTTGGGCGCCACAGTCCGCGCAACCCCAATACGGCCCTCGTGTACGGCATCAGCCACCGGCTGACCCAGCAGAGAAGGCGGCTCGTGCCCCATACCGAGGCCGTCGCAGCTGCCATGACTTTCACCACTCCCTCGGCCACCAGCCCTCGGGTGGCTGGCGCCTCAGCCTGCTCGGAGACCCATGGGCTCCGCGCCGCTTGTACCCGTGAGCCGCACCATCGCCGTGATCAATCTCTGACCTTCTGAACAACCTCGCACTCGGCGGCCAGGAGCCCGGGGTCGAGCTGTCCTTCCGTCCCGGGCCTCCGAGACGAGAGAATCGTTGAGGGGTCGGAGGCAGGCAACTGGCATCCATCACAGTTCGTAGCGACCGGCATGGTGGGTCACAGCTTTCGTCGCAGTTCTGTGAAGTGCGGACGGATCCTTGCCAGACTAGGCACGCTGCCGGTCAATCGGACCCAGTCCTGTGCGAGAGGAGGCGACAGTCGTGGATCGAGACAAGCAGGCCCATGGCCCTTCGTGCGCACACCGCTTGCGTACTCAGGGCGCTGCCGAGGGGAAATCGCCTCAAGAGATCGCCGAGACCATTCATGAACACTGTTCCGTATCCCTGCTACGTGCCCACCGCCTCGCACGGGGCCTCACCCTGAAGAGCGCCGCACAGGATCTCCGTAATTTGGGAGCAAGTCACGGAGAAAACGCTCCGAAGCCAGATCCGATCCAACTTGGGTATTGGGAAACTGGAAGGAACCACCCCAAGCCCGTAACGGTTGGCCTGCTGTGCTCTTTGTATGAATCCACGCCTGAAGGGATCGGCTTCACAAGTGCGGCAACCGTCCGACCACTTGCACCGCCTGACACCTCCGGGCTTCAGTCCGGTGCGTGGGCGGGTGAGTCGTTCGGGCAGCGTCTCGATACGGCACGGCGTGACGTAGACCGAACTCTAGCCTCCGCCAGCGTGAGTCCCGCTCAACTTGACCTGCTTGATGAGCGGATTATCTGGGCTCGACAGCAGTACCTGTACACACCTCCGGCACCCATGCTCGAAACGCTCCTCAGCCTCCTTGCAGACGTCGAGAGTTTAGCCGTGGACCGACAGCCAGCTTCGGTTCAAGTTCGACTGTCAGAACTCACGGCGGTACTTGCGACACTTGTTGCCGATGCCTTGATGAAGCTCGGTGACCTGACCAGGTCACAAGCGTGGTACGGCACCGCACGCGCCGCCGCAGATGACAGCGGCAACGTCGAGTTGCGGGCGAGAGTCAGGGCACAGGCCGCGATGCTGCCGTTCTACTACGGTCCTCTCGCAGTCGCGGTCACCCTGACCCGCGAGGCCCGGATGATCACCCGTGGACGGCCGTCAGCCACCACCGCCTTCGCCGCAGCCGCCGAGGCACGTGCTCTTGCGAAGCTGGGCGACAGCCGCCAAGCGCAGCGTGCGCTCCGCCTCGCGGCCGATCTGTTCGAGCAGAGCGGACCGAGCGGAGACGCGGACGATGCCTTCTCGTTCCCCGAGCGACGGTTTCTGCTGTACCGGAGCGGGGCGTTGACTGCCCTCGGCGACACAGGTCAGGCCCGGCGAGTCCAAGCACGTGCCTTGGATCTTTACCCGACCAAGACAGGCATCGATCCGGCGTTACTGCAACTGGAAACAGCGATCTGCTGTGCCCAGGACCGCCTCCCAACGGACGCCTGCGATGTCGCAAGTTCAGCGATCCTTGCAATCCTTCCCGCCCATCAGACACCGATCTTGCGAGCGCGGGCTCGGGAGGTCATCCGAGCACTTCCACCTGCAACGCGCAGCAGCCGACCGGCACGTGAGCTGCGAGAGATCCTGGCCCTGCCCCGAGGCACGATGTGACAACGGGGCCTGCAGTAGGCGACCTTAGAGTCATGACAGTAGCGGCACCGATAGCCGGCGGCTTCGATGAATCAGAGATGCAGCGCGTGCTGAAGCAAGCATGCGCGGCAGTCAGCCTCAACAGTTCCGATGCCCGTCTGCTTCGTGGACACACCAATGCCGTCATCCTGCTGAGGAGGGACCCGGTCGTAGTAAAGATCGCCAGACGCGGGTCGCGGCTTGATGACGTGACTCGCACCGTTGCGTTCGTCCGCTGGCTTATGGCCGTCGAATTCCCGACAGTGCCTCTCCTCCCCGTTGACCAACCCGTCGTCGTCGACCACCACGCCGTGACCTTCTGGATCTACCTCCCCCAGCCTGATCACCCCGTCACGGCCGTCCAACTGGCCAGCCCTCTAAGAGCCCTTCACGCGCTAACTCCACCGGAAGTGTCCCTGCCAGCGCACGACAACATACGTGCCATTCGCCGCTCAGTCTCGGGGATCACTACGCTTCCGAATTCGACGGTCGATTTTCTCATCGATTGCACCGATCGCCTCGAATCCGACCTCAAAAGCATCAGTTTCGCTCGACAGTCAGGCACTATTCAAGGCGACCCCCAACACAGAAACGCCCTGCACACGCCTGACGGAGTCGTCCTGTGCGACTGGGACACCGTCACCATCGGACAGCCGGAATGGGATCTGGTGACAGTCGAGATACATTGCCGCCGATTCGGATACGGCAGAAGGCACTATGAGCAGTTCGCCGATGCTTACGGCTTCGATGTGCGGCAATGGTCCGGCTATCGCACATTGGCTCAGATTCGCGAGCTTCGAATGATCACCACAAACGCCCGGAAAGCACATCACTCTCCGGGAAGCCTGGAAGAAGTAAAGCGTCGCATCGAAGGCGTCCGGCGTGACGACGCCGAGCTTCAATGGAGGATCTTGTGATGGGCGCAACAACTACATGGGCCGTTGGCATGCCTCGCCCGGCCCCTACACGGCATCATCCGCACAGCCAGATAGGTCATCGAGGAGCAGGCACGCTCAACTGCCCACCTGTCGTCGGCGACGGACACCGTACCTAGTGCCGGGCATGCATAAGAGCCAACACCGTGTGAATCGTGCGGGGCAGGGCCAGCCCTCGCCTGGCTCCTCCTCCCCGCGCGCACAACCCGTCGGAAGGGACGACGAATGACGATGAGTGGCGGAACCGGTTTTCAGCCGAACCGCGAGGGCCAGCCTCCTGGCGGCGCGTATCCATCCTCCAGATACGGCGCCCTGGCTAGCGTGCTGTTGGACGCAGAGCACGACCGCCGCAAGCACCAACCACGATAGGGACAGGTATTCGGATGTCTGCTATTGACGACTCGCCAGTCCGCGATCCCGAAGCGCTGCGTGCGGACATGGTCCGCGCGCTCCGTGACGAGGACGGGGTCCGGACCGAGCCCGTCGCCGCCGCCTTCGCCGCTGTGCCCCGGCACAGGTTCGCGCCGGATGCATCCCCGGAGGTGGCGTACAGCCTGCACCGCGCCGTGCCGGTCAAGAAGGACGAGCACGGCATGGACCTCAGCGTCATGTCCGCGGCCCACCTCCAGGCGGTCATGCTGGAGCAGGCCGAAATCGAGTCCGGCATGAAGGTCCTGGAGGTCGGGTCCGGTGGCGTCAACGCCGCCTACCTTCAGGAACTCGTCGGCAGCGAGGGTGAGGTCACCACCGTCGACATCGATCGCGACGTCATCAACCGGGCTCGCCAGTGCCTCGATGACGCCGGGTACACCCGGGTGAAGACTGTCCTCGACGATGGTGAGCACGGTGTTCCCGACGGTGCCCCATACGATCGGATCGTCGTGACCGCGGCGGCGTGGGACATCCCTTCGTCGTGGATCAACGGGCTCACGGGGAAGGGCAGGCTCGTCGTCCCGCTCACCGTGTGCGGCACGACTCGCAGTTTCGCCTTCGACCGCGACGGAGACGGTCTGATCAGTCGCTCCTACGGCTTGGCGCACTTCGTGCCGATGCAGGGCGAGGGAGCCGCCCAGCAACGCGAGGTGATCCTGCGCCCGGGCGTTGTCCTCCGGACCGACGACGTACGGGTACCCCTGGAGCCCCGGGTGCTCAACGCGGCTTTGGACACGCCCCGGTTGGAGTGCTGGTCCGGTGCCGCCTACGACCTGCCCGACGAGCTGGACCTGTTTCTCACGCTCAACCTGTCGAGCCCGGCCCGTCTGCACGCCGCTGCGGACGTCGTGGACAGCGGGCTCGTGGAAGCATCCGCCCTCAGGGGCGTGCCTGCACTGGTGAGCCGGGACAGCATCGCCTACCGCAGCCGCCGCGAGAAGCCCGATACCGACGGCTTCGAGAGCGGTGTGATCGCCCACGGTCCGCAGGCCGAAACGCTTGCCGACCAGTACGCGGGCCTGCTCCGCCGCTGGGCTCAGGACCACCGCCGGCGGGGAGCCGCGACCATCCGATACCTGCCGGGCCCCGCCCCCGTACCCCTGCCCGAGGACGCCGTGCTGCGCCGCCACGGCATCATCACGGCGACCTGGGCCTGAGACTCCGGAGCCCTCGGACTCCGGGACCGTGCACCACCTGTCACTGGCGCCAAGGAGGCATGTATGACCGTGCACATGGAGCGACCCCTGACGCCCGCGCAGCCGGAGGACGTCCTGACGTCGTCCGGTGAGATGGCGGACTGGGAACTCGACATCACCATAGTTGAGGGTGGCCCGGCCGCGGACCAGCTCATCCGGCTGACGAACGACGGTTGCAACTCGACGTGCGCCACGGCGTGCGTGAGCTGCCCGTAGTAGGCGCAGAGCGGAGCAGTACCGACCGCGTTCATCGCGTTGCCCGGCCGTGCCCAGCCCACGGGGGCGGCCGGGCACCGCGCGGCCACACGGAGGGCACATGTACCGCTATGCCGATGCGGTGCTGATCCGGGGTGCGGCGGGAAACCTTGATCAGCAGATTGACTGGCCGGACCTCGTCAGCGCCACTGCGAATTCAGCATCGTGGCGAGCGTGGCTGCGACAAACCTGGGCAGGTTCCGAGTTCGCCGGCGCCGTCGCGCTTGCCAGCCCCGACCTTGCGAGCCGCGTCGGGGATATCTGCGCCGGCCGCCCGCTGCCGGATGGCACCGTACGCCGTACTGTGCTCGCCGTTCTGCGCTACCTGCTGCGCTCCCAGACGCGAGCCACGCCGTTCGGTCTGTTCGCCGGGGTTGCAGGCGCACGATTAGGTGCCATGCCCTCGGTGCGAATCGGCCGCGTGCACCATCCCTCGGCCAGAGCAGACGCCGGTCACGCCGCGGTCCTAGCCGACCGCTTCGAGCAGCACCCCGCACTGCAATCACGTCTGATGTTGCTCGCCTCCAGCTTTGCAGTCGAGCACGACGATCATGTGGTGATTGAGCACCGGCGAAGCGAGAAACGCAACGTCGGCCCCGAACACGTACGGATACGAATGACTGGACCCGTGCGTAGAGCCCTGAACGGCGCACGAACCCCGATCTTGTGGAGCGACCTCGCGGCGAAGCTGGCCGTCGATTTCCCCGGTGCTCCGCCAGCCGCGATAGACGAGCTTCTCGCGGGCTTGGTCCGGCAACGAGTCCTGCTCACCAGTCTGCGCTCCGCGATGACGAAGCCCGACCCGCTCGCGGGCCTCATCGACCACGCACATCACTTGCCCACTGCTGGGAAGGGCGAGCTGGACGAAGCTCCCCGGCCCGTGATCGACCTTCGCCTGGACTGGGACCTCACCATCCCTGATACGGTGGCCCGCGAGGCGGCCACAGCAGCGCAGGCTCTCGCCCGACTGGCGCCCCGCGCTTCTCTGGCCGGCTGGACCGAATGGCACGCCCGGTTCCTCGACCGGTACGGGCCTCGGGCGACCGTCCCCGTCCTGGACGCCATCGACACACTGGGATACCCGCCCGGCTACCTCGGCGCCACCACCGCGCCGGCGCCCTCCCTCCTGCCCAATCGGGACAGCCGCCTCATCAAGCTCGCGCACGCCGCCGCCGTCCAAGGCCGCACCGAGGTCGCGCTCTCAGAGGCCACGCTGGAAGACCTGGCCACCACCGGCGCCGGCCACCCGGTCCAGCCCAGCACCGAGGTGACCGTACGCATCGAGGCCGTTGACGCCGCCGCGCTCCAGCGGGGCGAGTTCACCCTGCATGTCGTCGGCATGGCGCGGTCGGCCGGGACCACCACCGGCCGCTTTCTCGACCTGCTGCCCGACGATGACAGACGTCGCATGACCGACGTGTACGCCGGGCTCCCGGGAGTGCACCGCGGCGCGCTCGTAGCCCAGATCAGTGCCACACCTCTATCCGTCCGCGCAGAGAACGTCGCACGCGCCGCGCAGGCAACCGATCTGGTGATCTCGCTGGGCGAATACCACAGCCCGGATACTCACTTGATGCCGGTGACAGACCTGGCCGTCACCGCCGACGCCGAACAGCTCCACCTCGTCTCGCTCTCCCGTCGCCGCCCCGTGCACACGTTATTACTCAACGCCGTGGATCTAGGGCTGCACTCCCATCCGCTGACCCGCTTTCTGGCTGAGGCACCGGTCGCGCTCGCCGTGCCCTGCACCGGGTTCCTGTGGGGCGCTGCTGCCTCGAACCTGCCGTTCCTGCCCGCGCTGCGCTACGGCCGCACGATCTTGTCCCCGGCTCGCTGGCTCCTCGACCGCAACGACCTGCCCGTCGCGTCGGCACCGTGGCAGGAGTGGGACGCAGTCTTGACCCGGTGGTGCAGCGACGTGCGCCTTCCCCGCCACGTATACCTGAGCGAGGCCGACCAGCGCATCGCTCTGGACCTGGTCGAGCCCTCCCACCGGGCCCTGCTCCGCGCCCACCTCGACCGCGCCAGCACGGCGACCCTGCACCCTGCCCCGCGGCCCCAAGCGCTGGGGTGGATCGGCGGCCGTGCCCACGAAGCTGTGATTCCCCTGATCACAGAGCAGAACCGCGCACCGGTGCGGACGCCAACCCACGTCGTCGGCCACGAGCACGGACACCTGCCCGGGACTGGAGGCAGTCTCTACCTCCAGCTCCACGGACGCCGAGACCGTCAAGATCCCATCCTGACCCGACACCTGCCGGTCTTGCTCAGCGACCTGGACAACCCCCGCTGCTGGTTCATCCGCTACCCCGACCCCGACGACCACCTTCGCCTTCGCCTAACCTGCGCACCTAAAACCCTCGGCACGATCTTCGAGCACGTCGGCCAGTGGACCGAGCAGCTTCGTCGCCGTCGGCTGATCAGCCATGCCAGCATGGAGACCTACCATCCGGAGACCGCGCGGTTCGGCGGCCCCTCAGCGATCGACGCGGCCGAGGCGTACTTCGCCGCCGACTCCGCCTGCGCTCTGGCCCAGCTCACCGCCGCAGGAGCGAAGAGCGCACCGGACGCCCGTGCGGTGACCGCCGCGAGCATGGTGGACATCGCCGCCGGCCTGCTGGGCGACCGCACCGCGGCGATGCACTGGCTCATCGAGCACACCCGAAACGACTCGACCGCGCCTCCCCGCGCGGTCTACCGACAGGCCGTCGCCCTGGTATACACCCACGCCGTCGATCTGGACGAACGGACCCTCATGGCCTGGGCCGCGAGGCGGACAGCACTGACCAACTACGCCCGCGCTCTCGCGGAGACCGACACGAGCCCCGGCGATCTGCTGCCCGACCTTCTGCACCTGCACCAGGTACGCATGCAGGGGCCCGGCCTGCCTAAGGAGCGCATGCAGCTGCACCTGGCCAGGGCCGCAGCCCTGAGCTGGACGGCACGAGCAAGGAGAGCACCGTGACCACGACAGTCTCTGCTCCAGCAGCGCTATCGACGGCCGACAAGCTGGCCGATGCCTTGGCCGACCCGGCCACTGCGTGGCCGAACGGCCGACCCGGCGGCGGCCGGGCCTGGCCCCAGTCCCTCGCCGGAGGTGCTTCAGGCATCGCCCTCCTACACATCGAACGGGCTCGTGCCGGCCGCGGTTCCTGGGAAACAGCGCACACCTGGCTGGCTGCGGCTGTGGACGGCGAAATCAGCGCTGCGGCCAACGCCAACCTGTACTTCGGCGCTCCCGCACTAGCGTTCATCACACACCAAGCGGCGAGCACGTCAAGCCGCTACGTGCGGCTCCTGGAGCGCCTCGACGCAGCCACACTCTCTGTCACCAGAACCCGGCTGGTCACCGCCCACCAACGCATCGACCGTTGCGAACGCCCTCCCATGGAAGAATTCGACCTGATCCAAGGTCTCTCCGGGCTCGGCGCCTATCACCTCAGCCGCCACCCACACCACGAGATCAGCCGCGACATCCTGGCCTACCTGGTGCGGCTGACCGAACCCCGGCCCGACCCGGCCCGACTGCCACCCTGGTGGATGAACGTCGCCCCCACCGGCGCGTCCCACCCCGACTACCCCGGCGGACACGGCAACTTCGGGCTCGCCCACGGCATCGGCGCCGTCCTATCCGTACTCTCACAGGCCCTGATCCACGGTGTGATCTTTCCCGGCCTGACCGACGCCATCGAACGGATCTGCGCCTGGACCGACCACTGGCGGCAAGGCAACGACACCCATCCCTGGTGGCCCGGCCAGATCAACGCGCAGCAAGCAGCCGACCAGCAAGTCCCCGCCGAACTCCGCCCCCGTCCATCCTGGTGCTACGGAGCCAGCGGCACCGCCCGCGCGCAGCAACTGGCCGGTCTCGCCCTCAGAGACCCGACGCGCGTTCAGCTCGCGGAGAACGCGATCCTCGACGCCCTGCGCGACCCCCACCAGCAGGCCACACTCCCCGAGATCGGACTGTGCCACGGCCTGGCCGGCCTTCTGCACGCGACATGGCGCATGGCCACCGAGACTGACAACTCCGAGATCGCCGCAGAGCTACCGCACCTCGCAGTGCGGCTGATCACGGCACTCGAAGAGGGCGATCACGACCCGGAACTCCTCGACGGAGCCGCTGGCGCCGCACTCGCCCTTCACACCTACGGCACGAACCGCGCGCCCGCCCCCCGCTGGGACGCCTTCCTCGCCCTGGCCTGAACACCACGGAGGAACTTCGTGACCCAACCCGCCTGGCGCCAGGTCAACGTGGAGTTCCCGGACTGGGAGCACGCCGAGGCCACCGCCGTCACCGAACTCGCCCCACTCCTCCATACCGCAGAGGCCGTCGGAGCCATCACCACGTGGTTCTTCATCCGCAAACATCCCTGCTGGCGTATCCGCTACATACCTGTCACCGGCGCGCAGAGCCCCATAGACCAGCATCTCGATGAGCTGGTCTCAGCCGGGCACTTCACCGCGTGGACGGAGATCATCTACGAGCCCGAGGTACACGCCTTCGGCGGTGCACAGTCCATGGACTCCGCACACCGGTTCTTCCACCGCGACAGCCGCGGTCTCCTGGACTTCCTCCGCGATGACGCAGCCCGGCACAGGCGCGAGACCTCCCTGATGCTGTGCAACCTCATGATGCGCGCCGCCGGACTGGACTGGTACGAGCAGGGCGACGTCTGGACACGAGTCGCCGCCCACCGCGCTCTGCCACCAGGCTCCGAGCAGAACAGCAACAATCAACTGCACGCCGACGTTCACCGTTTGCTCTCCGTAGACCCCGCGTACGTGATCCAGCCCGGCGGCCCACTGGCAGCGGCCACCGAATGGGCCTCGGCCTACACCGAGGCGGGAATCGACCTGGCCCGCCTCAACGAGAACGGCCAACTCCACCGCGGACTACGGAATGTCCTGGCGCATCACGTGATCTTCGCCTGGAACCGACTCGGCCTTCCCTACGGCACGCAGGCCACCCTCACCGCAGCCGCGAAGACCGTCATCTTCGGCACGGACGCGGCCACCGAGAGGAGCAACGCGGATCATGTGGAAACTCCCTGACAGCATCGCCCGGCGGTTCCCGCTCGTCGCTCGTCCCCGCCCCGCCTGCCTCCCCCTGCACCAGCGAGTCCAGGCACTGGCCGACCTCGCGGACACCGCTCACAAGCAGAGCGACCCAAGCATGGCCTCCACGGTCTTCAACCAGGCCGCACTGATCGCCTCGGACGTCGGTCTCCCCGACATCGCCCGCACCCTGTGCACGCAACACGCTGCCGCCTACCTGTGTGCCACACCCTTACCCTCCGAGGCCGCCGTACGCACGCTCGAACCGGCAGTCAACCTGGCACGCCTCCAGCTCCGTGCCGGGCACCCAGACACGGGGCGCCAACTCCTCCTGACCCTGTTCGACGCCATCACCCACAACAGACCCGCGCAGATCGAGAGCATCACCGTCCCCACGAACCTCGTGGCCACTGACGCCGACCGCAAGAAGGTGCGCACCTGGCTATGGACGGTCCTCCTCGCCGACGGCACACGCGCCCTCACCACCCAAGGACGCTGGGACGAAGCCCTCGCCCACATCGAACTGCACCGCGGCATCGGGACCCGGATGCTGGATGGGCGCCAGGTCGCCGTCCTCGCAGCCCTCACCACCGGCGACACCAGCCGTGCCCGAGACCTGCTCGACCACACGACACCGGGCGACCCATGGGAACAGCTAGTCACCGCCTCCCTGATGGTGCTGTGCCACCTCGCGACCGGTAAATCGACCACTCATCCCGCCGCGGACGTGGCCGACGCCTACCTCCAAGCACCCGCCGGCCACGGCACGACCCTCTTCGACATACGGCTCGGCCTCACGATTCTTGCCGCTGCACGATCCGCCAGCCACACCATCGCCCACGACCTCGTCGACGACCTGCACCGCCGAACGATGGAAGCCCAAGACGGCTACGCCGCCCGTGAAGCCCTTACCGACACGCAGTTCACCGAACTCACCAGCGAAAGGCAGAAACAGCAGTGTCGCGATCTACTGCGCGCGTGCGCCCTGGACTCAGGAGACTTCCCGGACGACCTGCTGAGTGACCTTCTCTCAGCGACACGCGCCGCCGACCGAGTAATTCGGGAAAGCATCCTCGCCATCTGAACGCTGCAGGCGTACGGGGCTCGGGGGAAACGGGATGGTCCAGCGGCCCCGCCCAGCGAGCCACGCGGGCGGCGACGGTGCCGTTCACACACGCTGGGTCCCCCGGATGCGATCACCGAAACGCTCAACCGACGCGGGCGTACACGACGTCCGCCCGCACCCCCTCGCTGACTCACCGTTCGGCGCTCTCCAGCCAATATCCAGCCAGCGTGCGGAGAACGACAGATGACGACAGGTGACGAGCCGTCAGGTCATCCAGCCAAAATCCAGCCACGGGACGCGCACGGGGGCGGCCCGAATCCGGGCCACCCCCGGCTGACCTGGTGGTTTGCTAATTCGCCAGATCCACGGTACTGCGTGGCCTATACATTGAACCGAAACTCCACCACGTCGCCGTCGCGCATCACGTAGTCCTTGCCCTCCATGCGGGCCTTGCCCGCCGCGCGGGCTTCCGCCACCGAGCCCGTGGCCACCAGGTCGTCGAAGGAGATGACCTCCGCCTTGATGAAGCCCTTCTGGAAGTCCGTGTGGATCACGCCTGCCGCCTGCGGGGCCGTCGCGCCCTTCTTGATGGTCCAGGCGCGGGCCTCCTTCGGGCCGGCGGTCAGGTAGGTCTGCAGGCCCAGGGTGGCGAAGCCGACGCGGGCGAGGGTGACCAGGCCCGGTTCTTCCTGGCCTACGGACTGGAGGAGTTCGAGGGCGTCGGCTTCGTCGAGTTCGGCGAGTTCGGATTCGAGTTTGGCGTTGAGGAAGATGGCCTCGGCCGGGGCGACCAGGGCGCGCTGTTCGTCCTTGAAGGATTCGTCGGTCAGTTCGTCCTCGTCGACGTTGAAGACGTAGAGGAACGGCTTCGCCGTCAGCAGGTGCAGGTCGTGCAGGAGGGCGGCGCGGTCGGTGCCCTGGGCGATGCCGGCGGCGAAGAGGGTCTGGCCGGCGTCGAGGATGGCCTTGGCTTCCTCAATGGCGGTGAGTTTGGGGGCCAGATCCTTTTTAATGCGGGATTCCTTCTGCAGCCGCGGGAGCACCTTCTCGATGGTCTGCAGGTCGGCGAGGATCAGCTCGGTGTTGATGGTCTCGATGTCGCCCTTGGGCGAGACCTTGCCGTCGACGTGGACCACGTTCTCGTCCTGGAAGGCGCGGATGACCTGGCAGATCGCGTCGGACTCGCGGATGTTCGCCAGGAACTTGTTGCCCAGGCCCTCGCCCTCGCTCGCGCCGCGCACGATGCCGGCGATGTCGACGAAGTCGACCGTCGCCGGGAGGGTGCGCTGGGAGTCGAAGATGCCGGCCAGGGTGGCGAGGCGGGTGTCGGGGACGCCGACGACGCCGACGTTGGGCTCGATGGTGGCGAACGGGTAGTTGGCCGCCAGCACGTCGTTCTTGGTCAGGGCGTTGAAGAGGGTGGACTTGCCGACGTTCGGCAGGCCGACGATTCCGATCGTGAGCGACACGTGAACGACTTCCAGTACGGAGTAGGGGGCACGGGGACGGGGTCGCGGCGCGGCGGACCCGGTTGACGATTCTACGGGTGCCCGCGGCGCGCCCGGGTGTGTGGATCCTGTGGGACCCCGGCACTCCGTATGAGCGCATTCTGTGCCCCTCCCGGGGTTTCCCCCGCCGTGGGGCCTACCGTGGAGCGATGCGGCATCACCGTACGAACACGGACCCCGACGGAGAGCGACGGCAGGCTCACGTCCCGCGACCGGCGCACGAACCGGGCGCCGGGTCCGAGGAGAGCGCCCAGGTGTACCGGGCGGCGGCGCGGCGGCCCGTGCCGCCGGTGGTGCGTACCCTGCTGCGGCCCGCGGGGCCGCGGCTGACGGCTGCCGGCGGGGGGGTGCTGGCGGGGGCGGTGATGCTGGGTACGGGGGCGTTCGTGCAGGTGGTGATGGAGACCGCGCCGGTGTTCTTCGGGGTGGTGTTCCTGGTGCTCTCGGTGTGCTGCGCGCTGTGGGTCCGGCCCGCGGACGTCGCCGCCGCGCCGATCGCGATGCCGATCGCCTTCGCCGCCGGGACCCTGGCCATCGGCGAGGGCTCGGGCGGCCTCACGTCGCACGTGATGGCCGCCGGTACGACCCTGGCCCTGGAGGCGCCGTGGCTCTACGGGGGCACGCTGCTGGCCGCGGCCGTCGCCCTGCTGCGGCACTTCGCACTGCTCGCCGTACGGCGCAGCCCCGCCGGCGGACCCTTCGGCGGTCCCGGCGCGGGGTCCGGCGAGCCGCCGCTCCGGTCGGCCTCCGGGTCGCGGCGCGCGGCACGGCCGCCGCGGCGGGCCCCGGACGAGGCCGTTCCGGTCAGTCCGTCCCGCCCGAGCCCAGCGCGGCCGCCTCGGCGCGCAGGTCGCGGCGGAGCTCCTTCGGCAGGGAGAAGGTGAGCCGCTCGTCCACCGGCTGCACCAGGTCCACGTCCCCGTAGCCCCGCTCCGCCAGCCACTCCAGCACGCCGTCGACCAGCACCTCCGGCACCGACGCCCCCGACGTCACGCCGACCGTCGCCACCCCGTCCAGCCACGCCTCGTCGAGCTCCTCCGCCCCGTCGACCAGGTACGACGCGGCGGCGCCGGCGTCGAGCGCGACCTCGACCAGCCGCAGCGAGTTCGACGAGTTCTGCGAGCCTACGACGATCACCAGATCCGACTCCGCGCCCACCTGCTTCACCGCGACCTGCCGGTTCTGCGTGGCGTAGCAGATGTCGTCGCTCGGCGGGTCGAGCAGGTTCGGGAAGCGGCTCTTGAGCCGGTCGACGGTCTCCATCGTCTCGTCCACCGACAGCGTGGTCTGCGACAGCCAGACGACCTTCTCGGGGTCGCGCACCTCGACCTGCTCGGCGCCCTCCGGGCCGTCGACGAGCTGGACGTGCTCCGGCGCCTCGCCCGAGGTGCCGACGACCTCCTCGTGGCCCTCGTGGCCGATGAGGAGGATGTCGAAGTCGTCCTTGGCGAACCGGACGGCCTCCTTGTGCACCTTCGTCACCAGCGGGCACGTCGCGTCGATCGACGCGAGCCGGCCCTGCTTCGCCTCCTCGTGGACGACGGGGGCGACGCCGTGTGCGGAGAAGATCACGATGTTGCCGGGGGGCACCTCGGCCGTCTCCTCGACGAAGATCGCGCCCTTCCGCTCCAGCGTCTTGACGACGTACTTGTTGTGCACGATCTCGTGGCGCACGTACACCGGCGAGCCGTACTGCTCAAGCGCCTGCTCCACCGCGATCACCGCCCGGTCCACGCCGGCGCAGTAGCCCCGGGGAGCGGCGAGCAGGACGCGGCGGGCGGGCTGCGGAGTGCGCGAAGCAGTCATGGCGCCATGGTACGGAACGCCGGATCCGGGTGAGGAGGGCGCAGCCGCCCGCACGTCACCCGCCGGAGCCGCCCACGTGTCGTACCCCGCCGTTAGGCTCGGGCACATGGCGGTGAACACGGCAGAGACGCCCATGCCCGTCGGGGTCGTCTCGCGGAAGATCGGCGGCTGGATCGACCGGCTCGGCGCGCTGTGGGTGGAGGGGCAGATCACCCAGCTGTCGCGGCGGCCGGGCGCCGGAGTGGTCTTCATGACGCTGCGCGACCCGGCGCAGGAGGTCTCCCTGACCGTGACGTGCTTCCGCGACGTGTTCGACAAGGTGGCCGATGTCATACAGGAAGGCGCCCGCGTCGTCGTCTTCGCCAAGCCCGTCTGGTACGCGCCGAGTGGCCAGCTCTCGCTGCGCGCCGCCGAGATCCGCCCGGTGGGCGTCGGCGAACTGCTCGTGCGGCTGGAGCGGTTGAAGAAGGCGCTGGCCGCGGAGGGGTTGTTCGCGCCGGAGCGCAAGAAGCCGCTGCCGTTCCTGCCGCGCCGCATCGGGCTGGTGACGGGGCGGGCGTCGGCGGCCGAGCGGGACGTGCTGGAGACGGCGCGGCACCGCTGGCCGGCGGTGCGGTTCGAGGTGCGGCCGGTGGCGGTGCAGGGGGTGCACGCGGTGCCGCAGATCATCAAGGCCGTGCAGGAGCTGGACGGCCACCCGGAAGTGGACGTCATCATCGTCGCGCGGGGCGGCGGCAGCGTGGAGGACCTGCTGCCGTTCTCGGACGAGCAGTTGGTACGGGCCGTGGCCGCGTGCCGTACGCCGCTGGTCTCCGCCATCGGCCACGAGCCGGACAACCCCCTCCTGGACTACGTGGCGGACCTCCGCTCCCGTACGCCCACGCACGCCGCCAAGGACGCCGTGCCGGACGTCGGCGAGGAGCACGTCCGGATAGAGCAGCTGCGGCTGCGCGCGCTGCGCGCGCTGACGGGGGTGCTGGACCGCGAGGAGCGCGGACTCGCGGCGTGGCTGAGCCGGCCGTCGATGGCCGAGCCGTACGGGATCGTCGACGAGCGCGCGGAGGTCGTGGACGCGCTGCTGGCGCGCAGCAGGCGCACGCTGGCGCATCTGCTGGACCGCGCGGACTCCGAGCTGGAGCACACCCGCGCCCGGGTCGTCGCCCTCTCCCCCGCCTCCACGCTCAAGCGCGGCTATGCGGTGCTGCAGCGGCAGGACGGCGCGGCGGTGCGCGCGGCGGATGAGGTGCGCGCGGGCGAGGAGCTGCGCGCCCGGGTCGCCGACGGGGAGTTCGGTGTCACGGTCGGCCCGGTGTCGTAGGAGGGTCCTAAGGTGGGGCCATGGCAGAGACGAAGGACCGGGGGATTCTCGGCTACGAGCAGGCGCGGGACGAGCTGATGGAGGTCGTGCGCCGGCTGGAGTCCGGCGGTTCGACCCTGGAGGAGTCCCTGGCGCTATGGGAGCGCGGGGAGGAGCTGGCGCGGATCTGCCGGCAGTGGCTGGACGGCGCCCGCGAACGGCTCGACGCGGCGCTGGCGGAGTCGGAGGAAGCGGAAGAGGAAGAGGAAGAGGAAGAAGAAGAAGAAGAAGATGAAGAAGAGGGAGACGACGTAGCGGACGCGGGCGACGAGGACGCGGTCGCGCCGGGCGCCGCCGACCGGGCGGGCTGAAACCCTCCGGCTACTTCTCCTTCAGCGCCGACGCCATCCGCGCCAGCTGCTCCAGGCTCCCCGTGCCGGTGACCACCGTCGTCACGCCGTCGCCCGCGTGCACCAGCGCGTCGTACGACGTGCCCTCGTACCGCGCCCACTCCTCGCCGGCCACCCGCCGGCTCTCGCCCGTCGGCCGCGCCTCGCGGGTGACCTTGCGGACGAAGCTGTCGGAGTTCTTGCTCCCCTGCTCCAGCGCGACGTACTCCTCGTCGGGCGTGACGAAGCCCAGGTGCCACGTCGTACCGTGATCGCCGGTCCCGCGGTACGTCACGGAGTTGGCCCGCCAGTCGTCCGGCAGCCCCACCGGTGCGACGACCGGGAACGGCGCCGCGCGGCGGGCCTGGCCCAGCTCCTGGCTGTAGGAGACGGCCTCCATCTCGTTGCCGTCGCCCCCGCGCGGGATGGCGCCGAAGTAGACGACCAGCGCCACGCCGCAGGTGATCGTCAGGCCGCCCGCCAGGTTGCGCACCGTCCGCATGCTGTTCCTGTCTGCCACCCCTCTATCGTCCCTCATCCCGGAGCGGCCCCGCCCCCCGGGGCGGGCACCCGGCGGGCGGCACCGGAACCGACCCGCTCATCCGAGGGCCGATATGCTCATAATGGCGATAAACCGATAGGCTCGTACTGCCCCCTATGCCGCCCCCTACCAGCCCTGCCACCCCTACGGCCGTCGACCGAGCGGAAGGTCCTCACCGATGCCGCAGCCCCACGAGACGCCCCACCACCTCCCCGAGCAGCTGGAGGTTGCCCCCGAGGCCCCCGACCGCAACCTCGCCCTGGAGCTCGTCCGGGTCACCGAGGCCGGCGCCATGGCCTCCGGCCGCTGGGTCGGCCGCGGCGACAAGAACGGCGCCGACGGCGCCGCCGTACGCGCCATGCGCACCCTGGTCAGCACGGTCTCGATGAACGGCGTCGTGGTGATCGGCGAGGGCGAGAAGGACGACGCCCCGATGCTCTTCAACGGCGAGCACGTCGGCGACGGCACCGGCCCCGAGTGTGACGTAGCCGTCGACCCGGTCGACGGCACCACGCTCACCGCCAAGGGCATGGGCAACGCCGTCTCCGTGCTGGCCGTCGCCGAGCGGGGCGGCATGTTCGACCCGTCCGCGGTCTTCTACATGGACAAGCTCGCCACCGGCCCCGAGGCCGCCGAGTACGTCGACATCAACGCGCCCGTCGCCGCCAACATCCGCCGCGTGGCCAAGGCCAAGGGCGGCACCGCGCAGGACGTCACCGTCTGCGTGCTGGACCGGCCGCGCCACGACGGCCTGGTGCAGGAGGTCCGCGAGGCCGGGGCGCGGATCAAGTTCATCTCCGACGGCGACGTCGCCGGCGCCATCATGACCGCCCGCGACGGCACCGGAGTCGACCTCCTGCTCGGCGTCGGCGGCACCCCGGAGGCGGTCATCGCGGCCTGCGCGATGAAGTGCCTGGGCGGTACGTTCCAGGGCCGGCTGTGGCCGCGGGACGACGAGGAGCGCCGGCGGGCGCTCGACGCCGGCCACGACCTGGACCGTACGCTGCTCATCGACGACCTGGTCAGCGGCGAGAACGTGTTCTTCGTCGCCACCGGCATCACGGACGGGGAACTGCTGCGGGGCGTGCGCTACCGGGCGGACCGGGCCTTCACGCAGTCGCTGGTGATGCGGTCGAAGAGCGGCACGATCCGGCAGATCGAGTCGGAGCACCGGCTGTCGAAGCTGCGCGCGTACAGCTCGATCGACTTCGACCGGCCCCTGTAGTTCGACCGGCCCCCGTAGGGCGTGACGGCCCGGCCTAACGCCCCCGGGAGAACCGTTTGTCCAGGCGCCGCGGGCGCCTCAGCCCGCCTGCGCTATCCCCCGCGGCGCGGTCAGCTTCTCCGCCGCCTCGCGCCGCCGGCGGCGCGCCTGCACGACCCGCCGCTCCGCCGCCGTGAGCCCGCCCCACACGCCGTACGGCTCGGGCAGCAGCAGGGCGTGCTCCCGGCACTCGACCATCACCGGACAACGTGCGCAGACGCGCTTCGCGGCGGCCTCGCGCGACAGCCGGTCGGCGGTCGGCTCCTTCGACGGTGCAAAGAACAGCGCGGCCTCGTCCCGCCGGCACACGGCCTCCGTGTGCCAGGGATCCCCCTCTTCCCGCCGGCCGGTGCGCTGGATCGGCACCTGGGCTTCCTGCAGGGACTGCTGGTGGGACTGCAGCACGGTCCACTCCTGACGACGGCGTTGGGGATCAGGGACAAACTGTCTCGTCAGGCGTACGACCGTTCGCACCTGCAGCCGTACGGATGAGACGATGAACGTGCTCTACCCGCTGTACGCGCGCTTATGCGCCGAGTCGCCTCGCGGGATGGAGGCGCTCCTTCCGCGTCTCCGGAGACAGTTGGGACGGTGGCGCGGGCTCAGTGACCCAGCCCGTGCTTGCGCATCCGGTCCGTCAGGTTCTTAAGGATTTTGCCCTTTTTCCCCTTGGCCTCCACACCGCCGAAGAGCGCGAAGCCCGTGACGACCACCACCGGCGCACGCGGGTCGTCCGCCTCCTGCGCGTGCACGTCGAAGCCGCCGAAGATGGCCGTGCCGGAGCCGCGCAGGGACACGTTCTCCGGGACCTTGATGTCGACGCCGCCGAAGATGGCGGTCGCGTTGATCACGATCTCCTGCTGGTGGAAGACCGCCTCGGTCAGATCGATGTCCACGCCCCCGAAGAGTGCGAACGCCGACGTCCTGCGCCCCACGCTCCAGCGCCCCTTGCGCCCGGAGCCGCTGAAGATCGCGACGAGGGTCTGCGGCTGCGGCGGCGGGTACGACTCGGGGGGCGGGGACGACGCCGCCGGGCCGGTCTCGCGCCGGCCCACGGGCAGGTCGCGTACCAGCGGCTCCAGCTCGCCCACGGTCTTCGCGTTGTACACGCCGTCGATCCGCTCGGCGTGCTCCTCCGGGTCCAGCCGCCCCTCGGCGAGCGCCTCGCGGAGGATGTCGGCCACCCGGTCGCGCTCCGCGTCGGAGGCGCGCAGCTCCCCCTCCGCGACCGGCTTCTTCGACAGCGAAGGCTGGGCGGCGGGCACGGGGGCAGGAGCGGGGGCGGGGGCGTCGTCACGCGGGGTCTCGTCCACGGCACCAGCGTAGCCAAACGCGATACATCGTGACTAGAGCCCGTCAGGCCGGCGGGAGGGAGACCTCGCACCGCCGCCCGTTCCCCGCCGTCCTAACCTGGAGGGCGCACAGCGACCGCCTCCCGACGACGAAGGAACGCGATGACCGCCACCGCCCGCCCCGCCAGCCCCGCGTTCCAGTACACGGACCTCCTGCCGCTCGGCGCGGACACCAGGGAGTACCGCCTGCTGACGACGGAGGGCGTACGCACGGTCGAGGCCGGCGGGCATACGTTCCTCGAAGTCCGGCCGGAGGCGCTGCGGCTGCTCGCCGCCGAGGCGATGCACGACATCTCGCACTACCTGCGCCCCGCGCACCTCGCCCAGCTGCGCGCCATCTGCGACGACCCGGAGGCGTCGCCCAACGACAAGTTCGTCGCGCTCGACCTGCTGAAGAACGCCAACATCTCGGCCGCCGGCGTGCTCCCCATGTGCCAGGACACCGGCACGGCGATCGTCATGGGCAAGCGCGGCCAGCACGTGCTGACCGCGGGGCGGGACGAGGAGGCGCTGTCGCGCGGGGTGCACGACGCGTACACCAGGCTCAACCTCCGCTACTCCCAGATGGCGCCGCTGACCATGTGGGACGAGAAGAACACCGGCACCAACCTGCCCGCGCAGGTGGAGCTGTACGCGACCGACGGGGACGCGTACAAGTTCCTCTTCATGGCCAAGGGCGGCGGCAGCGCCAACAAGTCGTTCCTCTACCAGGAGACGAAGGCCGTCCTCAACGAGGCGTCGATGCTCCGCTTCCTGGAGGAGAAGATCCGCTCGCTGGGCACGGCCGCCTGCCCCCCGTACCACCTCGCGATCGTCGTCGGCGGCACCTCCGCCGAGTACGCGCTGAAGACCGCGAAGTACGCCTCCGCGCACTATCTCGACTCGCTGCCCACCGAGGGCTCGCCCACCGGCCACGGCTTCCGCGACACCGAGATGGAGGCCACGGTCTTCGAGCTGACGCAGACCCTCGGCATCGGCGCGCAGTTCGGCGGCAAGTACTTCTGCCACGACGTGCGCGTCGTCCGGCTGCCGCGGCACGGCGCGTCCTGCCCGGTCGCCATCGCGGTCTCCTGCTCCGCCGACCGGCAGGCGCTGGCGAAGATCACGGCGGAGGGCGTCTTCCTGGAGCGGCTGGAGCACGACCCGGCCCGCTTCCTGCCCGACACCACGGCGGCGGAGCTGACCGCGGGCTCGGCGGGCTCCGTGGGCTCGGCGGGCTCCATGGACGAGGCGGTACGGATCGACCTCGCCCGGCCGATGGCCGAGGTGCGGGCGGAGCTGACGAAGTACCCGGTCAAGACGCGGCTGTCGCTCAGCGGCACGCTCGTCGTGGCCCGCGACATCGCGCACGCGAAAATCAAGGAGCGCCTGGACGCGGGCGAGGAGATGCCGCAGTACCTGAAGGACCACCCGGTGTACTACGCCGGCCCGGCCAAGACCCCCGAGGGCTACGCCTCCGGCTCCTTCGGCCCGACGACGGCGGGGCGGATGGACTCGTACGTCGAGCAGTTCCAGGCGGCGGGCGGCTCGATGGTGATGCTGGCCAAGGGCAACCGCTCGAAGCAGGTCACCGACGCCTGCGCCGCGCACGGCGGCTTCTACCTGGGGTCGATCGGCGGGCCGGCGGCGCGGCTGGCGCAGGACTGCATCAAGAAGGTCGAGGTCCTGGAGTACGAGGAGCTGGGCATGGAGGCGGTCTGGAAGATCGAGGTGGAGGACTTCCCGGCGTTCGTCGTCGTCGACGACAAGGGAAACGACTTCTTCACCGACCCCGGCCCGGTGAAGCCGTTCGTGACGAGCATTCCGGTGCGGGGCGCGGCGAAGCCGTAGCAGGCACGGGGGGGTGTAGGGAGCGTACGGGGAGGGGCGGGCCGGGTCGTGCCGGGCGCCCCCGCGGGCGTACGAGCCGGGCGGTACGCCGGCGCCCTCAGCGCCGCCGCGCCGCCGCCCGGCGCCGGAGCACGTACACCACGCCGCCACCGCCCAGCAGCAGCGCGCCCGCGGCCAGCCCGTACGCGGCGCCGGTCTCGGAGTCGTCCGCGGCCTGCGCCCCGGGGCCGCCGTCGCGGTTGCGGCCGTCGTCGGCGGGGCGCGCCGGCGCGTCGGTGAGCTTGTCGATGTCCGGTGCGCACACCACCGGGATCTCCGCGTTCTTCTTGTACGCGCACGCCGTAGCCACCAGGTTGCCCGCCGTCGGCGCCTGGGCCGTCATCCGCGTCCGCGCGGTGAACTCGGTGCGCTTGCGCCCCTTCAGGTCCGCGGTCCAGACCACCTCGCGTCCGCGGAGCCTGCCGCCCTCGCCCGGCTCGACCAGCTCCATGCCGTCCGGCAGCGACTGCCGGATCTCGATGCCCTTGATCGGCCCGTCCTGCAGGCTGGCGATGCGGGTGACGTACGTGGCCTCCTGACCGGGGCCGGTGGTCTTGCGCGCGTTGCCGATGGCGATCTTCATCGCGGGGCCGGTCACCCCCGGTACGTCCTTCCCCTTGTCGTCGTCCTGCTGGACGGCGCCCGCCTGCTGCGCCGCCGCGGCGGCGAGCAGGGCACAGGCGAGCGCGGCGGCGCGTGCCCCGCGGCGAATACGGGGGATGCGGATGCGAAGGCTGGTCGTCACGTCACTCCTCGGGCCGAACCCGTCCGGTGTCTCCCGGTCCCTGCCGGTCCCGATCGATTCCACCGTGCCGCCGCGCACGCCCGCCGCAGCCGCCGCGGCAAGTCCGCCAAGGCCCCCGCCGAATCCACCGTTCGGCGCACGGGCGGTGTCGGTGGGCGGTCGTATCCTCGGCAGCATGAGCCAGCCCGACGCCCCGTCCCCCGCCGAACGCCCCGGATCCGACGGCTTCCGCACCGAGCACGACTCCATGGGCGAGGTCCGCGTCCCCGCCCGCGCCAAGTGGCGCGCCCAGACGCAGCGCGCCGTGGAGAACTTCCCGGTCTCGGGGCTGCGCCTGGAGTCCGCCCACATCGCCGCGCTGGCCCGGATCAAGGCCGCCGCGGCGAAGGTCAACGCCGAGCTGGGCGTGCTGGACGCGGACGTCGCCGCGGCCGTGCAGGCGGCGGCGGAGGAGGTCGCGACGGGCCGGTGGGACGCGGAGTTCCCGGTCGACGTCTTCCAGACCGGCTCCGGCACGTCGTCGAACATGAACATGAACGAGGTGCTGGCGACCCTCGCGCAGGAGAAGCTCGGCCCCGACGGACCGGTGGTCCACCCCAACGACCACGTCAACGCCAGCCAGTCGTCGAACGACACGTTCCCCTCCTCCATCCACATCGCCGCCACCGGCGCCGTCGTGGCGGACCTGATCCCCGCGCTCACCCATCTGCGGGCGGCGCTCGCGGGCAAGGCGGAGGAGTTCGCGGAGGTGGTCAAGTCCGGGCGTACGCACCTGATGGACGCCACGCCCGTCACCCTCGGCCAGGAGTTCGCGGGCTACGCCGCCCAGGTCGGCACGGGCGTCGAGCGGCTGCGGTCCTCGTTGCCGCGGCTGGCGGAGCTGCCCCTCGGCGGCACCGCGGTCGGCACGGGCATCAACACCCCGCCCGGCTTCGCCGCCGCCGTCATCGCCGAGGTGGCGCGGGCCACCGGGCTGCCGCTGACCGAGGCCCGCGACCACTTCGAGGCCCAGGGTGCCCGGGACGGCCTGGTGGAGACCTCGGGCCAGCTGCGCACGATCGCGGTCGGGCTCACCAAGATCTGCAACGACCTGCGCTGGATGGGCTCCGGCCCGCGCACCGGGCTCGCCGAGATCTCCCTGCCCGACCTGCAGCCCGGCTCCTCGATCATGCCGGGCAAGGTAAACCCGGTGGTCCCCGAGGCGGTGCTGATGGTCTGCGCCCAGGTCGTCGGGAACGACGTGACGGTCACCACCGCCGGCGCCTCCGGCAACTTCGAGCTGAACGTCATGCTGCCCGTCCTCGCCCGCAACGTGCTGGAGTCCGTCCGGCTCCTCGCCAACGCCGCCCGCCTGCTCGCCGACCGCACGGTCGCCGGCATCACGGCGCACGCCGCCCGCGCCCGGGAGTACGCGGAGTCCTCGCCGTCCGTCGTCACGCCTCTCAACCGCTACCTCGGCTACGAGGAGGCGGCCAGGGTGGCGAAGAAGTCGCTGACGGAGCGTAAGACGATCCGCGAGGTGGTGCTGGAGGGCGGCTATGTGGAGCGCGGGCTGCTCACGGAGGAGCAGTTGGACAGTGCCCTGGACGTGCTGCGGATGACCCGGCCGTGACGGGGCCGCTGGATACCATCGGCGGATGCACGGGCCAGACGCGACGCTTGACGGCGGCAAGTACGGCGGGGACAGCAGGGACGGCAGGACCACTCAGGACGTCGCGGAGGCGGACGCCCGGTGGGCACCGGGGGACCACATCCTCTGGCGCTACCGCACCAACAGCCCCGACGCGCCCGACGCCCCCGACGCCGCCGGCACAGCCCGCACAGCAGGCGCTCACGGCGCAGCAGCCGCGGCCGGTGCCGCCGGCGCCCTGGGCCGTACCGTGGCCGTCTGCCGCCCCGTCACCGTCGTCCGCGACGACGCCGAGACGCTCGCCGTCTGGGTGGCGCCGGACACCGAGTGCGTACGCCCCGTGCTCGCCGACGGCACCGAGCTGCACCACGAGCCGCTGGTCACCCGCTACACCAAGCCGCACCGGCCGCACCGCACCCGCTGGTTCGGCACCGGCGTGCTGAAGCTGGCCCGGCCCGGCGAGCCGTGGTCCGTCTGGCTGTTCTGGGAGAACGACTGGAATTTCAAGTCCTTCTACGTCAACCTCGAAGCACCGCGGGTGCGGTGGTCCGGGGGCGTGGACTCCGAAGACCACTACCTGGACCTCGTCGTGCGCGCGGACCGCTCCTGGGAGTGGCGGGACGAAGACGAGTTCGCCGCGGCCCAGCGGGCGGGTCTGATGTCCGCGCCCCGGGCCGCGGCCGTACGGGAGGCCGGCCGGCAGGCGATCGACGCCATCCAGGCGTGGGGGCCGCCGTTCTCCGCGGGCTGGGAGCGCTGGCGGCCGGACCCGAAGTGGACAGTTCCGCTTCTTCCGGCGGATTGGGACCGCACGCCGGCGCGCTTGTCTTCATGAGCCTCTTGCTGCGCCCCGGTAGGTCAAACGTAGGATCGACGTCCACAGCACCGCAGTGCCCACAACTCAACCCGCCCTCGGGAGACTTGGGTGGAACGGCCGGATGGACGGTACCGACACGTGACGGAGCGCGACAGGCGGCGGGCAGCCGCCGAGCGGACGGAGTCCGGCAACACCCTTGCCGCCTCCGGCACGGAGGAGGCGGTGTCGCCGACCCCACCAGCCGCGAACTCGGCCGACGGCATCCCCGACCCGCGTGACGCCCTGCACCGGGCGCAGGCGCCGCAGCCCGCGGGCACGCCGCCCGCGGCGGACGCCACGGGCGGTGTGCCCGCGCACCAGGGCGCCGACGACACCCCCAGCGGCGGCCGGCCGCGCCCCCAGCCGGGCGCCGGTGCCGACGCGGACCCGGCCCGGGCCCCGGGCCGGCAGTACGAGGAGGACGCCGCCTCGGCGCGGCTGCGGTTCCTCGGCGCGGCGACCCGCCGGATCGCCCGCGGCATCGACCTGGACGAGATCGTCCTCGGCCTGTGCCGCTCCGTCGTCCCGTCCTTCGCCGACGCGATCCTCGTCTACCTGCGCGACCCGCTGCCGGTCGGCGACGAGCAGCCGACCGAGCCGTTCCGGCTGCGGCTGCGGCGTACGGACCGGATCACCGACGGCGTCGAGGACGTCGACAGCATGGGCGGCAGCCGGCTGCTGCCCGCCGCGGAGCCGGAGGCACCGGGTCTGGGCGCGGCCGAGCAGGTCGACGTCGTACGGGCCGGGGCGCTGCTGGAAGTGCTGCGCGGCGTGCGCCCGGTGTTCGGCGAGACGCTGGCCGCCCGCGCCGCGCTCATCGAACTGCTGGGCCGCGAGAGCCCGCTGGCGAACGCGCCGGCCGACAAGCGCACGATCGTCGCGCCGCTGCGCGGCCGGCGCCGGGTGATCGGGGTGGCGGTGCTCGTACGGGGTCCGGCGCGGCCCGCGTACGGGCAGGACGACCTGCTGATCGCCGCCCAGCTGGCCACGCACACCGCGCTCGGCGTCGACAAGGCGGTGATCTACGACCGCGAGGCGTACATCGCCGACCAGCTGCAGCGCACGATGCTCCCCGAGTACCTGCCGGAGCCGACCGGCGTCCGGCTCGCCAGCCGCTACCGGCCCGCGGCCGAGACCGCGCGGGTCGGCGGCGACTGGTACGACGCGATCCCGCTGCCCGGCAGCCGGGTCGCGCTGGTCGTCGGCGACGTCATGGGCCACTCGGTGACCTCCGCGGCGATCATGGGCCAGCTGCGCACCGCCGCGCAGACCCTGGCCCAGCTCGACCTGCCGCCGCAGGAGGTGCTGCACCACCTCGACGAGCAGGCGCAGCGACTCGGCGACGACCGCATGGCCACCTGCCTGTACGCGGTCTACGACCCGATCGCGCACACCCTCACCGCCTCCAACGCCGGCCACCCGCCGCCGGTCCTGCTCCGCCGCGACGGCGCCAGCGAGGTGCTGAACGTACCGCCGGGCGCCCCGATCGGGGTCGGCGGTGTGGGCTTCGAGGCGGTGGAGCTGCAGGCGCCGCAGGGTTCGACGCTGCTGCTGTACACGGACGGCCTGGTCGAGTCCCGGCTGATGGACGTGTCCACCGGCATCGACCAGCTGTGCGCGCGGCTGACCCGCACGGCGGCGCTGACCGGCCCGGGCAACCCGCCGCCGCTGGAGCCGCTGTGCGACGAGGTGCTGGACGTCCTCGGTCCCGGTGACCGGGACGACGACATCGCCCTGCTCGCGGCGCGGCTGGACGGTATAGCGCCGAGCGCGGCGGCACAGTGGTCCCTGGACCCGCGGGCGCAGGCGCCGCGCGAGGCGCGCTCGCTGGCGCGCGGAGCGCTGGCGGGGTGGGGCCTGGAGGAGCTGACGGACATCGTGGAGCTGCTGGTGAGCGAGGTGGTGACGAACGCGGTCCGCTACGCCCAGCGCCCGGTCACGCTCCGCCTGGTGCACACGGACCGGCTGCGCTGCGAGGTGGTGGACGACGTGCCGCAGCTGCCGCGGATGCGGCGGGCGGGACCGGCGGACGAGGGTGGCCGGGGGATGTTCCTGGTGAACAAGCTGGCCCGGCACTGGGGCGCGGAGCGCCTGAGTGTGGGCAAGGTGGTGTGGTTCGAGATCTGAGGCGGGCCGGGGCGGAGCCAGGGGCGCGCACGCACGGCTCGCGGCGGGAGGTGTTCCCCGATCCCGCCCCTTCCCGAACCCCGGGGGCTCCGCCCCCGGGACCCCCGGCCCGAGCGCCTACGGCGCCGGGGTATGACCGGTGCCCAAGGGGCTCCGGACCGGTGGCTTCGCCACGGGCACCCACACCGGGCGCCCGCCCCACGGCCGGCGCCGCAGGCGCTCGGCTCGGGGGGTCTCGGGGGGCGCAGCCCCACGAGTTTCGGGAAGTGGGGGTACCGCCCACGCCCCCTGGGCGTAGGGGGAGGGGTCGGGGAACAACCCCTCAGCCGCAGGCCGGCAGCGGGGGCAGCGTCGACGCCCGCGTGAGCTGGACGACGTCCGCCGCCGCCGGGTCCTTCGCCTCCCCCTCCGGGTACGCCACCCCCAACCCCCCGTCCCGCGCCAGCGCATACCCATACCGCGGCGTGATCCGCGCGTACGACCGCGTCCGCAGGTCCAGCGCCCACGCCGCCTCCGTCGTGCGCCACGTCACCACATCGCCGCTCACCTGCACCTGGTCGACACCCCCCAACTCGGGCGCCGGCACGGCCCCGTCGCCCCCGCCTCCGCCCCGCACCAGCGCCAGCGGCTTCGGCCATCCCTCCCGCCACACGTACAGCCGCAGCCGCTCCACGTCCCCGCCCGCCCACGCCCACGTCCGCCCGTCAGACGCCACGTACCGGATGTTCCGCAGCTCCGCGATCGGCCCCGGCAGCTCCGCCCGCCGCAGCGTGTCCATCGAGACCGCCGCGAGCCGGGTCTCCGGCCGGCCGTCCGGCGACTCCCCCTGCCGCAGCCACACCAGCAGCCCGCCCGCCGCGAACGGCGTGTCCACGACGCCCTCGTACAGCGTCCGCCGCGCGCCGCCCGCGGCACCCGCGCCGCCACCGCCGCCCAGGTCCCGCGCGTACACCGCCGACTTCCCGCCGCCCGTGCCCTGCGCCCAGAACAGCCGCCCGGAGCGCACCACCGCCTGCACGAACGGCCCCGGCACCGCGCTCTGCCCGTCGCCCGCGATCTCCGCCCGCGCGACCGGCTCCCGCCGTCCGCTGGTCGCGTCCCAGGCGTAGAGCGTCCAGGGGCTCTCCAGCTGCCGCCCCTCGACGACGTCGAAAACCAGCCACCGGCCGTCGAAGTCCGCGCTGCCCAGCTGGTGTTCCACCGGGTCCGCGAGCCGCATCACCCGCCGCGGCTCGCCGCCCTCGCGCAGCACGACCGAGCGCCGCTCGCCGCCGTCCCCCGGGCCCGAGGACTGCAGCACCGCCCACCCCGCCCCCGGGCCGACCTCCGTGAGCACCGCGCGCTCCCCGTCCGGCACCGGGACCCGCCCGTCGGCCAGCGCGTCCGACCACCCGTCCGGCAGGTCCACCTCGCAGGCCCGGTCCCGCACGGGCGCCCCGGTCGGCGTCCCCGTCGGGGGCGCCGCCGTGCGCGTACGCGACCCGTCCCGGCCGTCCGCGCCGTCGCCGCCCCCCGACGAGCACGCGGGCGTGCCCGCCAGGAGGACGGCGCCCAGCGCCGCGGCGGCTACGCCGCGGGCGCGCCGGGCGACGGGCCGGGGCTCACCAGACGTACCCACGACCGCCCATGATGGTGGTGATGGTGTCCGACGAGATGGTCGCCGTGCGGGGCACGGTGCCCGCCCACGAGATGACGCTCGTCGACACCCCGCCCACCGGGTCGCGGTACTGCACGGTGCGCGCGCCGTCGTCGCTGTGGCCGTCGATCGACACCCAGTGGAAGATCTCCCGGTTCGGGTGTCCGACGAGGTGCGGGCCGCCGACGACCTCCCAGGCGTTGCCCGCGATCGCGTAGTCGCCGGAGGTGTTGTGCACGATGTGGTCGCGGAAGTTGTCCTTGTCCGTCGCGCTCGGCGTGTACGGGAGCGCCTTCGGCACGTAGCCCGCGCCGGAGAGGCGGTGGTTGAGCACGTCGGGTATGGGATAGCCGGTCGGGTTGGGGACGTTCGCGTTGATGCCGTACCAGGCGGTGCCGGAGGAGTTCGTACGCAGCTGACTGCCGGCCTCGGTCTGGGACCGGTTGCCGACCTCGTCGCGCGCGGACTGCGTGGTCACGAGGGCGGCCGGGCCACAGTAGTAGGAGTTGATCTGGGACTGCTGTACGGCGCCGGAGGAGACGATCGCCGCCGCCCCGGTGTCGCCGCTCGCCGCGAACCGCTGCGCCGACCGCAGCGCCGCTCCCTCGGCCGCCGCCGACTTCTCGGCGAGCAGCCGCTGCTGCGCCGCCGTCAGCCGCTCCGGCGGCAGGGTGTCGGTCCGCTCCTTGTACGCGCCGGCCGCGGCACCCGGCGCCGGCCCCGGCTCGGCCGCCTGCGCGGGGCCACCGGTGAGTGCGAGGGCGGCGACGAGCATGCCGCCCGCGCCCGCTGCGGACACGGCTCGAATGGTGGACATCGCTGTCTCCTGTCGTTCGTGGGGGTGACACGGGGACGGTGATGCCGGCGTCTGCTCCCGCAGGCGGCTCCATTCTGACCGGAGTAGACCACCGTTCGGAAGAGGGCATGACAACCCCACCCCACGATCTTCGGGGTCCCACCACGCTTCCACCGGACGTGACGTACTACACACCCCGTCTATACACGGCATGTATACACCCCGTGTAGAGTCGCCGGCATGACGATCGGCCACACACTCCTCGGGCTCCTGGAATCCGGCCCCCGCCACGGCTACGACCTCAAGCGCGCCTTCGACGAGCGCTTCGGTCACGACCGCCCGCTGCACTACGGACAGGTCTACTCCACGATGTCCCGGCTGCTGAAGAACGGCCTCGTCGAGGTCGACGGCATCGAGCCCGGCGGCGGCCCCGAGCGCAAGCGCTACGCCATCACCGACGCCGGCGTCACCGACGTCGCCGGCTGGCTCACCACCCCCGAGAAGCCCGAGCCGTACCTGCAGTCGACCCTCTACACCAAGGTCGTCCTCGCCCTGCTCACCGGCCGCGACGCCGCCGAACTGCTCGACGTACAGCGCGCGGAACACCTGCGCCTGATGCGCGAGCTGACCCGTCGCAAGAAGCACGGCGACCTCGCCGACCAGCTGATCTGCGACCACGCCCTGTTCCACCTCGAGGCCGACCTGCGGTGGCTGGAACTCACCGCCGCGCGCCTCGGCAAACTCGCCGCGGAGGTACGCGCATGAGTACGGCCACCACCACCCCGGAGCCCGAGCCGCCGCCGCTGCTCACCGCCACCGCCCTGCGCAAGGTCTACGCCGGCACCCCCGCGCTCGCCGGCGCCGACTTCGCCATCGCCGCCGGCGAGACCGTCGCCGTCATGGGCCCCTCCGGCTCCGGCAAGTCGACGCTGCTGCACTGCCTCGCCGGCATCGTCCCGGCCGACGGCGGCACCGTGACGTACGGCGGCCGCGACCTCGCCGCGCTGTCGGACGCCGCGCGCAGCGCCCTGCGCCGCCGGGAGTTCGGCTTCGTCTTCCAGTTCGGCCAGCTCGTACCGGAGCTGACCTGCGAGGAGAACGTCGCGCTGCCGCTGCGCCTGACCGGCCTCGGCCGCCGGGACGCCGAACGGGCGGCCCGGCCCTGGCTGGAGCGGCTGGAGGTGGACGACGTGGCGCACAAGCGGCCGGGCGAGATCTCCGGCGGCCAGGGCCAGCGCGTCGCCGTCGCCCGCGCGCTGGCGACGACCCCGCGGGTGGTGTTCGCGGACGAGCCCACCGGCGCGCTGGACTCCCTCAACGGCGAGCGCGTGATGGAGCTGCTCACCGCCGCCGCGCAGGACAGCGGCGCCGCGGTCGTCCTGGTCACGCACGAGGCGCGGGTCGCCGCGTACGCCGACCGCGAGGTCGTCGTACGCGACGGGCGGACCCGCAGTCTGGAGCCGGCCGTCCGATGAGTGACGTGGGTTACGCACAGAAGGCGAGCGGCACCGCCGGTACGGCCCCGCCCGCGGGCCCGCCGCCGCCCGACTCCCGCGGCACGCTGCGGACCTGGGCCGACGACCTGCGCATGGGCCTGGCGTTCGCGCTCCGCGGCGGGCGCGAGGGCTGGATGCGTACGGTGCTCACCGCGGTCGGCGTCGGCCTGGGGGTGGCGCTGCTGCTGCTCACCACCGCCGTCCCCGGCGCCCTGACCAACCGCGACGAGCGCGAGGATGCCCGTACCGAAGTGCCCGTGTCCGGGGGCGCGAAGAACGCGGGCGACACCCTGCTGGTGGGCAGTGTCGACACCGAGTTCGGCGGCACCTCGATCCGCGGCCGGCTGCTGCGCCCCGAGGGCCCGGACGCGCCGCTGCCGCCGGGCCTCGAACGCTTCCCGAAGCCCGGCGAGATGGTGGTCTCCCCCGCGCTCGCCGACCGCCTCGGCGACGGCGACGCGGACCTGCTGCGCGAGCGCCTGGACTACGGCATCGCCGGCACCGTCTCCGACGCCGGCCTCATCGACCCCGGCGAGCTGGCGTACTACGCCGGCAGCGACGACATCGCCGCCGGCGACGTCAACGTCAGCCGCGCCACCTTCGGTGAGGACAGCGTGCAGCAGGACATGGACCCGCAGCTGCTGCTGCTCGCGATGATCGTGTTCGTCGCACTGCTGATGCCCGTCGCGGTGTTCCTCATCGCGGCCGTACGCTTCGGCGGCGAACGCCGCGACCGCCGGCTCGCCGCGCTCCGCCTCGTCGGCGCCGACGGCCGCGCGGTGCGCCGGATCGCCGCCGGCGAGGCGCTGGCGGGGGCGCTGCTCGGACTCGCGGTCGGCACGGGCCTGTTCCTCGTCGGCCGGTGGCTCGCGGGCCGCGTGACCGTCAACGACATGGGCATCTTCCCCGCCGACCTGAACCCGTCGCCGGCGCTCGCCGCGCTGGTCGCCGTGGGCGTGCCCGCCGCGGCCGTCGGCGTCACCCTGCTCGCGCTGCGCGGCGTCGTCATCGAGCCGCTCGGCGTCGTACGGTCGGCGCGGCCCGCCCGGCGGCGCATCTGGTGGCGGCTGCTGCTGCCGGCCGGCGGACTCGCCCTGCTCGCGCCGATGATGGGCCGCGGCGACGGGGCCGGCGCGTTCCCCGAGTGGCAGGTCGTCGGCGGCACCGTACTGCTGCTGACCGGCATCACCGCGCTCCTGCCCTGGCTCGTCGAGGCCGTGGTCGCCCGTCTCGGCCGCGGGCCGACGTCCTGGCAGCTGGCCGTGCGCCGGCTGCAGCTGAGCAGCGGCACCGCGGCCCGGCTGGTCAACGGCATCGCCGTCGCCGTCGCGGGGGCCATCGCGCTGCAGATGGTCTTCGCCGGCGTCGAGGACGACTACACCGAGCCGACGGGCATCGACACCGCGAAGGTCCAGATGTCGGTGTTCGCGTCGACCGGGCAGGACCTCCGGGTGGGCGACCGGGTCGCGGCGACCGAGGGCGTCCGCGGGGCCGACACCCAGATCAGCGCGACCGTCGCCGCCTCCCGGCACGACCCCGCCGTCTCCGCGACGCTGACCGTCGGCACCTGCGCGGAGCTGCGGAAGGTCGCGAAGCTCCCCGACTGCCGCGACGGCGACGCCTTCTACCTCACCGACACCTACGGCACCGCCGACAGCCGGCGCCTGGCCTCCGCCGGCGGGCTGTACCTCGACCCGTCGTTCGACGGCCTACGGGGCAAGGAGCTGCCCTGGACCCCGCCGCCCGGCACCCGGCCCGCCCAGGCCCTGCGCGGCGCCGACGGCGTCAAGAGCGACGGCATCGTGGCCACCCCCGCCGCCGCCCCCGACGTCCACGACTCCGGCGCGTTCACCGCCTGGGTCGACGTGCGGCTCGACCCGGCCGTGCCGGACGCGGCCGAGCGCGTACGCAACACGGTCGCCGCCGTCGACCCGCTGGTGTCCGTCCACACGCTGGACTACGAGACCGCCGATGAGGACTTCGCCGGCATCCGCACCGGGCTGGTGGTGGGCGCCACGTGCGTGCTGGTGCTGATCGGCAGCAGCCTACTCGTCGGCCAGCTGGAACAGCTGCGGGAACGGCGCAAGCTGCTGTCGTCGCTGGTCGCCTTCGGCACCCGGCGCTCCACGCTCAGCCTGTCCGTGCTGTGGCAGACGGCGATCCCGGTGGCGCTGGGCATGACCCTGTCGACGGCGTTCGGGCTCGTCCTGGGCGCGGTGCTGCTGCGGATGACGAACACGCCCATCGCGGTCGACTGGTCGTCGGTGCTGACGATGGCGGGGGCGGGCGCCGGGGTGGTCGCCGCGGTCACGGCGCTGAGCATGCCGCTGCTGATCCGGCTGATGCGCCCGGACGGGCTGCGCACGGAGTAGGTGGGAGGTGGGCCCGGGGCCGGTCCGGCGCGCAGAGGGGGCGCGCCGGGCCGGTCTCGTACGGGCGCGGGGGCCCGGGCGCGCCGGACCGGTCTCGTACGGGCGCGGGGGCCCGGCCGCGCGGTGTCGGTTCTGTAGGGTCGGGCGCGTGGCACTCGACGCGCTCAAGTCGGCCCTCCCCGGCTACGCCGGTGACCTCCGCCGCAACCTCACCGCGGTCGTCGACGACGGCCGCCTGCCCGAGCGGCAGTTGTGGGGCGCCCTGCTCGCCTGCGCCGTCGCCGTACGCTCCGCCCCGGTGCTGCGCGCGGTGGCGCCGGAGGCGCGGGAGCGGCTGGGGCCCGAGGCGTACGACGCCGCCAGGTCGGCCGCCGCGACCATGGCGACGAACAACGTCTTCTTCCGCGCCCGGCACCTGCTCTCCGACCCCGGGTACGGCGGGCTGCGCGCCGGGCTGCGCACGAACGTCCTGGGCCCCCGGGGCGTACCGAAGGCGGACTACGAGCTGTGGTGCGTCGCCGTCTCCGCCGTGGGCGGCTGCGGGGCGTGCCTGGACGAGCACGAGCGCGCGCTGCGGCGGACCGGCGCGGACCGCGAGACGGTGCTGGAGGCGCTGAAGGTCGCCGCGGTCGTGCACGCGGCCGGCACCGTCCTCGACGCGGAGGCCGCGCTCGGCGGCACCGCCTGACCGCGAAACCCCGCCCGCCCGCCGATCCGCCGCAAGCCGCGCGCCGCCGGGGCCGCACCGCCGACCGGCCGCCGTGCGCTAGCTCTTCGCGCCGCCCTTGGGCTCCGGGCCGTCCCCGGTCCCCGCGGTGGTCTCCGCCGCGTCCGCCGCGTCGGCGGCGACCGTCGCGTCCGCGCCCGGCGCGGGGGCGTCGGTCGGCGCGGCCGGGGAGACTTCGAGCGCCGTCGCCCCGTGGGGCCCGGGTCCCGGATCCTCCAGGTGTTCCCGGTGGTACGCCTTGAGATACCCGACCGCCGTGTTGAGCACCGCGATCAGCGGCACCGACACCACCGCGCCCGGGATGCCCGCGACCAGGGTGCCGGTGGCCACCGCGAGCACGACCGCCAGCGGGTGCACCTGCACCATGCGGCCGAGGATGAACGGCTGCAGGATGTGCCCCTCTATCTGCTGCACGAGCAGCACCACGCCCAGTACCAGCAGGGCCGTGACGAGCCCGTTCGTCACGAACGCCACCACCACCGCGAGCGCGCCGGAGACCAGCGCACCGACGAGCGGCACGAACGCGAAGAGGAAGATCAGCACGGCCAGCGGCACGGCCATGGGCACGTCGAGGATGAAGAGGCCGACGCCGATGAACACCGCGTCGATGAGCGCCACCAGCACCGTGCCGCGCACGTAACCGGTGAGCGTCGCCCACACCTTCGGGCCCGCGCCGGCCACGGCGTCGCGGGCGTCGGCGGGGATGAAGTGCAGGCACCACTTCCAGATGCGCTCGCCGTCGTAGAGCAGGAAGAGGGTGACGAAGGCGGCGATGGCGGCGCCGGAGAAGAACTCCAGGACGTACGAGACGCCTTCGAGGCCGGCGGAGGTGACCTCGCTGGAGTTCTCGCCGAGCCAGTCGCTTACCTCGTTGCCGATGTTGTTGATCTGCTCTTCCTGCACGTGGAACGGCCCGTCGATGAGCCATTCCTGCAAGTCGTCGATGCCCTGCTGGATCCGCTCGGTCACATCGTCGATGTTCTCCATGATCTGCCAGACCACGAACCAGCCGACGAGCCCGATCGCGACGAAGCCGCCGATGAACGTGGTGGCCGTGGCGAGCCCCCGGCTGAAGCCCCAGCGGCGCAGCCGCGCCACCGTCGGCTGCAGCAGCGCGGTGACCAGCAGGCCGACCGCGAAGGCGATGACGACGAGGCTGACGACGCTGATGACCTGCATCAGCACCCAGATCAGCCCGGCGAGGACCAGCAGCCGCCAGCCGACCTCGGCCGCGACCCGCACCCCCCACGGCACCACGCTGGCCGGCGCCGGCCGCGGCGGCGGGCCGGGAGGCCGCGCGGCGGGGGCGGGTTCGGCGGACTCGGACACGTCCCGGTCGGCGTCCGCGACGGCGGGCTGCTGCCCGGCCCCGGACTTCTCGGCGGCAGCGGCGGTCGCGGCCCGGCGCCGCTCCGCCATCCGGCTGGCCCGCTCGCCCACCCCGCCGAGCCAGTCCGTCATCTTCGACATACCAGTCCTCACGCCGCCTACGGCCACGCCGCAGTCCCGTCCGTCACCCGCACGACCGTACACGGCCCGTGGCTACGGGCGCGGTCCGCTCGACCAACTAGGACGTGCCGGACGCGAGCGGCGGTTCCGCGCACATGTGACGGGCATGTGAAACGCCCCCGGCGGCGGGCCGGGGGCGTTCGCGCGTGCGGGCGCGCGGGGTGTCGCGCGGGTTTCAGGGGTTCAGTACCAGCCGTTGGCCTGCCAGAACTCCCAGCCCCCGCAAGGGCCGCCGTAGCGGTCGTTCATGTAGGTCAGGCCCCACTCTATCTGCGTGGCCGGGTTGGTCTGCCAGTCGGCGCCGGCCGAGGCCATCTTGTCGCCGGGCAGCGCCTGCATCAGCCCGTACGCGCCGGAACTCGGGTTGGTGGCGGTGTAGTCCCAGCCCGACTCGTGGTCGACGATGTTGCTGAAGCACTGGAACTGGTCGGCCGGCACCATCTGCCGGGCCATGGCCTGCACATCGGCGACGGAGTACGACGACTGCGGCGCGAAGTCGCCCGCGTCGGCGGACGCCTCGGACGCGGCTGCCGAGCGGCTGGCGGCCTCCGCGGCCTCGCGCTCCTTCTCGGCGGCCTCCTCGGCCGCCTTGCGCTCGGCGGCCTCCTTCTTCTCCTCCGCGGCCTGGGCCGCGGACTTGCGTGCCGCCTCCTCGGCGGCCTTACGGGCGTCCGTGTGTGCGGCGTCGGCCTGGGCGTCCGCCTGCTCCGTGAGGGAGGCGGTCTGCACCTGGGCCGTGGCGCCAGCGGGTACGTCGGCGAGGAGTGTCGCGTCGGCGGCGGTCGCCTCGACGTTGTCCGTCGAGTCGTCGCCCTTCTCCGCGCCCGTGGCCACGCCGACGACAGCGCCGACAGAGGTGACCGCGGTGGCGGAAGCCACGGCGAAACCCCGGACCGAAATCCGGCTCACACAAAGTCCTTCCAGCGTCGCCCGCTTCGGTGACCTCGCGGACGCGTCTTTGCCCCTGACACAGACCTCCCCTTGTTCCGGGCCGCCGACTGTGGCGGACCGACTGGTCACGGGAGGCGCGGGCCCGGCAGCCCCCGCATCCGCAGGGGCCGGTACAGCGCTCGGGCGGCGTACGGCGGCTCTGTTCAGTTGAGTCGTGCTGCACCAGGTCGGTGCGGGGCCGTACGCAGGGCCTGACGAGTCCCAGACTCTGCCGGAGACGGACACCCGGACGCAATTCCCCGTCCAGTGGGAAAGCTCACATCGCGTTTGCCCCTCGGTGTTGACGGAAACCCGTGCGTAGCACTGGGCGCAACAGCTAAGCTGCTGCGCCCAGTTCAGACGTTCGGAAAGAAGCACGGGGAACAGTATCCCGTTATACCCGTCCGTCTTCCAGCATTTCGGTCACCAGCGCGGCGATCGGCGACCGCTCGGAGCGGTTGAGCGTCACGTGGGCGAAGAGCGGGTGGCCCTTCAGCTTCTCGACGACGGCCACCACGCCGTCGTACCGGCCGACGCGCAGATTGTCCCGCTGCGCCACGTCATGGGTGAGTACGACGCGGGAGTTCGTCCCGATCCGGGAGAGCACGGTCAGGAGCACGTTCCGCTCCAGCGACTGCGCCTCGTCGACGATCACGAAGGAGTCGTGCAGCGAGCGGCCCCGGATGTGGGTGAGCGGCAGCACTTCGAGCATGCCGCGCGCGATGACCTCCTCGATGACCTCGCGCGAGGTGACCGCGGACAGGGTGTCGAAGACCGCCTGCGCCCACGGGCTCATCTTCTCGGCCTCGGTGCCGGGCAGGTAGCCGAGTTCCTGGCCGCCGACCGCGTACAGCGGGCGGAAGACCATCACCTTCTGGTGCTGCCGGCGCTCCAGCACCGACTCCAGGCCCGCGCACAGCGCCAGCGCGGACTTGCCCGTACCGGCGCGCCCGCCCATCGACACGATGCCGACGTCCTCGTCCACCAGCAGGTCCAGCGCGATCCGCTGCTCGGCGCTGCGGCCGTGGACCCCGAACACCTCCCGGTCGCCGCGCACCAGCCGCACCCGCCCGTCGGAGGTGACCCGGCCGAGGGCCCGGCCGCGCTCGGACTGCAGCACGAGCCCGGTGTGCACCGGCATGCCGTCCGCCTCCGGCACCGAGACGACCTCCGCGGCGAACAGCTCGTCGATCTGCTCCCCGTTGAGCATCAGCTCGGACATCCCGGTCCAGCCGGAGTCCGTGATGGCCAGCTCCGCGCGGTACTCCTCGGCGGCCAGTCCGACGGACGACGCCTTGATGCGCAGCGGCAGGTCCTTGGACACGACGGTGACGTCCTGCCCCTCGGCCTGCAGGTTGCGCGCTACGGCCAGGATGCGGGAGTCGTTGTCGCCGAGGCGGCCGTGCTGATTGAGGAGGGCCGCGGGGAGGACCCCGATGTCGGTGTGGTTCAGCTCCACCCGCAGGGTGCCGCCGAGGTCGCCCAGCGGGATCGGCGCGTCGAGCCGGCCGTGCTTGACCCGGTACTCGTCGAGCTGGCGGAGCGCCTGGCGGGCGAAGTAGCCCAGCTCCGGATGGTGCCGCTTGGCCTCAAGCTCGGTGACCACCACGACGGGCAGCACCACCTCGTGTTCGTCGAACCGCGCCATGGCCCTGGGGTCGGCCAGCAGGACGCTGGTGTCGAGGACATAGGTGCGCCGGTCAGGCTTCTTGCTGTTCACCACGGATGGACGAACCCCCTCGGATGAGGTCGGCACGCGACGCGAGTCGCGGGGATCGGGCCGGGCGTCCGGACCCGTGCGGCCACGCGGACGCGCAGGACCGGGCCCCGGCCCTCCGCGTCGTCCGTACGTGCGATGGTGCGCTGCGCACGGACCTCGTGATGCGGCACGTGGTGCAAAGGGCCCTCCCGGGCGGGCGGTGCGGTGGACCGCCTGCTAGCACGGATATTCCCTCGCGAACCCCGGGGCATGCAATGCCCGTGACCGACGGGCCATAACGGTGAACAGGTGGTAAAGGGTGCGCCGGAGAGGTTTCAGCCGCCGAAGCGGCGGTGGCGGGCCGCGTAATCGCGCAGGGCGCGCAGGAAGTCGACGCGGCGGAACGCGGGCCAGAAGACCTCGCAGAAGTAGTACTCGGAGTGGGCCGACTGCCACAGCATGAACCCGGACAGCCGTTGTTCGCCGCTGGTGCGGATCACCAGGTCGGGGTCGGGCTGGCCGCGGGTGTAGAGGTGCTCCGCGATGTGCTCCACCTCGACGGTCTCGGCCACGTCGGTGAGCGTACGGCCCTGGTCGGCGGCGTCGCCGAGCATCGAGCGGACCGCGTCGGCGATCTCCTGCCGGCCGCCGTAGGCGACGGCGACGTTGACCAGCACGGCGCCGCTGCCGGCCCCGGTGGCCACGTCCAGGGTGGCCTCCTCCGCCTCCTTGAGGACCCGCTGGGTCCGCATGGGCAGCAGGTCGAGGTTCCCGACGTGGTGCACCCGCGCGGCGCCGCCCGCGGCGACGCCGGCGACGGCCTCCTCGATGATGGCGAGCAGCGGGTTCAGCTCGCGCTCCGGCCGGTCCAGGTTGTCGGTGGACAGCAGCCAGAGGGTGAGCACCTCCACGTCGGTCTCGCGGCACCAGCGGATCAGCTCGTGGATCTTCTCGGCGCCGGCCTGGTGGCCCTGCGCGGCGGTGCCGCCCGCGGCGCGCGCCCAGCGACGGTTGCCGTCCAGGATGACGCCGATGTGCTTGGGCACACGGGCGAGGTCGAGACGGCGCTCCAGGCGCCTCTCGTACACGCGATACACGATGCCGCGCCAGGTCATCCCGCGTTCAGCCCTTCCGTCGCACGTTCGGATTCGCCCCCCCGGAAGGCGCCACAGTACTGCCCGTTGTGCCACAGTCCTGTCACAGGAGCGCACCGGGTTCGTGATAGGCATCTTTTGTGAACAGTCTCTTGCCTTATCTGCCAGCAGACACCCGTTACGACGCCATGACCTACCGCCGGACGGGTCGCAGCGGCCTGAAGCTCCCGGAGATCTCCCTCGGCCTCTGGCACAACTTCGGCGACGACCGCTCGCTGGAATCGCAGCGGGATCTGCTGCGGCGCGCGTTCGACCTCGGCGTGACCCACTTCGACCTGGCGAACAACTACGGCCCGCCGCCCGGCTCCGCGGAGGAGAACTTCGGCCGGCTCTTCGCCGCCGACTTCCGTCCGTACCGCGACGAGCTGGTGCTGTCGACCAAGGCCGGCTATCTGATGCAGCCGGGGCCGTACGGCGAGTGGGGCTCGCGCAAGTACCTGCTGTCGTCGCTGGACGCCTCGCTGCGCCGGATGGGCGTGGAGTACGTCGACATCTTCTACTCCCACCGCTACGACCCGGACACCCCGCTGGAGGAGACGATGGGCGCGCTGGCGTCCGCCGTGCAGCAGGGCAAGGCGCTGTACGTCGGCGTCTCCTCGTACACCGCGGAGCAGACGCGCGAAGCCGCCCGGCTGCTGCGGGAGATGGGCGTACGGCCGCTGATCCACCAGCCCTCGTACTCGATGATCAACCGCTGGACCGAGGACGACGAGCTGCTCGACACCCTGGAGGCCGAGGGCATGGGCTGCATCTCCTTCGCGCCGCTGGCGCAGGGGATGCTGACCGACAAGTACCTGAACGGCATCCCGGAGGGGTCGCGGGCCGCGCAGAACAAGTCGCTGGACCCGAAGCTGCTGACGGACGACCTGGTGCGGCGGCTGCGCGGGCTGAACGAGATCGCGGGGCGGCGCGGGCAGTCGCTGGCGCAGCTGGCGCTGGGCTGGGTGCTGCGGGACCCGCGGATGACGTCGGCGCTCATCGGCGCGTCGAGCGTGGCGCAGCTGGAGGCGAACGTCGCGGCGCTCGGTGCGCCGGAGCTGACGGCGGACGAGCTGGCGGAGATCGACAGGTTCGCGACGTCGACGAGCGGGGTCAACATCTGGGCCGGGCGCGGCTGAGAGCCCGCGCCGCGGGGCGTTCGCCCGGGCGCCCGGGCGGTCGGCCCGGGAAAGAGAACGGGCCGGTCCGTGGGGGGGATACGGACCGGCCCGAGGGGGGGGAGTTCCACCATAACCCAGGGTGAGGGGTGCTCAGTACCGGAACGGACGGGACACCTCGAAATGTGCCCACGCGGTGACGGTCCGTATACGAACTCCGCTGCGATCAGGTCACTCGCAGGAGGAGGTTCGCGGGCCACGGGAGGGGTTCGGGGGGCGTGCGGGGCGTACGCGCAGCCCCCTCCCCGCGCCGCTCAGCCGGCGACGAGCCCGCCGACGACGAGCCCGGCGAAGGCCCCGATGATCATGAACGGGCCCAACGCGATGCCCGTCTTCCGGCCGACCCTGCGGGCCGCCAGCATGGTGACCGCGTACCCCGCGGCCAGCAGCAGACCGGCGAACGAGCCGGTGAACAGGACGTCCCAGCCGTACCAGGCGAGCACGACGCCCAGCACGAGCGCCAGCTTCACGTCCCCGAAACCCATGCCGGCGGGGTTGATGAAGAACAGCACGAAGTAGACGGCCCCCAGCGTGATGCCGCCCAGAAGGGCGCGCGTCCACGAACCCGCGCCTCCTATGAGCGCCGCACCCCCCAGCAGCACCACGGCCGCCCCCGCAAGCGGCAGCGTCAGCACGTCGGGAAGCCGCCGCACCGCGCGGTCGACGGCGAAGAGCAGCACCCCGAACGGGGCGAGCAGCAGCCAGACGGCCAGCTCGGGCTCGGCGCCGCCGGCGGCGGCGAGCGCGGCGCAGACGGCGGCGGTCGCGGCGACGGGGAGCCAGGTGCGCGGCCCGTACGGGGAGCCCCCGCACTCCTTGCACGTCGCCGGGCCGGCCCAGCCGCGGAGCGGGTGGTCCTGCGGGCAGCGGTCGCGCCACGGCTCGTCGGGGGCCACGGAGAGCCGGTGGGCGGCCCGGGGCAGCAGCGCGCCGGCGCCGGCGCCGTAGCCGGCGGCGAGGACGACGAGGAGGACGGCGAGCACGGGGGTGAGCCTAACCGCGCGGCGACGGGCGGGGCAGGGGAGGGGGAGGGCAGGGGGAGGGCAGGGGGGCGGAGGGCTGCAGAGGCAGGTCCGGGGCAGTGACGGGGACAGGGGCGGGCCGGGCAGGCCCCGGCGGTGGCGGGGGCTGGACGGAAGCCGGGCCGGGGCGGTGGCAGGGGCGGAAGCCGGGCCGGGGTGGTGGCAGGGGCGGTACGGTGGCGGCTCGGTGCCCGGGGACCTCGGCGGGGTCCGGCTCCGGGCTCGTACCAACGCCACGGGGAGATGCCCGCCATGCCCACCTGGCCCGACGGCCCGGCCACGCTCACCGTCGGCCGCGACCCGGCGCCGCTGCCGCTGCCGCTGGAGGTGGCGTCCTCCTTCGCCCGCCGCAGCCGCGGCCTCCTCGGCCGCGACGGCCTGCCCGGCGCCCTCCTCCTCACCCCCGCCCAGGGCGTGCACACCCTCGGCATGCGCTTCGCCATCGACGTCGCGTACCTCGACCGCCGGCTGACGGTCCTGGCGGTACGCACCATGCCCCCCGGCCGCGTCGGCCGCCCCCGGCTGCGGGCCCGGCACGTGCTGGAGGCGGAGGCCGGCGCGTTCGCCCGCTGGGGGATACGGCCCGGGGTGCGCGTCGCCGTCGCCGTCGGCGCCGCGGCGGCGGCGGAGCCGGACCCGCAGGGGGAAGCGGAGGAGCGGGGGAAGCGGGAGGAGCGGGAGGGGCGGGAGGGGCGGGCTGAGTAGGAGGAGCGGGCTGAGCGGGGGCGGCGCCGACCGGGGGACGGGTCCGTCAGTGGCGATCGCTACGATCGAAAACGACCGTGATCGTGGCCGGCCGCGGAGCCGGGGCCGGCCGCCGCGCGGACGACGTACGGACGTACAGGGGGCACCACCGTGGGGATATTCGGTCGCAAGCCGCGCCGCGACGGGCGGGACACCACGCGCGACGCCTCGTTCGAGTTCTTCTCCGAGGACGAGGGCGCCCGCTTCCGCGCCGGCGTCCGCGAGGCGTTCGCCGAGCAGGGGCTGGAGGTGACGGTCGGCGCGGAGGCCGTGACGGACAGTGGGGGCCGGCAGTTCGGCCTGGGCAACCTGGCGGCGGTCTGCCACAACGACACCCGCGGCCCGCGCGTCTGGCCCGAGCTGACCCGCCGCCACATCGGCATCATGCTGCGGGCCATGGACGGCCCGTCGGTGCTGGACACCATCCCGGCTGAGACGTTCCGCGCCCAGCTCTACCCGCGGCTGCTCCCCGACGAGATGGCCGGGAACGACGGCTTCGACTACGCGCGCCCGCTGGCGGAAGGGCTGCGCGAGGTCCTGGCGCTCGACCTGCCGGAGAGCGTCATGGTCCTCCCCCGCTCCTCGCTGGAGCCCTTCGGCGACGTCGCCGCGCTGCGCGAGCGGGCGCTGGACAACCTGCGCGGGCTGCCGGTCGAGGCGCACGAGACGGTCGAGCAGGAGGAGGGCGCGCGCGTCGACGTCGTGATGGGCGAGTCGATGTTCACAGCGAGCATGGTGCTGACGCTGGACGAGCTGGTCCCCCGGATCACCGGCCGCGGCCTGAGCACGGACGGCGCGCTCGTGGCGGTGCCGTTCCGGCACCAGCTCGCGTTCCACGCGATCCGCGACCGGCACGTGATCGCGGGCCTCAACACCCTCGCGCAGTTCGCGGCGGCGGGCTTCGAGGAGGGCGTCGGGCGGATCACGCCGGACGTCTACTGGTGGCGCGCCGGTTCGCTGACCCGCCTCAGCGCGATGGACGAGGACGGCATCAAGATCATGGTGGACCGGGAGTTCCAGGCGGTGCTGGAGCGGCTCATCGAGGGCTGAGCGGGCGGGCGGCGGACGCCCCGGTGGCGTACGGGAGTTGCGCCGTGGTGGACCGCCGGTGGCCCGCGTGCCAACGGGCCGCGGCGTGCTCCAGGCGCCCTGGTACGCGCGGGTACAACGCGCTTACGGTGGTGTGCCGAAGCGCCGGCGGAGAGCCAGCAGCAGGAGCCGAAGGAAGCAGCCATGGGCGACTGGTGGTCCATCGAGGTGTTCGATGCCCACTCCTCCGCACTGCGGTGGAAGGACGCGTACGAGTACGCGCTCGTCGAGTCGGCGATCAGCCTCCGGGCGTCGAGGTGGGAGTGGCACGTACACCCCCGCGGAATCGTCTTCGAGATCGCGTTCCGGGAGGAGAGCGACGGGGAGGCGTGGCGGCAACTGCCCGGCGTACGGGCGGCTCTCGACGCCGTACCCGACCCGGCGGCCGGCCTCGTCGTACGCCGCGGGCCGGGCGCCGGCTCCGGCTGCTGCGGGCCCCGGCCGCGGCGGACCGTGCAGACCGAGGGCGGGCCCACGGGCCGGTAGGGGAGCCGGGGCCGGTGGTGCCGGCGGGAACTATGTGCCGGTCCGTGTCGTCATTCGTTTCGAGGCCATGTGCCCGCAATGGGCGGCCCTGGGCGCGTCGTGGTCCGGCGCGCGGTACGTGACCATACGGCGGGAGATCCATGAGCACCGAGCACGGCCCTGACAGCCTGGTATGGCGGAGGAGCAGCTACAGCGGCGGGGCCGGGGCGAAGTGCGTGGAGGTCGCCGCGGGGGACGGGGTGGTGCACGTACGGGACTCCAAGACGCCGCAGGGGCCGGTGCTGACGTTCACGCCGGAGGCGTGGGCGGCGTTCACGGTGTACGCGTGCCGGACGCCGGGGACGGTGCGGAGGTTCTGAGCGGGGGGCGCGGCCGGCGGCGGGGGGCCGGCTTGCGGGTTGCGGTTGCGGTTGCGGTTGCGGGTCAGGATGTGCGGTGTTCTCCGGCGGGGCAGTCCTCGCCGCCCCGCTGCCGGGTGAAGCCGAGGGAGTCACCGAACCGGATCCGGTCGCCGTCGTGGCCGGTGACGACGGCGGGCAGCTTCTCGACGCAGTCCGCGAGGAGTTGGTCCAGGTGCGCGAGCGCGATCTCCGCGGCGGTGCGGCGGCCACGGCCGTCGTCGGCGAGGTCGGTGGAGATGGTCGTCCGTACCGCCGTGCCGCCCTCCCACTCGGCCTCGACCCCGGTGACGTGCTCGGCGAACTCGGCCGGTGCGTACGTCGACGGGCCGGTCGGCCGCCCGGCGGCGGTCGGCCGGGACGGCGGCAGGGTCGTCGGGCATGCCCCGTAACACGTCGTCGACGAGCCAGATCACCCCGCCCAGCAGGACACCCACACCCGCCACGACGCCAACCACCCGCAACACCCGCCCCACGAACGCCACGACGTCCTCGCCCCTCCCGGCCCGCAGGCCCCGTAGGCGGGCATACCGGGCACGACGGACATTCGGGTCACTGTCCGCGGGGGAAGCTCACCTCCACCCGCCGGTTCTGCTTCCGGCCGGCCTCGGTGGAGTTGTCGGCGATGGGGTAGTCCTCGCTGTAGCCGCGGACGACGTAGGTGGTGTCGGCGGACTGCAGGGTGTTGGTCAGCTCCTGGTGAACGGCGTTGGCGCGGTTCTTGGAGAGGGTGATGCCGTGCTCGTACGACCCGAGGTCGTCGGTGAAGCCGAAGACGCGCACGGTATCGGGGTTGTTCTGCTCGATCTCGTCGGCGATGGCGGCGATCCGGGACCGCGCCTGGCCGGTGAGCCGGGCGCTGTCCATGGGGAAGAGCACCTCGGCCTGGAGGGCGATGGTGATCGTCGAGTTGGAGTCGGACCGCCGCTCCTCGCCGCCCTGGGTCTCGACGACGGAGACGATGTCGAGCACCTTGGGGTCGGCGAGGGTGGCGCCGTCCTCAAGCTGGAGATCGGGGTCGTTGGCGTCGGTCTCGACGGGGGGCGGGGCGGAGGTGCTGGTGCCGGGCGGGGAGGACGGGACGGGGACGTCGTCCTGGGCGGGCAGGGCCTGCGCGACGCCGGGGGTGGCGACGAGGAAGGAGGCGAGGGCGAGCGCTGCGGCTGTGCGGGAGGGCATCGCGGTGCTCACCTCATTCGGAGATCTCTAGGTTGGCGGGCGGGAACGTGGGGAGCTGGAACTCGACCTCGGTGGTCTCCTCGGGCGGGGCGGGGAACTGGATGTAGATGGTCAGGCTCTCGCCGGCGGCGACCCTGGTGATGCCCGAGCTGCACAGGCAGCGCATCTCGGTGTCCCGCAGGGCGTAGTAGCGCTTCTTGCCCTCCGGGTCCATGAACGTCGCACCCATGAGGGAGGACTTGTCCGCTCCCCTCTCCCGACCCGACCAGTCCGGAATGTGCACGAAGTCCTCGGCGCCGGTGTTCTCCAGCTCGCCGTTGAGCGTGACGAACCCGCCCGTGTCCCGCTTCAGCTCCAGCACCCGGAGGATGATGCCCTCGCTGTTCTTCACCTCGGCAATCGGCTCCGACGGGACCTCCTCGTCGTCAGCGTCCTGCTGGCCGTCGCCCTTGGCGTCGGAGTCACCGCCGCCGGACGTCTCGGAGGTGCCGGACGACTTCGCGTCGCCGTCGTTCTCGTCTCCGCCGCTGCAGCCCGCGGCGGTGAGCGCCAGGGCCGCGGCCAGTGCCACCGCGGCGGCCCCTCGGCGCGCCCTGCTCGTGCCCCACATGCTCATTGCAGCTTCCTTCGCTGTTCAGTCGACGAGGCGGACGGAGAAGAGGTCGTCGGGGTCGGGAAGGATGTCGACGTCGTCGGGGTCGAGGGACCAGTCGCCGCCGTCGCAGTCGAGTTCGAGCGGCGGCTTGTCCTTGTCGTCGTCCTCGTCGCCGCGGCCACCGCCGCCTCCGCCATCGCCGCCTCCGTCATCCTCGCCCCGGCCGTCGCCCTCTCCCCCGGAGTCGTCGGGCTCCTGCACCTCGCAGCGGGATTCGAGGACTGCCGTGGCGGTGGCCTCGGCGCGTTTGTTCTCCGTTCCCGGTACGAGCGTGTCGCCCACGGCCTCCCGGTTCCGTACCGTCACGGTGAAGCCGTCGTCCGGGTCGTACACGCGGTCGCACGTGCTCGTATCCGCGTCGTTCCTGGCGGCGAAGTCCTGCGCCGCGGCGCAGGCGGACCCGTAGTCGAAGCCCTCGCCCCCGATGACGTCGTCCCACGACCCCGGGTCGACAAGCTTGTCGAGCAGCCCGTCCGACAACTGTTCACGCGCGTCGTGCGCGGCGGCCAGCGCGGCAGCGTCGGCCGCGCCCTGGGCGTCGTTGCGGTGCGCGGCGGCCTGGCCGACGGCGAAGTACGCGACGGCGAGGAACAGCAGACCCGAGATCGCGGCGATGTAGAGGGGGAACGCCTGACCGGAGTCACCACTCAGCCGATCTGTTCGATCTGGTCGATGATCTTGTTGAGGATCAACTCCCCCAGCCCCGACTGGATCAGCACCAGCACGATCACCACGGCCACCGCGATGATCCCCAGATACTCCACCGCCGTCTGCCCCCGATCGCGCTCGCGTCCGCGGCGCAGCCGCTGCGTTGCGGCCAGGGACCTCAGCAGCACGTCGTTGGGTTTCCACATGCGGTCTACCTCCGGAGTCGGACAACGCGGCCGTTGCCGTCGGTCCGTAAAGCCAATTGTGTTCTGTAACTGCGGACTTGGCGTCAGGAACGGCCATTTTCCGTCCTCCCCCTCGCCGGCCGCATTACACCCCGCGGCGGCGGGCCGCCGCAGCGCGCCTCCGCGCGCAGCGTAACCAGCCGCTTGCCGACTGTCCCACACCCCCCTTGCGCCTGCGAAGGGGGCGGCGCGGAATACCCCGGGATGTCCGGGGTGCGGGGCGTTGTCGGTCGGGCCGGGTACGGTCGCCGCATGACGAGACTTGCCACCGTGTTCATCCCGCAGTTCGCTCCCGAGCAGCTGCGCCCCGTGGCCCGGGCCGCCGACGAGGCCGGGATCGACGAGTTGTGGGTGTGGGAGGACTGCTTCTACGAGAGCGGGGTCGCCACCGCCGCCGCCGTCCTGGCGTGGACCGAGCGGGTGCACGTCGCGATCGGGATCCTGCCCGTGCCGCTGCGGAACGTCGCGCTGGTCGCCATGGAGGCCGCCACCCTGCACCGGCTGTTCCCCGGACGGGTGACGCTCGGGGTGGGGCACGGGGTGCAGTCGTGGATGGGGCAGGTCGGGGCGCGGGCCTCGTCGCCGTTGACGCTGCTGCGTGAGCACCTCGACGCGCTGCGCGCGCTGCTCGCCGGCGAGCGCGTCACCGTCGACGGGCGGTACGTCAAGCTCGACGGCGTCGAGCTGGCCTGGCCGCCGGACCAGGCGCCGCCGGTGCTCTCCGGGGGTACGGGGCCCAAGACGCTGCGGCTCACCGGGGAGTCGGCCGACGGGACGATCCTCGCCGGGGGCGCCTCGCCCGAGGTGGTCGAGGAGGCCGCCGACTTGGTACGGGCCGGGCGGCAGGCCGCCGGGCGCGGCGGGGAGCACCCGCTCGTCGCCTCGATCCTCGTCGCCACCGGCCCCGGCGCCGAGCGGCGGCTGGCCGAGGACGCCCGCCGGATGGGCTGGGACCCGGCCGCGGAGGCCCACGTCGCCGGGGACGCAGCGGCGGTGGCGGCCGCGGTGGACCGCTGGGCGGCGGCAGGGGCGACGACGGTGGTGCTGCAGCCGACCGCCGACGAGCCGGATCCGGTGGCCTTCGTACGGTGGGTGGCGGAGGAGGTGCGCCCGCTGGTGTCGTAGGCGCGGGGTCGCGACGAAGGCAGGCGAAGGGGCGCGCGGCCCCTCGCCTGCCTTCGTCGCCTTCGGCTCCGTACCGGCTGCGCTCGCTGTTGGAGCCGCGAGCGCAGCAGCCATGATGTTCACGACCACGCCCACGAGCAGGATGACCACCGCGAGGCTCACCCCCTCGTACGGCAGGCTCTCCAGCACGGTCACCACGCCGATGAAGGCGGACGGACTAGCGGCGGGCCACAGTCGAGCCGATGCCCGGCTCCGTGAACGTCAAGCCTTCCTCACGCAGCGCTCGGAGCACCTTCTGTGCCGTTGCCTGAGCGATGCCGAACTCTTCGCTGAGGTCCACCACGCTGGGGACCCGCGATCCGGGCGGGTACGTGCCGTCAGCGATGCGGGCACGCAGCACCACGGCCACCTGCTTCCAGCGGGCTACGCCAGGCTCGAAGTCCATACCAGGCATGATCAGTGCGCGTAGCGTTCCACGCGAGAGATAGCATACCTAGCGTGCTAGGCGTACGATGGCATCCAAGTGCCCCGGCGACCGCGCAAACGATCCCGGGGCTTGGCCGGAACTGACTGGGAGTCCCGACAGATGAATCGTAGAACAGCCGCAAGCCTGGCCCTCGTCGTCGCGTGTACCGATTTCCCCGCCGGGATCGCGCTGGCGGTAATGGCACGATGACCGCGCAAAGGCCCCGGCGGGCACCGTGGACAGAGGACGGCCGCGCCGTGCTGCTGGTGACCGAACCGGGCGGAGCACTGGAGAACGCAGCGGACCAGGCGGAGCACGACATGATCGCAAACGCACGGGCGATCGTAGGCATTCTGGGCAAAACGCGCGGCGAGCTTGAGAGCGCAGACGAATTTGATTTCGTTGTCACGCGGCTCATCGAAGCACTGACTGACCTGATCAATGTTGCCGTAGCCCGCGGCGAACGGCTCGTGACGGAAAGGGAACAATCCAAGAGCTGACGCATAATCACGTGCACAAAACGGCCCCGCGCTATCCGCTGGTCAGCGAGAAGCGCGGGGCCAAAGTGTGCGCGCACGCGGCCTTCGCACGGTGAGTGGGGCAGGAAGTGCGTCCGCTGGTTTCGTGACCCCCTCCCGGCGGGCCGCGCGCCTCACTCCGTCAGCACGCCGAACTCCGAGCCCGAGCCCAGATAGACCGCCGTCACCAGCAGGATGATCGTCGCCGGCACCATCAGGCTGGTGATCAGCAGCGTGGCCTTCGGGATGGCCCGGGAGGCGCGGCGGCGGGCGTTCTGGGCGTCCGTGCGTCGCTGGTCCGTGGCGATCTGTATGAGCGTCTCGACGATCGGGGCGCCCAGGTCCTCGCCCTGCTGGAGGGCGGTGACGAACTGGGCGACCTGTTCGGAGTCGTTGCGGCGGCGCAGCTCCTCGAACGCCTGGCGGCGGGAGACGCCCATGTCCATCTGGCGCAGGGTGATGCGCAGTTCGTCCGCCCAGGGGCCGGAGTAGCGTTCGCTGACGCGGTCCAGCGCCTGGCGGAAGCCGAGGCCCGCGCTGACGACGACGGCGAGTACGTCGAGGAAGTCGGGCAGGGTGCGCTCGATGACGTCGCGCCGTTTGCGTACGGCCGCCCAGATGCCGACCTCCGCCCAGCCGTAGCCGAACGCGCCCAGCACCAGGGCGCCGACCCACTGGCCGGAGGAGAGCAGGGTGAGCGCGCCGCCGTAGCCGATGGCGGCGTAGACGGCGCGGCGGGCGGCGTAGCGGTCGATGGTCAGGCCGCCGGGGTTGCCCGCGCGGTCTATCTTGCGGCGCTTGTTCTCCACCGCCCGCCGGCCCATCAGCTTCAGCACCAGTGGCGCGAACCGCATCCCGAGGCGGTCGATGACCGAGCCGACGGGGCCGGTGCGGGTGGCGCCGACCTCCAGGGCGACCTGCAGATCGGTGGGGAGCTTGACCTCGGCGCGGTAGACGCGGATGCCGCTGAGGACGCCGAAGACGGCGAGGCCGACGGCGGCGGCGAGGAGGAGCCCCTGGGTTCCGTGGTCCATGTGCGTCCGGCCCTCTCAGACGTCGATCTTCGCGAGCCGGCGGATGAGCAGGATGGCCAGCGCGTACAGCCCGACGGCCGTGAGCACCGCGCCCTGGCCGAGCGGCGAGGAGCCCATGCGCTCGATGGAGCCGGGCATCACCCGGTCGGTCAGCAGCAGGGTGCCGATGCCCATGACGGGCACGGTGTACGCGGTGAGGGTGACCTGCGAGAGCTGGGTACGCACCTCGCGGCGGGTCTCCTTGCGGTCGTTGAGGGTGCCGGTGAGGTTCCGCAGGGAGGCGACGACCTGGCCGCCGGCCCGGTTGGAGAGCACCAGCGTGGAGACGAGCACGGACAGCTCACGCGACGGCAGCCGGGCGGCGAGGTCGCCGAGGGCGTCGTCGAGTGGTACGCCGACGGCGAGCTGGTCGGTGACCTTGGTCAGCTCCTCGCCGGCCGGCGCCTCCAGCTCCTCGGCGGCGATGCCGAGCGCGGTGCGCAGGGCGAGGCCGGCCTGGGTGGCGTTGGCGAGGATGCGGGAGAGGTCGGGCAGCTGGTTGATGAACGCCTCGATGCGTTTCTGCCGCTGCCAGTTGAGGAAGGCGTGCGCGCACCACACCCCGATGAGCCCGGCGATCGGCCCGAAGAACGCGGCGAAGAGGGCATCGGCGAGCAGCCAGAGCACGGCGACGCCGGAGAGCACGTACACCGTGAACTCGCCCGGGGTGACGTCCAGCCCGGTGGTCGCGATGCGCCGCTCCAGGTGGCGGCCGATCCGCGTCGGCCGCACCCGCCGGTCGACCTCCGCGAAGCGGCGCCGGGGGCGCCGGTCGCCGGCGTCGGAGAGCCGGTCGAGCAGCTCGGCGCGGCGGGCGCGCCCGGAGGCGTAGACGGCGACGCCGCACACGGCGAGCGCGCCGGCGAGCAGCGACAGGCCGACGACGAGCGTGAACAGCTGCTGGCGGTCCACCGGTTCACCCGGCCTCTCGGGTCTGCGGGCGCGCCGGGCTCCCGTACGCGTGCGTCACGTGCTTCCCGTGCGGCATGCAGGGCACGTACGTCACCTCGCCTCCCGCGTCTGCAGATGCCGCTCCGACGGCGCGACCCCGAACGCCGGCGGCACCGGCTCGCCGGCGTAGAAGAGGCGGTCGCCGGTGCGCCGCGGCAGCGGCGAGAACTCGAACTGGCCGCGCACGATACGGTCCGAGCTGATCGGCAGGGCGCGGAAGCGGCAGACGGACACCAGCTGGTAGACCTCCCGGCCGCGGGACGACAGCATCACGATCTCGTCGATCTTGCGGGTGCCGTCGGTGTGCCGCGCGAGCTGCACGATCACGTCGACGGCGGAGTTGATCTGGTCGCGCAGCGCCTCGAACGGCACCTCGACGTCCGACATCGACGCCAGCGTCTGCAGCCGCATCAGCGCGTCCTCGGCGGAGTTGGCGTGCACGGTCGCCAGCGACCCGTCGTGGCCGGTGGACATGGCCTGCAGCATGTCCAGCGTCTCGCCGCCGCGCACCTCGCCGACGATGATGCGGTCGGGGCGCATGCGCAGCGAGTTGCGCACGAGGTCGCGGATGGTGATCCGGCCCTTGCCCTCCACGTTCGGCGGGCGCGACTCCAGCCGGATGACGTGCGACTGCTGCAGCTGCAGCTCGGCGGCGTCCTCGACGGTGATGATCCGCTCGTGCTCGGGGATGAGCCCGGACAGCGAGTTCAGCAGGGTCGTCTTCCCGGCGCCCGTCGCGCCGGAGACGATGACGTTGAACTTCGCCCGGACCAGCCCGGAGAGCAGCAGCAGCATGTGCTCGTCGAGGGTGCCGAGGCCGATGAGTTCGGCGAGGGTGTACGAGCGCGGGAAGCGGCGGATCGTCAGCGTCGGGCCGGTCAGGGACAGCGGCGGGATGATGACGTTGACCCGCTCGCCGGTCGGCAGCCGGGCGTCGACCATCGGCGTCGACTCGTCCACGCGGCGGTTGACGGTGGAGACGATGCGTTCGATGGTCTGCATCAGCTGCTCGTCGGAAGCGAAGCGCAGCGGCAGTTGCTCGACCCGGCCGGCGCGCTCGACGTAGATCCGGTCGGGGCCGTTGACCATGATCTCGGTGACGCTCGGGTCCTCCAGCAGCGGCTCCAGGATGCCCAGCCCCAGCGCCTCGTCCACGACGCGGCGGATGAGCTGCGCGCGCTCGGCGGTGGAGAGCACCGGGCCCTCGCGGCTGAGGATGTGGCCGAGCACCCGCTCCAGCCGGGCGCGGCGCTCGGCGGGCGACAGCGCCGACATCTCGGCGAGGTCGATCTCCTCCAGCAGCTTGGCGCGGTAGGTGGGGACGAGGGTCTCGCCGTGGCCGTCTGTGGTGTGGTCGGGGGTGGTGATACGGGCCCGGAGGCTCATCGTCAGTCCTCCCCCCGCGGCATGGTCGAGCTGCGCTCCACCGAGCCGAAGTCGTCGACGCCCGGGATGATGGACGGGATCTCGACGCTGGCGGTCACGGTCACCTCGCCGTCGCCGGAGGAGACCTCGAAGCCGGCCTCCAGCCAGTCGCTGATCGACGCCTCCCCGGCGGCCGACGCGGACGACGGCGGGTCGTCCAGGGACTCCATGCGCGCCGCGGCGCGCGCGGCGGTGCCGGCCTGGGAGGCGGCGTACGCGGCGACGCCCAGCTGCACGGCGGCGAGCGCGATGAAGATCAGCACGGGCAGGAAGCCGATGTACTCGATGGCCACGGAACCGCGGTCCCCTCGCCGGGGTGGCGAGAGCGGCGAGGCCTGCGCGCGGCGCTCGGCCTGCGCACCGGGCCGGACCGGCGGCTCGCCCGCCCCCGGTGCGCCCGGCCCGGCGCGGAGCGCCTTCGTACGCGATCCGCTACGCACCCTCAGCCTCCCTCGTCCGTCGCGCCGGCGGTGCCGCTGACCGTGAACGGGAAGTCCAGGCCGCCCGGGAAGAGGACCGGCACCTTCAGGTCGACGGTGGCGGTGGTGACGCCGTTCGACGAGCCGACCGACACCGAGGCGTCCCAGGCGTCCGGCAGGTCCTCCTCCGCCGCGGCGACGGGGTCATCGCCGACGGCGGCGGCGCGGGCGGCCATGTCGGCGGCGTTGCCGGCCAGCGAGTAGGTGTAGCCGACGAGGACGAACTGCCAGACGACGACGAGGACCAGCGCGATCAGCGGCAGCATCCCGGCGAACTCCACCGACACCTGCCCCCGGTCCCCCCAGCGCCGCCCGCGGCGGGCGGGCGGCGCGGTACCCGGCACCGCGCCCGGACCGGGCGCCGGACCGGGCGCGGGACCGGGCGCCTGACCTGCCGGACCCGCCGGACCCGGCGCCCCCGGGGCGCCCGGCGGCAGCGCCGGCCTGTCACCGGGCGGCGCGACCTGCGGCGCCGGGCTCCCGCCCCGGCCGCCGGCGGCCACGGCGCCCGGACCGGCGCCCGCGCCCAGCGCCCGCTGCCCTCCGCCCCCGTACGCCCCCGGACCACCCGGACCGCCGGGCGCACCCGCACCCGCCCCCGGACCCGCCTGGTCCGGCACCACCGTCAGCCCCAGCTCCCCCGCCACCGCCCACAGCGCCTGCCGCACCGTCGACTTCTGCTCCAGATCCTGCAGCCGCCCCGCGTCCACCAGCGGCTGCAGCTCCTTGAACGCCGCCGGCACCGCCGTCCGCGCCACCGTCGTCCCGGTGGCCCGCGCGATGATCGACGGCTGGATCTCGGTGTTCCGGGTGAGCCGGTTGACCAGCACGACGGTGTCCTCCGGCTTGCGGATCTGTAGCCGGTCCCACAGCCGCAGCATGCGCTTCGCGCCGCGTACGGAGATGACGTCGGGCGTCGTCACGAGCAGCGCGACGTCGGCGAGTTCGACGGCGGCGGCGTTCGGCGTGGTCACCTGGCTGCCGCAGTCGAGGACCACCACCTCGTACCGCGACCGCAGCGCGCTCAGCGTCTGCCGCGCCGCCCGGTCGTCGACGTCCTCGCCGCGCTCGCCCTCCGAGGGGGCGAGGAGCAGGCCGAGGCCGGTGTGGTGGGTGAAGACGGCGTCCTGCAGGACGCGCGGCGAGATGTCCTTGATGCCGGCCAGGTCGGCGACCGAGCGGCGGAACTGCACGTCGAGGTACGACGCGACGTCCCCGGACTGCAGGTCCAGGTCGGCCAGCGCGACGTGCCGCCCGGCGGCCCGCGCGGCGAGCGCGAGCTGCACCGCCGCTACGGTCGTGCCGACGCCGCCCTTCGCGCCGCTGACGGTGACCAGCGTGCCGCCCGGCCCGCCGAACGCCTCCGGCCCCGTCGCGGCGCCGAGGTGCCGCCGTACGCCGCTGCTCCACTGCGCGGCGGCCTGCACCCGGGCGGCCAGTTCCTCGTACGCCAGCGGCAGTCCGACGACGCCGCGGGCGCCGGCGTCCATGGCGGCGGAGTAGCCGGCGGGCGAGGTGTCGGCGGTGACGAGGACGGTGCCGACGGCGGGGAAGCGCAGCGCGACGTCGCGGATCAGCTCCAGCGCGGGCACCGGCCCGATCCGCTCGTGGACGAGGAGCACCTCGGGCAGTTCGGCCACGCCGGCGCCGGCGAGGGTCGCGAGGTGGTCGAGCAGCGCGACGGAGTCGCCGATCGCCGCGGCGGCCTCGGCGTCGGGCAGCTGGTGGAGCAGCGAGACGGTGGCGCGCGCCGCGTCGGGGTCGGCGATGGCGGCCTGGATGCGTACGGTCATGGGCGCCGGCCCCCCTCCGCCGCGTACGGGCGCGCGGGCAGGACCGGCGCGGCCGTCCCGTACGCCCGCCGGGCGGTGGCCCTTCGCTGGCTGCGGATGGTCATGTGCGACCCCTCACCGGTCCTCGTCGAGGGTGTACGTGCGGTCCTCGGGGGCGATGTCCGTATCCTCCTCGCCCGGGGCGACGAGGGCGAGACGCACGTGGGTGGCGAAGGACTCCGCGTACGCCACGCGCTGCGCGTCGGAGGTGCCGAGGGCGAAGGTGATCGGCACGGCCTCGCCCTCGTCGGCGCGGGGGTCGTCGTCGCCGGTGCGCTCGATCGGGGTCAGCTCGCCGACGTCGATGACGCGGGCGCCCGCGACGATCACCTGGGAGACGGGCCGGTCGCCGTCGCCCTGGGCGTCGAAGGTGGCGAAGATGTTGACCCGCGCGCCCGGCGTGATCTTGCCGGCGACGCCGGTGGAGGCGTCGATCATGATGGCGATCTCCTGCTGTCCGGGCTCCAGGTCGGGCCGGCCGCTGACCATGTCGCTCTGCAGCAGCGAGCCCTGCTTCAGCGGCGTGAGCGCGACCTTGCCGGCCAGCTCGTCCGGGTCGGTGACCGCGGTGTCGGGCAGCCAGCGCTTCGGCATGCTCGTCTTCTCGTACTGGTCCGGCTCCAGCGGCTCGTACGCCTCGACGTCGGTGGTGAGCCGGTAGGCGGTGGCCTCGTCGCCGACCTTGGACTCCACGTCGCTGACGAACGCCAGCACGCCGGCGAACGCGCCGAGTGCGACGAGGACCGACAGCAGGACGAGGATGATGCCGCGGCGCTGGCGTGAGTTCATCGACGGGACCTCAACGGTTGTTCTCGGGGGGTGACGGTATCGCCGCGCCGGCGGCGGGCTGGTACGCCGGCTGCGGTAGGGACTGCGCAGGCAAGGGCTGTGCGGACCCGGGCTGCACGGGGCCTGCCTGTACGGGCCCTGCCTGCACGGGCTGCGTAGGCCCCGCCTGCGCGGGTACGGCCCGGGGCGGCGCCGGCGACGGGGCGGCCGGTCCCGGCGGCACCGGGGTCGCGCACAGCAGGCACCGGTCGCCGATGATCTCCAGCCCGCACCACGAGCAGCGCGCCCGCTGCACCGACGCCACCAGCCGGCTCAGCACCAGCGGGTCGGTGATCCCGGCGGCGAACTCGCACACCTTCTCCGTCGCCCACCACGGCGCGGACGCCGCCGGCAGCGGCGCCAACTCCAGCCCCTGCACCCGCCAGCCGGCGGCCAGTTCGCCGGTGACCCAGGCCGCGTCGAGCCGCCCGGAGGCGTGCACGAGCCCGGTGGCGAAGTCCGGGCCCGGCGGCACGGGGTCGCGGCCGATCCGTACGAGCCGGGGCCGCGGCGCGGCGAGGACGGCGAACTGCGCGCCGGGCACCCTCCCCCTAAGCCCTGGGGGCTTGGGGGTACCCCCATGGGCGTGCGCGCCGAGGGTCACCGGCACCCGGTCCAGCTTGGCGACGCTGCCGAGCACGGCGCCGGCGTGGACGTAGTGCGTGAGCAGCCGGGCGGCGGTGGCGAGCACGCCGGCGCCGAGGTCGGCGGTGGAGAGCTGGAGCAGCTGGCGGGCGACGACGGCGACGGCGAGCGGCGGTAAAGGCAGCGGGACCAGCGCCATCCGGTCGCTCTCCAGCACGGACCGTACGGTGTGCAGCCGGCGGACCACGGCGGCCGGGGCGGCGGCGGGGTGGAGCACGACGAGGAAGCCGTGCTGTTCCAGCACGGCCGACACCTCGGCCAGCGCCTCCTCCAGGGGCTGCTCCCGCGGGTGGCGCAGCGCCATCACCGTGGGGCCGGGGAGGCCGGGCGGGCCCTGCCGGCCGAGCGGCCCGTGCCGGCCGGGGGCGGGGAGCACGAGGTCGGGGCCGGTGACTGCGATGGCTGTTGGCACGTCGGGCGTCCCCCCACCGGTCTCAGACACGCTCTGAGCACCATAACCGCGACGTGGACTGCGGAAACACCTTTTGTGCAAAGTGGATTGGGCCGCCCGGCCGGCGGGCCGGGGCGGGCCGTTCGCGGCGCGGGCGGCGGCCACACCTCGCCGTCCGCCGTCCGCCGTCGGCGCCGCGCCCGGCGCCGACGGCCCCGGCCGGCGCGGGCCGCTCGCGCGGTTACCAGGGCTACCAGGGCAGGTCCCTGATCTGCTGCACGCACAGCACGATGAACAGCACCCCGGAGACGGTCAGCAGTCCGTTGCTGAGCGGGCCGTTGCGCCACTGCCGCGGGGTGCGGTCGGTGTTGAGCAGCCACACCAGCGTCAGCGCCAGGAACGGCATGAAGAACGCGCCCAGCACGCCGTACGTGATGACGATGGCGAACGGCTGGTCGAGCCACAGCAGCGTCATCGGCGGGAACGTCAGCCACAGCAGGTACGCCCGGAACGGCAGCGACCGCTCGCGGCTGCCCGCGGCGACCTCCCGCGCGCTGCCGTCGCCGGCCCCGCGCCCGCCGCGCACGTTCTCGACGAAGTCCGCGAAGAGCAGGCTGACGCCGTGCCAGACGCCGATGAGCGAGGTGTACGAGGTGGCGAAGAAGCCGATGAGGAAGAGGTTCGCGGTGGCCGCGCCGTAGCGCTTCTCCAGGATGTCGCCGAGGTCGACCAGCCCCTGGTCGCCCGACTCCAGCGCGATGTTCGTGGCGTGCAGCAGCTCGGCGCCGACGAGCAGCATCGCGACGACGAAGATGCCGGTGGTGATGTACGCGACGCGGTTGTCCAGCCGCATCACCTTCAGCCAGCCGACGTCGGTCCAGCCCTTGGCGTTGACCCAGTAGCCGTACGCGGCCATGGTGATCGTGCCGCCGACGCCGCCGACGAGGCCGAGGGTGTACAGCAGCGAGTCGTCGGGCAGCGTGGGCCACAGCCCCGCGAAGGCGTCCCCGGCGTTCGGGCCGACGCGGATCGCGACGTAGACGACGACCACGAACATGACGCCGACGAGGACCGTCATGACCTTCTCGAAGACCGCGTAGCGGTTGAACCAGACGAAGACCAGGCCGGTGAGGCCGGTGAGGATGCCCCAGGTCTTCAGGTCCGGGCCGTCCGGGAAGAGCGCGACCAGCGGCAGCGCGGAGGACGACATGGCGGTGGCGCCGTAGACGAAGCCCCAGACGACGACGTAGACCGCGAAGTAGACGGAGGTCCAGGTGCCGAGGGTGCGCCAGCCCTCGAACAGCGTGCGGCCGGTGGCCAGATGCCAGCGGCCGACGGCCTCGGCGAGGGCCACCTTGACGACGCAGCCTATGACGGCGGCCCAGAGCAGGGTGTAGCCGAACTTGCTGCCGGCGAGCAGCGTGGCCACCAGGTCGCCGGCGCCGACGCCGGTGGCGGCGACGACGATCCCCGGGCCGATGTACCGCCACTTCGCCTTTCTCATCTCGGGCGGTGCGGACGCAGGCTCGGTGCGGTCAGCCATGAGCGGCTCCTTCGCAGCTCGTCCCCCCTGTGATCCCCCGAATTGAAGGGGATCCGCGGACGGCCGCACAAGAGGGCGTCGGCGGCGAACACTCGGGCGCCTCTTGACCCGACCATGCCAGAGTCAGAACCATTGACGCGCACCACGGCACCACCCCGCACCACAGCACCACCCCACGCCCCCACATCCAGGAGCAGGCATGCGACTACGCATACGGTCGGTGACCCTGACCGCGGTGCTCTCCCTCGCCGCCGCCGGCACGCTCAGTGCCGCGGGCGCGGAACCCGCCGCCGAGACGGCCGGGACGAGCACAGCTCAGACGCAACAGAGCGAGCAGATCCGGCAGTACGAGATCCCGGGCCAGTCCGGCCGCGAGGCCCGTACCCGCCTCGCCGCCACCGGCGTGTCCGTCGACGAGGTACGCGACCACTCCGTGGTCGTCTCCGCCGACGGCGCCCAGGCCCGGCAGCTCCGCGCGCTCGGCTACCGGCTGAAGCAGCTCCCCGCCCCGCCCGTCCGCCTCGGGGACGAGCCCCCCACGACGCTCGACTTCCCGCCCGCCGACTCCGGCTACCACAACTACGCGGAGATGACCGCCGAGATCGACGAGCGGATCGCGCAGCGCCCGGAGCTGATCAGCAAGCAGGTCATCGGCACCTCGCACGAGGGCCGCGACATCGTCGCCATCAAGGTCAGCGACAACGTGAGCACCGACGAGGACGAGCCCGAGGTGCTCTTCACCCACCACCAGCACGCCCGCGAGCACCTCACCGTCGAGATGGCGCTGTACCTGCTGGGCGCGTTCGCGGACGACTACGGCACCGACCAGCGGATCACCGACGCCGTCGACGGCCGGGAGATCTGGATCGTGCCGGACCTCAACCCGGACGGCGGCGAGTACGACATCGCCTCCGGCTCGTACCAGAGCTGGCGCAAGAACCGCCAGCCCAACTCCGGCTCCAGCGCGGTCGGCACGGACCTGAACCGCAACTGGGACTACGAGTGGGGCTGCTGCGGCGGCTCCTCGTCCAGCCCGTCCTCCGACACCTACCGCGGCAGCGCCGCCGAGTCGGGCACGGAGGTCAAGGTCGTCGCCGACTTCGCGCGCAGCCGGGTCGTCGGCGGCGAGCAGCAGATCACCGCGGGGATCGACTTCCACACGTACAGCGAGCTGGTGCTGTGGCCGTACGGGTACACGTACGACGACACCGGACCCGGGCTGACGCAGGACGACCACGACGCGTTCGCCGCGGTCGGGGAGAAGATGGCCGAGAGCAACGGCTACACGCCGCAGCAGTCGAGCGACCTGTACATCACGGACGGGACGATCAACGACTACCTCTGGGGCGAACAGAAGGTCTTCAGCTACACGTTCGAGATGTATCCGGGCTCGGCGGGGGGCGGCGGGTTCTACCCGCCCGACGAGGTCATCGAGCGGGAGACCAGCCGCAACCGGGACGCGGTGCTGCAGCTGCTGGAGAACGCCGACTGCATGTACCGGTCGATCGGCAAGGAGGCCGAGTACTGCACCGGCTGACGCCGGGTGGCGCCGGGTGGCGCACCGGCTGACGCCGTACGGCGCGCCTCCGCGGGGCGGGGGCGCGCCGTACCGAGGTGCGGGCCGGTTCAGGCGGCGCGGCCGTAGCCGTCGAGCGCCTCCCGGACGGGTACGTCCCGGGCGGGTGCCGGGGTCTCGCCGCGCTCGGCGGCCTTGAGCTTGCGGTCGAGGATGCGTTCGCGCCGGTCGAAGTACAGGGCCGGGCCGACCAGGATCGCGGCCATGAAGAGCAGGACCAGGGTTCCGACGGTGTAGTCGAGGATCGCGTTCATGTCGTCTACGATCCCGGATCCTTGCACAGACAAACAGTGGCAGCCCTGCCATAGGTCTTCGAATTACTGCCAGTCGTGCGTCATACTGACCGCATGCTCTCCAAAGTCGTCTGTCTGCTCACCGACGAGGTCAACGCCTTCGAGCTGGGCGTCATCTGCGAGGTCTTCGGCATGGACCGCAGCGAAGAGGGCCTGCCGGTCTACGACTTCTCCTACGCCGCCGTGCGCCCCGGCCGCATCACCATCCACCCCGGCCTGCCCGTCGACGTCCCGTACGGCCTGGAGCGCTTCGCCGACGCCGACCTGATCGCCATCCCGGCCGGGCAGGGGTTCGCGTACCGCGACTTCCCGCCCGAGCTGCTGCACACGCTGCGCGAGGCGGTGGCGCGCGGCACGAAGGTGCTGAGCGTCTGCACGGGCGGGTTCCTGCTCGCCCAGGCCGGACTGCTGGACGGCCGCCGCTGCACGTCGCACTGGATGTTCGCCGACCGTCTCCAGCGCGAGTACCCGCGGGCGCTGGTCGAGCCGGACGTGCTCTACGTCGCCGACGGCCCGGTGATCACCTCCGCGGGCACCGCCTCCGGCATCGACGCCTGCCTCGCCATCGTCCGCGAGGAGCAGGGCAGCAAGGTGGCCAACGCCATCGCCCGCCGCATGGTCGTACCGCCGCACCGGGACGGCGGCCAGGCGCAGTACATCGACCGCCCGGTGCGCGGCACGTGCGACGACGACGCCATCGCCCGGGTGCTGACCTGGTTGCAGGAGCACCTGGACGAGGACGCGACGGTGGAGCAGCTCGCGGCGCGGGCGCACCTGGCGCCGCGTACGTTCGCCCGCCGCTTCCAGCAGGAGACCGGGACGACGCCGTACCAGTGGCTGCTGGGCCAGCGGCTGCTGCTGGCCCAGCAGCTGCTGGAGGAGACCGACGCCACGGTCGACGCCATCGCCGCGCGCGCGGGCTTCGGCAACGCGGCGACTCTGCGCCACCACTTCCTGCGCCGGCTGGACACCACGCCGAACGCCTACCGGCGGACGTTCCGCGGGCCGGCCGTCGGCGCGGGGCGCTGAGGGCCGGGGTTGCGGGGGAAGCGGGGCTGCGGGTGTTGCCGGGGGGTGCGGGGGTTGCGGATCAGCCGAGTACCGCCAGGCAGTCGATCTCCACGAGCAGCCCCGCGGGCAGCCCGACGTACACGGTCGTACGCGCCGCCGGCGGCTGCTCCAGCTCCGCGAAGTAGGCGTCGTAGATCTGGTTGAACTCGGCGAAGTGCGCGGTGTCGGTGAGGTACACGCGGATCATCACCGCGTCCTCCCACGACGCGCCGCCCTCCTCCAGCACCGCCTTGACGTTGGACAGCGTCTGCTCGGTCTGCGCACGCAGCGACGGGCCCGCGGGGGTCGGCTTCCTGCCCTCCTCGGCCGGCAGGAAGCCCACCTGCCCGGCGACCTGGAGGATGTTGCCCTTGCGCACGCCCGCGGAGAAGCGGGCCGGCGGCGGGACGTGGTTGGCGGGGGTGACGGCGGTCTTCTGGGCCTTGTCGCTCATACGCGCACTCTTCCGGAATAGTCGTCGCTTATCGCTGCCGCCGTGCGGCGCAGCTGCGGGAGGAGGGCCATCAGCTCGTCCGCGGTGACGACCACGTTCGGCGCCGACAGGGAGCAGGCGGCCACGGTCCGGCCGTCGGCCCCGCGGATGGGCGCGCCGATGCAGTTGATGGACTCCTCGTGGCCGCCGAAGTCGGCGGCCCACCCCTGCTCGCGCACCGTGGCCAGCTCGTCGAGCAGGGCCTGGGCGTCTGGCGTCGAACGGGGGGTGTACATGGGGTAGTCGAGCCGCTCGGCGACGGCGCGCCGCTCCGGCTCCGGCAGGTCGGCCAGCAGCAGCTTGGCCACGGCCGCGACGGTGATCGCGACGGGCCGGCCGATACGCGAGTACATGCGCACCGGGTAGCGGCTGTCGACCTTGTCGATGTACATCACCTCGCGGTCCTCGTAGACGGCGAGGTGCACGGTGTGCCCGGTCTCCTCGCCGAGCCGGACCAGGTGCGGGTGGGCGATCTCGCGTACGTCCAGGCTCTCGGCCGCCGCCTGGGCGAGGGCGAAGAGGCGGGCGCCGAGGCGGTAGCGCTGGTCGTCCTGGCGGTAGACCAGGCCGTGTTCGTGGAGGGTGCGCAGCAGCCGCATGGCGGTGGTCTTGTGCACGCCGAGCCGCGTGGCGACCTGCTCCAGTCCGGCGGGGCCGTCGGCGAGCATCGGCAGGATGGCGAGCGCGCGGCCGACCGACTGGCTCATCGCGACCTCCCGCCCTGCCGTCGTGCCCGCGTGCGTCGTGCCGTCCCGGCCCGCCGGGCCACCGTTGACCAGCCGTTCGCCCGGATGTTAGACAGCGGTGTCGATATACGCAATGCACGTTGCATGTTGCGCAACCAACCTGCTGGAGGGCTTCATGGCAGCGCTCGCCGAGCTGGCCGAGCTGGCGGAAGCACGTATCGACCACCGCTTCAAGGGCCTGCCGCCCGACGCCGCCGGCTCGACCGTCGGCGAGCTGGCCGCCGAGCGCCGGTCGCTGTTCACCGGCGGCTTCACCACCCCGGTGCTCGCGCTCTCCGCCCCCGCGCTGGCGCACAACCTCGGCGCGCTCGCCCGCTTCGCCGCCGCGCACGGCCTCGCCTTCGCGCCGCACGGCAAGACGACGATGGCCCCCCAGCTCTTCGCCCGCCAGCTCGACCAGGGCGCCTGGGGCATCACGGTCGCGGTCCCCCACCAGGCGCGGGTGGCGCGGGCGTACGGCGTCCGGCGGATCTTCCTCGCCAACGAGCTGGTCGACGCCGCCGCGCTGCGGTGGGTCGCCGCCGAGCTGGCCGCCGATCCGGACTTCCGGCTCGTCTGCTACGTCGACTCCGTACGCGGCGTCGAGCTGATGGACGCGGCGCTGCGGGCGGCCGGGGCCACCCGTCCGGTGGAGGTCACCGTCGAGCTGGGCGCCGGCCCGGACGCCCGCACCGGTGCCCGTACGGAGGCGGACTGCCGCGCGGTCGCCGAGGCGGCGGCGCGGGCGGAGACGCTGCGGCTGGTCGGGGTCGCCGGGTACGAGGCGGAGGCGCCGGGCGCGGACGGCGAGGTGGTGCGGGGCTGGATGCGGCGGCTGCTGGGGCTGGCCGCGGAGCTGGACGCCGCGGGGCTCTTCGCGGACGTCGGCGAGATCGTGGTCAGCGCCGGGGGCAGCGCGTGGTTCGACGCCGTCGCCGACGGCTTCGCGGCGGCGCCGGAGCTGTCGCGGCCGGTGCTGAAGCTGCTGCGCTCGGGGGCGTACATCAGCCACGACGACGGGCACTACAGCCGGATGACGCCGTTCAACCGGGTGCCCGGGGAGGGGTCGCTGACGCCGGCGTTCCGGCTGTGGACGCAGGTGGTCTCGCGGCCGGAGCCGGGGCAGGCGTTCGTCAACGCCGGCAAGCGGGACGCCGCGTACGACCTGGACCTGCCGGTGCCGGTGGCGGTACGCGGGGAGGGTGGGACCGGCGCGGAGCGGGCGGCCACGGGGATCACGGTGCGCAAGCTCTCGGACCAGCACGCCTGGCTGGACGTGGCTGACACCCCGGAGGGGGCTGCGCTGGACGTCGGCGACTGGGTGGCGCTGGCCCTGTCGCACCCGTGCACGATCTTCGACAAGTGGCAGCTGATCCCGCTGGTCGAGGCGGACGGCACGGTCACGGAGTACGTACGGACCTTCTTCTGAGCGGCGTTCGAGAGCGGCACACATGGACCTGGTGATCCGCGGCGCCTTCGTCGTCGACGGCTCGGGGGCGCCCGGCCACCGCGCCGACGTCGGGCTGGCCGGCGGCCGGATCGCGGCGATCGGCCCGAAGCTGAGCGGCCGGGACGTACTCGACGCCGACGGCCTCGTCCTCGCCCCCGGCTTCGTCGACATGCACGCCCACTCCGACCTCGCCCTGCTGCGCGACCCCGAACACACCGCCAAGGCCGCGCAGGGCGTGACGCTGGAGGTCATCGGCCAGGACGGGCTGTCGTACGCGCCCGTGGACGACCGCACCCTCGGCGCGCTGCGCCGCCAGATCGCCGGCTGGAACGGCGGCGGGCCCGGCGACTCCTCCAGCGACGGGATGGCGTTCGACTGGCGCACGGTCGGCGAGTACCTCGACCGCCTCGACCGCGGCCCGGACGGCGCCGGGCTGGCCGTCAACGCCGCGTACCTCGTCCCGCAGGGCACCGTGCGGGCACTGGCGCTGGGCTGGGAGGACCGGCCGGCGACGCACGCCGAGCTGGCGCACATGAAGCGGCTCGTCGCCGAGGGTCTGGAGCAGGGTGCGGTCGGGATGTCGTCGGGGCTGACGTACACCCCCGGCATGTACGCGCCGACCGCCGAGCTGACGGAGCTGTGCCGGGTCGTCGCGGCGTACGGCGGCTACTACTGCCCGCACCACCGCTCGTACGGCGCCGGCGCCCTCGGCGCGTACGCCGAGATGCTCGGCCTTGCCCGGGACGCCGGCTGCGCGCTGCACCTCGCGCACGCCACCCTGAACTTCGACGTCAACGCCGGCCGCGCCGCCGAGCTGACCGCCCTGCTGGACCGCGCCCTCGCCGACGGCGTCGACGTCTCGCTGGACACGTACCCCTACCTGGCAGGCTGCACCACGCTGGCCGCGCTGCTGCCGAGCTGGGCGGCGGTCGGCGGCCCGGACGCGACGCTCGCGCGGCTGCGGGACGGGGACACGGCGGCGCGGATACGGCACGCGCTGGACGTCGAGGGGTCCGACGGGTCGCACGGGGTGCCGATGGACTGGTCGACGATCGAGGTCTCGGGCGTCGGCGACCCGGCGCTCGCGCACTGGGTCGGGCGGCGGCTGCCGGACTTCGCCGCGGCCCGGCGGCTGCTGCTTGAGGACCGGCTGGCGACGACGATCCTGCAGCACGTCGGGCACGAGGAGAACGTCCGGGCGATCATGGCCCACCCCGCGCACACGGGCGGCAGCGACGGCATCCTGCACGGCGCGAAGCCGCACCCGCGGGCGTACGGCACCTTCCCGCACTACCTCGGGCACTACGTGCGCGAGCTGGGCGTGCTGACCCTGGAGGAGTGCGTCCGCCACCTCACCGCCCGCCCGGCGGCCCGGCTGCGGCTGGCGGACCGGGGGCTGGTGCGGGAGGGCTACGTGGCGGACCTGGTGCTGTTCGACCCGGCGACGGTGGCGGCGGGGGCGACGTACGAGGAGCCGCGGCGGGGGCCGGTGGGGGTGCCGTATGTGCTGGTGGGCGGGGAGTACGTCATGCGGGAGGGGCGTCGGACGGGGGCGGTGCCGGGGCGGACGGTGCGGGGGCGCGGGCGGCGCTGAGGGAGGCGCCTATCCGGGTGACGTAGCGCAGCAGCGCGTCGCTGCCGTTGAGGATCTGGGTGTTCAGTTCGGCCGCGGCGTCCCTGCGCTCGGGGGTGATACGGCTGGAGAAGAACACGGCGGGGCCCCGGTAGATCCCGGCAGAACGCCAGTGCCGCAGGTCGTCCAGACCGGCGGACTGGTCGGTGCCGCGGGCGATGTCGGAGACCAGCAGGTCGAACCGGCCGGGGACCATCTCCCGCTCGGCCTCGGCGCGGCTGCGCACCTCGGTGATCACGGCGCCCTCGCTGCGCAGCCGGCGGGCGAAGGACGTGTTGTTCTCCGGATGGTCGTCGACCCACAGGATCCGCAGGCCATGCAGCGCGGGCACGGATTGCGTCTGCCAGACGCCGTCAACGTCGCCCATCGGGGGGGCCGGGCTGGCGTAGGCCGGCTGGGCCGGACCCTGCGACGGCGGGGGATACGGCTGCTGGGCCTGCGACGGCAGGGCGGGCGCCGGGTACGGCGGCGTGCTTCCGTACTGGGCCTGGCTCCCGTACGGCGCGCCGCCGCCCCAGCCCGCCACCACAGGCCCCGACACGGTCCCCCCCTGCACCACGGACGGGGTCGTCACCGGTGGCTGCGCGTAGCTCGGCGCCTCCGCCTCCGCCGGCGCGCCCTCGCGCAGCAGCACCAGCAGCCGCTCCGCGTCCTGCAGCTTCAGCAGCTCCCCCAGCAGCGACGTGAACCCCGGGTCGTCCGCGTGCTCCGGGAAGCCGATGGGCAGCCGCCGCTCCAGCTGCTCCAGGGCCGGCGCCCCGTCCTGCTCCCGCGCCGGCGGGTACAGGTCGTACTGCTCGAAGAAGGTGCCGACCTCGTCGTACGAGGCGAACTCCGCCGCCGCCTCATGCGGGACCGCGGGTACCGGCGACAGCAGCGTGCGGCGCACCCGGCGGTACATGGTGAACTCCTGCACCACGTCCTCACCGGGGGCGCCGGAGGTGCCCGTCATCATCCGGTAGAACTCCGGATAGAAGTACTGCAGCAGCAGCGTCCTGATGACCGACTCGGGCGGGAAGCCGGACCACACCGGGTTCAGCGTGGCCTCCAGCACGAAGCCGTTCACCAGCCGCTTGATCCGCCGCGGATTCCGCCCCGACCGCTCCACCAGCAGCTGCTTCAGCCCGTCGTCGAGCATGCCCTCGATGCCCGCGGTGCGCGCGCACCACTCGACGTACGCGCCGACGCCGTCGTTGTCCGCGACGGGAATGCGGTAGCTGGTCTGGAAGATCTTCTCCATGAAGACCGACGCCGCCTGCGTCTGCTCGCGCAGCAGCGCGCTGGGGCCCTGCGCGGAGCGGTCGCAGCCGACGACGAAGACGAGACCGGGCAGGTCGAGGTAGACCTTCAGCGCCTCGCAGACGGCCATCACCGTCTCCTCGGGGCAGCGGTCGAGATCGTCGATGAAGACCACCAGCATCCGCGACGGCCCGCTCGCGGCCCGCTCCCGGGCCATGCGCCCGATCTCCTCGCGCATGGCGTTGCGCGCCTCGGGGCCGCCCGCGGTCCAGCTCGTCCACAGCTCGTCGACGAGCCCGGCCGCGCCGAGCGCGCCGCCGAGCACGGTGGTGACGGCGCGTACGCCACGCACCACCGCGCGTCCCCGGGAGATCCGGGACAGCGTGCGCTTGAGCGTGCGCCGCTCGAAGCGCATGAGCACCGACTTCACGAGCCCTTCGAGGGCGTCGGCGCCGGTGGAGGTCCACGCGTTGTACCAGACGGTCTCCACGTCGGGCTCGGCCTGCAGCCTGGCATCGACCAGCCGCATCAGGCTGGACTTGCCCATCCCCCAGCCGGCGTCGACGGCGAGCGTGAACGGCGTCGAGGCGCGGGAGGCGTGCAGCAGCCGGGCGAGCTGTGCCGCGGCCCGGCCGGTGCCGAGGATGTCGTCGCCGGGCGCGGCCACGGGCTCGTCGTTGACGAGCGCGAGTGTGGCGCCGGCGCCGAGGGTGGCGAACGTCGGTGCGCCGGTGGGAGGTTGGGCCGCCATCCGGGCATTGTGGCAGGTGCGGCGGGGCCCCGGAGGCCGATATGCCATGTGACCGGGCTCGCACGGAACCTGCCGGTTATCCGGAGGCGGGGCGCGGGGGCGGCCCGTACAGTGGCCGCATGCAGGTGATCCAGTCAACGAAGCTCGCCAACGTCTGCTACGACATCCGGGGCCCCGTGCTCGAAGAGGCGATGCGGCGCGAGGCGGCGGGTCACCAGATCCTCAAGCTGAACATCGGCAACCCGGCCCCGTTCGGCTTCGAGTGCCCGCCGGAGATCCTGGAGGACCTGCTCCGCACGGCCGGCAGCGCCCACGGCTACGGCGACTCCAAGGGCATCCTGCCCGCCCGCCGCGCGGTGATGCAGCACTACCAGACCAAGGGGATCGAACTCGACGTCGAGGACGTCTTCCTCGGCAACGGCGTCTCCGAGCTGATCCAGATGTCCATGCAGGCCCTCCTGAACGACGGCGACGAGGTCCTGATCCCGGCCCCGGACTACCCGCTGTGGACGGCCTCGGTCTCGCTGGCCGGCGGTACCCCGGTGCACTACCGCTGCGACGAGCAGGCGGACTGGATGCCGGACCTGGCCGACATCGAGCGCCGTATCACGGACCGCACCCGCGCCCTGGTCGTCGTCAACCCGAACAACCCCACCGGCGCCGTCTACGACGCGGAGCTGATGCGCGGCCTGGCCGACATCGCCCGCCGGCACCGCCTGGTGCTGTGCTCCGACGAGATCTACGACAAGATCCTCTACGACGACGCCACCCACTCCCCCACCGCCACCTACGCCCCCGACCTGCTGGTCCTCACCTTCAACGGGCTCTCCAAGGCGTACCGCGTCGCCGGCTACCGCAGCGGCTGGCTGGCCGTCTGCGGCCCGAAGCATGACGCGCGCAGCTACCTGGAGGGCCTGACGATCCTGGCGAACATGCGCCTGTGCGCGAACGTCCCCGCCCAGCACATCGTCGCCACCGCCCTCGGCGGCCGGCAGTCGATCAAGGACCTGATCCTCCCGGGCGGCCGGCTGCTGGTCCAGCGCGACACCGCGTACGACATGCTCACCCAGATCCCGGGCATCACCTGCGTCAAACCCAAAGGCGCCCTCTACGCCTTCCCGCGCCTCGACCCCAAGGTCCACAAGATCAAGGACGACGTCCGCTTCGTCCTCGACCTCCTGCGCGCGGAGAACATCCTCCTGGTCCAGGGCACCGGCTTCAACTGGCCGCGGCCCGACCACTTCCGCATCGTCACCCTCCTCGAAAAGGACGGCCTGGCGGACGCGATCACCCGCATCGGCACCTTCCTGGACGGCTACCGCCAGTCATAGCCGGGGAGCGAGAGCCCGGGAGGGGCCGGCTTCCGCGTTCCTCACAGGGCCCCGAGGTCGACCGCGACGGTGAACGGGGCGGTGGCCTTCACCACGCCGGTGAACACCTCGCCGTCCCGATAGGCCCTGCTGGCAGGGTCGAGGACGTAGGTGTAGACGATCGGAACGCCGGTGGCAGCCTGCTCGATGCGCCAGTAGAAGGGGATCCCGGCAGTGGCGTACTGGTCCACCTTCACGATCCGGTCGGTGGTCTCCGAACCCGGCGACACGACCTCGGCCACGAGGAGCACATGCTCCGGACGAGTGGGCGTGAGGTCGATGGTCTCCGCCCGGTAGACGACGACGTCCGGACGCCTGTTGGTGAGCGGAACGTCCTGCAGGCGGACGTCGAAGTCGGTGTCGGCGTTCCAGTCCGGGCCCGCGACGGCGTCCAGGGCGTTGGCCAGGATCCGGGCCAGCCGATTGTGCCGCTTGGACACGCTCGGGCTCACGACGACCATCCCGTCCACGATCTCGATGGCGGCGCACTGCTCCTCGGACCAGGAGTCGTACTGCTCGGCGCTGATCTGTGTGTGCATCCACGCGGGTGCGACCATCTCCGCGGTCATGGCGTACCTCCCTCGGCGAGGATGTCCGTCAGGTCGGGTGCTGCTGCTCGGCTGAGCGTACTGCTCCCCGTGGTCGGGGCCCGGCCTCCAGTGGGTCGGGGAGGCCCTTGAGAGGGGCCCCGGCGGGCCGGGCATGGTGGCCCGCCGGGGCAAGACGGCGTTTGCTGGTTCAGTGGCGGGCCGGAACGGAGATGCCGGTCCCGCCGGGGAGGCCGGCGCCGAACTGTGCGATGGCCGCGTCCAGGTCGAGCGGCGTGAAGGCCTGGCGGGTCACCTCGTCGACCCTGTCGGCGGGCACCAGCCAGCACACTTCGAACTGCAGGCCGTCCGGGTCGCTGGCGTACAGCGACTTGGTGGTGCCGTGGTCGATCTCGTGGGTCAGCTCACCCGCCCGCAGCAGCCTGCCGCGGATCCGCTGCAGCTCGGCCAGGGTGTCCACCTCCCACGCCAGGTGCGCGAGCCCGGGACGTAGGCCCGCGCCCGCGCTCTGCGCGGGAGCCGGGTCCGCGATCTGCATGAAGGCCAGGTCGTGGTCGTTGGTCGACCCCTCGGCCTTCAGGAACGCGGCCTCGGGCACCTTGCCGCCGTCGCCGTGGAGGCGGTGGTCGACGCGGAAGTTCAGCAGGTCGGTGTAGAAGGCGATGCTGCGTTCGACATCGCGGACGTAGAGCACGGCGTGGTTGAGACGCTGGACTGGCATGCCACTCCTCGCTTAGTTACGATTAGTGCGTAGCCTCACCATAGGGATGTAGCGAGGACCTCACAAAAGGCACATCGATGTACGCAAAGAACTCCACCGACCCTGACCGTGCCGCCGCCCCGCAACCGGGCGACGCCTGGCCTGCCGATGCCCCCCACCCGTGCGAGAGCTGGCCGGACAACGGCCGAAGGTTCCGGGAGACCCTCGACCGGATCGGCGACAAGTGGTCGGTCCTGGTCATCGGCATCCTCAGCCGCGGTCCCCTGCGGTTCGGCGCCCTGCACCAGCGGGTTCCGGGCGTATCCCAGCGCATGCTCACCCTCACCCTGCGCCACCTGGAACGCGACGGGGTCGTCTCCCGCACCGTCTACGCCGAGGTGCCCCCGCGCGTCGAGTACCAGCTGACACCACTGGGCGAGAGCCTGCGCGCCATCGTCCACGAACTCGCCCAGTGGGTCACGGACCACCATGAAGAGATCGAGAGCGCGCGCCACCGCTACGACGACGCCGGATGACACTCGCGCCCCAGCTCGCCTTCACCCGCGGGTACGCAGCCGCCCCAGCTCCGAGACCGCCCGCCCTCCGGCACCACCAGCAGCATCTTCAGCACCCGCGTCGACCGCGCCGACTCCTGGCTTCAGAGGTCACCGCGAGATTGCGCCGAGCCGTCGCGGGCGTGCGACGATGCCCATATGAATCGCCTGGCCGGCACCCAGTCGCCGTACCTGCTCCAGCACGCCGACAACCCCGTCGACTGGTGGCCCTGGTCCCCGGACGCCTTCGCCGAGGCGCGGCGCCGGGACGTGCCCGTGCTGCTCTCGGTCGGGTACGCCTCCTGCCACTGGTGTCATGTGATGGCGCAGGAGTCCTTCGCCGACGAGGCCACCGCCGCCGAGCTGAACGCGGGGTTCGTCAGCATCAAGGTCGACCGCGAGGAGCGGCCGGACGTCGACGCCGTGTACATGGAGGCGGTGCAGGCCGCCACCGGGCAGGGCGGGTGGCCGATGACGGTGTTCCTCACGCCCGACGCGGAGCCGTTCTACTTCGGTACGTACTTCCCGCCGCGGCCCCGGGCCGGCATGCCCGCGTTCCGGCAGGTGCTGCAGGGGGTCGCGGCGGCCTGGGCGGACCGGCGGGGCGAGGTGGCGGAGGTCGCGGCGCGGGTGGCGGCGGATCTCGCGGGGCGGACGCTGAGCGGGGCCGTGGGCGGTCCCGGGGGCGGGCCGCCGGGAGCGGCGGAGGTGCACGCGGCGCTGCTGGAGCTGACGAAGGAGTTCGACGCGGTACGGGGCGGGTTCGGCGGGGCGCCGAAGTTCCCGCCGGCGATGGTGCTGGAGTTCCTGCTGCGCCACCACGCCCGCACCGGCTCGGCGGGCGCACTGGAGATGGTGCAGGCCACCTGCGAGGCGATGGCCCGCGGCGGCATCTACGACCAGCTCGGCGGCGGCTTCGCCCGCTACTCGGTGGACGCGGAGTGGGTCGTCCCGCACTTCGAGAAGATGCTCTACGACAACGCCCTGCTCGCCCGCGTCTACGCCCACCTGTGGCGCGCGACCGGCAGCGAGCAGGCCCGCCGGGTGGCGCTGGAGACCGCGGACTTCCTCGTGCGTGAACTGCGCACCGAGGAGGGCGGCTTCGCCTCCGCGCTCGACGCCGACAGCGACCGGCCGGACGGCGGCGGGCACGCCGAGGGCGCGTACTACGTATGGACGCCCGACGAGCTGCGCGAGGTGCTGGGCGCCGAGGACGCGGCGCTGGCCATGGCGTACTACGGCGTGCCCGAGGCGCCGGCGGCGGCGACCTTCGAGGAGGGCGCCTCCGTGCTGCAACTGCCTGACACCGGTGTGCCGTTCGACGCCTGGGGGTACCGCCCACGCGCCCCCCGGGCGCTGTGGGGGAGGATCGCCTCCGTGCGCGAGCGGCTGACGGCGGCGCGGGCGGAACGGCCGCGGCCGTTCCGCGACGACAAGGTGGTCACGGCGTGGAACGGGCTGGCGATCGCCGCCCTCGCCGAGATCGGCGCGTACTTCGACCGGCCGGACCTCGTCGACGCCGCGGTGGCCGCCGGCGACCTGCTCGTACGGGTGCACATGACGGACGGCGCCGGTGGCCCCGGCACGGCGGGGCGGCTGGTGCGCACCTCGCGCGGCGGGGCGGCCGGCGACAACGCCGGCGTGCTGGAGGACTACGCCGACGTGGCCGAGGGCTTCCTCACGCTCACCGCCGTCACCGGCGAAGGCACGTGGCTGCAGCTCGCCGGGCTGCTGCTGGACACCGTGCTGGACCGCTTCCGGGGCGAGGGCGGCACGATGTACGACACCGCCGACGACGCCGAACGGCTGATCCGGCGCCCCCAGGACCCGACGGACAACCCGACGCCGTCCGGCTGGACGGCATCGGCCGCGGCGCTGCTGTCCTACGCCGCGTACACCGGCAGCGAGCGGCACCGCGAGGCCGCGGAACAGGCGCTGGGCATCGTGGCCAAGCTGGGCCCCCGGGTGCCCCGCTTCCTCGGCTGGGGGCTCGCGGCGGCGGAGGCGGCGCTGGACGGCCCCCGCGAAGTCGCCGTCGTCGGCGCCCCGGACGACCCCCGCCGCACGGAACTGCACCGCACGGCCCTGCTCTCCCCGGCTCCGGGCGCGGCGATCGCCACGGGCCCGCCGTCCGACTACGGCCCCGCCCGGCCCGGTCCCGCCCGGCCCGCCGACCCCGACGCCGTCCCCCTCCTCGCCGACCGCCCCCTCGTCGACGGCGCCCCCGCCGCCTACGTCTGCCGCCACTTCGTCTGCGCCGCCCCGGTGACGCGGCCCGAAGAGCTACGCGCCCAGCTGACCGGGGCCGCGCCCCCGCACGGCTGACGCGCGGCCCCGCCGCACAGCGTGCACCCCCGCCTCACCACAACCCCGCCTCACAGCGCGCCGCCGCACCTCACAGCGTGAGACCGCGCTCCAGCACCGCCAGCGCCCGGTCGACCGTCTCCACCAGATCCCACTCCGATTCCCGTTCAGCCCACTCGAACAGCACCTGGGTCAGCGCCCCGAAGATCGCCCCCACCACCACCCGGAGCTCGAAGTCGTCCCGCGGTCGCCCGGTCCGCTCGGAGAGCACACCGCACAGCAGCTCGATGTTCTGGTCCATGCTCTCGTGCATCTGCGCCCGCAGCGCCTGCACCTCGCGCACCAGCTGCAACCGCAGCATGAACTCCGGCCGGAACTCGTCGTACAGCAGCCGCAGCGACGTGACGACCGCCTCCCGCACCGCGACGAGCGGCGGCTCGTCCGCCGGCCGGTTGAGGATGGCCTGCTCCAGCACCGGGTCGTACTCGTCGGTCAGGATGATGTCCTCCTTGGTCGCGAAGTACCGGAAGACGGTGCTCGGCGAGACCTCCGCGGTCTCGGCGATCTGCTCGACGGTGGTCTGCTCGTACCCCTGCTCCCCGATCAGCCGGTACGCCGCCTGCCGGATCGCCTGGCGGGTCCGCAGCTTCTTGCGCTCGCGCAGCCCGAGCCCGGCCTCGGCGATCGCAGTCGCTTCGGAGGCGGCGACGGGTGGGGCGGCGGAGGTGCGGGAGGAGGCCATGCACCTCATTCTCCTGCACCGCGCTTGGCAGAGGCCATTCCCGCACAGCGCCGCGTTTGCTCCTCCTTCCCCAGGGTCTCCTCCCCGGCGAACGCGAGGATCGCCATCCCGGCACCGACCGCACGACTCAGGCGTGGCGGTACGCGACCAGCGAGATCCCCACGTAGTGGACGGCGAACGCCGCCAGCGTGAACGAGTGGAAGACCTCGTGGAAGCCGAACCAACGCGGCGACGGGTTCGGCCGCTTGATCCCGTAGATCACCCCGCCCGCGCTGTACAGCACGCCACCCGCGACCACCAGCACGAGCACCGCGATGCCGCCCGCCCGCATGAAGTCCGGCAGGAAGAACACCGCGGCCCAGCCCATCGCGATGTAGCACGGGGTGTACAGCCACCGCGGCGCGCCGACCCACAGCACGCGGAACGCGATCCCGGCGATCGCCGCCACCCAGATGAACCACAGCAGCGCCTGCTGCCTGCCGCCCTCCAGGAGCAGGATCGTGAACGGCGTGTACGTGCCGGCGATGATCAGGAAGATGTTGGCGTGGTCGAGCCGGCGCAGCACGGCCGTGCCCCGCGGACCCCAGTCGCCCCGGTGGTACAGCGCGCTGACGCCGAAGAGCAGACAGGCGGTCACCGTGTAGACGGCGCAGGCCATCCGGCCGCGCGGACTCTCGGCCAGCGCCGTCAGCAGCACGCCCGCGCACAGCGCCGCCGGGAACATCACCGCGTGCAACCAGCCGCGCAGCCGCGGCTTGAGCACGGCGGCCGCGGCACTCGCGACCCGCTGCAACTCCCCCTCGCCCGTCGCACCCATCCGGCCATGCTACCTACGCGACCGTAAGTTACGGCGCCGGAGTGGCGCTGTTCACGCAGGAGTCGACTGGACATGACGTCTGAGCTGCTCCATCATCAAATGAGCGCACACTCGACACTAGATGCGCTCATATGAGCGGCTTCCGGGTCGGGACCTCAAGGGGTGACGGTCTGGAAAACCGGATAGATATGACATAACGGAGCAAACGCCCAAACCCTCGACATCTGGAGCCTGCCGCACTCATGACCACCCCGACCAAACACGAAGGCCTCCTCTCCTGGGTCCAGGAGATCGCCGACCTCACCCAGCCCGACGAGATCGTGTGGTGTGACGGCTCCCGGGCGGAGTACGACCGCCTGTGCGCCGCACTCGTCGCCAAGGGCACGTTCACGAAGCTGGACCCCGTCAAGCGGCCCGGCTCGTACTACGCCGCCTCCGACCCGACCGACGTCGCGCGGGTCGAGGACCGTACGTTCATCTGCTCCGAGCAGGAGCAGGACGCCGGTCCGACCAACCACTGGATGGACCCCGCCGAGATGCGCGAGGTCTTCACCGGCACCTCCGGCAAGGGCGGCCTCTTCCGCGGCGCCATGCGCGGTCGCACCATGTACGTCGTCCCGTTCTGCATGGGTCCGCTCGGCTCCCCGCTCTCCGCGCTCGGCGTCGAGATCACCGACTCCGCGTACGTCGCCACGGCCATGCGCACCATGACCCGCATGGGCCGCCCGGTCCTCGACGAGCTGGGCGACGACGGCTTCTTCGTCAAGGCCGTCCACTCCGTCGGCGCACCCCTGGAGCCCGGCCGGCAGGACGTGCCGTGGCCGTGCAGTTCGACCAAGTACATCTCGCACTTCCCCGAGACCCGCGAGATCTGGTCGTACGGGTCCGGCTACGGCGGCAACGCCCTCCTCGGTAAGAAGTGCTACGCCCTGCGCATCGCCTCCGTCATGGCGCGCGACGAGGGCTGGCTCGCCGAGCACATGCTCGTGCTCAAGCTCACCCCGCCGAGCGGGGAGGCCGAGGGCGCCGAGGGCGTCAAGTACATCGCCGCCGCGTTCCCGTCGGCGTGCGGCAAGACCAACCTCGCCATGCTGGAGCCGACCATCCGCGGCTGGACCGTGGAGACCATCGGCGACGACATCGCCTGGATGCGCTTCGGCGAGGACGGCCGGCTCTACGCCATCAACCCCGAGGCCGGCTTCTTCGGCGTCGCGCCCGGCACCGGCGAGCACACCAACGCCAACGCCATGAAGACCCTGTGGGGCAACTCCGTCTTCACCAACGTCGCCCTCACCGACGACGGCGACGTGTGGTGGGAGGGCATGACCGACGAGCCCCCGGCGCACCTCACCGACTGGCTCGGCAACGACTGGACCCCGCAGTCCGGCACCCCCGCCGCCCACCCCAACGCCCGCTTCACCGTCCCGGCCGCGCAGTGCCCGACGATCGCGCCGGAGTGGGAGGACCCCGGGGGCGTGCCCATCTCGGCCATCCTCTTCGGCGGGCGCCGCGCCACGGCGGTGCCGCTGGTGACGGAGTCGTTCGACTGGCAGCACGGCGTCTTCCTCGGCGCCAACGTCGCCTCCGAGAAGACCGCCGCCGCCGAGGGCAAGGTCGGCGAGCTGCGCCGCGACCCGTTCGCCATGCTCCCCTTCTGCGGCTACAACATGGGCGACTACTTCGGCCACTGGCTGGAGGTCGGCGCCGCCGCGGACGCCGCGAAGCTGCCGAAGATCTACTACGTCAACTGGTTCCGCAAGGACGCGGACGGGTCGTTCGTCTGGCCCGGGTTCGGCGAGAACAGCCGCGTGCTGAAGTGGATCGTCGAACGGCTCAACGGCGAGGCCGAGGGCGTCGAGACCCCGATCGGAGTGCTGCCCGCAAAGGGTGCGCTGGACGTCACCGGGCTCGAACTCACCGACCAACAGCTCGACTTCCTGCTCTCCGTCGACCCCGAGGTCTGGCGCGAGGAGGCCGCGCTGATCCCCGCGCACCTCCACACCTTCGGCGACCACACCCCGAAGGAGCTGTGGGAGGAGTACCACGCCCTGGTGAGCCGCCTGGGCTGACCTGGTACGCAACCGGCCGGGCCGGCGGGTACGACAACGGCGTCGTACCCGCCGGTCTGGTTTATCCCCGGCGCCCCAATTCCGTTCCCACGGCGGATGACCGGTGTTATGAGCCCTCCATTCACCGCGTCATCCGGCCGAGTTATCCACAGGGGGATGCCTAATACCCGGGAAACGCGGAAGACTTGGCAGTGCACCTGCACGAGCGAGCGACGGGTATGGGAGGGGAGCACATGCCGGGCACAGCGTCCCGACTGCGCGACAAGCACCGGAGGGAGGCGGAGCTCCTTCTCGACCGCGCGGTCGAAGAGGAAGTGCACCGCTCCGGTGGACGGACCGACGGCGTGGTGCTGCTCGGCCGGGCGCGGGCGGCGCTGGACGACATGGCGGAGCGCGCCGCCGAGGAGTACGTGGCGTATGTGCGCGCGCTGGACGAGGCCGCCGCCGGCCGGCGTTCGCTGGCCGAGCGCTTCAGCCCGCAGTCGGTCGGACCCGCGGTGACCGCGACGCTCGCCGCCGCCGGCGTCGCCCTGCTCGTCTCCGCCGAGGAGGGCCTCGGCTCCACCGCCGCGTTCTGGACCGGGGTCGCCACCGGCCTCGCCGGCCTCGCCGCCGGCCTGATGCAGATCGGCGTGGCCCACTGGCTCTCGGGCAACACCCGCTCCGGCGCCGCCCGCCAGCCCGGCGGCCCCGAGCAGCTGCGGCTGCAGTGGCTGACGGCGCTGGAGCTGCGCGGCGTACGGCCCTTCTTCGACCAGCAGCGGATGATCTCGGCGGCCACCCGCAAGGGCGGCCGCCCCGAGCCCGCCGCCGACCGCCCACGGCCGAAAGCCGGCGGGGGTACGGACCGCGAGCCCCAGCTGCGCCGGGACCGCAGCCAGGAGGCACGCCAGCGGGCCACGCTGGAGCAGTCCTATCGCCAACTGCCCGAAGCCTCCCGCGTGTACGTGGGCCGTAAGGCCCAGCTCACCCAGATCGCCGGGTGGGTGCACCAGGGCCGCGCCAACCCCGAGACCAAGCCGACCGTCGTCGTGCTGTATGGCCCGCCCGGCGCGGGCCGCACCACGCTCGCGGTGCGCGCCGCCCACCAGCTGCGCGAGCAGTTCCGCGCCGCCGTGGTCGTGGACCTGCGCGGCGAGAGCCTGGGCGAGGACCCCCTGCCCACCCGGGACGCCCTGCTGCACCTGCTCAACCGCCTCGGCGCCCCGCGCGACCAGCTGATGTTCCGCGACCGCCCGGCGCACGACGCACAGCTGCGCCGCCTCATCGATCTGTACCACCAGCATCTGACGTCCCTGCCGGTCTCCGTCGTGCTGGACGACGCGGTCGACGCCGAGCAGGTCCGGCAGCTGGTGCCGGAGCGCTCGGAGAGCCTGGTGCTGGTGACCTCGCGGCAGCGGCTGGAGCTGCCCGACGACCTCGACGCCTGGGTGCACCACATGCCGGTCGAGGGCCTGGAGCCGACCGCGGCCGAGGAGCTGCTGAGCGCCATGACGCAGGGGGCGGACGGTGCGGAGCGCTCCGCCGATCCGTACGACGCACAGTCCACCGACCGCATAGGGATGCTCTGCGGCGGGCTGCCGCTGGCGCTGCGCATCGCCGGTTCGGCGCTGGACGAGCGCAGCATGGCCGGGCTCGCGGAGGCGCTGGAGGCATACGGGCCGGTGGAGCCGGTGGACCGCGCCCTGTGGCTGCGCTACCGCGACCTGGCGGAGCCGGCCCGGACGCTGCTGCGCCGGCTGTCGCTGGTCGGCCGGGCCAGCCTGGGGGCGGCGGCGTGCGCCTCGCTGCTCGACGTCGGCGAAGAGGAGGCCGGCCAGCGGCTGACGGCGCTGGCCCGCGCCGGGCTCGTGGAGCACGTGCGCGGCTCCCGCTTCCGGGTGCACGACCTGGTGCGCCGCTTCGCGTACGCCCGGCTGCTCGACGAGGAGGACCCGGAGGTGCGCGGCGCCGCGCACGAGCGGCTGATCCGCAGCTACGCGGAGCTGGCCGACTCGGTGATCCGGCTGGTCGACGGGCGCACCTCGACGCGCGCCGACCGGTTCGGCTCGCACGGCTTCACCTCGCTGGACGCGGCCCTGCGCTGGCTGGACGACGAGCAGAGCTTCATCACCGCCGCCCTGCGGCACGCCGAGGGCGTGGACCAGGCCGCGGTGCTGCACCTGCTGGGCGCCCTCGCGGACTACTGCCTGCTGCGCGGCGACCTGTACCGCCTCGGCGAGCTGAACGAACTGACCAAGGCCGCCGACCAGGGCCTGCTGAAGCGCTCGGTGCAGTGGCGCACGGGCGTCGCCGCCCGCCAGCTCGGCGAGCTGGACAAGGCCCGCTCGACGCTCACCTCCGTGGTCGACCTCTACCGCGAGGCGCAGCACTCGGCCGGCGCCGCCCGCGCCCTGCGCGACCTGGGCATCACGCTGCAGCAGCAGGGCAATCTCCGCGAGGCGGAGGCGAAGCTGCGCGAGGCCCTCCAGATACAGCAGGGCGAGAACATGCGCGGCGACCGCGCCTGGACGCTGCACGCGCTGGCGGCGGTGCTGCGTGACCGCGCCCAGCTCGGCGACGCGCTGGCGCTGCTGGACCAGGCGCTCGTGCTGCACCGGGAGAGCGAGAGCGTGCACGGCGAGGCGTGGGCGCACTTCCAGCTCGGGCAGGTGCGGCTGCGGATGGGCGACGTACCCGGAGCCGAGGTACAGCTGGAGGAGGCCCTGGAGAAGTACGGGCGCACCCGCGACGGCCGCGGCGAGGCGTGGGCGATGACGCAGCTGGCCCGCGCCCGCCTGGTCGCCGCCGACCCGGCTACGGCGGTGACGCAGCTCAAGGCCGCCCTCGCCCGCCACCGGGAGAACGACGACGCGCGCGGCGAAGCCTGGACGCTGTACTACCTGGGCCAGGCCCAGGAAGGGGCCGGCAAGCGCGAATCGGCGGTACGGGCGCTGGAGCGGTCCCGCTCCATGTTCAGCCGCATGCGGGACGTGTACGGGCTGGCCTGCGCGCGGCACCACTCCGCGCGGGTCACCCGCGACCTGCGCGCGGAGCAGACCGGCACCCTGCGCAACAGCGGCTTCGCCCGGCAGCTGCTCCAGGACGCCCGGCAGGACTTCCGCCGGGTGGGCGTGGCCCACGGCGAGGCGTGGTCGTGCATCGAGCTGGCGGTGATCGACGCGGGCAACGGCCGCGCCGGTCAGTCGCTGGAGCTGGTGAACACGGCGATCGACCTGTTCACCGGCATAGGCGACCGGCGCGGCGCCACCTGGGCCCGGTTCCTGCGCTGCACGCTGCTGCCGTTCGCGTCGCCGGGCGGCTCGGTGGTGGGCGCGGCGGTGGCCCAGCAGGAACTGTCGGAGCTGCTGGACGAGCTGCGTACGGCCACGGCGGGGCGCCGCGGGGTCGTCGACCCGGCCCTGGAGGACTACGCGGAGGCGTTCCAGCTGGTGCTGGAACGGGGCGTGGAGCCGGAGACGGGCTGGCAGGCGTGGCGCCTGGGCATGGTCCCGAGCCGGCACGCCCGGGAGGTCATGGGCGTCCCCCTGGACGGCGCGGCCCCGGCGGGCGACGGCGCCCTGGCCGGCTAGCCAGAGCCAGCCAGCCCCACCGTCCCGCGGGCCGGTGCGCCGTACCGCCCGGCGACGCGCAGCCGCCGCCAGCCGCTAGCGACGGCGGCCGACGGGCTGCCTGGCGTCCTCCGGGCTGTCCGCGGGCGCCGGGGTCCGCGGCGGCTCCTCGCGCGGGGTGTCGTCGCCCCGGGTGTCGTCGCGCGGAGCGCCACCCCGGGGCGCGTCACCGCGCGGGGCGGACCCGCGCGGTGCGTCGTCACGAGGCGCGTCGTCACGGGGGGCGCCCCCGTCTCCCGGGCCTTCGCCGTCCGGGCGCTCGCCGCCCGGACCGCCGTCGCCGCGGTCGGTCTTCTCCTTGAAGTCGACCTGGCCCAGGTGCCGGTTCATGCTCTTCAGCAGGAACCACACCGCCACGCCGAGCAGCGCGAAGACGATGAAGCCGAGGACGCCCGGCGTGACCTTGTTCTTGTCGAGCTCGTCGGCGAGCGGGACGAGGTCGGCAGCCAATGTGGTGTTCACACGGTCAATTGTCGCGGATACCGGCGAAGAGGTCGTCCTCGGGGAGGGAAGTGTCCACGAGCGACTTCGCGAGCTCGTACTCCTCGGTGGGCCAGACCTCCTGCTGGACCTCCATCGGGATCTTGAAGAACGGCCCGTCGGGGTCGATCTGCGTGGCGTGCGCGATCAGCGCCTTGTCACGGATCGCGAAGAAGTCGGCGCACGGCACATACGTCGTGATCTCGCGGTCCTTGCGCTGGATCTCCTTCCACCGCTCCAGCCACTCCCCGTACGGCGACTCCAGACCGCGCGCGAGCATCGCCTCGTGCAGCGCGACCGTGCGCGGGCGGTTGAAGCCCTGGTTGTAGTAGACCTTCAGCGGCTGCCAGGGCTCGCCCGCGTCCGGATAGCGCGCGGGGTCGCCGGCGGCCTCGAAGGCGGCCATCGTGATCTTGTGGGTCATGATGTGGTCGGGGTGGGGATAGCCGCCGTTCTCGTCGTAGGTCGTGATGACCTGCGGCTTGAACTCGCGGATCAGCCGGACGAGCGCCTCCGCCGCCTCGTCGACCTCCTTCAGGGCGAAGCAGCCGTCGGGCAGCGGCGGCAGCGGATCCCCCTCCGGCAGGCCGGAGTCGACGAACCCCAGCCACGCCTGCTTCACGCCGAGGATCTCCCGCGCCTCGGCCATCTCCTTACGCCGTACCTCGTGCATGTTCTTCTCGATGAAGGCGTCGCCCTGAAGCTTGGGGTTCAGAATCGACCCCCGCTCGCCTCCGGTGCAGGTGGCGACCAGGACTTCGACGCCCTCCGATACGTACTTGGCCATGGTGGCCGCACCCTTGCTCGACTCATCGTCGGGGTGTGCGTGGACGGCCATCAGCCGCAGGTCATCGCTCACAGATTCAATCCTCGGTAACAAGTCGTCTGAGCCGGCTTCTATAGTGACTGAGCGGACTGACAATTCATTCCGCCGTCAGCCGCAGCCAGCCGCTCTGCCGGGAGGGACCATCATGACCGGTGCGCCCCAGACGCTGCCCGAGGGCCGCTATGGCCGCTCGGCCGACGCCCGCGCCGACCGGCGGCTGAAGCTCCTCGGCGCCGTGCTCGGCGCCGCCCTCCTCGGCTTCGTGGCCTGGGGCGCTGTCGACGCGACGGCCGGTTCGAAGGCGTCCGGCGAGCTGATCCGCTTCCAGGTCGTGTCCGACCACGAGGTGCAGGCGCACATCGAGGTCCGCAAGAAATCGGACGTCGACGCGATCTGCACGCTGCGTTCGCTGGCAGCGGACAAGTCCGAGGCCGGCGTCCGCGACGTACGCATCGACGAGCCGAAGACGCGCGTCGACACCGTCGTGTCGATCCGGACCACCACGCGCGGCGCCAACGCCGAGCTGGTCGGCTGCAAGGCGGCCGACGAGCGGTAACCCTCGCCGTCCCGCTGCCGGAATTGTTACGATCGTGGTTTCGCCCCACCCACGAAAGCGCAATTCTTCTGGGTAGGGCGATTGCTGCATCCCAGACGCATGAGAAGTTCCCCCAGCACCGGAACCACCACCGACGAGGAGCACCTGTGACCCAGACCAGCGACAACGTCACCTGGCTGACCCAGGAGGCGTATGACCAGCTCAAGGCCGAGCTGGAGCACCTGTCGGGTCCCGCACGCACCGAGATCGCCAAGAAGATCGAGGCGGCTCGTGAGGAGGGTGACCTGCGGGAAAACGGCGGGTATCACGCGGCCAAGGAGGAGCAGGGCAAGCAGGAGCTGCGCGTGCGCCAGCTCCAGCAGCTGCTCGAGAACGCGAAGGTCGGCGAGGCTCCGCCGGACGACGGCGTCGTCGAGCCCGGGATGGTCGTCACGATCGCCTTCGACGGCGACGAGAGCGACACCCTGACCTTCCTGATGGCCTCCCGGGAGTACGCGAGCGCGGACGTCGAGACGTACTCGCCGCAGTCGCCGCTGGGCAGGGGTGTCAAAGGCAAGAAGATCGGCGAGGAAGCGCGCTACGAGCTTCCCAACGGCAACACCGCGATGGTGACGATCCTCGACGCCAAGCCGTACGCCGCCTGACCGCGCGTCGGACGCAGCAGCCTCCTACGAGGCCCCCGGCCGGGAGGAAGCCCCCGGCCGGGAACCGAGGTTCCCGGCCGGGGGCTTCGACCTGCGGCCGCGGGTGCCGCCGGGCGGGCGGGGCGCGCTTACCCGGCGGAGTTGCGGTACTTCCGCACCGCCAGCGTGCGGAAGATCACGATGATGATGACCGAGTAGACCAGCGAGGCCAGCACCGGGTGCTGCATCGGCCAGGCGTCGGACTGGACGACGCCGGGGTTGCCGAACAGCTCGCGGCACGCCTGCACGGTCGCGCTGAAGGGGTTCCAGTCGGCGATGTGCCGCAGCCAGGGCGTCATGTTGCCCGAGTCCACGAAGGCGTTCGAGACGAACGTCACCGGGAACAGCCAGACCAGCCCGCCGGACGTGGCCGCCTCGGGCGTACGCACCGACAGCCCGATGAGGGCGCCGACCCAGGTGAAGGCGTACCCGAGCAGGAGCAGCAGGCCGAACGCGGCCAGCGCCTTCGGCACGCCCTCGTGGATCCGCCAGCCGACCAGCGCGGCGACGACGGCCAGCACCACCAGCGTCAGCGCGGTCTGCACCAGGTCGGCGAGGGTGCGGCCGGTGAGGACCGCGCCGCGGGCCATCGGCAGCGACCGGAAGCGGTCGATGAGGCCCTTGTGCATGTCCTCGGCTATGCCGGCGCCGGCGCCGGCGGTGGCGAAGGTGACCGTCTGGGCGAAGATGCCGGCCATCAGGAACTCGCGGTAGACCTCGGAGTTCGTGCTGCCCCCGACGTTCATGGAGCCGCCGAACACGTACGAGAACAGCACCACGAACATGATCGGCTGGACCAGGCCGAAGATGACCACTTCGGGGATCCGGGACATGCGGAGCAGGTTGCGCTTGGCGACGACCAGCGAGTCGCGGACGGACTGGCCGACACCTCCCAGGGCGGGCGGCGCCGTGGGGGCGCGGCGCGCCGGGACGGTCGAGGCGGTCACTGTGCGGTCTCCTTCACGGCGTTCTCGACGGCTTCTCCGTCGCCGTCCTCGCTTGCCTTCCCGTTCCCGTCCTCGGTTTCGGCAGCGTGGCCGGTGAGCGAGATGAACACGTCGTCCAGCGTGGGACGGCGCAGCCCGATGTCGTCGATGGCGATGCCGCGCTCGTCCAGGTCCCGGATGACGTCGGCGAGCAGCCGGGCACCGCCGCTGACGGGCACGGTGAGCTTGCGCGTGTGGTCCGCGACCGTGACCTCGCCCTGGCCGAGGGCGCCGAGCACCTCGCTGGCGGCGAAGATCTCGTCGCGCTCGTGCACGATGACCTCGACGCGCTCGCCGCCGGTCTGGGCCTTGAGCTGGTCGGAGGTGCCACGCGCGATGACGCGGCCGTGGTCGATGACGCAGATGTCGTGCGCCAGGTGGTCGGCCTCTTCCAGGTACTGCGTGGTGAGCAGCAGCGTCGTGCCGCCCTTGACCAGCTCCTGGATGACGTCCCAGAGCCCCTGCCGGTTGCGCGGGTCGAGGCCGGTGGTCGGCTCGTCCATGAACATCACGGGCGGCTCGACGACGAGTGCGGCGGCCAGGTCGAGCCGCCGGCGCATGCCGCCGGAGTACGTCTTGGCGGTGCGGTCCGCGGCGTCGGCGAGGTTGAACCGCTCCAGCAGCACACCGGCCCGCGCCTTCGCGTCGCGCGCGCTCAACTGGTAGAGCTGGCCGACCATCTGGAGGTTCTCCCGGCCGGTCAGATACTCGTCGACCGCGGCGAACTGGCCGGACAGGCCGATGGACCTGCGCACCTCGTTGGGGTGCTTGAGGACGTCGATGCCCGCGACCTCGGCGCGGCCGGAGTCGGGCCGCAGCAGCGTGGTCAGCACGCGTACGGCGGTAGTCTTGCCGGCCCCGTTGGGGCCGAGCAGGCCGAGGACGGAGCCTTCGGGGACGTCGAAATCGACGCCGTCCAGTGCCCGCACATCGCCGAAGTGCTTGACCAGCCCTTCGGCGTGGATGGCGCCTGGCATAGAGATCTCCCCAGGTTGGATGGAAGTCGGTGGTGGATGGGTGGTCTGGCGGCACTTCTCAACAAATGTCAGACATGTGTGCACGGTCAGGCAACAGGTGGAGAATAGAACACGCGATATATCGCGTCAAGTCGCGAGTGGCTCCGTCACGTGGGGTGGGCGAACGGTGGGTCGTGGGGGCGTGCGCGTGGATGCGTACGGGCCCGGACCGCGACGCCGCGGGGCGCGCGTCGTGCGTCGTGCGCGGTGCGTGCGGTGCACTACGCGCCGTGCACTACGCGCCGTGCAAGGCGGGGTCTTCCAGTGTCAGGAAGTCACCGTGTACCCGGCTTTCCGGAGCGCCTCAAGCACCCGTTCACAGTGCTCCCTCCCCTTCGTTTCCAGCTGTAGCTCGACTTCGGCCTCCGTGAGCCCGAGGCGCGGATCGGTCCGCACGTGACTCACGTCGAGCACGTTAGCGTCCGCCTCTGACAACACCCCCAGCAGCGTCGCGAGCACCCCCGGCCGGTCCGTCACGTGCAGCCGCAGTGAGAGGTACCTCCCCGCCGCCGCCATGCCGTGCCGCAGGATGCGCTGGATGAGCAGCGGATCGACGTTCCCGCCGGAGAGCACCGCCACCACCGGGCCGCCTCCGAAGGCATCCGGGTCGGACAGCAGCGCGGCGACGGGCGCCGCCCCGGCCGGCTCGACGACCAGCTTCGCCCGCTCAAGGCACAGCAGTACCGCGGCGGACAACGCGTCCTCGGAGACCGTACGCACCTCGTCCACGTGCTCGCCAATGATTTTGAAGGGGACATCGCCCGGCTTGCCGACCTGGATGCCGTCCGCCATCGTCCCGAACGACTCCAGCGCCACCGGCCGCCCCGCGGCGAGCGACGGCGGGTACGCGGCCGCCTCCTCCGCCTGCACCCCGACGATCCGCACGTCGGGCCGTACCGCCTTGACCGCCGCCGCGATCCCGGCCGCGAGACCACCGCCGCCGATCCCCACCACGATCGTCGACACCTCCGGGCACTGCTCCAGCACCTCCAGGCCGACCGTGCCCTGCCCCGCCACCACGTCGGGGTGGTCGAAGGGGTGGATGAGAACGGCACCGGTCGCCGCGGCGTACGCCTCCGCCGCCTCCAGCGTCTCGTCGACGACCTGCCCGTGCAGCCGTACGTCCGCGCCATAGTCGAGCGTCGCGGCCACCTTGGGCAGCGGTGCGCCGACGGGCATGAAGACCGTCGAGCGCACGCCCAGCAGCGACGCCGCCAGGGCCACGCCCTGCGCGTGGTTGCCGGCGCTGGCGGCGACCACGCCGCGGGTGCGCTGCTCCTCGTCCAGCCCGGCGATGCGCACGTACGCGCCGCGCAGCTTGAACGAACCGGTGCGCTGCAGGTTCTCGCACTTCAGGTGGACCGGCGCGGCGACGAGCCGGGAGAGGAACCTGCTGCCCTCCAGCGCGGTGATCCGGGAGATACCGGCGAGCATCTGCTGGGCGTCGCGTACGTCGTCCAGACTGACGGCCCCGGCCGCGGGTGCGCTCATGGCGCCAGTCTCGCACGCAGAGACGACGGCGGGTTTTCCACAGGCCGTACGGCGCACGGCCGCGGGCGCGTAATCTGTGGCCCAGTTCGAATGCGAATGTCCATCCCCGTCCTACGCCCCGATCCGAACCCGTTGTCCGAACCCGTTATCCGAGCCCGTTATCCGCACCTGCATCCGCGCCCGTGTGTCCAGCCGCATCCGCAGCCGTGCCCGTAGCGGCAGCCAGACCCGCAGCCAGTGAACGTCCTCACGAAGTGAGCACCGTCCATGCCCTCGCCCCTTTCCCCGACCGACACCCCCGTGGTGCCCGACCTGCTGAACGACCTGCAGCACCAGCTGGCCGTCTTCGCCCGCCGCGCCGAGCAGACCCGCCTCGCCGGCCTCGGGCAGGTGCGCAACTCGATGGACCGCGCCGCCTACCTGCTGCTCAACCGCCTTGAGCAGCACGGCCCCACGGGTGTCAAGGCCCTCGCCGCCGGCATGGGCATCGACTCCTCGACCGTGACCCGGCAGGTGGCGCCGCTCGTCGAGGGCGGGCTGGTCAAGCGCGCCACGCACCCGGAGGACGGCCGCGCCGTCGTGCTGGAGCTGTCGCCGCTCGGCCGGGCGCGGCTGCACGAGGTGCAGCAGTCGCGGCGCGAGCTGGTCGCGCTGCTGACCTCCGACTGGACGGAGGCGGAGCGTGACACGTTCTGCACGCTGCTCACCCGCTTCAACACCGCGGTCTCCCAGGCCAACACCGGACAGCAGGAGGGGCGGCAGCAGGGCCGGCAGGACGAGGACGGCTGACGACGCCGGGTGGTTCCGCAGTCTTGACCCCGGCGCTCCGCTGCCGTCCTATTAGACCGAGGGCGGTGAAGGGAGCAGAGCGGTGCGTCAGCGGCGCTCGGCGCGACAGCGCCGCCGTGCCCTGGAGTTCGAGACCTTCTGCGCGGGCGCGGCCGGCCGGCTGCTGCATGCCGCCCAGCTGCTCACCGCCGAGCCACCGGACGACGCCCCGCAGGCCGAGCGGCTGCTGACCCGGGCCCTGGCCCGTACGTACGCCCGCTGGGACCGGCTGCGCGGCGAGGATCCGTACGAGACGGCCCGGCAGCAGCTCGTCTCCCGCTACGCGCAGACCGCCTGGCGCTACCGGCGCACCTCCGGCGGCCTGCTCGACCGGCTCTCGCCGCAGGAGCGGCTGGTGCTCGTGCTGCGGATGTCCGAGGGCGTCGCCGAGGAGCAGACCGCCGCCGCACTCGGGCTGCCGCCCGAGCGGGTCCACCAGATACTGATGCGCGCCACCGCCGCCATGCTCAGCAGGCGCCCGCCGGGCGCCCCGGGTCGTACGCGGCCGGAGGTGGCGACGCCATGATCTCCATCACCGCCCGCAAGGAGCAGGCCGTACGCGACCTCCTCGACGGCCCGTACCCCGCCGTGCCGCCGCAGCTCGCGCGGCTGGCCGCCGCGCGCGGCCGGCGGCTGCTGCGCCGCAGGCTGCTGCTGCGGGGCGGGGTGTGGCTGCTGCTCGTCGCGACGCTGGTGGCGCTGGCGGTGTGGGCGGCGGTGAGCGGCGCGTGGGTGGACCACCCGGCGGAGACGACGCCGGACTTCGACGGCTGGTGAGACCGGTGAGGCCGCCCCGGCGGGGCAGCCTCACCAGCCTCCGGGACCGGCCCGCCCGGTACCGCGGCCGTACCGGGCGCCCGCCCCGTCGCTTCGGAGTGCGCTTCCGGGCGGGTCGCGCCGGGCGGGTCAGCCGCCGAGCGCCTGCGTGAGGTCCGTCAGCAGGTCGTCCACCGACTCGATCCCGACCGACAGCCGCACCAGGTCGTCCGGCACCTCCAGCGGCGAGCCCGCCGCCGAGGCGTGCGTCATCCGCCCGGGGTGCTCGATCAGCGACTCGACGCCGCCCAGCGACTCCCCGAGGATGAACAGCCGCGCCCGGTTGCAGACCTCGACCGCCGCCTCCTCGCCGCCCTCGACCTGGAACGACACCATGCCGCCGAAGTCCCGCATCTGCTTCGCGGCCGTCTCGTGCCCGGGGTGCTCTTCGAGGCCCGGGTAGTACACGTGCGTCACCCGCGGGTGCCGGTCCAGCATGTGCGCGACGCGCGCCGCGTTGGCGCTGTGCCTGTCCATCCGTACGGCCAGCGTCTTGATGCCGCGCAGCACCAGCCAGGCGTCGAACGGCCCGGCCACCCCGCCCATCGCGTTCTGGTGGAACGCCAGCCGCTCGCCCAGCTCGCGGTCGGCCACGACGAGCGCGCCGCCGACGACGTCCGAGTGCCCGCCCATGTACTTCGTCGTGGAGTGCACGACGACGTCGGCGCCGAGCGCCAGCGGCTGCTGCAGGTAGGGGCTGGCGAAGGTGTTGTCGACGACGAGCAGCGCGCCGGCCTCGTGCGCGACGGCGGCGGAGGCGGCGATGTCGGTGATGCCGAGCAGCGGGTTGCTGGGGGTCTCCACCCACACCGCCTTCGTACGGTCGGTCAGCGCGGCCCGTACCGCCGCCGGGTCCCCGGTGTGCGCGACCGAGAACTCCACCCCCCAGCGCGCCGCGACCTGCGCGAACAGCCGGAAGGAGCCGCCGTACGCGTCGTCCGGGATGACCACGTGGTCGCCGGGGGTGAGCACGGTGCGCAGCAGGCAGTCCTCGGCGGCCAGGCCGGAGGCGAACGCGAGGCCAAGGGCCCCGCCCTCCAGCGCGGCGAGGTTCTGTTCCAGGGCGGTGCGGGTGGGGTTCGCGGAACGGCTGTACTCATAGCCTCCGCGCAGGCCACCCACGCCGTCCTGCTTGTACGTGGACACCTGGTGGATCGGCGGTACGACCGCGCCCGTCGCCGGGTCGGGCGCCTGACCCGCGTGAATGGCAACGGTCTCGAAGCTGGGCTCGCTCATGCGGCCCGAGGATAAAGCCTGGGCGGGACCGGTGCGCGCCGCGGTCTGGTTTGCTGGAGGGATAACACGTATGTGTCACAGCCCGGACCGCCCCCTCTTAAGAGAAGCCAGGACGCATCAATGGATCTGTTGCTCGCACTCGCCGCCATCGCCCTGATCGCGTGGGTCGCCGTGCCCCTGCTGCGGCGGGCCCGGGGCGGCCGGGAGGTGCTGCAGTCGAACACCAGGGCCGTCGACCCGGCCGGCGGCTACGGCTTCACCCCCGTGGACGAGCTCGACGTCCGCCTCCCCGGTCCCGACCCGCAGCTCGCCGAGGTCCTGGAGGAGCTGCGGCAGGACCAGGACTGGCAGGCCGCCTCCCGGCTCCTCGCGCTCACCGACGACGAGTGGGAGCTGCGCTGGCAGCGGGTGCAGACCCTGGCGGGCGCGGCGGCCTTCGAGCTGGCGCAGGCCCCGGGCGAGGGCGGCGCGTGGCTGCGCACGTGGCGGGCGGAGAAGCCGAAGGACGTGGGCGGGGCCGAGGTGCACGCGGAGTTCCTGGTCCGGCAGGCGTGGATGGCCGGGTCGGCGGCGGCGGAGTTCCCGGTGATCCTGGAGGAGGCGAAGAAGATCTGCGCGGAGGCGGCGATGCTCGCGCCCGGCAGCCCCATGCCGTACATCATCGAGCTGGCCATCGCCCGCGGGGCCCACTACCGCGAGGCGGACTTCGAGGAGCTGTGGCACACGGTCGAGCAGCGCGCCGGCGACCACATGGGCGCCCATCTCGCGGCGCTGCAGTACGCGTGCGAGAAATGGCACGGCTCACGGGAGGCGGCGTACGACTTCGCACAGCGCGCGGCCGGCTCGGCGGGGCCGGGGACGCTGCTGCCGGCGCTGCCGCTGTTCGCGGTCTGGGAGCACCTGCCGGAGGCGAACCTGGTGCGTGGGCTGTACGAGGGCGAGGTCGTCACGCAGGCCATCGAGGGCGCGCAGTACGCGGCCCACCACGCGCCGGCGGACCACCCGATGCTGCCGCACGTACGGCACCTGCTGGCGTGCTTCCTGGTCCGCGCGGAGCGGTACGAGGAGGCGCTGGAGCAGATGCGGCACGTGGACGGGTACGTGGGCGCGCTCCCGTGGTCGCTGAGCGAGCAGCCGGCGGCGGAGTACGCGGCGTACCGGGCGCTGGCCGTGGCGGGGTACGAGGGCGGCAGGGGTGCGGCGTTGAAGTGACGGCGGGAATGTCGGAGCGGCGCGGTACGTTCTCCGGGTGGAGGGCGAGAGCGCCGGACGTCGGCGACCCGCGGAGGAGGCCGGAGAGATGTTCCTGAACCGCCACAAGAACCAGCTCGTCACGAAGGACGAGGCGATCCCCGGCCGCCCCGCGCCCGCCTTCCCCGTCCCGGAGCGCCACACGGTCCTCGGCAACCCGCTGGAGGGGCCGTATCCGGAGGGCCTGGAGGTCGCGGACTTCGCACTGGGCTGTTTCTGGGGCGCGGAGCGCCGCTTCTGGCAGACGCCGGGCGTGTGGACGACCCTCGTCGGCTACCAGGGCGGGCACACGACGCACCCGACGTACGAGGAGGTCTGCACGGGCCAGACGGCCCATGCGGAGGCGGTCCGGGTGGTGTACGACCCGGCGGTGGTGTCGTACGAGGAGCTGCTCAAGCTCTTCTGGGAGTCCCACGACCCCACCCAGGGCTTCCGCCAGGGCAACGACATCGGCACCCAGTACCGCTCGGCGATCTACACCCACTCTCCCGCCCAGGCCACCGCGGCCACCACCTCCCGCGCCGCCTACCAGCAGATCCTGAGCCCCGCGGGCTACGGCGACATCACCACGGAAATCCTCCCGGCGGCCAATCGCACCTTCTACCCGGCTGAGGGCTACCACCAGCAGTACCTGTCGGACGCGAAGAACCCGAACGGCTACTGCGGAGTGGGCGGCACGGGCGTGAGCTGCCCGGTCGGCGTTGCCAGCGCCGAGTGACTCGACCAGGGTGAGCGACGCGAACCGAATCGCCGCCCCCTTCCCCGCACTCGGCGCAGCCTGCGGGGCGTCTGGGATCGAAACGCGGCGAACGGAGTAGCCGCTCCTCGTCCCCTGGGGATGCACCCCAATGGCCCCAATCCTGGCCCTCTGATGAGCACTTCGCCATCACCTTTATTAGCGTTGTCGCTAGACGGAGCGTCCGTCATGAATGAATTCGAGGAAATTCTCTGTTCATTCTCACGAACACGGAGGCACGATGCGCTTCGCTCGTCGGCACGTCACATTCCTCGCCGTTTCGGTTCTCGGCGGCTCTGCCGGGCTCGCTCTCCTCGGGTCTGCGTCGGCCGACGCGATACCGGAGAAGAGGCCCGTGACCGCGGCAAACCACCCTGATGACGGCTCTTTGGAGAAAAGCCGCACCATCAGCGTGGAGGCTCAGCTGCAAGTCGGTGAAGAGCTGGATCTGGGTGCAACGGGCCGCAGCGTCGGCGACCAGTTCATCTTCAGCGGGAATCTAGTCTCGGTCGAAGGGCCAGAAGAACGCCCCGTCGGACGCTTCGGCGGGTTCTGCGTCATCACCGAACTCGAACGCAACGCGGGACAGTGCTCGTCAACCGCGGTGCTGCCGGAAGGACAGATCACCGTCCAGGGGGAGCAAACCGGAATTCCGACACCGAGCCCGGTCGTCAACGCGATTACCGGAGGCACCGGGGAATTCCGTAAGGCGCGCGGCCAGGTGACACAGGAGGTGTTGACGCCGTCGACCTGGAAACTCACCTTCGAAGTTTCCGACGTTCAGGATCAGCGGACCGGTAACGGTCACGGCCCTTCCGAGGCGCCGATGCCCTTGCCTTCACCCCTCCCCGGCAAGTAGCTGCGTCAGGCGGTATCGACGCCGCCCGCGATGCAGTGGCGAGAGCAACGGTTCCCACCCGCACCAATCCCCCCACTTGGAGACGTCGTGCCCAAGAACTCCCGCACACTCATAAGCTGGGGCGTCGCCCTGGCCACCGCCACGGCCGCCACCGTCACGGTCGGCGCGACCACCACCGGAGGCCCGCCGACCCCGCCGCCGGCCGACCAGCAGACCGGCCCGGGGGCCGGTCAGGGGAAGGAACCGCAGACCGAGCCCCAGGCGACAGAGCGCCGACGGATCGCCACATCGGTCCTGGACCGGGACTTCACGTTCACACTCACCGCGCTGAGGTCGCAGACCGATCCGCTTGCGGCATCCGTGCGCCTCCAGGTCTTCACCTTCAAGGACGGCGCCTGGAGAGAGTCGGACCGTGCTCTGGTGGGCGAGGTGGACGCCTGGTTCTGGTTCCCGCTGACCGGCCGCCACGCGGTGTGCGAGTTCTCCACCGCCGGCACGGAGCCGGCACCGGTTGCCGTCAGCCTGCTGATCACGCCATCGATCGGCTGCTCGCCGACCGAGAACTTCCAGATCGAGAACGGGCAGATCATCCCCACCTGACAGCGGTCGGTGGCCGCCCGGCTGCTGCGGCGCAGGCGGCCCGGGGGTCAAGCTAAGTGCCCCATCGGAGGGCAGCTCCTGCCCGACCGGCATCGCACCGACGGGCTGAATCGCTTCTGCCTCACTCGTTCGAGCGGTGGGATGGGAGTCACGCCCGGTACGCTGCCGCAAGGGATCAGACTCGCGCCCACGGGAGCAGCAATGACCACCTCCACTGCCGGGCAGCCACTCATCCCCCAGCCGCCTGCTACGGTCACCGCCCTGCGGCAGGCCGTCAGCCAGATCGCCCCTGCCGCCCTGCCGGCCTTCACCCGGGAGCTGGACCAGGCGGCCGACCAGTCCCGGCACGGCTCCGAGCTGGGGCCGCTGCGGCGGTTTCATCGCGCAATGGTCTGTGTACGTCTACATCCAGCGTCAGCCCCGCCTGGCACAACAACTGCGTCATTGGGAGGACGCGGCCGAGTCGGGCGACGCCACGCAAGCCCGTCAGGCCGCGTCCGAAATCGGCAAGATCCTGGACGACGCCCACGCAGCCCTCGGCATCCCGATCCGGTGAGCACGGACCGGCGTTGGGAGTACGACCCCGATCAGGCCCATGTCGCAGGCGGCATCGGCGTCGCGCAGGCACCGGAGGCGACGGCGGACTGAGCCCTGCGGGGGCTCGCGCCCTGGCCGGACCGGTGCCGGGTTCACGGCACCGGTCCGGCCGGGGTGCTGTGCGTACGGCGCTCCCGGCTCAGCCGAAGTTCACGTCGCTGCACATCAGGTAGGCCTGGTCGAGGTGCGAGGCCTGCCAGATCGTGAAGACGATGTGGTGTCCGGAGTAGCCGGAGGTCTCGACGGGGAACGTGATGTCGTTCGCCGGGGGGTAGCTGCCGGTCTCGGTGATGAAGTCGAGGTCATCCCAGCCGAGTGCCTCGGTCTTGGGGTCGAACCCCTGCTTGCTCACGTAGACCTTGAAGAAGTCGGCACCGTGGGCCGCCGTGTCGTGGAGGTGGATCGAGAAGTTGTCGGTGACATCGGTCGTCTTCCAGGGACCGATGTTGTTCAAGCTCTCGAAGTTCGGGTGGTTGTTGCTGCAGAGCTTCCCGTCGGGGGTCCGCGCCTCGAACTCGCCGCCGAGCCCGTCCCGGAGCATGCTCATCCAGTTCCACATGGTGTCGGGGTTGGCCTGGTAGGCCTGCCAACACATGGGGTCCTCTTGCTCCATGGCCGGGTTCAAGTGGTCGTCTCCCCACTCTTCCCAGCAGTGGTACGCGCGGGTGGCCGGGTCGACGACGCTGCCGTGAGCCTGGGCGGTGCCGGTCGTGGCCAGGGCACCGGCAACGACGGCGACCACCAGGGCGAGCGCTTGGAGAGTTCGGCGAGCGGACATCCGGGAGCGCCTGCGGGGTGGGCCTGGCTTGTGCATGGGGGGTCTCCGTTCCGGGAGGGACACAGATGGGAGCGCTCCCAACTGTACCTGGCCCATGTGAAATGTCCATGCAGAAAGCAGAGTTCCTCAGCCGCCACGCGACCGCGTCACGAGCAGAGCGGCGATCCGGGCGATCATCTGGCTCTCGGCGCCGTCGCGGGCGGTCGTCGGGTGGTAGGCGAGGACGAAGCGGCGGCGGCCGTCGCGGGTGGAGAAGGCCGCGTTCTTGTAGCCGTACGTCTCGCCGGTCTTGCCCCAGAGGGTGACGCCGTCGACCACGGCCTGCTGCAGTCCGGTCGAGTAACGGGCCGGGGTGCCGTCCAGCATGCGTACGTCGTCGGGCGGCAGGGTGAACATCAGGCGCAGCAGCTCGGGCGGCAGCAACTCGCCGGCGAACAGGGCCGCGAGCAGCCGGTCGAGGTCGTCCGTCGTCGAGATCATGTCGCCCTCGCCGCGGGCGGAGGACTGGTCGTAGGCGGTGATGTCGCGGAGGCCGCCGTCGGCCATCGTGAGGTAGCCGTGTACGTGCCGGCCGTGGATGCGCGGGTCGTCGCCGGGTATGACGGTGCGGGTCAGGTTCAGCGGGCGCAGGATGCGGGTCGTGACGGCGTGTCCGTACGGGCGGCCGGTCAGCGTGTCGACGATCAGGGCGGCGAGGACGTAGTTGATGCCGCGGTACTCCTGCCGGGTGCCCGGTGCGAACTTCAGCGGCCCGTGTGTCGCGGTCGCCACCCACTCCCGCGGTGTCCAGTGGTCGAAGCGGTGGCGGAACACCTCCTCCGCCGTCTGCGGCTCCGGGATGCCGACGTGGTCGGGCAGCCCGCTGGTGTGGGTCAGCAGGTGCCCGACGGTGACCGGCCCGAACCGGGCCGGCAGCAGCCCCGGCAGCAGGCGCGTCACCGGCGCGTCCAGGGCGACCCGGCCCTCCGCCACCAGTTGCAGCAGCACTGTCGCGACGAAGACCTTCGTGACGCTGCCGATCCGGACCCTGTGGTACGCCGACACCGGTCGCCGCGTGTCGATGTCGGCCACGCCCGAGGTGCCGTACCAACGGCCGGCCGTGCCGCCGACGCGCAGTTGGGCGGCGGTGGACGGCGGGTGCTCCAGGTCGTCGATCGCGGCCTGCAGGGCGGCCGGGTCCAACGCCGGGAGGGGCGGAGGGAGGACTGGGGACGAAGCGGGGGTCGCGGCGGCCGGGGGTGTGGACAGCGCGGACGGGGCGGCTGCCGCGGCCGTCCCCGCCAGCGCGACGGCCGCAAACGTCCTGCGTGACACGTGCGTTGGAGTCATGCACCGACTCTGCCGGGCGGGCCCGTGTCCGGGCATCGGGGTCGTCCCCGGAGCGGTCCCCCACCCGACCCCGAAATGTCCCGGATACGGGCCCCGCGGGCCTCAGCCGGCGGCGAGGAGTTCGAGGGTGTCGATCACGCGGTGCGAGAAGCCCCACTCGTTGTCGTACCAGGCGACTACCTTGATGTGGCGGCCGTCGACGCGGGTGAGGGCGGAGTCGAAGATGGCCGAGGCCGGGTTGCCGGTGATGTCGGAGGAGACGAGGGGGTCTTCGGTGTATTCGAGAATACCGGCGAGGCGGCCTTCGGCCGCGGTGCGGTAGGCGGCGAGGACGTCCTCGCGGGTCACGTCGCGGGCGACCGTGGTGTTGAGTTCGACGAGCGAGCCGACCGGGACCGGGACGCGGATCGAGTCGCCGGACAGCTTGCCGTCCAGACCGGGGAGTACGAGGCCGATGGCCTTGGCCGCGCCCGTCGTGGTGGGGGCGATGTTGACGGCGGCGGCGCGGGCGCGGCGGGCGTCGCGGTGGGGGCCGTCCTGGAGGTTCTGCTCCTGGGTGTAGGCGTGCACCGTGGTCATGAAGCCGTGCTCGATGCCGGCGAGTTCGTCCAGTACGGCGGCGAGCGGGGCGAGCGCGTTGGTGGTGCAGGAGGCGTTCGAGACGACAGTGTGGGCCTGCGGGTCGTACGCCTCGGTGTTGACCCCGGGCGCGAGGGTGACGTCCGCGCCGGCGGAGGGGGCGCTGACGAGGACCTTGCGCGCGCCCGCGTCGAGGTGCCCGCGGGCGGCGGTCGCCGCGGTGAAGCGGCCGGTGGCTTCGAGTGCGACGTCCACGCCGAGTTCGGTCCACGGCAGCTTCGCCGGCTCGCGCTCCGCGAGCACCTTGATGCGGCGGCCGTCCACGACGAGGGTGTCGCCGTCGACGGTGACCGGGCGGCCCAGTCGGCCGGCGGTGGTGTCGTAGGAGAGGAGCCGCGCGAGGGTGGCGGGGTCGGCGAGGTCGTTGACGGCGACGACGTCGAGGCTGCTGTCGCGCTCCAGCAGTGCGCGCAGCACGTTGCGGCCGATACGGCCGAATCCGTTGATGGCGATGCGGGTCATGGGGCGTCCTGCCTTCCGGTTTCGACGGCGTTTCCTGCGCTTTACGAGCAGGTTCGCCCCTCTTGCGGGACCGTGACAGCGGCGTGGGTGCCACACTCCGCAAGGATCTCGCCAACCGCCCCGCCGGCCGCCCTCGGCCGCCGGTCGGCTGCCCCAGCCCACCCCCGCCCGACTACTCGCCTCGCGCGAACGTGCGCCGGTACTCGCTCGGCGTGGTGCCCAGGATCCGCTGGAAGTGCAGCCGAAGGTTCGCGCCGGTGCCGAGGCCGACGTGGTCCGCGATCTGCTCGACACTCTGCTCCGAGCGCTCCAGCAGCTCGCGCGCCATGTCGATACGGGCCCGCATGATCCACTGCATCGGCGTGTACCCCGTGTCGTCCACGAAGCGCCGCGAGAACGTGCGCGCGGACACCCCCGCGTGCCGCGCCAGCGCCTCCAGCGTCAGCGGCTCGCCGAGCCGGTGCAGCGCCCACTCCCGGGTCGCGGCGAACCGCTCGCCGAGCGGCTCCGGCACGCTGCGCGGTACGTACTGCGCCTGGCCACCGCTGCGGTACGGGGCCGCGACCAGGCGCCGGGCGGCGTGGTTGGACGCGGCCACGCCGAGGTCGCCGCGCAGGATGTGCAGGCAGAGGTCGATGCCGGAGGCGGCGCCGGCGGAGGTCAGCACGCTGCCCTCGTCGACGAAGAGCACGTTCTCGTCGACCCGTACCTCCGGGTGCTTCGCGGCGAGCGCCCGCGTGTAGTGCCAGTGGGTGGTGGCGCGGCGGCCGTCGAGGAGGCCGGTGGCGGCGAGGGCGAAGGCGCCGGTCGAGATGGCGGCGAGCCGGGCGCCGCGGCGGTGGGCGGCGATCAGCGCCTCGGTGACGGCGGGCGGGGGGTCGTCGCGGTCGGGGAAGCGGTAACCGGGGACGAAGACGAGGTCGGCCCAGGTGAGGGCGTCGAGGCCGTGGGCGACGTGGTACGAGAGCCCGTCACCGCCGGCCACGAGCCCCGGCGCGGCGCCGCACACGCGCACCTCGTACGGCATGCTCCGGCGGGTGCTGAAGACCTGCGCGGGGATGCCGGCGTCGAGCGGCTTGGCGCCTTCGAGCACGAGGACGGCGACGGGGCGGAGGCGGGAGGTGGACACGAGGACACGGTACGCAGGAGTGGTCGGCGGTGGGTACGTACGGGCTGCCGGTGGCGGTGACGGTTGGCGGCTGGCGGGTGGCGGTGACGGGTGGTGGTGCCTTGCGGGCGTCTCCGGCCCCCTCAGTCACGCGGGAAGTACGTGCCCGGCGGGGCCCCCACCCTCCGGTGGAACGCCGCGACGAACGCGCTCGGCGAGGCGTAGCCGACGCGCCGCGCCGCGGTAGCGACCGTCGCGCCCGAGGCCAGCAGCGGCAGCGACGCCTGGAGGCGCAGGTGCGTACGCCAGCGGCCGAAAGGCATGCCCGTCTCGGCGACGAAGAGGCGGGCCAGGGTACGGGGCGCGGCGCCGGCGTACGGGGACCACTCGGCGAGCGTGCGGGCGTCCGCGGGGGTGTCGCGCAGGGCCTCGGCGACGGCGCGGGGCCGGGGGTCGCGGGGCATGGGCGCCAGCACGGCCGTCGCGGCGACGGGGGTGAGCTGGTCGAGGAGCACGGCCTCCGCGCGGGCGCGGGCGGGCGGGGCCGGGGCGTCGTCGGCGAGGTGGTCGAACAGGGCCCGCAGCAGCGGGGTCACCGCCACGACCGTCGGCTCCGTCCACGCCCCGGCGGCCGGGTCGGACTCCCGGGCCCTGCCCCCGCGCGGGCGCCGGTGCGCGGGCGGGCGGGTACGGGGCGCACGCCCCGTGGCGGCGTCGGCGGCGGGCGCGGGGCCGGCCTGCTGGACGTACAGCGAACGCGGCTCCGTCGTGCCCGCCGTGCCCGTCGCGTGCCGCACCCCCGGCGGGATCCACAGCGCCGTGGTCGTCGGCAGCACCCACGTCCGCGCCAGCGCCCGCACCATCAGCACCCCGCTCCGGGCCCACGCCAGCTGCGGCACCGGGTGCCGGTGCCGGCCGGCCCACGCACCGCCGCCCGCCGTCGCGAAGCCCCCCACGAGCACCGCACCGCCCCCCGCGCCGGACACGGAAGCGGCGGCAGGAGCAGCGGCAGAGGCCGGGGCAGAGGCAGAGGCCGGGGCAGAAACGGAAGGCGGTGCATGACCGTGCAGCGTCATGGCTGGCCAGACTAGCGTGTGCCGGCGCCCCCTTCCCCCGCTCGCCGGCCGGCGAAACGGAAGCGCACGAACGGCCCGCGCCGGGTAGGAATCAGGCATGCGCCCCGTGGACTACGACGACCGCCTCCACCGCCGCTACGCCGCAGGCCGCGCCCTCACCGACGCCCAACGCGCCGTCTGGGCCCGCGCCTTCGCCGACCGCCTCCCCGCCGACCGCCCGCTGCGCGGGCTGGACCTCGGCTCCGGCACGGGGCGGTTCACGCCGCTGCTCGCCGCGGAGTTCGGCGGTCCGGTCACCGGCGTCGAGCCGTCTCGGCGCATGCGCGACCAGGCGGTCGCGTACGCCGCCCATCCGCAGGTCGCGTACGTCCCCGGGCGGGCGGAGGCACTGCCGCTGCCGGACGGGTCGGTCGACTTCGCGCTGAGCTTCCTCGTCTGGCACCACGTACGGGACAAGCCCGCCGGCGCACGCGAGTTGCACCGGGTGCTACGCCCCGGCGGCACCCTCCTGCTGCGCACCGAACTCACCGACCGGCTGCCCGCCCTGTGGTACATCGACGCCTTCCCGCGCGGCCCGGAGATCCTCGCGGCGCTCTACGAGCCGCTGTCGGCGGTGCGCGGTACGTTCGAGGCGGCGGGGTGGGAGCTGGCGTCGGTGGCGGAGGTCGAGCTGCCGGCGGGCGGTACGCGGGCGGAGGCGCTGACCCGGCTGCGTACGCGGGCGTTCTCCATCTTCGAGCACATGCGGGAAGCCGACATCGTCGCCGGCTTCGCCGAGTTGGAGCGCCGGGTCGCCAGGGCGCCGCAGGCGCCGGCGCCGGCGGCGCCCGGGACGGTGCTCACGTTCCGCCGCGTATGAGCACCACGCAGCACCACGCGCGTTCCGCCGCGCGTGGGCGCTACCCGCCTTCCGCCCGCGCGTGCCGGGCGCCGTGCCCGGAAGCGCCCCTCACCACACCCCCACCTCGCTGTTCGGCCTGATCTGCGCCACCACCGGCACCGCCTCGCCCACCGCCTCGACCGCCTCCGGCGTCCACGGCCCGTCCGCGACGAACACCACGTGCTCGATCCCGTACTCCGCGAACGACTCGCACCGCTCCGCCACCGACTCCGCCGGCTCCGCCAGCTCCATCCGCGCGGTGACCGTCTTCTCCACCTCCCACGACGGCCGCCCCGCCGCCGCGCAGTGGTCCGCGAGCACGTCCAGTTCGCGGCGCAGCGTCTGGCCGCCGTCGGGTACGTCGAAGAAGTTGCAGGCGTCCGCGTACTGCGCCGCCAGCCGCAGCATCGGCCCGTCGCCCACGCCGCCGACGAGCACCGCCGGCCGCGGCCGCTGCACCGGCTGCGGGCTGCACACGGGGTAGTCCAGCGTGAAGTGCCGCCCGTCGAACGTGCCGGTGTCCCCCGCCCACATCTGCTGCGCCAGCCGCAGCGTCTCCTCCAGCCGCTCGATCCGCTCCACGGCGGACGGCAGGGACAGGCCCATGGCGTACGCCTCGTCGTCGCGGTAGGCGGCGCCGAAGCCGAGCCAGGCGCGACCGCCGGAGAGGACGTCGAGGGTGGTGACGGCCTTGACGAGCAGGGCGGGCGGCCGGTAGGTGACGCCGGTGACCATGGTGCCGATGCGGACGTGCTCGGTGCGCGCGGCCAGGTAGCCGAGCGTGGTGTACGCCTCCAGCACCGGCTCGTCGGGGGTGCGGGTGGGGTCGGCCTGCAGCAGGTGGTCGCCGACCCAGACGGTGTCCACGCCCGCCGCGTCCGCCGTGCCGACGACGGCGGCCAGCGCGGGCGCGAGGGCGGTGGGGCCGCCGGGCCAGGAGAAGTCGGTGACGTTGATGCTGATGCGCATGGTGGGCGGCCTCCTCGTCGCTTCACTACACAGCCTGCCGGTGAAGACGCCTGCCGGTCGTCCGTCCACGGGAGTCAACTTTCTTACTCCCGCGGGAGTAAGAGCCCGCCAGGCGGCCTTCCCGGGGCGTCGGGCGCCTGTCGCCGGCAAGGCCGGGGCCGGTGCGCGGAAGGGGGTCGGCGGCGACTGCGTACCGTGGTTGTATGAGCACCGCTAAGTTGACGCCCGCCCGGCGCCGGGCGGTGGCGGCGGCCGACGCCGCGACCGGGCTGGTGCACGCGAGCGAGCGCGTGCTGGAAGGGCTGGTGGACGGCGGATTCGCGGTACGGCATCCGCGCCCGCCGCACCGGCACTACCTCACCCCCGCCGGGCGCGAGCTGCGCGAACGGCTGCTCGCCGCCGCGGAAGCCGAAGCGGCCAGGGCGGCTGGAGCGGATGGAGCGGGCGCCACGGAGGCCGGGGACGCGGCCGGCGGTGGGCAGGGCCCCGGCGAACCGGGGGTGTTCGCGGCCCGTACCGGCGGCGAGCCCCCGCCGCCCGACGCCGCCGCGCGCGCACGCGAGGTGCGCAGCGCCTGGGAGGGCCTCGCGGAGCTGCGCCGGGTCACCAACTCCGACGGCGCCACCGACGTGCCGTGTGCCTGGGAGCGTACGCACCTGGCGCCCGCCGTCGGCCTCGCGCTGGAAGCCGCCGGCGCGCCGCCGGCCACCCCCGGGACCGGCGGCTACATCGTCACCGCCGCCGAGCACCAGCCGGAGGCGGTGCGGGTCGACTGGCGGCCCGGTCCGGCGCTGATGGAGCTGGTACGCAGCGCGGGGGCGCTGGAGTCCGCGGGGTGGCAGGTCTCCGAACACCCGGAGCGCGACGGCCGGATGTACCTGCTGGCCTCGCCGCGCCGCCGCTGACGAGCCATCCGTGCCGTACGACACGGGCGTCCGGCACGGGGCGTACGGCATGAGACATACGGAACGAGGCGTACGGCACGGCGCGTACGTACAGGGCGTACAGGGCGTACAGGGCGCGTACGGGCACTGCTGCGCCCGTACGCGCCCCTCCCCCGATACCCCGTGTCCCTGCCGCCAGACCTACGCAGCCGCCTCCCGCTCCGTGACCTTCAGCCGGCCCTTCTTGATCACCGCCAGCCGCGGCGCCCGCCTGGCGATCGAGCTGTCGTGCGTGACCAGCACGTACGTCAGTCCCAGCTCCTTCCACAGCCCTTCCAGCAGCCCCACGATGTCGTCCCGGGTGTCCTCGTCGAGGTTGCCGGTCGGCTCGTCGGCCAGCAGCACCTTCGGCTGTTTCACCAGCGCCCGCGCGATGGCCACGCGCTGCTGCTGGCCGCCGGACAGCTCGCCGGGCAGGTGCGTGAGCCGCTCGGCGAGACCCACCGACTCCAGGGACTCCGCGGCGCGCTTGGCACGCTCGGTGGCCTTCACGCCGAGCGGCACGAGCGCGGTCTCGACGTTCTCCTGGGCGCTGAGGGTGGGGATGAGGTTGAAGCTCTGGAAGACGAAGCCGATGGTCGCCGCCCGTACCCGCGTCAGCGCGGCCTCGCTCAGGCCGCCGAGGTCGGTGCCGTCGAGGCTGAGGGTGCCGGAGGTCGGGCGGTCGAGGCCGCCGAGCAGCTGCAGCAGCGTCGACTTGCCGCCGCCGGTGGGGCCGCGGACGACGAGCTGGTCGCCGTCGGCGATGGTGAGGTCGACGCCGGCGAGGGCGTCGATGGCCTCCTTGCCGCGCTGGTAGCGCTTGGTGACGCCGGTGAGCTGGTACATCGTGGTCAACTCCTGGGTGCCGCGGGGTGAGTCGGTGATCGGAGGGAGAGGCGAGAGGGGCCGGAGACGGAGGTCCGGAGGCGAGGTCCCGAGACGACGGTCCGGAGACGGAGGTCCGGGGGCGAGATCCGGGGGCCAGATCCGGGGCGGAGCCCGGAAGCGCGCCCTACTCGACGCGCCGCAGCGCGTCCGCCGGCCGCAGCCGCGCCGCCCGCCAGCCGCCGAAGCAGCCGGCGATCAGCCCGCCCGCGACCGCGAGCGCGACGGCCAGCGCGATCACGGACAGCGTCACGGGCGCCTGCAGCGCGACCTCCACGCTGGAGCTGGCCGCGTCCACCATCTTCTGCGGCCCGCGCAGCACGGCACCCTCGGGCGCGTCGGCGGCGGGGCCCACCGAGGCGTCGAGCGTCGGGGCGACCGTCGTGACGACGTACGCACCGGCGATCCCGAGCGCGATGCCGAGCACGCCGCCGAGGATCCCGTTCACGAACGCCTCGCCCATCACCTGCCGGACGACGCGCCCGCTGCGCCAGCCGAGCGCCTTCAGCGTGCCGAACTCGCGCACCCGCCGGCCGACGGCGGACATCGTGAGCAGCCCGGCGAGCAGGAAGGCGGCGATCAGCACGACGATCGAGAGCCACTTGCCGATGTTGGTGGCGAGGTTGGAGGCGGTGGAGAGGTTGCCGGAGACCTGCTCGGCGAGGTCGGAGGCGGAGGTGACGCTGGCGCCGGCCACGTTCTCGTCGATGGCGTCCTTGACCGCGGGGATGTCCTCGGAGCTGTCGGCCTTGACGTAGACGGTGGAGACCTTGCCCTCCAGGTCGGCGTCGGACAGCTGCTGGGCGCGCTTCAGGGGGATGTAGACGTTGGCGGTGGCGGCGCCGGTGTCGGCGGTGGCGATGCCGACGACCTCGAACTCCTTGCCCTTGATGGTGACGTCGTCGCCGACCTTCAGGTCCTCGTCCTTGGCGTACGCGCTGTCGACGACGGTCTTGAGGGCGTCGGTGTCGTTCTTGCCGAAGGTCACGCCGTCGCTGATCCTCGACGACGACAGCGGGCCGACGTCCTGCTGGGTGACGTCGATGCCGGTGACGGTGAAGGAGTCGACGTCGACGTCGGCGCCGCCGCCCTCGATCCGCGGACCGCCGCCGCCTCCGCCGCCGGTGCCGCCCTGGCCGGGGGCCGCCTGGCCGCCGCCCTCGATCCTCCCCTGCTGGAAGTCGCCCTTGAACTCGATGTCGTTGAGCGCCAGCGCGCCCACCGCCGTGTCGACGCCGTCCTGCGCCGCGACGTCGCCGACGACCGAGTCGTCGAGGTGCTGGAAGCCGCCGAGCGGCATCAGCCGGTCGTCGGTCTTGGTGGCGTCCTCACCGTCCTCGCCCGGTCCGATACGGAAGCTCTGCGGGCCGCCGTCGCTCTCGTCCGCCTCCTTGCTGACGGTGAGGTCGGTGCCCACGCCGTAGAGGGAGTGCAGGACTTCGTCCTGGGCGTCGCGCATGCCGGCGGCCACGGACGAGACGGTGATGACGAGGCCGATCCCGAGCGCGAGGCCCAGGGCGACGACCAGTGCGGCCTTTCTGCGCCGGCGCAACTCGCGCCGCAGGTAGGTGAGGAACATGCGGCGAAGTTATGGCGCCATGTTGGGGAAAGGCTGAGGCGACGGTGAGAGGCCCATGAGAAAGGGCCGGGCCCTGGACCGTACGCACGTCGTACGGTCCAGGGCCCGGCCCTGCGGCGGCGCGGTGCGCGTCGGGCTCAGAGCGCGCTGCCCTCCTGCCAGGCGGTCCAGTCCATGTTCCAGCCGTTGAGACCGTTGTCCGGGGCGATGGTCTCGTCGGGCGAGTTCTTGACGATCACGACGTCACCGACCAGCGACTGGTCGTAGAACCACGCGCCGTCCGTGCCGGGGTCGTCCGCACCCTGCTTGTCGAACAGGCCGACGCAGCCGTGGCTGGTGTTAGCGCTGCCGAACACGCCCTCGCCGCCCCAGTAGTTGCCGTGGATGAACGTGCCGGAGGTGGACAGCCGCATGGCGTGCGGCACGTCCGGGATGTCGTACTCGCTCTTGCCCTTCTTGTCGACGAAGCCGACCGTCGAGCCGTCCATCCGGGTCTCCTTGTACTTCTCGGAGATCACCATCTCTCCGTTGTACGTCGGGTTCTCGGGCGAACCCGCGGAGATCGGGACGGTCTTGACCTTCTTGCCGTTGCGCTCGACCGTCATCGTCATGGCCTTGACGTCGACGGTGCTGACCTGCGAGCGGCCCACGGTGAAGCTCATCTCGCGGTCCTGCACCCCGAAGACGCCGGGCGACGCCTCGACGCCGTCGAGGTCCATGTCCATCGTGACGGTGGAGCCCGCCTGCCAGTAGTCCTCCGGACGGAAGTCGAGGCGGGTGTCGTTGAACCAGTGGCCGACGACATCCTGGCCGCTGCTGGTCTCGACCGCGATCTTCGACTCGACGGCCGCCTTGTCCTCGACCGGCTTGTCGAAGTTGAGCGACACCGGCATGCCGACGCCGACCTCGCTGCCGTCCTCCGGAGTGAAGTAGCCGATGACGCTGTTCTCGGCGGAGACGGTACTGAAGGTGGCGTTCGACGTGGACACCTGGCCGTCGGCGTCCTCGGCCTTGGCCGTGATCTCGTACTCGGTGCCGCGCTCCAGCGCCGTGTCCGGCTTCCAGGACTTGCCGTCGCCGGCGATGCTCCCGGCGGTCTCCTCCGCGCCGCCGGCCACGGTCAGCGCGACCTCGGTGAGCTTCCCGCCCTTGACCGTGACCTCGGTGTCGGAGTTGATCCCGACGTTCTCCGCACCGTCCTTGGGCGCAATGGATATTCGGGCGTCCGGCACGTCCTTCTTCTGTTCGGAGGCCGACTCCTGCTGGCCCCCGGAGTCGTCCGCGTTGCTGTCGCCGCTGCACGCGGTCAGCCCCAGCACGGCACTCATCGCCAGCGCGGACAGCGCCACTCCGCGCCGCCCCTTGCCGTACACCCTCACGTCGTAACTCCCCTTCACCGCGGAAGGCACGTTTGCCCTACCCCACGGAGTAGGACGCCCGATCCCCAGTAGTCCGTTCCGTCCTTCTCCCCACTGTGGCACACGCCACCGACGCTCCTGACCCGCGGCCGGATGCGCCGCCCCGCAGCGGGCCGGGCCGAGGCACATCACCGCAGGTCAGCGCGGATTCGATCAGATCACGACAGATCATGACAGAGGTCCTGTGACGGATTCCACGGCCGCGACCAGCCGACCGGAGCGTACGAAGCCCTCGGCGGCGGCCAGATCGGGCGACAGGAACCGGTCGTCCCCCGGCCCCGCCACCCCCGCGTCCCGTACGGCACGCAGCACGGCCCGGGTGGCGGGTGCGGGCGTGAGTCCGGCGCGCAGCTCGACGGCGCGGGTGGCGGCGTACATCTCGATGGCCAGCACCTTCGTCAGGTGATCAACTGCCGTACGCAGCTTGCGCGCCGCGGACCAGCCCATCGAGACGTGGTCCTCCTGCATCGCCGACGACGGGATGGAGTCGGCCGACGCCGGCACGGCCAGCCGCTTCAGCTCGCCGACCAGCGCGGCCTGGGTGTACTGGGCGATCATCAGGCCCGAGTCCACGCCGGGGTCGGCGGCCAGGAACGCGGGCAGGCCGTGGCTGCGGTTCTTGTCCAGCAGCCGGTCGGTGCGGCGCTCGGCGATGGAGCCGAGGTCGGCGGCGGCGACGGCGAGGAAGTCCAGGACGTACGCGACGGGGGCGCCGTGGAAGTTGCCGTTGGACTCGACCCTGCCGCCCCCGTGGCCTTCGGCGTGGGCGGTGCCCTCAAGGAGGACGACGGGGTTGTCGACGGCCGCGGCCAGTTCGCGTTCCGCGACCGTGCGGGCGTGCGCGAGGGTGTCCCGGCCGGCCCCGGCGACCTGCGGCGCACATCGTACGGAGTACGCGTCCTGCACCCGGGGCGCGGGGGGCAGGCCGTCGTGGCCGGTCTGGTAGTGGCCGGTGAGGCCGGAGCCGTCGAGAACCTTGAGCATGTTGGCGGCGCTGGCGGCCTGTCCGGGGTGCGGGCGGACGGCGTGCAGCTCGGGGGCGAGCACCCGGTCGGTGCCGAGCAGGGCCTCCAGCGTCAGTGCGGCGGTGACGTCGGCGGCGGTGAGCAGCGCGGCGAGGTCGGCGCAGGCCATGAGCAGCATGCCGAGCATCCCGTCGGTGCCGTTGAGCAGCGCCAGGCCCTCCTTCTCGCGCAGCGTGACGGGCGCGAGACCGTGCGCCGAGAGCAGCTCGGCGGCGGGGTGCACGGCGCCGTCGGGCCCCTCGGCGTCGCCCTCGCCCATGAGCGCCAGCGCGCAGTGCGAGAGCGGGGCGAGGTCGCCGGAGCAGCCGAGGGAGCCGTACTCGTGCACGACGGGCGTGATGCCGGCGTTGAGCATCCCGGCCATCGCCCGCGCCACCTCGGGCCGTACGCCGGTGTGGCCGGAGGCCAGCGTCTTGAGCCGCAGGAACATCAGCGCGCGTACGACCTCCCGCTCCACCCGCGGGCCCATGCCGGCCGCGTGCGAGCGGACGATGTTGCGCTGGAGCTGCGCACGCAGGTCGGGGCTGATGTGCCGGACGGCGAGGGCGCCGAAGCCGGTGGAGACGCCGTACACGGGCTCGGGCCTGGCCGCGAGGTCGTCCACGACGCGGCGGGCGGCGGCGAGGGCGTCGAGGGCGCCCCTGGACAGCTCGACGGGAGCGCCGCGGCGGGCGACCGCGAGGACGTCGTCCGCGGTGGTGCCGGCGGGCCCGAGGACGACCGGGACGACGGGGACGGTACGGGAGTGCATATTCATATTCAGGAACCTTACGAAGTGAATCCGAAGCTGTCACGGGCGCTGCACCGGCCCCTGCGCGCGGCGTCCAACCGATCAGGAAACGCGTGTGGTCAGCCCTGGCGCGGCGCCGCTTCACGCACTACGTTAGCGACCGTTAACGCCACGACCGCCGGAGGCCGATTCGCATGGGCGAGGGCATCGCCATCCGCACGCACGAGTACGTCGCCGAGCTGGTCCTCGACCGGCCGGAGGCCATGAACGCCGTCTCCACCGAGCTGGCCCGCGCGCTTGCCGAGACCACCGCGCGCCTGGCGGCGGACAGCTCCGTACGGGCCGTGGTCCTCACCTCCAGCCATGAGCGGGCCTTCTGCGTCGGCGCGGACCTCAAGGAGCGCAACGACTTCACCGACGCGGACATGCACCGCCACCGCCCCACGTCGCGCGCCGCGTACGCGGGGGTGCTGGAGCTGCCGATGCCGGTCGTCGCGGCGGTGCACGGCTTCGCGCTCGGCGGAGGGTACGAGCTGGCGCTGTCCTGCGACGTCATCGTCGCCGACGAAACGGCGGTGGTCGGGCTGCCGGAGGTGTCGGTCGGCGTCGTGCCGGGCGGCGGCGGGACGCAGCTGCTGCCGCGCCGGGTGGGCGCCGCCCGCGCCGCGGAGCTGATCTTCACCGCGCGCCGGGTGGAGGCGGCGGAGGCGCACGCGCTGGGGCTGGTCGACCGGCTGGTGCCGGCGGGCGAGGCGCGTACGACGGCGCTGGAGCTGGCGCGGCGGATCGCGGGCAACTCGCCGGTGGGCGTACGGGCCGCGAAGCGGGCCCTGCGGCTGGGCTTCGGACGGGAGCTGCGGGCGGGGCTGGAGATCGAGGACGCGGCATGGCACCGTACGGCGCTGTCGGCGGACCGCAGGGAGGGCGTGGCGGCGTTCAACGAGAAGCGCAAGCCGGAGTGGCCGGGAGCATAGAAAGGGCGCAACGGGGCACATCCGAGCGCTTTACGCAGAGTGGTCAATCCGTCTAAATCTCTTAAACCGTGATCGATTGCCTACCCTGGACCCGTGACGGGCAACGACCGCCCCCCGGACGAACCGCTGCACGCCGTGGTCGAGCTGGCCCGGGCGCTGGCGGACGCCGTCACGCCCCGCGACACCGTACGCGCGGCTGCGGCGGGGGCGCGGCGCGCGCTGAACGGGTCGTTCGCGGCGGTGTCCGTCTGGGAACGGGAGCGCGGGCGGCTGCGGGTACTCGTGAACGACGGCGAGCGCGCGGCCGGCGAGGAGGAGTTCCCGCCGGACGAGTCGTACCCCCTGCGCGACTTCCCCGACCTGGCCACCCCTGGCCCGGCTTCCCCCGGCCCGGCTTCCCCCGGCGCGGCTTCCCTTGGCGGCCCCTGGACCGCGACCGAGGACTCCCCGGGGCGGCGCGGAGAAGGGCTGCGGCGGCGGGGGCGCGGCAGTTGCCTGGTGGTGCCGGTGGTGGTCCACGGGCGGACGTGGGGCGAGCTGTACGTCGCCCGCCCGCGCGGCGCCGCGGGCTTCACGCCGTACGACGCGGCCTTCGCGGCGGCGGTGAGCGCGGTGGTCGCGGCGGGCATCGCGCAGACGGAGCGGCTGGAGGAGGCGCGGCGACTGGCGTTCACGGACCCGCTGACGGGACTGGCCAACCGCCGGGCACTCGAACAGCAACTGGACGAGGCGGTGGAGCGGCACCTGGCGGACGGCACGGTGGTCAGCCTGGTCGTCTGCGACGTCAACGGCCTCAAGGAGGTCAACGACTCGCTCGGCCACGCGGGCGGCGACCGCCTGCTGGAACGATTCGGCTCACTGTTGTCGCTGCACGGTGCGGCGCTGCCGGACACGTTGGCCGCCCGGCTGGGCGGCGACGAGTTCTGCCTGCTGTCGGTGGGCCCGCCGGCGGACGACGTGGTACGGACGGCGACGGAGCTGTGCGCGCGAGCGGCGGACCTGGAGCCGGGCCAGGGCGTCGCGTGCGGGGTGGCGTCGACGGGCGACCCGATCGGCCCGGTGCCGTCGGCCCGGCGGCTGCTGCGGCTGGCGGACGCGGCGCAGTACGCGGCGAAGGCGGCGGATGCGGCGGGCCCGGTGGTGGCGGGCCGAGACCGCGAGGTGACGCACCTGGCGGACCACCCGCCGCGCGGCAACGCCCGCAGGTCGTTCCGGGGCCGGCGTCCGGGGATCGGGAGGTAGGGACCGGGATGGTCCCCGCACGGCCAGTGGGGAGCGCATCGGGGCCGCCCCCGCGTGCGCGGGGAACAGTCGTCCAGGTCGAGAGCGATAGGGGCCGAGCACTGCCGTGGCGCCGTGTCCCGTCAGAACGCGAGGTCGTCCCAGCTCAGGAACTCGGGCAGGCCGTCACCCGACGCGTTGAGGGGATCCACTGACATGCCTCCTGTGCTGGACACCTACAGCCCACAGATTACTGGAAGAACCGGTGTCAGTCGGACCCCTGGCCAACGGCCCACGTGAGCGACTGAGCACCTCGCGGGACACCGCTGAAGCCGTCGCCTTCCAACCGGCCCCCGCCACGCGGCGGGGGCCGCCGCCACCGCCCACCGCCCCCGGGCCCTCGCCCGCGGCCGGGCCGGGCCGGGCCGGGCCGGGCCGCCCTACGGTTGGTGACCTTCGTGCTCCGGTCCGGGGTCACACTCGAAGCCCTGCCCTATCGGTCGGAAGGGACCGGGCAGGCGTCTAATCGGATGTGCATGCGGCGCGGGCTTGTTAGGTTTGCCGTGTGCCGAAGCTGAATCAGATCATCGCAGTCGAAAAGGGCGTCAAGTCCAAGGCCCTCCAAGAGCTCACCCAGGTTCATCAGGACGTGCAGAAGCCCGCCCTGCTGGCCGGTATCTCCCGGACCTACCAGCCCAAGGACGAGGAGGGCGAGCAGTTGCCGCCCGAGTCCACGCGGGTGCAGATCAAGGCCGAGGACGCTCTACGGGCGACCGCCGGGACGTTGACGCGGCTCTTCGACGTGACCGCGACGAAGGACTGGGCGAACCGGTCGGCGGTCGCGGACGTGGTGGTCGACGGTACGGTGCTGTTGCCCCAGGTGCCTGTCCCGTACCTGCTGTTCCTGGAGAAGCAACTCACCGACCTGCACACCTTCGTGCGCAAGCTGCCGGTGCTCGACGCCTCCGAGTCGTGGAGCCTGGACCCCTCGACGGACTCGTGGAAGACGGACCCGGTGCGGACCATCCGCACGAAGAAGGTTCCGCGCAACCACGTGAAGGCCGAGGCCACGGAGAAGCACCCGGCGCAGGTCGAGGTGTACTACGAGGACGTCCCGGTCGGTTACTGGACCACCGTGAAGTTCTCCGGCGCGCTGCCCGCCCGGCGGATCAACGAACTCCTCGACCGCGTCGAGAAGCTCCAGCAGTCCGTCAAGTTCGCCCGCGAGGAGGCCAACAACACCGAGGTCACCGACCAGCGGGTCGGCGACGCCGTATTCGGCTACCTCTTCCGGTAGCCCCCACATACGCCCTCCGTCGCGAGCGGAGGGTGCGCGATGAGCGCAAGCTGAAACTGATTGTTGAAGCTGATAAGGGGTGTCAGTTGGGGGTTCGAATCCCTCTCCCCGCACCACGTGCGGGGGTGGCCCAAGCCTGGCAGAGGCGGCCCCGTGAAACTCAGATTCTCGCTCCAGTCTCAGTATTCGCCGCCGAACACCGGATCGACCGAGCGTGGGCGAACATCGACGGATGGGGGTTCAAGTCCCTCCGGCGCCTCTCTCGTGGCGCTGTAGTTCAAAGGCAGAACACGTCGATCTCAACATGACCCGCGGTTCTTCAACGCCGCCGGTGTGCGCAAATGGGCGGCAAGCTGGAGCCCGGGAGCTGGACATGCTCCCGGGCTCCGTCACCGCCGTGTGGTGTAGCCGTTTCGGCGAGCGGACCGCCCAGGTCGCCTGGTTCATCGCCGTCTCCGGCACGGCCCGTGGAGAGCAGAGTGTGGCTCGGCGCCGTCAGCCCCGGCGGCTCAGCAGCCACGGCTCCACCACGCCCAGCCCGCGCACCGGCCGCTGCCACATCGGCTGCAGCGCGAACCGGTACGAGGGCGCGTCCGCCGTACCGCCGTCCGCCGCCGCCTTCTCGGCCGCCGCGGCCTCCGACTCCGACTCCGGGGCTTCGCCGCCCTTTATCAGTTCCTCCGCGAAGTCGCCGTCCACCAGCACCGTGTCCTTCGGCGCGATCGACGTCAGCCGCGACGCCAGGTTCACCGTCGTGCCGAACACGTCGCCCATCCGCGTCGTCACCGTGCCGAACGCGATGCCCACCCGCAGCTCCGGCATCGTCTCGTCGTGGGCCAGCGTCTCGATCAGCCGGACGCTGATCTCGGCCGCCGTGCCCGCGTCGTCCGCGGCGAACAGCACCTCGTCACCCAGGGTCTTGATGAGCCGGCCGCCGTGGGCGGCGACCAGGTCGGCGGCGGTCGTCTCGAACGCCTCGACCAGCTCGCCCAGCTCCTCCTCCTCCAGCCGCCGGGTCAGCCGGGTGAAGCCGACGAGGTCGGCGAAGCCCACCGCGAGGCGGCGGGCGACCATCTCGTCGTCGTCCTGTGCCTGGACGACCCGGCCGGTGGCCGCGGCGAGCTGGCGGCGCCAGACGTAGACGAGGAACTCCTCCAGCTCCGGCAGCAGCAGCTCGACCAGCGGGTACGCGATCTCCGTACGGGACATGCCCTCCTGCGGCTCGGTGAGCCCTTCGAGGAAGGAGTCGATCTGCCAGTCCGCCAGCCGGGCCGTCGTCTGCCCGGTGGAGCGCGCCACCTGCACGGCCATGCCCTCGCTCAGCAGCCCGGCCTCCACCAGACCCGCCAGCCGGCGCAGCGCGAGGACGTCGGCCTCGGTGAGCGCCTTGGCCTGGCCGATGTCGGCGAAGCCCATGGCGCGCCAGAAGCGGGCCGCCAGCTCCATCGGTACGCCCGCGGCCCGGGCGGCCTGGAAGGGCGTGTAGCGGCGCTCCGCGCCCAGGATCAGCTGCTCGATGCGAAGTGCGATCGGGTCGTCCTCACCCTCCGGAGCCCCGGAAACGTCCGGAACCTCCGGAGATTCCGACCCATCCGCCGCTTCCAGACCTTCCGCACTCCCAGCACCCTGCACACCTTCGGCGCTTTCTGCGCCTTCCGCGCTTTCCGGACCCTCCGCGCCTGCCCGGCCTTCCGGCTCTCCCGCACCCGAGGAGCCCGCAACCTCACTCACCGGCTGCCCCCTCCCCCTGTCCGTCCGCCGGCCACCGACCCTGCCGCCTCAACGATACGGGAATTGTGGCCCAGCTCACTCCGCTTCGGCCGCAGGCCGCAGGTGCACCACGTCCCCCGCGCCCACCGGCTCCTGCATCCCCGCCGCCGTGGCCAGCACCAGCCGCCCGTCGCCGTCCACCGCGACGGCCTCCCCCGTGACCGAGGCGCCGCCCGGCAGCTCCGCCCGGACCTGCCGGCCGAGCGTCGTGCAGCCCGCCGCGTACGTCTCCTGCAGCCGGGCGCCGGCCGGGTCGCCGGCGGCGGCGCGCCAGCTGCCGTACCACCGCTCCAGCGACCGCAGCAGCGCGCGCAGCAGCGGGTCCCGGTCGGTGACCTTGGCGCCGGCCAGCGCCAGCGAGCCGGCCTCCGGAACGGGCAGCTCCGCCGCGCGCAGCGTGACGTTGATGCCGATGCCGAGGACCACCGCGTCGCCCTCGGCGTCGACCCGCTCCACGAGGATGCCGCCCGCCTTGCGCTCCTCGCCGTCGACGGTCACGAGCACGTCGTTCGGCCACTTCAGCGCCGTGTCCACGCCCGCGGCCCGGGGCAGCGCGGTCGCCACGGCGACCCCGGCGAGCAGCGGCAGCCAGCCCCAGCGGCTGACGGGCACGCCCTCGGGGCGCAGCAGTACGGAGAGGAAAATGCCGGATCTCGCCGGTGCCGACCACCGGCGCTCCAGCCGGCCGCGCCCCGCCGTCTGCTCCTCCGCGACCAGCACCGCGCCCTCCGCCGCCCCCTCGCGGGCACGCGCGGCGAGGTCGGCGTTCGTGGAGCCGGTGGCCTCGACGACGTCGAGCGACGTCCACAGCCCTCCGGTCCGCACCAGCGCCCGGCGCAGCGCGTCGGCGTTCAGCGGCGGGCGGTCGAGGTCGGACCAGCGGCTTCCCCGATCTGCACTCATGCGGCCACCCTACGGCCAGGCGTCCGCCCCGCCGCCGCCGACGCCACGCCACACGACACCGCACCCGCGGCCGTCGGCGGTACCCGCGCAACGCACCCGCCGCGGCCCGTCGACGCCACGCCGCGGGTGTGGTCAACGCCGCACCCGTGCGGCGGCCCGGCGCCGATAGCCTACGCACTGTTGGGTCCCCTCCCTCCTCCGGGCGCCCGCGTCCGGAGCGTCCCCGACGAGCAGGAGCTGCACCGCGATGGCCGAGGCGCACGAGCCACCCGCCGAGACGGCGGACATCCACACGACGGCCGGCCGGCTCGCCGACCTGAGCCGGCGGATCGAGGAGGCCACGCACGCCGGTTCGGCGCGCGCGGTGGAGAAGCAGCACGCGAAGGGCAAGCTGACCGCGCGCGAGCGGGTCGACCTGCTGCTGGACGAGGGGTCGTTCACCGAGCTGGACGAGTTCGCCCGGCACCGCTCGACGAACTTCGGCATCGAGGCCAACCGCCCGTACGGGGACGGTGTGGTGACCGGCTACGGGACCGTGGACGGCCGCCCCGTCGTGGTGTATTCGCAGGACTTCACCGTCTTCGGCGGCTCCCTCGGCGAGGTCTACGGCGAGAAGATCGTCAAGGCGATGGACTTCGCCATGAAGACCGGCTGTCCCGTCATCGGCATCAACGACGGCGGCGGCGCGCGTATCCAGGAGGGGGTCGTCGCGCTCGGGCTCTTCGCGGAGATCTTCCGCCGCAACGTCCACGGCTCCGGCGTCGTCCCGCAGATCAGCGTCATCGTCGGCCCGTGTGCGGGCGGCGCGGTGTACTCCCCGGCCATCACGGACTTCACCGTGATGGTGGACGGCACGTCGCACATGTTCATCACCGGACCCGACGTCATCAAGACCGTCACCGGCGAGGACGTGGGCTTCGAAGAGCTGGGCGGGGCCCGTACGCACAACACCACCTCCGGCGTCGCGCACCACATGGCGGGCGACGAGAAGGACGCCTTCGAGTACGTCAAGGCGCTGCTGTCGTACCTGCCGTCGAACAACCTCAGCGACCCGCCCGCCTTCCCCGAGGAGGGCAAGCCCGAGGTGACCGGCGAGGACCGCGAGCTGGACACCCTCATCCCGGACTCGGCGAACCAGCCGTACGACATGCACACCGCCATCGAGCACGTGCTGGACGACCGCGAGTTCCTGGAGACCCAGGCGCTGTACGCGCCGAACATCGTCACCGGCTTCGGCCGCGTCGAGGGCCACCCCGTCGGCGTCGTCGCCAACCAGCCGATGCAGTTCGCCGGCTGCCTGGACATCAAGGCCAGCGAGAAGGCCGCCCGCTTCGTGCGCACCTGCGACGCCTTCAACGTCCCCGTGCTCACCTTCGTCGACGTCCCCGGCTTCCTCCCAGGCACGGACCAGGAGTACGACGGCATCATCCGCCGCGGCGCCAAGCTGATCTACGCCTACGCCGAGGCGACCGTCCCGCTGATCACGGTGATCACCCGCAAGGCGTTCGGCGGCGCGTACGACGTCATGGGCTCCAAGCACCTCGGCGCGGACCTGAACCTTGCCTGGCCCACCGCGCAGATCGCCGTCATGGGCGCGCAGGGCGCGGTCAACATCCTCTACCGCCGCACGCTCGCGGCCATCGCGGACGAGCAGGAGCGGGAGACGCGGCGCGCCGAGCTGATCCGGGAGTACGAGGACGCGCTGCTGAACCCGTATGCGGCGGCCGAGCGCGGGTATGTGGACGCCGTCATCATGCCGTCGGAGACGCGGCGGCAGGTGGCGAAGGGGCTGCGGGTGCTCCGCAACAAGCGGGAGTCGCTGCCGCCGAAGAAGCACGGGAACATCCCGCTGTAAGCGGCTGTATGCGGCTGTATGCGGCTGTATGCGGCTGTATGCGGCTGTATGCGCCGGTACGGAGCGGTCGCGGCGGCGGTGTGAGGAGGATCGATGTCCGAGGAGATCAAGGTCGTCCGGGGCAACCCGACGGCGGAGGAGCTGGCGGCGGCGCTGGCGGTGGTCCAGGCGCGCGCGGCCTCGTCCGCGGCGGGGCCGCGGGGCGGGCCGGGCAGCGAGTGGGCGGACCCGGCCCGGCGGGTGCTGACCCGGCGGACGCCGCAGCCGGGGCCGAAGGCGTGGCGTACGACGTACTGGCCTTCCTAGTAAGGAGCACGGGTACGCGCCCCCGCGCCGGCCGTATCTGAGTACCCGTACTCAGGCGCGCACGGCGCCGGACCGGGACCATCGGGGGATGCTCTGGTCCGACCCTCCAGACGAGCCCGACGACGAGTTGCGCGCCGCCGAGCGGCAGTTGCGTCGCGCCGGGTGGCTGCTTGCGCTGGCGGCGGTGGTGACGATCGCGCTGGGAGTGGCGGGACCCGGTGCGCTGCCCTCGTGACCCGCGAGCGCGCCGCTACGTGACGCCGTACCCCCGCTTCCCCGCACACCCGCCCCAGGGTAGGCCGCCCCACTGACGAACACCCTGCACGACGGCTTGTGCACGCCCAGCCGCCCCCGGCGGCGGTGTCCGCGCCACCGCCTACGATGACGCGCATGACCCACCACCCCGCCCCCGGCCGCCCCGCACGCACACTCGTGCTCGCGTCGCAGTCCCCCGCCCGGCTCGCGCTGCTCCGGCAGGCGGGGCTCGCGCCCGAGGTCCTCGTCAGCGGCGTCGACGAGGACGCCGTCACCGCCGCGACCCCGGCGGAACTGGCCCTCGTGCTCGCCGAGGCGAAGGCCGGCGCCGTCGCCGCGCGGCCCGAGGCGGCGGGGGCGCTGGTCGTCGGCTGCGACTCGGTGCTGGAGCTGGACGGCAGGGCGCTCGGCAAGCCCGAGGACGCCGAGGACGCCACAGCGCGGTGGAAGGCGATGCGGGGGCGGTCGGGGGTGCTGCAGACCGGGCACTGCGTGATCGACACGGCGTCGGGCCGGCGGGCGAGCGCGACCGCCGGGACGGTGGTGCGGTTCGGCGAGCCCAGCGACGCCGAGATCGCCGCGTACGTCGCGACCGGCGAACCGCTGCACGTGGCGGGGGCGTTCACCATCGACGGCCGGTCCTCGGCGTTCATCGACGGCATCGACGGCGACCACGGCAACGTCGTCGGGCTCTCGCTGCCCCTGTTGCGCCGGCTGCTCGCGGAGTTGGGCGTGCAGATCACCGATCTGTGGGCATAGGGCGCGTCAGGTCGCGTCCCACGCGCCTCCACGTCCCACGCGCGCCAAGGCGCCTCCAGCGCGCGCCCGTCAGGCCGCCGGCGCCGGCTCCGCGCCGCCCTCCGCCTGCCCTGCGGCGGCGCCCTCGCCCGTCAACGTCAGCACGATCAGCCCGAATACGACCATCAGCCCCGCGAACGCCGCCCAGCCCACCAGCCCCACGGCCACCGCCGCCAGCACCGCGTGCAGCACCGCGCAGCTCACCAGCAGGATCCGCCCGGCGCGCCCGGGGGCCCGGTCCCGTACCGCGACGGACAGCGAAACCGCCCCGCAGCACAGCAAATAGAGCCCGATCGCGACGCCCGCCCCGCGCGTGGAGCCGGACATGACGCCGGAGTCGAGGCCGGCGAGGGACATGTCCTGACGGTCGACGACCGAGCCCAGGATGAAGTGCACGACGGCCAGCCCGACCGCCTCCACGAGCAGCGCGGCACCAGCCACCGCCGCCCCGGTTCTGCGCATTGCCGCTGCCACCCCCTCACCAGGTCCGATCGGCTCACTCACGCTACTGATGGGTAGTTGAGGGCGGCAAGGGTTCGCGCACGATGGACACGCGACGCGCACGCGAGCGACACGTGACAAGATCCCGGCCGGAAGGGCGACCCGAAAAGATTCCGTCTCCCCTTCGTATGGTTCCCACAAAAGGAGGCCCCGTCCATCTGCTCAACGTGCACGAGACGCTGGCCACACGCCGGATTCGCGCGCGCGTCGGCGGATGCGGCGTACCTTGGGAACTCAGGGCTTCGGGCCCGAGTGCGGCGGCGCGGATCATCTCTGTGTGGGCAAGCTCACCTCCGGGATCCCGCAGCGCAGAGGTGTCGCCATTACCTAAAATCTCGGTGTTCCGAGAAGGGAGCCAATGTGCGCAAGGTGCTCATCGCCAACCGCGGCGAAATCGCCGTCCGGGTCGCCCGCGCCTGCCGGGACGCCGGGATCGCGAGCGTGGCCGTCTACGCCGCGCCGGACCGGGACGCGCTGCACGTCCGCGTGGCCGACGAGGCTTTCGCGCTCGGCGGTGACACTCCGGCCACAAGCTACCTCGACGTCGGCAAGGTGCTGCGGGCCGCCAAGGACTCGGGCGCGGACGCCGTCCACCCCGGGTACGGCTTCCTGTCGGAGAACGCCGACTTCGCCCAGGCCGTCCTCGACGCCGGCCTGACCTGGATCGGCCCGCCGCCGCAGGCGATCCGCGACCTCGGCGACAAGGTCTCCGCCCGGCACATCGCCCAGCGCGCCGGCGCGCCGCTGGTCGCCGGCACGAAGGACCCGGTCGCGGGCGTCGGGGAGGTCAGCGCGTTCGCGGAGGAGTACGGGCTGCCGATCGCCATCAAGGCCGCTTTCGGCGGCGGCGGTAGGGGGCTGAAGGTCGCCCGTACCCTCGAAGAGATCCCCGAGCTGTACGAGTCGGCGGTGCGCGAGGCCATCGCCGCGTTCGGCCGCGGCGAGTGCTTCGTCGAGCGGTATCTCGACCGGCCGCGGCACGTGGAGACGCAGTGCCTCGCGGACAAGCACGGGAACGTCGTCGTGGTCTCCACCCGGGACTGCTCGCTGCAGCGCCGCCACCAGAAGCTGGTGGAGGAGGCGCCGGCGCCGTTCCTGTCCCCCAGGCAGAACGCCGAGCTGTACCGCGCGTCGAAGGCGATCCTGAAGGAGGCGCGCTACGAGGGCGCGGGCACCTGCGAGTTCCTCGTCGGCCAGGACGGCACGATCTCCTTCCTGGAGGTCAACACCCGGCTGCAGGTGGAACACCCGGTGACCGAGGAGGTCACGGGCATCGACCTGGTGCGGGAGATGTTCCGTATCGCCGACGGCGAGGAACTGGGGTATGACGACCCGCCGGTGCGCGGTCACTCCTTCGAGTTCCGTATCAACGGCGAGGACGCCGGGCGCAATTTCCTGCCCGCACCCGGCACGGTGACGGCCTTCGAGCCGCCGGCCGGACCCGGCGTGCGGCTGGACGCGGGCGTGGAGTCGGGCAGTGTGATCGGCCCGGCGTGGGATTCGCTGCTGGCCAAGCTGATCGTCACCGGCGCCACCCGGCGGCAGGCGCTGCAGCGCGCGGCGCGCGCGCTGGACGAGTTCACGGTGTCCGGGATGGCGACGGTGCTGCCGTTCCACCGTGCGGTGGTACGGGATCCGGCGTTCGCGCCGGCCGCGGCGGTCGAGCCGTTCAGCGTCCACACCCGGTGGATCGAGACGGAGTTCGCGGGCGGCATCGCCCCGTTCGCCGGCGGTGCGGACGCCGAGGCGGCGGAGGAGAGCCGCGAGACGCTGGTCGTCGAGGTCGGCGGCAAGCGTCTGGAGGTCTCGCTCCCGTCGTCGCTCGGCGCGGTCGCGTCGGCAGCGGGCGGGCGGGCGAAGCCGAAGCGGCGGGCGGCGAAGAAGTCCGGCTCGGCGGTCTCGGGCGACGCGCTGGCGTCGCCGATGCAGGGCACGATCGTGAAGGTGGCGGTCGAGGAGGGCCAGGATGTCGCGGAGGGCGATCTCGTGATCGTGCTGGAGGCGATGAAGATGGAGCAGCCCATCAACGCCCACCGCGCCGGCACGGTCAAGGATCTCGCCGCGGAGATCGGTGCCACCGTCACGTCCGGCGCGGTGATCTGCGAGATCAAGGACTGATCTGCGCGAGATCAAGGACTGAGTCTCCCGCAGACTGAAGTCTCCTACAGAGAACGACGGGGGCGGGCCGCCCGCGGACCCGCCCCCCGCTACGAGGTCAGCCCTTGCGCGGTACGCCCCGGGCCGAGGTCATCAGCAGCAGCGCGACCGCGGAGAACGCCGCCGCGGCCGTGAACGCCGCGCCCGCCCCGTCGAAGAACGTGTGTCCCGCGGAGTTCCGCACGCCCGCGTCGAAGACGGAGACGAGCACGGACAGGCCCAGGCTGCCGCCGACGTACTGCATCGTCTGCAGCAGCCCGGAGGCCGACCCCGCGTCCGCGGGCTCGACGCCGCTGAGGATCAGGGTGGTCAGCTGCATCATGGTCAGCCCGACCCCGATACCCATGAGCGCCAGCGGCCCCAGCAGCCCTTCGGCGTAGCCGGAGCCGGCGTCGAGCCGGCTGAGCCACAGGATGCCCGCGGTGTTGAGCGCCAGCCCGGCTACCGCGGTGCGCTTCGGCCCGAACCTGGCCTGCGCGCGCGGCGCGAAGCGCGAGGCGGCGAAGAGCGGCAGCGTGAGCGCCAGGAAGGCCAGGCCCGCGCGGAACGGGCTGAAGTCGAGGAACCGCTGCAGATACTGCGTGGTGATGTAGAAGACACCGAACATCCCGGCGGGGATCATCAGCATCGTGGCGTACGAGACCGACCGGTTGCGGTCGGCGAAGAGCCGCAGCACCACCAGCGGCCGGCGGACGCGGAGTTCCACGGCGAGGAAACCGCCGAGGAGCGCCGCCGCGGCGGCGAAGGCGCCGAGGGCGAGCCCGTCGCCCCAGCTCTGCTCTGCGGTGCGGATGAAGGCGTAGACGAGCGACGTCATGCCCAGCGTGCCGAGCAGCGCGCCGAGGACGTCGAACGAGCCGCGCTGACGCGGGGTTTCGTCGAGGTGACGGGGTGCGAGCCAGGCGATGGCGAGGCCCACGGGCAGGTTGATCAGGAACACCCAGTGCCAGGACGCGATGTCGGTGAGCGCCCCGCCGAGCACCAGCCCGAGCGCCGCGCCGGCGCCGCTGACCGAGGCGAAGACGCTGAGCGCGCGGGCGCGTTGGCGGCCTTCGGGGAAGGTGGTGGCGATCAGCGCGAGGGTGCTGGGCGCGGCGAGCGCGGCGGCGACCCCCTGGGCGGTACGGGCGAAGAGCAGCCAGCCGCCGCTGGGCGCGACGCCGGCGAGGAGGGAGGCGGCGGTGAAGGCGAGCACGCCGGTGACGAGCGCGCGGCGGCGGCCTATGCGGTCGCCTATACGGCTGCCGAGGAGCAGCAGGCCGCCGAAGGCGAGCGTGTAGAGGTTGAGGATCCAGGACATCCGGGTCGAGGAGAAGCCGAGGTCGACCGCGATGTCGGGCAGTGCGACGTTCACCACCGTGGCGTCGACCAGGAACATCAGCTGGGTGGCGACGATCGCGGTGAGCGCGAGCCCCGGCCGCCGGGCGCCGCGGGGGCCGCGGGTGCGGCCGCGGGCGTCCTGGCCCGTGGGTGTGCGCAGGGATGTGGACACAGACGTGCCTCCGATGGAGAATGAAGTGGAGGGTGACTCCGCTTCACTATACGGAGGGCGCCTCCGTTTCCGCAATGGCATTCTGGGCAGTAGCGGGAACGACGAAGGGTGGTCCCATGGCGACGGCGCAGGGCCGGCCGATGCGCGCGGACGCGCGCCGTAACTACGAACGCCTGCTCAACGAGGCCACCGCGGCCTTCGGCGAGCGCGGCGCGGACGCCTCGCTGGAGGAGATCGCGCGCCGCGCGGGCGTCGGCATCGGCACGCTGTACCGGCACTTCCCGGACCGCTTCGCGCTCATGGGCGAGGTGTTCCAGACGCAGGTCGACGAGCTGGGGGTCACGGCCCGGGCGCTGGTGGCGGAGCCCGGCAGGACGCCGGTGGACGCGCTGGCGGCGTGGATGCGGCGGTACGTGGACGTGTCCTCCACGATCCGAGGGGTCGCGGCGACGCTGATGGAGGAGGGCCTGATGCTCGACTGCAAGAAGCAGCTGCTGGGCACGGTGGCGCTGCTGGTCGGCCGTGCGCAGGAGTCCGGCGAGCTGCGCGCGGACGTCGACCCCGCCGACGTGCTGCGGCTGACGAGCGCGATCGCCTACGCGGCGGACAAGGCGTCGGCGAAGCACCCGGAGGACACCGGGGTGGCCGACCGCCTGCTCGGCCTCGCCCTCGACGGCCTGCGCACGCGCGGCGCCTGACGGCGGTCACCGGGGCCACGCGCTACGGCCCGGGGGCCGGGTCCGCAGGAGCCGGGGCGCTACGCCGCCACGGACGCCGACTCCGTTAGGCAACGGCCCGGCTACGCCCCGGACCCCCCGCTCCGCGAGGCCACCGGCCCGGGCACTCCGCGCCCCGACTGCCCGCCGTCCCTGCGCGACCACGGGACTACGGGGCTACGGGGCTACGGGGCTACGGGACCACCGGGCCACCGCGCCACCGCGCCACCGCGCCACCGAACCACGGGACCACCGGGCCCGGCCTACCGCCGCCGGGGGGCCAGGTCCGCCACCCGCCCCTGCTCCGCCAGAGGCGCGGCGGCGCGCATCGCCGACGCCGCGGCCTGCGGCGTCCGCCGCTGGCCCGGCAGCGGCACGCTGTCCTCGCCGCGCCGCCGGTCTCCGTGCCGGGGGTGCCGGCTCCGCGCCGCCGGCGGCGTGCCGCTGCTCTCACCGCCCGGCTGTTCTGGGCCCGCCACCGCGATCTGCACCCCCTGGTCCGCCAGGGCCTGCAGCTCGGTGGCGGCGCGCTCGTCGGCCGGCGGCGGCTCGTCGGTGATCAGCCGCGTGATCACGTCGGTGGGCACGGTCTGGAACATCGTGTCGGTGCCCAACTTGGAGTGGTCCGCGAGCACCACGACCTCCGCCGCGGCCTGCACCAGCGCCCGGTCGACGCTCGCCGACAGCATGTTGGACGTGGACAGCCCCCGCTCGGCGGTCAGCCCGCTGCCGGAGAGGAACGCGCGCGAGACGCGCAGCCCCTGGAGCGACTGCTCGGCGCCGCTGCCCACCAGGGCGTAGTTGCTGCCGCGCAGCGTGCCGCCGGTCATGACGACCTCGACCCGGTTCGCGTGCGCGAGCGCCTGGGCGACGAGCAGGGAGTTGGTCACGACGGTCAGGCCGGGGATGCGCGCGAGCCGGCGCGCCAGCTCCTGCGTGGTCGTACCGGCCCCGACGACGACGGCCTCGCCCTCCTCGACGAATCCGGCCGCCAGATCGGCGATCGCGGTCTTCTCCGCGGTCGCGAGATGTGATTTCTGTGGGAAGCCGGACTCACGGGTGAAACCGCCCGGCAGGACGGCACCTCCGTGCCTGCGGTCCAGCAGTCCCTCCGCTTCCAGGGCCCGTACGTCTCGGCGTACGGTCACCTCAGAGGTCTGTACGACTCGGGCGAGCTCTCGGAGCGATACGGCCCCGTTGGACCGCACCATTTCAAGGATCAACTGGCGACGTTCTGCAGCGAACACGAAACCGACAGTAACGCCAAAGACCGTGTTCTTTCAGCCACTTGCGTCGATGAGAAGAAAATGCCCCTCTTCGACGTCCGAAGGTGGTATAGGCGCTCGGTTCGCCGTCGCGTGGGGGCGCGCGGGGCCGGCCGGGCCCCGAGAAACAGAACCTAGTCGTCGGCCGGCGTCTTGCTGGCCTGGAGCTGCCGTGCCACCTCGGCGATCGAACCCGACAGGGACGGGTAGACGGTAAACGCCTTAGCGATCTGTTCGACGGTCAGATTGTTGTCGACCGCGATCGAGATGGGGTGGATCAGCTCGCTGGCCCGCGGCGCGACCACCACGCCGCCCACCACGATCCCGGTGCCGGGGCGGCAGAACAGCTTCACGAACCCGTCCCGTACCCCCTGCATCTTGGCCCGCGGGTTGCGCAGCAACGGCAACTTCATCACCCGTGCGTCAATGCGCCCCTCGTCCACATCCGACTGCTGGTAACCCACCGTGGCAATCTCGGGATCCGTGAACACGTTCGCGGACACGGTCTTGAGCCGCAGCGGCGCGACGGTCTCGCCGAGGAAGTGGTACATCGCGATCCGGCCCTGCATCGCCGCCACCGAGGCGAGCGCGAAGACGCCGGTGCAGTCGCCGGCGGCGTAGATGCCGGGCGCGCTCGTACGCGACACCTTGTCGGTCCAGATGTGCCCGGAGTCCGTGAGCCGCACCCCGGCCTCCTCCAGGCCGATGCCCCGGGTGTTGGGCACCGCGCCGACCGCCATCAGGCAGTGCGAACCGGTGATCACCCGGCCGTCGTTGAGCGTCACCTCGACCCGGTCGCCGACGCGCTTGGCGCCCTGCGCCCGCGAACGGCTCATCACGTTCATGCCGCGGCGCCGGAAGACGTCCTCCAGCACCGCCGCCGCGTCCGGGTCCTCGCCCGGCAGCACCCGGTCCCGACTGGAGACCAGCGTGACCCGCGAGCCCAGCGCCTGGTACGCGCCCGCGAACTCCGCGCCGGTGACGCCGGAGCCGACGACGATCAGCTCCTCGGGCAGCTCGTCGAGGTCGTACACCTGCTTCCAGTTCAGGATCCGCTCGCCGTCGGGCTGCGCGTCGGGCAGCTCGCGCGGGCTGCCGCCGGTGGCGACCAGCACGGTGTCCGCGACCAGCTCCGCCGGCTCGCCCGCCGCGGCCCCGGTCACCCGCACCGTGCGCGAGCCGTCCGGGGCCTGCTGCGGCGAGACGCTCGCCCGGCCGCGTACGACCCGGCCACCGGCGCGGGTCACGCTCGTGGTGATGTCCTCGGACTGGGCCAGCGCCAGCCGCTTGACCCGGCCGTTGACCTTGCCCAGGTCCACGCCGACGACGCGGGCGGCCTGCTTGTCGGGCGGGGTGTCGTCCGCGACGATGATGCCCAGCTCCTCGTACGAGGAGTCGAAGGTGGTCATCACCTCCGCGGTGGCGATCAGCGTCTTCGACGGTACGCAGTCGGTGAGCACCGACGCGCCGCCCAGGCCGTCGGAGTCGACGACCGTCACCTCCGCGCCGAGCTGCGCGGCGACGAGCGCCGCCTCGTACCCGCCGGGGCCACCACCGATGATCACGATCCGAGTCACGTACCCCATTGTCCATCGCCTGTCCATCGCCCCTGCGGGCGGCTCCCCCGCGGAGGCGGCGGATCCCGCGCGGCGCCCGTGCGAGGGCCCGTGCGGGGGGCCGCTTCTACGCGCGTAGGGGGTGACGGGCTACGCTCATTGCGTGAACGCATCCACTCCGCACGCCGCGCCCGACGCGGCGGCCGCAGCCGACCGCCTCCGCGAGCTCACCGGGGCCGAATCCCACGACGTCGCCCTCGTGATGGGCTCCGGCTGGGTGCCCGCGGCGGAAGCGCTGGGCACGCCCGAGTACGAGCTGCGCGTCACCGAGCTGCCCGGCTTCCCGCCGCCGACGGTGGCGGGCCACGCGGGACGGATCCGCTCGTACCGGCTGGACGACAAACGGGCGCTGGTCTTCCTCGGCCGCACGCACCTCTACGAGGGCCTCGGCGTCGCCGCTGTGGCGCACGGCGTGCGCACGGCCGTGGCCGCCGGGTGCAAGACGGTGGTGCTCACCAACGGCTGCGGCGGGCTGCGCGAGGGCATGCGGCCGGGCCAGCCGGTGCTGATCGGCGACCACATCAACCTCACCGCCGCCTCCCCGATCGCCGGCGCCCGCTTCGTGGACCTGACCGACCTGTACTCGCCGCGGCTGCGGGCGCTGTGCATGGAGGTGGACCCCACCCTGGAGGAGGGCGTCTACGCCCAGCTGCCCGGCCCGCACTACGAGACGCCGGCCGAGATCGAGATGCTGCGCCGCCTCGGCGCCGACCTGGTCGGCATGTCGACGGTCCTGGAGGCCATCGCGGCCCGCGAGGCCGGCGCCGAGGTGCTGGGCATCTCGCTGGTGACCAACCTGGCGGCGGGCATGACCGGGGAACCGCTGAGCCACGAGGAGGTGCTGCAGGCGGGCCGCGACTCGGCGGCCCGGATGGGCGGGTTGCTCGCCGAGGTGCTGCGCCGGATGTGAAGACTGGAGCGGTACGCCCCGGGGGCGGGGACCGCGGGGGGGCGGGGCGGGGACCGCGGGGGCAGGGACTGCGGCAGGCAGGGACCGACGGGCCGGGAACGACGGTCCGGAGAACTACGGGCCGCGGAACGACGGAGAGGACGACGAGCAGTGACTGAGGACGACCGGTGACCACCGACCCGACCGCCGACGCCGCCGCGCTCACCGCCCGGGCCCGGGCCTGGCTGGCGGAGGACCCCGACCCCGACACCAGGGCCGAGCTGGACGCCCTGCTGCGGGCGGACGACACCGCCGCCCTCGCCGACCGCTTCGGCGGCACGCTGCAGTTCGGCACCGCGGGGCTGCGCGGTGAGCTGGGCACGGGGCCGATGCGGATGAACCGCGCCGTCGTCATCCGCGCCGCCGCGGGGCTGGCCGCGTACCTGAACGAGCAGGGCGCGGGCGGCGGCCTGGTGGTCGTCGGCTACGACGCCCGGCACAAGAGCCACGCCTTCGCCGAGGACACCGCCGCCGTCATGACCGGCGCCGGCTTCCGGGCCGCCGTCCTGCCCCGCCCGCTGCCGACGCCGGTGCTGGCCTTCGCCATCCGGCACCTCGGCGCGGTCGCCGGGGTCACCGTCACCGCCAGCCACAACCCGCCGCGCGACAACGGCTACAAGGTCTATCTCGGCGGTGGCTCGCAGATCGTCCCGCCCGCCGACGCCGCCATCGCCGCGGCCATCGCGGCCGTGGGCCCGCTCGCGGACGTGCCCCGCCCGGAGGGCGGCTGGGAGGTGCTGGGCGAGGACGTCGTGGCGGCGTACCTCGACCGGGCCGCCACGGTCGTCGCCCCGGGCGGCCCCCGTGACGTACGGGTCGTGCACACCGCACTGCACGGCGTCGGCGGCGCCACCCTCGCCGCCGCCTTCGCCCGCGCCGGCTTCCCGGCCCCGCTGCCGGTCGCGGCGCAGGCGGAGCCGGACCCGGACTTCCCCACGGTCGCGTTCCCCAACCCGGAGGAGCCGGGGGCGATGGACCTGGCGTTCGCCACGGCCCGGGACGCCGCGGGCGCCGGGGACGCCGGGGACGCGATCGACGTGATCATCGCCAACGACCCCGACGCCGACCGCTGCGCCGTCGCCGTACCGGACGCGGAGGCAGCCGCGGGCTGGCGGATGCTGCGCGGCGACGAGGTCGGCGCGCTGCTCGCCACCCACCTCGTACACAAGCGGGCCACGGGCACCTTCGCCGCCTCCATCGTCTCCTCCTCCCTCATGGGCCGGATCGCCCGGGCCGCGGGCCTGCCGTACGAGGAGACCCTGACCGGCTTCAAGTGGCTGGCCCGGGTCGACGGCCTGCGCTACGCCTACGAGGAAGCCCTCGGCTACTGCGTCGACCCCGCCGGCGTCCGCGACAAGGACGGCATCACCGCCGCCCTGCTCGTCGCCGAACTGGCCGCGGAGCTGAAGACGGCCGGCCGCACCCTGCGGGACCTGCTGGACGACCTCGCGGTGGAGTACGGCCTGCACGCCACCGACCAGCTCTCCGTCCGCGTCGAGAACCTGGACGTGATCGCGGCGGCGATGCGCCGCCTGCGCGCGGCCCCGCCGCAGTCGGCGGCGGGCCTGCGGGTGACGCTGGCGGAAGACCTGTCAACGGGCACCCCGGACCTCCCCCCGACGGACGGCCTCCGCTACACCCTGGCGGGCAACCGGGCCCGGGGGGTGGAGGCGGCCCGGGTGATCGTCCGCCCGAGCGGTACGGAGCCGAAGCTGAAGTGCTACCTGGAGGTCGTGATCCCGGCCCCGGACGGCCACCGCGGCCTCCCGGCGGCCCGGTCGACCGCGGCGGCGGTGCTGGCGGAGCTGAAGGCGGACCTGTCAACGGCCGCGGGCCTCTGACACCCCGCCCGACCACCGCGCCGGGCGTCCCCATGGCGTGGGCTCAGTCGCTGGACGAGACGGTGTTCGCCTGTCCGCCTGCCAGGCCATCCAGTTCCTCCATGCTTACGCTGACCGTGGCGGAACCTTCCTTGTCACGGGCGACGGCTTCCCTCAGCCGCCGGGCGTTGGCCGGCGAGCGCAGAAGGTAGATGGTCTCCTGCCATGCGTCGAAGTCGTCGGCTTGCATCACCACAGCGTGGGTTCCTGTTCGGGTTCGGGCGCTCCGGGAAGGCCGGGAGGAACTGCGGCGTGCACCAGCGCTTCCCACGTGGCGTACTGCTGGGCCAGATGAAGCAGCAGGAGGGCGGTGGCATAGGCGTCGAAGGCGGCGCGGTGCCGATGGGCGGGGGCCTGGCTGAGGTCGAGCCCGGCGTGCTGGATGAGGGCATCAAGGTTGTGCTTCGGCGCTGCCTTGTAGGTCGCCCGCGCCAGGCGCAGGGTGTCGATGACGCCTGTGGGTTCCCAGCCCGGTAGGTGGCGGGTGAGGATCCTGTAGTCGACGGAAGCGTTGTGGGCGCAGTCCACGCTCCGTTCAGCATGGTCCTCACATCTTCACGGACAGCCTCCCAGGGCGGGCACGACTTGAGGTCATCATTGGTGAGTTTGTGCACCCGGCTGGCGAAGGGAGTGACGGGGACCGGGGGGCGGACGAGCCAGGCGCCGGCCGTGCTGGTGTCCGGGGCCCCGTTGCGCAGCGGCACGGCAGCCACTTCGACCACGTCGGGGGGTGTGGCGCCGTTTCCTTCGACGTCGACCACCAGCAGCCGGGGCCAGGTCTCGTACTTCAACGCCGCGCGTGGCTCCCCGGCTCACGGCACCCGCGCCATCCCCCGACCCAGCACCCCTCCGCCGATCGCAGCGGACCCAGCTCCGCCCGGCCAGCGCCCCTCCGCGAACCAGGCGGCCCGGGCCGCCTCCCCCGCTACCGCGCCCCACCCCGCGATCGGAGCACACCTGGCTCCGGCCTCCGATCCCGCCATCCGCCGACCAACCCCGACTGCCCAGCCGCCTGCGACCCCCCGTCGCCCGGGCACGCCCGGGAATGGCCCGCTCCGGTGGTCAGGCTCTCCGTCCCGCCCGACACTTCCGCGATCAGGCGGGCCGGGCCCGGCTAAGGTCCTGTCCCCCGCCACCCGGGGCGCGTCCACGAGCGGGGCGGCCCCGCTCCGGCGGTCGGGCCACCGTCGCCAGCCCCCGTTCGCGAACGGGGCGGCCCGGCTGTGGTGGTCGCCCTCCGTCCACCGGGCTCCGCCTCCGTAGCTTCGGCACATCCCCGAGCTGGAGTTCAAGTACGACGGATCTGTGGAGCGCACCGCGCAGATCATTTTCGACAACGGCTTCAACGTCGACTGGCCGCTGTGGGAGCGCGACTACGCCAAGTGCGGCCCCTGCCGCCCCGGGGAGAACTGCCACTGACCTGCGCCTGATCGCGGGAGGAATGCCCGGTCGCCCTGGATGGGCGACCGGGCCGTCTTCTGCACGGCCGAACAGGCGGTGCCACGTTCGGTCATACCACCCTGGGCCAGCCCTCCGTCCGGGTACGGTGTCGCCTCGCCAGCACACCCATGCCCCGGAGGACGCCCAGTGCCCCATCCTTCACCGCGCCCCGTGCTCCAGGACGCCGCCGCCTACTGGGACACCTACAAACCCCACAAGGGCGAAGGGACCCAGCCGCGCCCACCTGCCGACGTCTTTGAATGGACGCAATACCCCGGACACGGCCCCGGCGCCGAACTTCTCGGCGCCCCGGCCACCGCTCTCGACCTGGGCGCCGCCGAATGCGCCGAGGCGGCTTTCCTAGCCCGCCAACAGGTGACGGTCACCGCAGTGGACCTCTCTCCGGCACAGGTCAAACGCGCCCGCATGTGGTGGCACGACCTGCCGTGCCTGGAGATCGTCCATGCCGATGTGATCTCCTACCTCACCGAAGCTGATCGCACCTGGGACACGATCTACTCCGTGTGGGGGGCGGTGTGGTTCACCGAACCCGAGCTGCTGCTGCAGCTCATCGCCAAGCGCCTCGCGCCCGGTGGGCGCCTGGTTTTCTCCCAGGCCGAGCCCACCGGCATCTCCGGCCCGCAGCAGATGCGCGGGCACTGGCTCGACGACCACCCCGAAGCCACCCTGCTGCGCTGGCAGTACCGGTCGCAGGAGTGGACCCAGCTCCTGCGACGGGCCGGATTCGAGACCACGGAGGCACAAGTCGTGGCGGCTCCCGCGCCGGGCAAGTTGGGGACCCTGGTTGTCACGGCCGACGTGGGCTGACCCGGTGGCGTCAGCATGTGCCCTCCGAGGGAGACGCGGAACGCGGCAGTGCGCGGAGGGCGTTGGCGAGTTGGCGGGTCTGGTCGGGGTCGAGGGTGCCCAGGTGAATGGTGTAGGCGGTGCGGCGGCAGGTGGGGCACGGGGCGGTGATCTCGATGTCTTCCAGGGGGAGACCCAGGCGTTCTGCCTGGTGAGCCAGGCTGCGTGCGGCCTCTTCGGCTTCCTGGCGGGCCATATCGGGGCGGACCAGCTCTTCCAAGGACATGGGTTTCCTGTCTGTGAGTCGGGTGGTCAATGTGCGCTTCGCGACCGGTAGCGGACTCTCGTGTCGACGTCCCCGCGAGAGGCCAGCGGGATCAGCCCTCGGGCGGCGACGCAGCCGGTGCAGGCGTAGACCGTGTGGGACGTCCCGGAGGCCGTCGCGTAGCGGCCCACGGAGACCAGACGTCTGGCGGTGCCGCACCAGAAGCACGCGCCGTCGGCGATGTCGTCCAGCCTTACGGTGCAGCCGTCGATCTCGCAAACGTCCGGCGGGCAGACCACGTGGAGCGCCGTGGCGTCGGCGAACTGCATGACGAATCCGGTACGGGTCTGCACCAGCGCCGCGATCCGTCGCCGTTGGCCGTAGTAGACGACGCTGTCATCGACGGCCACCGTCGCGAAGTTGACTCGCCGCGCGCCCGCCGCGCGCGAGGGAGTCGGTTCGCCCTCCTGCGCAGCGGTGTTCAGCGGAGCGCGGAACCACACCGCCTTGCCGTCCGGCCGGCAGTCGTAACCCCAGTCGGCCACCATCGAGTTCAGGAGCCACAGACCGCGTCCGCTTTCTGCGTCCCAGGCCGGGGTGGTGAGCGCGGGCACCTGGCGGGAGGTGTCGTATACGTGGACGTAGACCCACCCCTCGTCGGCCCGCACGGCGAGTCGGCAGGTCTTACTCCCGGCGTGTTTGGCGACGTTGCTCAAGAGTTCGGAGACGCCCAGCCGGACCACCGCCACGGCATCCGCGTCCCCGCCCATCTCGGCGGTTGCGGCGGCGGCCGCGTTGCGCCATCGCTCGAAGGTTCGCGCCTCAGCGGTCACGTGCCATGCGCGTACCGAGTGGCCTTCGGCGTTGTCGGCGGCGACCTTCATGGGATACCTCCAGCGCTCACCTCGTGCGGGCATGGCTTAACTCATGACCCAGGACGGCCAGTTGGAGCGTGGCCGGAGCCGCCACCTTCTGTGATCGGCAGTAGCCGAGGCTGTACGCTCTGCTACTTGGCCGGAAGCGTGGCACGGAGGGAACATTGCTCGCAAGACTTCTTCGTCAAAGGTTGACACGAACGAGTGATTGCTTGCCTTGGATGTTCCGGTGAGCGGTAGCCTGCGGGCTCAGGGAGGTACATCCATGACCGATGCCGAGCCCAACCTGCACCGACGTCGCCTCGGGCTGCAGTTGCGAACGCTACGGAAGACCGCCGGCCTGTCCCTTGCAGAGGCGGCGACCAAGCTCGATCTGCCGGGCGCACCCTCGTTGAGCCGGATCGAGAACGGCAAGCAGCGAGTTGCACCCACGGCCGTGCTCGCCTTCTTCAACGTCTACGAGGTAGCGGAGGACGACCGCCGCACGCACATCAGGGAACTCGCGAAGCTCGCCAACAGCGGGAAGCGCAGCAACCTGTTCAACGAGTACCGCAGCGCCATCCCCGACCCCTTCGCGGACTACATCCTGCTTGAAGAACTGGCCGTGAAGTGCGAGTCGTTCGCCAGCATCGTCCCCGGTCTTCTCCAGACGGAGGCGTATGCGACAGCGATCGTGGAGGGCAGTCGCGCTTGGCAGCACCAGCGAGAGATCAACAACTTCGTCGCCCTGCGCATGGCGCGACAGGCGGCCTTGAACCGCGAGAAGCCGCTCCACCTTTGGTGCGTCCTGGACGAGGCGGCGTTGATGCGGCGCGTCGGCGGCGATGCGGTGATGAAGGCCCAGCTTGAGCACCTGATCAACCTGTCGGAGGAGCACAAGCACGTGGATGTACAGGTGCTGACGTTCGATCAGGGCGCCCACGCCGGGGTGGACGGCCCGTTCTATCTCCTGCACTTCGCAGCAGGCCCGCCCGTCGCGGCAGTCGAGCCGATGACAACCTCCCTGTATCTGGAGGAGGATGGCCATCTAGCACGATACGAGAGCGGGTTCGACCACCTCAGAACCGAAGCCCTTGACGTGCGAGCTTCTCGGGATCACATCGCCAAGGTACTCAAGGAGCGCTACGCGTGATCATAAAGCCGGACCTCACCAACGCCACCTGGGCCAAGAGCGCCATGAGCAGCGGCGGCCAGAACTGCCTGGAGGTCGCCTTCGTCGACGGCGTCGTCGCCCTGCGCGACTCCAAAGACGTCGGCAACCCCGAAGCCCAGATCCTCATCCTCTCCGAAGACGACTACCGGGCCTTCACCGGCGGCATCCAGAACGGGCAGCGCAACCTCCTGCTCCCCTGAGCAGGAGCCCGCGTCAGCCCACCAGGATGGCGATCACCAGCGCCACCGTCCCCGCCGCCACCGGGCCCAGGAACTCGTACGCTCAGCGCACCGATACCGCCCCATGTCTCGCGACGTACTGACACGTTTCGTGTCGCGTTGCGGCAGACTATCTCGGGGTTCCCTCCCGCTCTGTTCTGCACGGATCGTATCCAGGGGAGTCTCACCGTGAGTGCACAACCTATCGAAGCGTCCGACGACCCCGTGATTGCGATGCCGCCGGTCTCGGAGGCGGCGTTGCGGGCAGCGGTGCAGCGGCTGGATCCGCTGGCGGCCGTGGACTTCGAGCGCGAGTTCCACACCGCGTGGGAGCAGGCGTTGCAGGCGGACAGCACGGTGCCGATGCACGCGTTCCTCCGCAAGTGGGCTGTCCACGTGGCTCTGCACCGGTATCCGGCACGGTCGGCGCGGCTGCGGGCGTTGGAGCGGGTCGTGGGATCGACCGAGTCGGAGAAGGAGGCACGGGCCGCCGCGGCGGAGATCGGCGACATGCTGGCTGCCGCGTCGGCGGAGGTTCTTGCCGCGTGAGCGGCGGTATCCAGAACGGGCAGCGCGACCTCCTGCTCCCCTGAGCAGGAGCCCGCGTCAGCCCACCAGGATGGCGATCACCAGCGCCAGCGTCCCCGCCGCCACCGGGCCCAGGATCTCGTACGCCCACCGCACCGACACCGGCCCCTGCGCGCCCTCGCGGTCGGCGTACGCGTGGGCCAGCTCGCGCAGCTCGCGGATCGACTTGTCGGCGGACGGGGTCGGGTCCTCCGCCGCCGTGCCGAGGTCGCTCGCGCCCGTGCCCCCCGGGCGGCGCATCGCCGGGTCCGTGGTCAGCGCCGTGCGGCTGGACGGGCTGAACAGCCCGCCGCCGCCCGCCGCGCGGTCGCGGCGGCGGTTCGCCTTCTTGCGGGCGCGCAGCGAGACGGGGATGGCCCACATCTGGTACGTGGCGTCCTCGGTGACGACCTCGCTGGAGTAGCGCGCCCGGATCTCCTCGACCTGCGCCCACGGGACCACGATCGTGCGGAACGGGTTACGCACCCGCAGCCGCTCCTCGCCCGCGTACACCACCGGGCGCAGCGTCAGCGCCACCACCAGCGGCACCCCCGCGACCAGCGCGGCCAGCGCGATCGCCCGCGCCTGCCCGCTGCCGCGGACCAGGGCGTCGCCGCCAAGCCAGCCGCCGAGGGCGAGCAGCAGGACGCCGGCGGCGATGCCGGCGACGGAGCGGTAGGCGCGGTCGGCGTATTTCGGCTTGGCGGCCGGGGAGTCCTTGCTCGGGGAGTCCTTGCTCATGCCGCCGATTCTGCCGGACGGTCCGAAGCCGGGCAGCCCACCGGTATTGCGGAACCGCATCGATCCACCGGGTCCGTACGCCCACTCCCCGGGACGCTACGCGGGTAGATATGCTCGTGTGGTGACCATGCCCCGCATACCCACCGCAGCCGCGGACCCGCCCGCGTCCCTCGCGGACGTGACGGCCTCCGACGGCGCGCTCCGCCGCTTCCTGCACGGTCTGCCCGGCGTCGACCCGGTCGGTCTGGAGGCCCGCGCCGCCGCCCTGGGCACCCGCTCCATCAAGACCACGGCCAAGGCGTACGCCCTGGACCTGGCGGTCTCGATGATCGACCTGACGACGCTGGAGGGCGCCGACACCCCCGGCAAGGTGCGCTCGCTGTGCGCCAAGGCCCGTACCCCCGACCCGACGGACCGTACGACGCCGCAGGTCGCGGCCGTCTGCGTGTACCCGGACCTGGCCGCCGTCGCCGCCGAGGCGCTGGCCGGCTCCGCGGTCAAGGTCGCCTCGGTCGCCACCGCCTTCCCCTCCGGGCGGTCGGCCCTGGAGGTGAAGCTCGCCGACACCCGCGCGGCGCTGGCCGCGGGCGCGGACGAGATCGACATGGTCATCGACCGCGGCGCCTTCCTCGCCGGCCGCTACCTGGAGGTCTACGAGCAGATCCGCGCGGTGCGGCAGGCCGCGACCGGCGCCCGGCTGAAGGTGATCTTCGAGACCGGCGAGCTGTCCACGTACGACAACATCCGGCGGGCGAGCTGGCTCGGCATGCTGGCCGGCGCCGACTTCATCAAGACCTCGACCGGCAAGGTCGGCGTGAACGCCACCCCCGCCAACACCCTGGTCCTGCTCGAAGCCGTACGGGACTACCGCGCGGCCACCGGCGTGCAGGTCGGCGTGAAGCCCGCGGGCGGTATCCGTACGGCCAAGGACGCGGTGAAGTTCCTGGTGCTCGTCAACGAGACGGCGGGGGACGACTGGCTGGACAACCGCTGGTTCCGCTTCGGCGCCTCCAGCCTGCTCAACGACCTGCTCATGCAGCGGCAGAAGCTGCGCACCGGCCGCTACTCCGGCCCCGACTACGTGACCGTGGACTAGAAGGGGGACCGAGACCGAATGACCGCTGATCACAAGCTCTTCGCCTACGCGCCCGCGCCCGAGTCCCGCTCGGTCGTCGACATCGCGCCCAGCTACGGCCTGTTCGTCGACGGCGAGTTCACCGAGGCCGCCGACGGCAAGGTCTTCAAGTCCGTCGCCCCGGCGACCGAGGAGGTGCTCTCCGAGGTCGCGCGGGCCGGCGAGGCGGACGTGGACCGGGCGGTCACCGCCGCCCGGCGGGCGTTCACCTCCTGGTCGGCCCTGCCGGGCGCGGAGCGCGGCAAGTACCTGTTCCGTATCGCCCGCATCATCCAGGAGCGCTCGCGCGAGCTGGCGGTGCTGGAGACGCTGGACAACGGCAAGCCGATCCGGGAGACCCGGGACGCCGACCTGCCGCTGGTCGCCGCGCACTTCTTCTACTACGCCGGCTGGGCCGACAAGCTCGGCTACGCCGGCTTCGGTACGGACCCGAAGCCGCTGGGCGTCGCCGGCCAGGTCATCCCGTGGAACTTCCCGCTGCTGATGCTGGCCTGGAAGATCGCCCCGGCACTGGCCTGCGGGAACACCGTGGTCCTCAAGCCCGCCGAGACCACCCCGCTGTCCGCGCTGTTCTTCGCCGACATCTGCCGCCAGGCCGGGCTGCCGGCCGGCGTGGTCAACATCCTCCCCGGCTACGGGGACGCCGGCGCGGCGCTCGTCGCGCACCCGGACGTCGACAAGGTCGCGTTCACCGGCTCGACGGCCGTCGGCAAGGAGATCGCCCGCGCCGTCGCCGGCACGGACAAGCGGCTCACGCTGGAGCTGGGCGGCAAGGGCGCCAACATCGTCTTCGACGACGCGCCGATCGACCAGGCCGTCGAAGGCATCGTCGGCGGCATCTTCTTCAACCAGGGCCAGGTGTGCTGCGCCGGCTCCCGGCTGCTGGTGCAGGAGTCGGTGGCCGACGAGCTGCTGGCGTCGCTGAAGCGGCGGCTCGGCACCCTGCGGCTGGGCGACCCGCTGGACAAGAACACCGACATCGGCGCCATCAACTCCGCCGAGCAGCTCGCCCGGATCACGGAGCTGGCGGACGCCGGCGACGCGGAGGGCGCGGAGCGCTGGACGGCGCCGTGCGAACTGCCCGGCAGCGGCTACTGGTTCGCGCCCACGCTCTTCACGGGCGTGACCCAGGCGCACCGCATCGCGCGCGAGGAGATCTTCGGCCCGGTGCTGTCGGTGCTGACGTTCCGTACCCCCGCCGAGGCGGTGGCGAAGGCCAACAACACGCCCTACGGACTGTCCGCCGGGGTGTGGACCGAGAAGGGCTCGCGGATCCTGGCGGTGGCCGACCGGCTGCGCGCCGGCGTGGTGTGGGCGAACACGTTCAACAAGTTCGACCCGACCTCGCCGTTCGGCGGCTACAAGGAATCGGGCTTCGGCCGCGAAGGCGGTCGCCACGGGCTGGAGGCGTACCTGCGATGACCCAGGCAGACGCGAGGCTGTCGGTCCTCAAGACCTACAAGCTGTACGTGGGCGGGAAGTTCCCCCGCTCGGAGAGCGGGCGGGTGTACGAGGTGTCCGACGCGAAAGGCCGCTGGCTCGCCAACGCGCCCCGCTCCTCCCGCAAGGACGCCCGCGACGCGGTGGTCGCCGCCCGCAAGGCCGTCGCCGGCTGGTCCGGCGCCACGGCGTACAACCGCGGCCAGGTGCTCTACCGGGTGGCGGAGATGCTGCAGGGGCGGCGCGAGCAGTACGTCGCGGAGGTCGCCGACGCGGAGGGGCTGTCGAAGGCCAAGTCGGCGGCGCAGGTGGACGCGGCGATCGACCGCTGGGTCTGGTACGCGGGGTGGACCGACAAGGTCGCCCAGGTCACCGGCGGCGGGAACCCGGTCGCCGGGCCGTACTTCAACCTCTCCGCGCCGGAGCCGACGGGCGTCGTCGCGGTCGTCGCGCCGCAGGAGTCGGCGCTGCTGGGCATGGTGTCGGTGCTCGCCCCGGTGATCGCCACGGGCAACGCGGCGGTCGTGGTCGCCGCCGAGGAGCGGCCGCTGCCGGCGCTGTCGCTGGCGGAGGTGCTGGCCACGTCGGACGTGCCGGGCGGCGTCGTCAACGTGCTGTCGGGCCGTACCGCCGAGATCGCGCCGACGCTGGCCGCGCACCAGGACGTCAACGCCATCGACCTGACCGGCGCGGACGCGGAGCTGGCGCGGGAGCTGGAGGTCGCCGCGGCGGACAACCTGAAGCGGGTGCTGCGCCCGTCTCCGCCGTACGACTGGACGGCCGACCCGGGCACGGGGCGGCTGACGGCGTTCCTGGAGACGAAGACGGTCTGGCACCCGACGGGCAGCCTCGGTGTGGCCGGCTCGGCGTACTGAGTGCGGAGTGCGGCGCACCGATTGCGGCGTACTGAGTTAAAGGCAAACGAATCGGGGCCGGGCGCACCCCCCGCGCGTCCGGCCCCGCTTCGTCCCCCATCCCCCCGAGTCCTCCGGGCGCCCCCCAGCGCCCGTACGGTCTCGCGGTATTCCCCCCGTTATCCCCCGATTCCCCCTGTTTTCCCCTCTTTTTCCCCTCCCGTGGCCCCGGGTCCCCCCGTCCCGGTCATCGGCCCCTTCAGGCCACGAGCTCCTCGAACGACTCCTCCCGGTCCCGCCCGAAGCTCAGCGCCTCGTCGTCGCGCAGCCGGCGCAGCGAGCGCCAGATGCTGCTCTTGACGGTCCCCACGCTGATCCCCAGCACGTCGGCGATCTCCGGGTCGGTCCTGCCCTCGTAGTAGCGCAGCACGAGCATCGTGCGCTGCGTCTCGGGCAGCCGCGCCAGCGCCTGCCAGAGCACCGTGCGCAGCTCCGTGCCGCGCATGGCGTCCGACTCACCGGCCGCCTCGGGGAGTTCCTCGGTCGGGTACTCCGCGAGCTTGCGCCGGCGCCAGGCGCTGATGTGCAGGTTCGTCATCGTCCGGCGGAGGTATCCCCCCACCGCCGCCTTGTCGCTGATCCGGTCCCAGGCCCGGTAGGTGGAGAACAGCGCGCTCTGCAGCAGGTCCTCCGCCTCGAACCGGTCGCCGGTCAGGTGGTAGGCGGTGGCGTACAGAGAGGCGCGCCGCTCGGCCACGTAGGCGGTGAACGCCGCGGTGCTGTCTGCCTCCGCGGCGGTCCCGGCCTGCGTGCCGGTCGGTTCCCCCGGCACCTCTCCGTACGCCTTCCCCCCGTCGTCCCCCCCGGTGTTCCCCCCCGGGTCCGCGGCCGGCCCGGTCACCGCCGGCGGTGCGCCGGCTCCCCCGGTTCCCGTGCTGCCCGCGATCGCGACCATGTACGGAGGACGACGCCCGGTGCCGCGGCCGCACCCCCGCGCGTTCGCGGCACCGGACTCCCCTGCTCCGCGCGAGGCGCGGGCGGGAGCCATCCCCTCAGCACTCCCCCCCTTGGCATGCAGGCGGCGCGTGTGAACCGCTGCGCTGGTGGTGCTGTCGTGCAGTGCGTTCATCTCACGCCCCCCGTCGGTGGAGTCTGCTTCGGTCGGCTTTGCTGTGCCGGGCTTCCCCGACGTGCAAAATCCTGGCGGCCCGACTTCATCGCGCTGTCCGTCGACTGTCACAGGCGTGCAACAGGGGTTCGCAGCCCCTTACCGCGGCCTCGCCGCGGCCTCGCCGCGGCTTCTCCCGCAGGCCGTGATGACGGCGAACTCGCCCCTTCCGGCCCGCCCTGCCAGAATGACCCGCGTGCCTTCTCTGTTGCTGATCGAGGACGACGACGCCATCCGCACGGCGCTGGAGATGTCCCTCTCCCGCCAGGGCCACCGCGTGACCACCGCGGCGACCGGTGAGGACGGGCTGAAGCTGCTGCGTGAGCAGCGGCCGGACCTGATCGTGCTGGACGTCATGCTGCCGGGCATCGACGGCTTCGAGGTGTGCCGGAGAATCCGGCGCACCGACCAGCTGCCGATCATCCTGCTGACCGCACGCAGCGACGACATCGACGTGGTGGTCGGGCTGGAGTCGGGCGCCGACGACTACGTCGTCAAGCCCGTGCAGGGACGGGTGCTGGACGCCCGCATCCGTGCGGTGCTGCGCCGCGGCGAGCGGGAGACGACGGACTCGGCGACCTACGGGAACGTGGTCATCGACCGCTCGGCGATGACGGTCACCAAGGACGGCGAGCACCTGCAACTGACGCCGACGGAGCTGCGGTTGCTGCTGGAGCTGAGCCGCCGGCCGGGGCAGGCGCTGTCCCGCCAGCAGCTGCTGCAGCTGGTCTGGGAGCACGACTACCTGGGCGACTCCCGGCTGGTCGACGCCTGCGTACAGCGGCTGCGCGCGAAGGTCGAGGACGTGCCGTCCGCGCCCACCCTGATCAAAACCGTCCGCGGAGTGGGCTACCGGCTGGATCCGCCCTCGTGAGTCCGCGCCCCTCCGACACGCAGGGGCGGCAGGGGCTCGTACGCGGCTGGGCGGCGGGGCTGCTGCGCTGGATCAGCCTGCGACTGCGTCTGGTCATCGTGTTCGCGCTGGTGGCGCTGGTCTCGGCGGTGTCCGTGGCCGGCATCGCGTACTGGCTGAACCGGGACTCGGTGCTCACCCGCACCCAGGACGCGTCGCTGAAGGACTTCCGGGAGTCGCTGAAGGACGAGAGCGGGGAGCTGGACCTGCGCGCCGGCTGCACGGATCTCGGGAAGGCCGCGCGGCGGCTGTCGGACACCACGCAGAACTACGACGTCATCCTCATGTCCGCCGGCGGCGGGGACGAACCCGGCTGTGTGGAGCGCTCCGATCCGTCGTTCAGCCTGCGCGACGTGCCGAAGCCGCTGAAGTCGGCGGTCGACCAGCGGCGCGACGACGGCAAGTCGCCGTACCACCTGTACTGGCAGCGGGTGACGATGGACGGCACGCCGTATCTCGTCGGCGGCGCCCGGGTGATCGGCACCGACTGGACGGGCTACATGTTCAAGTCCCTCGACTCCGAGCGCCGGGACCTCAACTCCCTGGCCTGGTCGCTGGGCATCGCCACCGGCCTGTCCCTGATCGGCTCCGCGCTGCTCGCGCAGGGCGCCGCGTCGACGGTGCTGCGCCCCGTGCAGCGGCTCGGCGAGGCGGCGCGGCGGCTCGGCGAGGGCAAGCTCGACACCCGGCTGCGGGTCACCGGCACCGACGAGCTGGCCGACCTGTCGCGGACGTTCAACCAGACCGCGGAGCGGCTGCAGCGGCGGGTGGAGGAGCTGAGCGAGCGGGAGAAGTCCAGCCGGCGCTTCGTGGCGGACATGTCGCACGAGCTGCGGACGCCGCTGACCGCGATGACCGCGGTGTCCGAGGTGCTGGAGGAGGAGCAGGAGAACCTCGACCCGATGATCGCGCCCGCTGTGCAGCTGGTGGTGCAGGAGACCCGGCGGCTGAACGACCTGGTGGAGAACCTGATGGAGGTGACCCGCTTCGACGCCGGCACCGCCCGGCTCGTCCTCGACGACGTGGACGTCGCCGACCAGGTCACCGCCTGCGTCGACGCCCGCGCCTGGCTGGACGCGGTGGAGTTGGGCGCCGACCGCGGCATCGTCGCGCGCCTCGACCCGCGGCGCCTCGACGTGATCCTCGCCAACCTCATCGGCAACGCGCTGAAGCACGGCGGCTCCCCCGTGCGGGTCTCGGTGCGCACCACGGCGGACGCGCCCGGCGCCGGCGATCTGCTCATCGAGGTCAAGGACAACGGCCCCGGCATCCCGGCCGAGGTGCTGCCGCACGTCTTCGACCGGTTCTTCAAGGCGGACACCGCCCGGCCGCGCTCCGACGGCAGCGGCCTGGGGTTGTCCATCGCGGTGGAGAACGCCCGGATCCACGGCGGTACGATCACCGCGGCCAACGACCCGGCGGGCGGGGCGGTGTTCACACTGCGGCTGCCGCGGGACTCGTCGGCGGCGGCGGAGGCACTGGAGCAGGAGGACGAGTGAGGGCGGCAGCCACGAACCGGCCGTTCTCGACGGCCCTGGCTTCCCTGGCGGTGCTCGCGCTGGCCGCCGTCGCGATGCTGACCACCGGGTGCGGGATCCGGCCCACCTCCGTGCCCGTGGACGCCGGCGGCGCGCCATCGCGGGCGGAGTGCGCGCCGGGTGGCCCGTCGACGGCGGCGAGCCGGGCGGACGGCGAGACGCTGCGGCCGGTGTACCTGGTGTGCGGTGCGCGGCTGGCGCCGGTGCCCCGCAGCGTCCCCGGCGACCTGACGGGTACGGCGCTGACGGAGCGGCTGCTGGCCGAGCTGGAGCGGGAGCCGAGCGACGAGGAGGAGCAGGCCGGCTACGCCACCGCCGTCTCCGGGCTGCGGGTGGTGGACGGGCTGTCCGGCGACCCGGCGGGCACGGTGCGGCTCAGCCGGGATCCGCAGGGGCTGGGGTCGCCGATGCTGGCGCAGCTGGTGTGTACGTACGCGGCGGGCGAGGACCGTACGGCGGTGCTGGCGGGGCCGGACGAGGGCGACGACCCGTACACGTACCGCTGCACCGACGACGCGATGCGGACGCCGGAGAACACCGTCGGCGAGCCCGCGACCTGAGCGTTCCGGCGCGCCGCGGGGACGCGCTCACCCCGACGGCGCAGAGCGGGAACCGTACGGGGCGGTAGTGGCGTCCTTGCCAGCGTGCAGCGCCATGCGACGGGCGGAACGGCCGCCCTGAGATTCCGGGTGGCCGGCGTTGTCCTCCTAGTCCTGCATCTGACCGCAGTCTGGTGGTTTACGCTCCGCCCCAACGCCGTGCCGTGGGTTGACGCGGCGAATCTGCGACCGCTCACGACGATCCGGACGGAGTTCGACGACGACCCCTGGGCGGCGCTGCGGTACACCGTCGAGTCGCTGCTCGTGCTGGCGCCCGCGGGGGTGCTGCTGCCGCTGGTGGGCGGGCGGGTCCACGCCTCGGTGGCGGGGTCGTTCGCCCGTACCGTCTTCGCCGGGTCGATGCTGGCGCTGGTCGTGGAGCTGCTGAAGACGGCGGTGCCGGGGCAGGTCGCGAACGTGGACACGATGCTGCTGTACATCCTGGGGATAGCGCTGGCGCACCTCGCGGTGGTCCCGGCCACCCGCGCACGGCTGCGCCGCCGGCGTCCGCAGGGGCGGGCGGCGGGTGCGGCGCACGCCGAGCAGGCGGCCGGCGCGGAGGAGGCGGCGGAAGCGGAGGAAGCGGAGCGGGCGGGGGACGGGGCGGCTCAGGGCCCGGCCCCGAGAATCCCCAGGGTCGAGATCGCCCCGTAGGGCGACGTTTCGTCCGGCTTGCGTGCCCGGCTTGCGTGCCCGGCGTGGTGACGTGAACCGGACTCCCCCGATGACGCGACGACACGCCGCCGGGGCCGGCATCCGCTGCGGATGCCGGCCCCGGCGGCGCTGGTACGTCCCGGCTGTACGCCCCGGCGTCAGAGCGGTACGCCCACCGGGAGCGCGCCGGTCACCGCGCCGAGCTGGCCGAGGGACGGCGCCTGGACGTTGCGCGTGTCGACGTCGCCTCCCGCCTGGGCGCCGGTGACGGACTCCAACGGGGAGGTCAGCTGGCCGACCGGGTCGGGCAGGCCGGGGACGACCGCGGCGGAGGCGGCGCCCGCCCCGGCGACCGCGAAGGCGGCGCCGAGAAGTGCGGTACCGACGATCTTGGGGGTCTTCATGGAATTCAGGTCCTCGTCCTCGCGGATATCGAGCGGCAGGGACAAACGTAGCCATCCGGATATCGCCGCGGCAAAGCCCGCCCCGCCGGCCGGGAAATTGGCCCGTACGGCCCCATCCGCGGATCGTAGGACCATCGCCACGCGGCCCGGCAGACGGCCCTCGTTACAGGTCAGAGCCGGTCAGTGAAAGAGCCACTCCGACTTCAGCCCGGCGTATCCGGGCTTGATGACCTCATTGATCATCGCCAGCCTTTCATCGAAAGGAATGAAAGCCGACTTCATGGCATTGACGGTGAACCACTGCATGTCGTCGAGCGTGTAGTGGAACGTACGCACCAGTTCCTCGAACTCACGGCTCATGCTCGTGCCGCTCATGAGCCGGTTGTCGGTGTTGACCGTGGCCCGGAAGTACAGCCGGCGCAGCAGCCCGATGGGGTGTTCGGCGTACGACGCGGCGGCGCCGGTCTGCAGGTTGGACGTCGGGCACAGCTCCAGCGGGATGCGCTTGTCGCGCACGTACGCCGCCAGCCGGCCGAGCTTGACCGTGCCGTCCTCGGCGACGTGGATGTCGTCGATGATCCGTACGCCGTGGCCGAGCCGGTCGGCGCCGCACCACTGCAGCGCCTGCCAGATCGACGGCAGGCCGAAGGCCTCGCCGGCGTGGATGGTGAAGTGGTTGTTCTCGCGCTTGAGGTATTCGAAGGCGTCCAGGTGGCGGGTGGGCGGAAAGCCGGCCTCGGCCCCGGCGATGTCGAAGCCGACGACGCCGAGATCGCGGTAGCGGTTGGCCAGTTCGGCGATCTCCAGCGAGCGGGCGGCGTGCCGCATGGCGGTCAGCAGCGCGCCCACGCGGATGCGGTGCCCGGCGGCGTGCGCGCGCCGCTCACCCTCGCGGAAGCCCTCGTTGACCGCCTCCACCACCTGCTCCAGGCTCAGCCCGCCCCGCAGGTGCTGCTCGGGGGCGTAGCGCACCTCGGCGTACACGACGCCGTCGGCGGCGAGGTCCTCGGCGCACTCGGCGGCGACCCGCACCAGGGCGTCGCGGGTCTGCAGCACGGCGCAGGTGTGGGCGAAGGTCTCCAGGTAGCGCTCCAGCGACCCGGAGTCGGCGGCCTCCCGGAACCAGGCGCCGAGCCGTTCGGAGTCGTTCTCCGGCAGCCCGGAGTAGCCGGTCTCGCGGGCGACGTCCACGATGGTGGCGGGGCGGAGCCCGCCGTCGAGGTGGTCGTGGAGCAGCACCTTGGGGGCCCGCCGGATCCGGTCCGCGTCCGGCACCGCCGCCCGCCCCGCCCCGGCCGCCGCGCCTTCGCCTCTGCCGTTGTCGTCCGCCATGCGGAATGCTCCTTTCGCGTCACGGTTTGCGCCATCCTACGCGCGTAGAGCGGCCCGGCGGCGGGCGCCGGCCGCGGGGTGGGCGCGCGTCGCGCGGAGGCGGGGGGGTGGGTTGCGGCTGGGTGGAGCCGGCCGGGGGTGGTGCCGGTGCGGGGGCGGGCGGCGAGGACCTGGTTGCGGTCGGACGGGTCGGCAGAGGTCGTGCCGGTGCAGGGGTGCCTGCGGCGTACCGGGTCGTGTCGGTGCGCCGTTGTGGCGCTTGGCGGGGTGTCAACTGCCGTACGGGCGGGGGCCGTGCAGACGGGTGGGCAGGGGGGCGGGCATCTGCGATCGTGCAGACATGGCACAGGAGACCAGCCTGACCCGCCCCGCCCGGCTCGGACGCGCCACCGGGGCGCCCCCCGCGCAGGCGGTGGCGCTGCTGCTGCCCGCGGGCGAGGAGGAGAGCAGCCGGCGGCCGTCGCGGCTCGCCGCCGCCTCCGTGTGGTCGCTGGCCCGCCGGCTCGCCCGCGCCGGGCGCGCCGAGGGGCTCGTCGCGCACACCGTGCACTACCGCTACCGCGGCTGGAACGGCGCCGCGGCCGACGCCGCGCAGGACGCGGAGTGGGCGCTGGAGGAGGTCGTGCGGCGGTACGGGGACGTGCCCGTGACGCTGGTCGGGACCGACGTCGGCGGGCGCGCGGCGCTGCGCGCCGCCGGGCACGAGGCGGTCGTCTCGGTGCTGGCGCTGGCGCCGTGGCTGCCGGACGCGCAGGCGGCCGACGCGGAGCCCGTACGGCAGTTGAGCGGGCGCACCGTGCTGCTCGTGCACGGCACGGACGACGAGCGCACCGACCCGGACCTGTCGTACCGGCTGGCGGTACGGGCGAAGAAGGCCAACCGCGACGTCTGCCGCTTCGAGGTGCACTCCGACGGGCACGGGTTGCATCAGCACCGGTCCGAAGTCCTCGCCCTGGCCGCGGACTTCGTCAGGGGCTCGCTCTTCGGCCGGCCGTACAGCAGGCCGGTCGCCGACGCGCTCGCGGCGCCGCCGCCGATCGGCCTGCGGATGCCGCTGGCCACGGGCTTCGCCCCGGCGTAGGGGCCGTTGCGGCGGGCACCGGGCCGCGAGCAGGTGTGTTGTCAGCGGGGCGGCCTACCCTGGGGCGGGTGTGCGGGGAAGCAGGGGCCCGGGCGACACACGGCACCCGCCACCGGCCCGTCCCCCTACCCCGCGAGCAACTGCCCCCGCCGCCCCAGCAGAAACCGCCGGAACGCCGCCACCGGCGCCGTCTCCTGCTGCCCCGCCACCCACGCCACCCCGATCTCCCGCACCGCCCGCGGCGGCGCCGTCACGTTCAGCTCCACCACCCCCGGCCGCGGCACCGCCGGCGGCGGCAGCAGCGCCACCCCCAGCCCCGCCGCCACCAGCCCGCGGATCGTCTCCGCCTCCTCCCCCTCGAACGCGATCCGCGGCGCGAACCCCGCCTCCGCGCACAGTGCGTCCGTCATCCGCCGCATCCCGTAGCCCGGCTCCAGCGTGACGAACGGCTCCTCCGCCACCTCCGCGAGCCGGATCCGGCGCCGCCCGGCGAGCCGGTGGCCGTCCGGTACGACGAGCCGGATGCGCTGCTCGTCCAGCCGCCGCGCCACGAGGTCCGGCGCGTCCGGCACGGGCGAGGTCAGGCACAGGTCCAACTCGCCCGCCCGTAGCCGCTGCAGCATCCACTCGCCGTAGTTCTGCACCAGCGCGAAGCGCACCCGCGGGTGGTCCTTGCGGAACTCCCGCAGCAGCCCCGGCACGGTCTCGGAGCCGAGCGTGTGCAGGAAGCCGAAGGCGACCTTGCCCGTCTCCGGGTGGGCGTCGGCGCGTACGGCCTCGGCCCCCCGGCCCACCTCCGCCAGCGCGCGTTCGGCGTACGCGAGGAAGTCGCGGCCCGCGGTCGTCAGCGACAGCGTGCGCCCGCGGCGGGCGAAGAGCGCGACACCCAGGTCGGCTTCGAGCCGCACCATCGCCCGGCTCAGCGTCGGCTGCGGGACGGCGAGCGCGCGGGCGGCGCGGGTGACGTGCTCCTCGCGGGCGACGGCGGCGAACTGCGCGAGCCGGGGCGCGAGCACCGCGCCCCACTCCGCCGGGTCCTCCGGGGCGGTTGCCGGGGCGGTTGCTGGGACGGTTGCCGGGATGTCTTCCGGATGACGGCCGCGTGACACCGACGCCCGTGACCTCTGTTCATTCATCACAGCATCGATTATCGCCGTTTTCCGCATTGGACGCATGAGCGAGACGCGCCGTACGTTCGACGCATGCCCTCCGCTACCAGGGCGCTTACGGACCACGTGAGCGCCCTCCCCAAGCACGCACCCGGCGAGCCCGGCTACCGCCGCGTGCTCCTCGCCCTGTTCGCCGCCGGCGTCGCCACCTTCGCCCTCCTCTTCGCCACCCAGGCCCTGCTGCCCGCCATCTCCGCCGACCTCGGCGTCAGCCCCGGCGCCGCCAGCTGGACCATCTCCGCCACCACCGCCGCCCTCGCGCTCGCGGTGCTGCCGCTGAGCGCGGTCTCCGAGCGGTTCGGCCGGCAGAAGACGATGGCGTGGTCGCTGACGGCGGCCGTGCTGCTGGGTCTCGCGCTGCCGTTCGCGCCGGACCTGGGCTGGCTCGTCGCGCTGCGGACGCTGCAGGGCGTGGCGATCGCGGGGATCCCGGCGTCGGCGATCGCGTTCATCGCCGAGGAGGTACGGGCCCGGGCGGTGATCGGCGCCGTCGGGCTCTTCGTCGCGGGCAACAGCGTCGGCGGCATGGCCGGCCGCATCCTCACCGGCTGGACGGCGGACGCCTGGGGCTGGCGTGCGGCGCTGGGCATCGTCGCCGTGTTCGCGCTGCTCTGCGCAGTCGCGTTCCGCGTACTCCTGCCGCGCGCCCGGCACTTCACCCCCGGCCCGCTGGCGCCGCGGGCGCTCGCGGCGACCGTGCGCGGTCATCTCGCCGACGGGCTGATGCGCCGGCTGTATGCGATCGGCCTGCTGTTCATGACCGTCTTCGGCGCGGTCTACACGGTGATCGGCTACCGGCTGGCGGGCGAGCCCTTCGGCCTCTCCGCGGGCCTCATCGGCTCGGTCTTCGTCATCTACCTCGTCGGCACCGGCGCCTCCGCCGCGGCCGGCCGGCTCGTCGCCCGCCTCAGCCGCCGCGGCACCCTGTACGCCGCCGCCGGCACCACCGCCGCCGGGCTGCTGCTGACACTGAGCGACTCCCTGGCCGCCGTCCTGGCCGGTCTTGTGCTGCTGACCGCCGGCTTCTTCGCCGGGCACGCGGTCGCCTCCGCCTCGGTCAGCCACGCGGCGAAGACCGGCAAGGCACAGGCGTCGGCGCTGTACCAGGTGGCGTACTACGTCGGGAACAGCGCGGGCGCCACCGCCGGCGCGATCGCCTTCCACGCGGTCGGCTGGAACGGGGTCGTCGTCCTCGGCCTCGCGGCCCTCACCGGCATCACGGGCATCACCATTCACGCCACCCGCCTGGCCGCCGCCGCGACCCGCGCGGCGACCCGCGACCGGGCCCGCGAAGAGCCCCGCGGACCCGCCCGCCCGCAGACCCCCGCCGACCGCCCCGCGCACGGTGAACCGACTGGTCAGCCGATACGTGCCGGCGTCGCCCACGCCGCCGGAAACACCGCCGCGGAGACGATCCGGTAACGGACTCGTTGCCGGAGGTTCAGCTCTGTCTACGCGCGTTACGATGCCCCCGAAGCAGCGCCGGAAAGAGGCGCTTCGCAAGACCGAAGGGGAAGTCCTCTTGCGCCGGGTAACCAAGATCGCCGCCGCGGGCGTGGCAACCGCGGCCCTCGCTTTCACCAGTGCTGCGTGTAGCAGCGACAGCGGCAGCAGCGACAAGGGCGTCGGCCTCGCGTTCGACGTCGGCGGCCGCAGTGACGCCTCCTTCAACGAGTCGGCCGCCCGCGGGTACGACAAGGCCAAGAAGGAGTTCGACCTCGGCGGCAAGGAGCTGACCGCCCGGGACGGCGAGACCGAGGCCGACCGCGAGCAGCGGCTCACCTCCCTCGCCGAGGCGGGCTACAACCCGGTGATCGGGGTCGGCTTCGCGTACGGCAAGTCGGTCAACAAGGTCGCCGCGGACTTCCCGGACACCACCTTCGCCGTGATCGACGAGGCGTCGCAGGCGAAGAACGTCGCCGGCGTCACCTTCGCCGAGCACGAGGGCTCGTACCTCGCCGGCGTGGCCGCCGCGCTGAAGAGCAAGACCGGCAAGGTCGGCTTCATAGGCGGCGTGCACAACAACCTCATCAAGAAGTTCGAGGCCGGCTTCGTCCAGGGCGTGAAGGACACCAAGCCCGACGTCGAGGTCGACGTGAAGTACCTCTACGAGACCGACCTCAAGGGCTTCCAGGACCCGCTGCGCGCCAAGGGCATCGCCGAGGGCATGCTCGACTCCGACGCGGACGTCGTCTACAGCGCCGCCGGCCTGTCGGGCACCGGCTCGATCGAGGCCGTGGCCGCGCAGGACGGCGCCTGGGCGATCGGCGTCGACTCCGACCAGTACCGCGACAAGGCCCTGGCCGACTACAAGGACGCGATCCTGACCTCGGTCGTCAAGAACGTCGACGTGGCCGTCTACGACGTGATCAAGAGCGTCCAGGACGACAAGCCGCTCACCGGCGACACGACCTTCGCGCTCAAGGACGACGGCGTGAGCCTGGCCACCTCCGGCGGGTTCATCGACGACATCCAGGGCGACATCGACGAGGCGAAGAAGAAGATCGCCGACGGCGGGATAACGGTCAGCGACACTCCCTGAGCCCGGTACGTGTCCCGGGGTCCGGCGGACGGAGCGGGTCGACCGTCCGCCGGACCCCGTGCATCTGCCCCCCGGACTACGCGCGTAGCGTGATATGCCGTAACACGAGTCGCGTAACTTGCGTCATCCGAACGGCGCTTCGGTACGTCCGCCGCCCCGCATCCACCGCCCTCGACGAGGAGTGTGCGCCATCACCGCCCCCAGCAGCAGCTCCACGGCACCGGACCCACCCGCGGGCACCGCCGCCGTCGAGCTCCACGGCATCACGAAACGCTTCCCCGGCGTCGTCGCCAACCACGACATCGACATCACCGTGCGCCGCGGCACCGTGCACGCCCTCGTCGGCGAGAACGGCGCGGGCAAGTCCACCCTGATGAAGATCCTCTACGGCATGCAGAAGCCGGACGAGGGCACCATCACGCTCGACGGCGAACCGGTCACGTTCCACAGCCCGGCCGACGCCATCGCGCGCGGCATCGGCATGGTGCACCAGCACTTCATGCTCGCCGACAACCTCACCGTGCTGGAGAACACCGTCCTGGGCAGCGAGAAGCTGCACGGCATCGGCGACCGGGCGCGCGCGAAGATCATGGAGCTGTCGGCGGCGTACGGCCTCGGCATCCGCCCCGACGTGCTGGTCGAGGACCTCGGCGTCGCCGACCGGCAGCGGGTGGAGATCCTCAAGGTCCTCTACCGCGGCGCCCGCACCCTCATCCTCGACGAGCCCACCGCCGTGCTCGTCCCGCAGGAGGTCGACGCGCTCTTCGACAACCTGCGCGGGCTGAAGGCCGAGGGCCTGACCGTGCTGTTCATCTCGCACAAGCTCGGCGAGGTGCTCGCCGTCGCGGACGACATCACCGTCATCCGGCGCGGCACGACGGTCGCCTCCGTCAAGCCCGCGGACGTCACCTCCAAGCAGCTCGCCGAGCTGATGGTGGGCAGCGAGCTGCCCACCCCCGAGACCCGCGAGTCCACGGTCACCGACGTACCGATGCTCCGGGTCAGCGAGCTGCACCTGTCGGCCGTCGACACCGACGGCGTACCGCGCGAGGTGCTGGACCGCATCTCCTTCACCATCCACAAGGGCGAGGTGCTGGGCATCGCCGGCGTGGAGGGCAACGGCCAGTCCGAGCTGGTCGAGGCCGTCATGGGACTGCGCGACCCGGACGGCGGCAGCATCGTGCTGGACGGCGCGGACATCAGCCACGCCGCCACCCGCAAGCGCCGCGAGGGCGGCATCGGCTACATCCCCGAGGACCGGCAGCGGCACGGCCTGCTGCTGGAGGCCCCGCTCTGGGAGAACCGCATCCTCGGCCACACCACCGAGCGCCCCAACAGCCGCGGGGTGCTCATCGACACCGCCGCGGCCCGCAAGGACACGAAGCGGATCGTCGAGGAGTACGACGTCCGCACCCCCGGCATCGACGTCACCGCCGCCTCGCTCTCCGGCGGCAACCAGCAGAAGCTGATCGTCGGCCGGGAGATGAGCCATCGGCCGAAGCTGCTCATCGCCGCGCACCCCACGCGCGGCGTGGACGTCGGCGCGCAGGCGGAGATCTGGGAGCAGATCCGCGAGGCCCGCCGGGAGGGTCTTGCGGTACTGCTGATCTCCGCGGACCTGGACGAGCTGATCGGGCTCTCCGACACGCTGCGGGTGATGTACCGCGGGCGGCTGGTCGCCGACGCCGACCCGGCGGCGATCACGCCGGAGGAACTGGGCAGCGCGATGACGGGCGCGGCGAGCGGGCACCTTCAGGACGACCCGGCGGCGCAGGACGCGACCGTGCCGAAACAAGCGTCCCCCGACGCCTCCCCCGGCACCTCCACCGACACCGACGACGGGCAGGGCGGAGGCCGTACCCGATGAAACGCCTCGACAGGGACAAGCTGATCACGGCGGTCGGCGCACCGGTGCTGGCGGTGTTCGCCGCGCTGGTGCTCACCTCGCTGATCATCCTGATCTCCGGGAAGGACCCGTTCCGGGCCTACCAGGTCATGATCGAGTTCGGGACGACCGACCGCAGCGCCGTCTACATCGTCAACAAGTCGACGATGTTCTTCCTCTCCGCGCTGGCCGTGGCCATCGGCTTCCGGATGAACCTCTTCAACATCGGCGTCGACGGCCAGTACCGCATCGCGGCCTTCTTCGCCGCGGCCGTCGGCGGCGCGCTGTCGCTGCCCGGCATCATCCAGATCCCGCTGATCATCCTGGTCGCCATGGGCGTCGGCGCGATCTGGGCGGGCATCGCGGGCGTGCTGCGCACCACCCGCGGTGTCAGCGAGGTCATCACGACGATCATGCTCAACTCGATCGCCGGCGCCGTCATCGGCTACTACCTCACCGCGGGCCGCCTCGGCGAGAAGGACGGGAACCTCACCCACACCCCCGACCTCCCCTCCTCCAGCCACATCTTCATGTTCGAGACCTCGGTCGGGGACATCAACGGCTTCGTCCTCTTCGCCGTGCTCGCCGGCGTCCTGTACTGGTTCGTCCTCAACCGCACCCGCTTCGGCTTCGACCTGCGCAGCGTCGGCCGGTCCGAGACGGCCGCCGCCGCCAGCGGCGTGGACGTCAAGCGCATGATCGTCACCAGCATGGTGCTCTCCGGCGCCGTCGCCGGCCTGGTCGGGATGCCGACGCTGCTCGGCGAGTCGTACAACTACGGCACCGACTTCCCGCTCGGCGTCGGCTTCACCGGCATCGCCATCGCCCTCCTCGGCCGCAACCACCCCGTCGGCATCGCGCTCGGCGCGCTGCTGTGGGCCTTCCTGGAGCGCACCGGCACGCAGCTCGAATTCGAGGGCTACGACCAGAAGATCGTCGAGGTCATCAAGGGCATCATCGTGCTCTGCGTCGTCATCGCCTACGAGGTGGTCCGCCGGTGGGCGCTGCGTGACCAGCAGCGCCGCGTCGGCGAGGAGCTGGCCCAGGCACGTACCAACGACAAGGCGGAGGTGGGCGCGTGAGTACGGTGACCAAGACGGGCGCCGCCGCGCCCGCGACGCGACCGCCGGCCGACGGCGGCAAGCGGCGGCTGGGCCTGCCGCAGGTGCTCCTGCTCATCGCCGCGGGACTGCTGCTGCTCTCCGCGGTACGCGCCCTGACCGACACCACCAACCTCACCGCCTCCGCGCAGATCGGCGGCGCGCTCGCGCTCGCCGTGCCGATCGGGCTGGCCGGCCTCGGCGGGCTCTGGGCGGAGCGGTCCGGCGTGATCAACATCGGCCTCGAAGGCATGATGATCCTCGGCACGTTCTTCGCCGGCTGGATCGGCTGGCAGCACGGGCCGTGGGCGGGCGCGCTCGCCGGGGTGATCGGCGGCGCGCTGGGCGGGCTCGTACACGCGATGGCCACGGTCACGTTCGGCGTCGACCACATCGTCTCCGGTGTCGCGATCAACATCCTCGCGCTGGGCACCACCCAGTACCTGGCGAAGATCTTCTTCGCGGACGGGGACGCCCTGGAGGCCGGCGGCACCGACAAGCAGTCGCCGCAGGTCGACGACATGCACACGTTCTCCGTCCCCGGGCTCTCCGACGGGCTCGGGGAGCTGGAGGACAAACACTGGTTCTTCCTCTCCGACACCGCCGGCATCCTGCGCGGGCTCACCCACGACGTGTCGTACCTGATCCTGGTCGCGGCGGCGCTGTTCGTGCTCACGTACTACGTGCTGTGGCGCTCGGCGTTCGGGCTGCGGCTGCGGTCCTGCGGCGAGAACCCGGTGGCCGCCGAGTCGCTGGGCGTGAACGTCTACCTGTACAAGTACGCGGCGCTGGCCGTCTCCGGCGCGCTCGCCGGTCTCGGCGGGGCGTTCCTCGTCACGTTCACCCACATCTACCTGGAGGGCCAGACCGGCGGGCGCGGGTACATCGGCCTGGCGTCGATGATCTTCGGCAACTGGCGGCCGGGCGGCACGGCGCTCGCGGCCGGGCTGTTCGGCTTCACCGACAGCCTGCAGCTGCGCGGCGGCGGCGAGGCGGTGCACGCGCTGTTCCTGCTGCTGGCGGTGCTGCTCGCGGCGTACGCGGTGTGGAAGTACGTACGCGGCGGCGCCCGGGCCGCGATCGCGGCGGGCGTGGCGGCGGTGCTCCTCGGGCTGCTGTACGCGACCACGGACGCGGTGCCGCGCGAGGTCGTGGAGGCCACGCCGTACGTCACCACGCTGGTGGTGCTGGCGGTGTTCGCGCAGCGGCTGCGGGTGCCGAAGTGGATCGGCAAGCGCTACCGGAGGGGAGAGAGCACTTGACGGGCCCGACGCAGGACTCCGAGGCCTGGGAGGCGCTGCGGGCGGCGGCCCGGGACGCGATGTCCCGGGCGTACGCCCCGTACTCGCACTACCCCGTCGGCGCCGCAGCGCTCGTGGACGACGGCCGTACGGTCGTCGGCTGCAACGTGGAGAACGCCTCGTACGGCGTCACGCTGTGCGCCGAATGCGGCCTCGTCTCCGCCCTGCACGCCACCGGCGGCGGCCGGCTCACCCACTTCACCTGCGTCAACGGCGACGGGCAGCTGATCCTGCCGTGCGGCCGCTGCCGCCAGCTGCTCAGCGAGCACGGCGGGCCCGGGCTGCTGCTCGACACCCCGTCGGGCATCCGGCCGCTGGCGGAGCTGCTGCCGGACGCGTTCGGCCCGTTCGAGTTGTCCAGGTCCCAGAGCGGAGGATCGCAGAACTGATGGACGCCATCTCCGTCATCCGCGCCAAGCGCGACCGCGAACGGCTCACCGACGAGCAGATCGACTGGGTCGTGGGCGCGTACACCCGCGGCGAGGTCGCCGACGAGCAGATGTCCGCCCTGGCCATGGCGATACTCCTCAACGGCATGGACCGCGACGAGATCGCCCGCTGGACCGCGGCGATGATCGCCTCCGGCGAGCGCATGGACTTCACCGCGCTGCCGCGCCCCACGGCAGACAAGCACTCGACGGGCGGCATCGGCGACAAGATCACGCTGCCGCTGGCACCGCTGGTCGCCGCCTGCGGGGCGGCCGTGCCGCAGCTGTCGGGCCGCGGCCTCGGCCACACCGGCGGCACGCTCGACAAGCTGGAGGCCATCCCGGGCTGGCGGGCCTCGCTGTCGAACGACGAGATGATGGCGACCCTGCGCGACGTCGGCGCCGTGATCTGCGCCCCGGGCACGGGCCTGGCGCCCGCCGACCGCAAGCTCTACGCGCTGCGGGACGTGACCGGGACGGTGGAGTCCATCCCGCTGATCGCCTCCTCGATCATGTCGAAGAAGATCGCGGAGGGCACGGGCGCGCTGGTGCTGGACGTGAAGGCGGGCTCCGGCGCGTTCATGAAGGACCTGGACAGGGCGCGCGAGCTGGCGGCGACGATGGTCGGCCTCGGCAACGACCACGGGCTCCGCACGGTCGCGCTGCTCACGGACATGTCCACGCCGCTGGGGCTGACCGCGGGCAACGCGCTGGAGGTCCGCGAGTCGCTGGAGGTCCTGGCGGGCGGCGGCCCGGCGGACGTCGTGGAGCTGACCCTCGCGCTGGCCGCCGAGATGCTGACGGCGGCCGGCCTGCCGGACGCGGACCCGGCGAAGGCGCTGACGGACGGCTCGGCGATGGACGTCTGGCGCCGCATGATCGCCGCCCAGGGCGGCGACCCGGCCGCCCCCCTCCCCGTAGCCCGCGAAACCCACACCGTCCCGGCCCCGACCACGGGTGTCCTCACCCGCCTCGACGCCTACGCGGTGGGCCTCGCCGCCTGGCGCCTGGGCGCGGGCCGCGCCCGCAAGGAGGACCCGGTCCAGGCGGCGGCGGGCGTGGAACTCCACGCGAAGCCGGGCACGCCGGTGACGGCGGGCCAGCCGCTGCTGACGCTGCACACGGACACGCCGGAGCGGATCCCGGAGGCGCTGGCGGCGCTGGAGTCGTCGTACGACATCGCCCCGCCGGGGGCGACGGTGGAGCGGGGGCCGCTGATCCTGGACCGGCTGGACTGAGCGTCGGCGGCCGATGCCGTCGCGCGGGGGGCGGAAGCACGACCACCGGGCGCTCGGAGCCGTCATGGCCGGTAACGTAAGGGAGAGGAACGCAACACGGGGGGGATACATGTTGCGCATCCACTTCACGCGCACCGACCTCGCGCGTACACAAGTGGCACACGGTCCGGATTCGCTGTGGGAGACAGTCCTCAGCCTGCAGATGCTCAGAGCCCGCTACGGGCGGCTGCCCTTCGCGGAGTGGCGGCACCGGGTGCGCGGCGACCTCAGCCGCCGCGCACGGCCCGAGGTGGTGCGGCAGCTCTTCTCGCTCACCCCAGACGCCAGTTACTTCCCCGACTTCCTGACTCCGCCGGAAGCGCTGCTCGGCGTCGGGGACGGCATTGAGGCCGTGGTGGCCACGCCGCCCGCGCGGATCTCGTACGAGCTGGGCATCCTGCACGAGCGGGTGGGCGCGCCCGCGTGGGCGAGGGAGCTGTGCGAGCGCTCCTCCGCGCCCCGCCGACGGCTCGGGCGCATGCTCTCCGACTACCACCGCATCGCGCTCACACCGCACTGGCCCGCCGTGCGGCGCGCGGTCGAACTCGACCGGGCCATCCGGATACGGGCGTTACAGACGGGCGGGCCGGAGGCGCTGCTGGAGAGCTTCCGACCCGGCATGCGATGGCGCCCGCCCGTGCTGGAGGTCCCCGGTTATCCCATACGCCGCGAACTGCACCTGCAGGGACGCGGCCTGCTGCTGATCCCGTCCAGGTTCTGCTGGAAGCGGCCGACCGCGCTCGCCGCGCCCGAGCTGCCGCCGACGCTCCTCTACCCGCTGGCCCGCGACCCGCAGTGGATGCGGGCAGAGCCGGCCGCGGAGCCCGACACCGGCCACGGCCTGGCGCGGTTACTCGGCGGCACGCGCGCCGCGGTGCTGGAAGCCGCCGCCGCTACGCTCAACACCGGCGACCTCGCCCGCGTGCTGGGCGTCTCGCCGACCGCCGTCAGCCAGCACACGGCGGTGCTGCGCGAGGCGGGACTGCTCACCAGCAGCCGCCACGCCAACAGCGTCTTCCACCGCCCGACCTCGCTGGGCACCGCCCTGCTGGACCGGGGCGGCGGGTGAACGCCTGAACCACCCCACCATCCGTATGACGTTGAGTATGATCAAGCGCATGCAGACACGTGAACGGGTCACGGTGACCCTGCCCCCGGACCTCCTCGCCACCGCCAAGGCAGCCGCGCACGGCAACCTCTCCGCCTATGTGGAACGTGCCATAAGAGCCCAGGCACTTCGCGAGGCGGCCGATGCCGTGAGCCGGTGGCGCGGGGACACCAGCGGTGACGTCGAAGAGATCACGGAGACGTTCGGCGAGGACATCGCGTGAACATCGCTCGCGGCCAGGTCTGGCGCGTGCAGCTCGCCACCAAGACAAGAGCCGTGCTCGTCGTCGAGTCCGACGCCGCCCTGGAGGCGTTCCCCGGAACCGCGATGTGCATGATGATCGACGAAACCCGGGGCGCCCCCGACACCGTGGTCACCGTTCTGATCGACTCCCCCGTGCAGGGCGCGGCGGTCGCCGTGGACTGCACCTCCCTGACGGCCCGGCGCATCAGCGCCGGGACCCTGCTCGGCACCGTGGACGACGCGACCATGTCGCGGGTCTCCGCGGCGCTGCGCGTGGTGCTGGACCTCCACGACTGAGCGCGGTTCCGGGATGAGCCCGACGCCCTGACCTGACGGGGGGGGGAAAGCGCGGAGCCCCGCCCCCCGGTGCGTACCGGTGGGCGGGGCTCCGTGTGCGCACCGGCGTTAGAAGCGTCTCGTGATCAGCGCTCGCTTGACCTCCTGGATCGCCTTCGTCACCTCGATCCCCCGCGGGCACGCATCCGTGCAGTTGAACGTCGTCCGGCAGCGCCACACCCCGTCCCGGTCGTTCAGGATCTCCAGCCGCTGCTCCCCCGCCTCGTCCCTGCTGTCGAAGATGAACCGGTGCGCGTTCACGATCGCCGCCGGGCCGAAGTACTGGCCGTCGTTCCAGAACACCGGGCACGAGCTCGTGCACGCCGCGCACAGGATGCACTTCGTCGTGTCGTCGAACCGCTCCCGGTCCTCCGCCGACTGCAGGCGCTCCCGCGTCGGCTCGTTGCCGTGGGCCACCAGGAACGGCATCACGTCGCGGTACGCCTGGAAGAACGGCTCCATGTCGACGATCAGGTCCTTCTGCACCGTCAGGCCCTTTATCGGCTCCACGGTGATCGGCTTCTCGGGCGCGATGTCCTTGATCAGGGTCTTGCACGCCAGCCGGTTGCGGCCGTTGATGCGCATCGCGTCGGAGCCGCAGATGCCGTGGGCGCAGGAGCGGCGGAAGGTCAGGGTCCCGTCCATGTCCCACTTGATCTTGTGCAGGGCGTCGAGGACCCGTTCCTTGGGGTCGATCTCGACCTGGAAGTCCTCCCAGTACGACTCCGCCGCCGCCTCCGGGTTGAACCTGCGGATGCGGAACGTCGCCGTGATGTACGGAGTCTCTGCCGGCTCGGCGGACTCCGCCTCGGCCTTGTCCATGACGGGTGTTGCCATCAGTACTTACGCTCCATCGGCTGGTAGCGGGTCTGCACGACCGGCTTGTAGTCGAGCCGGACGGTCTCCGTGCCGTCGTCGCCGACCTCGCGGTACGCCATGGTGTGGCGCATGAAGTTGACGTCGTCGCGGTTCGGGAAGTCCTCGCGGTAGTGGCCGCCCCGGGACTCCTTGCGCGCGAGCGCGGAGATCGCCATGACCTCGGCCAGGTCGAGCAGGTTGCCCAGCTCGATCGCCTCCAGCAGGTCGGTGTTGAACCGCCGGCCCTTGTCCTGGATGCCCACGTTCTTGTACCGCGCGCGCAGCTCCGCGAGCTTCTCCACCGCCTCCTTGATGGTCTGCTCCGTGCGGAAGACCATCACGTTCTTGTCCATCGTCTCCTGCAGCTCGCGCCGCAGCTCCGCCACCCGCTCCTTGCCCGCCGAGTCGCGCAGCCGCTCCACCTCGCCGACCACGAACGCCGCCGGGTCCTCCGGCAGTTCGACGTGGTCCGCCGTCGCCGCGTACTCCGCCGCGGCGACGCCCGCGCGGCGGCCGAAGACGTTGATGTCGAGCAGCGAGTTGGTGCCCAGCCGGTTGGCGCCGTGGACGGAGACGCAGGCCACCTCGCCCGCCGCGTACAGCCCGGGGACGACCGTGGTGTTGTCCGCCAGCACCTCGCCGCGCACGTTGGTGGGGATGCCGCCCATCGCGTAGTGCGCGGTCGGCTGGATCGGGATCGGGTCGGTGTACGGCTCGATCCCCAGGTACGTACGCGCGAACTCGGTGATGTCCGGCAGCTTCGCGTCCAGCTGCTCCGGCGGCAGGTGCGTGAGGTCCAGGTAGACGTGGTCGCCCTCGGGGCCGCAGCCGCGGCCCTCGCGGATCTCGGTGTAGATCGCGCGGGAGACGACGTCGCGCGAGGCGAGGTCCTTCATGACGGGCGCGTACTTCTCCATGAAGCGCTCGCCGTCCTTGTTGCGCAGGATGCCGCCCTCGCCGCGCGCGCCCTCGGTAAGGAGGATGCCCATCCGCCAGATGCCCGTCGGGTGGAACTGGAAGAACTCCATGTCCTCCAGCGGCAGCCCGCGCCGGAACACCGACGCCTGGCCGTCGCCGGTCAGGGTGTGGGCGTTGGAGGTGACCTTGAAGAACTTGCCGTTGCCGCCCGAGGCATAGACGACGGCCTTGGCCTGGAAGACGTGGATCTCGCCGGTCGCCAGCTCGTACGCGACCACGCCCGCCGACCGCTTGAGTCCGGTCTCGGGGTCCTCGGTAATGAGCTGGTCGAGGACGTAGAACTCGTTGAAGAACTCCACGCCCTCCTTCACACAGTTCTGGTAGAGCGTCTGCAGGATCATGTGGCCGGTACGGTCCGCCGCGTAGCACGAGCGCCGCACCGGCGCCTCGCCGTGGTTGCGCGAGTGGCCGCCGAAGCGGCGCTGGTCGATCCGGCCCTGCGGGGTGCGGTTGAAGGGCAGGCCCATCTTCTCCAGGTCGAGGACCGCGTCGATGGCCTCCTTCGCCAGGATCTCGGCGGCGTCCTGGTCGACCAGGTAGTCGCCGCCCTTGACGGTGTCGAAGGTGTGCCACTCCCAGTTGTCCTCCTCGACGTTCGCGAGGGCGGCGGCCATGCCGCCCTGCGCGGCGCCGGTGTGGGAGCGCGTCGGGTACAGCTTGGTCAGCACGGCGGTGCGGCTGCGCTTCGTCGCCTCGATGGCGGCGCGCATGCCGGCGCCGCCCGCGCCGACGATCACGGTGTCGTACTTGTGGATCTGCATGAGGGGAACCTCTTCGCCCGCGTCAGCGGATGTTCGGGTCGAAGGTGAAGATCACCAACGTGCCCAGGAGGACGGTGAAGACCGTGGCGGCGTACAGCAGCATCTTCAGCCAGAAGCGGGTGCCGTCGCGCTCGGCGTAGTCGTTGATGACCGTGCGCAGCCCGTTGGCGCCGTGCAGCATCGCGAGCCAGAGCATGAGCAGGTCCCAGCCCTGCCAGAACGGGGACGCCCAGCGGCCGGCGACGAAGGCGAAGCTGACCTTGCTGACACCGCCGTCCAGCACCAGCTGGATCAGCAGGTGGCCGACGACGAGGACCGCGAGCACGATCCCCGACATCCGCATGAACACCCAGCCGTACAGCTCGAAGTTGGTGCGGGTACGGGACGTGGACCTGGCCGTGCGCGGGGTACGGGCGCGGGGGGCCTCGATGAGCGGGGCGGGGTTGTCCGGGGAGTACGCGGCGGAAGAGCCGGACAGTTCGACGTCGGAGGTGGCCATGGTCATCAGCTCCCGAACAGCTCGCGCGCGGCGTGGCCGAGCACCGGATAGATCGCCCCGGCCATCAGCACCGCCCAGATCCCGACCACGGTCCACAGCATCGGCTTCTGCAGCCGGACGCCCTTCGACCAGAAGTCGACGGCGACGACGCGCAGGCCGTTCAGCGCGTGGAAGAGGACAGCGGCGACGAGCCCGTACTCCAGCAGCGCCACGACGGGCGTCTTGTACGTGGCCACCACGTCGTCGTACGCCTCGGGGGACACCCGCACCAGCGCGGTGTCGAGGACGTGGACGAACAGGAAGAAGAAGATGAGGACGCCGGTGACGCGGTGCGCCACCCAGGACCACATGCCTTCCCGGCCGCGGTAGAGCGTTCCAGCCGGCACGGAAAACCCCTCCGGAAACTGATCGGGGGCCGGCCGTCAGGGCTCGGTACTGCACTGTCGGTCATGACCCGGCCGGGTACGGTCCTCCGGCCTTCGCCATCGTAGCGACGGTGCGTCGGCACACCGGTCATGGGGGTGCAGGTGTGATCAATCAGGCACGCACGTGGCCTAAGGGCCGGCGGGCCGTTACATTGTCGGCGGTGGCACGGTCCTTCCGGGCGAACGCGGCGGGCTCGCAGCGGCCAGGCGGCCAGCAGATCGCCGGGGTCGTAGGCGGCGTCGAGCCCCCGGCAGTCGACTCCACCGCGCGAAACCGCCACGGAGGGAACGGGTTCTCGTGCCCATGGAAGGGCGGCTGCTCCAGCCACTTGACGGGGCCGACGAAAAGCAGCTCCTTGGCCACGGGGGCGCGATCCGCCCCGACGATATCGATCTCGACGTCGTTGGTACGGGTCCGGTAGCCGCGCCAACGCCTCCCGGACAAGGGGCTCGACGGCCCGGCCGCGCCAGCTGGTCCAGCTCTCGCGGACGCGCGCCAGGGCCAGGTCACCTCGGAGCGCTCCGCAAGCCTGTAAGCACCGTATTGCCCGGGTTTCTCACCGGAACGCCGCCGCCGGAAGGCCGTTACGGGCGGGTGGTCGCGTCGGAGGCCAGGAGACGGATGAGCCGGCCGCGGGCCAGGCGGCGGAGTTCGTCGGCGGCGACCAGGCGTTCCTCGTCGGGCTCGCTGCCGAGGCGGGCGCGGATCGCGGCCAGCGTGTGGTCCAGCCGTTCGTCCTCGGGGCAGCCGTCGAGGCACAGGACGAAGGAGTGACCGAAGCGGCTCTCGTACGCGGCGTGCGCGGCCCGCAGCGCCGTCCGCTCGGCGGGGCCGGCGGTCAGGGGCAGGGCGGTCGCCTCGTCGCTCAGCGCGCCCGCGACGGCGCCGGGGGCGAGGTCGTAGCTGGCCTCGTCGGCGGCGGCGAGCAGCGCGTCCAGGTCGGGGTACGGGCGGTGGGCGGTGAGCCGGCGGGCCCAGTGGCGGTCGTCGAGGCAGCCGAGGAGGGCGCGCTCGGCGTCCGCGGCGGGTGCGGCGTTGAAGGCGGCGAGGCCGGTGAGGGCGGCGGCGTCGGCACGGTCGGCGGCCGGAGCCGCCGGGGCGGCGGTGGCGGGCGGGGCGGCGGTGGCGGGCGGGGCGGCGGTGGCGCCTTTTGTACCGGTTGCCCCTGGCGTACGGCCGGCTCGGGCGGCGCGCGGTGCGAATGCGGGCAGGGCGGGCTCCCTGGTGCGTGGTTGGCGTGCCGGGCGCGCGGGCGCGTGCCGGGGACGACTACGGTCGAACAGCGCTGCGCCACGCTAGCGGCCGGAACCGAACGTTCCGGTCGTATCGCCGGGAGTTCACCCGTACGAGGAGGTTTATCGGAGTGAGTCGACAGGAGTCCTGATCGTCCCCACGCTCTGCCCGTGGCCATCCGGGAGGTCCCCACGCCATGCGATTCCCGCCGCGTACGCCCCGCCGCCCGCACCGCTCCCCCGCCAGGCGGCACGCCCACCGCCCGGCCGGGCCGCTCCGCGCCCTAGGGGGCCCGCGGCGTGCGCTGTACTGGGCCGTGGCCACCGCCCTGGCCGCCGCCGCCGTGCTCCTCGCCCTGCGCCCCGTGGCCGACGGCGGCGGAGACGGCGGCCCGCACCGCGGCGCCGGCGCCGCGGCCCACCGCTCCGCGCCCGGCGGCACCGCGCCCGCCCCCACCGCCGACGGCACGCCCGGCGACGCCGACCGCGGCACTTCCCCGTCCCGGCGCGCCGGCCGGCCGCAGCCGCTCCCCGACCCCCGTACCGTCCCCGCCGTACGCTCCTTCGAACGCGCCGCCGGCACCGGCTGGCGGCCCGTCGAGCACGCCCGGGTCGTCGCCGGGGACGGCGAGCTGCTCGACGAGGCCATGCGCCTCGGCGGCGAACTGGGCATGCCCTACGCGGACGACGACGACGGTGGCAAGGCCGATAGGGCAGATAGTGCAGATAGGGCCGATAGAGAAGGCGACGACGACGCAGACGCAGCCGCGGCCCTCGGCCACCGCACCGGCGACGTCCGCCTCCGCCTGGAACCCCGCCGCGCCGGCGGCCCCGAGGCGTACCGCATCGACGTCGCCGACGGCCGCGCCACCGTCACCGCCGCCACCGACACCGGCGTCTTCTACGGCACCCGCACACTCCTCCAGGCCGTACGCGCCGACGGCGGCGTACCGGCAGGCCGCATCGAGGACCGCCCCGACCGTCCGCAGCGCGGGTTCATGGTCGACATCGCCCGCAAGCACTTCAGCGCCGCGTGGCTGGCCGACCGCGTCCGGGAGATGGCCGACCTCAAGCTCAACCAGCTCCACCTCCACCTCTCCGACGACCAGGCGTTCCGCGTCGAGAGCGACAGCCACCCCGAGGTGGTCTCCGACCCGCACCTCACCAAGGCCGAGCTGACGGAGATCGTCGGACTCGCCGCCGACCTGCACATCACCGTCATCCCCGAGATCGACTCCCCCGGCCACCTCGGGGCCGTCCTCGACGCCCACCCCGGCCTGCGGCTGAAGACCCCGGAGGGCACCGCGGTACAGGGCGCGATCGACATCTCGAAGCCCCGCGCGGCCCGGCTCGTGGACGACCTCCTCAAGGAGTACGCGCCCCTCTTCCCCGGCCCGTACTGGCACATCGGCGGCGACGAGTACGTCGCGCTGATGTCGAGCGATCCCGATGCCCGCTACCCGCACCTGGCCGCCGCCGCCCGCGAGCGCCACGGCGCCGGCGCCGGCGTCGCCGACCTCACCGCCGCCTGGCTCAACGGCCGGGCGGAGACGGTCGGGAAGCTCGGCAAGAAGGTCAAGGCGTGGAACGACGGCTTCATCCCGGGCGCGAAGGTGAGACCCGACCGCGACCGGGAGGTCGAGTACTGGACGGGCAAGGAGGCGCTCGCGCGCGACCCGCAGGTGTTCCTGGAGGACGGCCGCCGGCTGGTCAACCTCAACGACGAATATCTTTACTACGTCCTCGGTGAGCCCAACGACTTCACGTACCCCACCGGCGAGCGGATCTACGAGGAGTGGACGCCGGCCGTGCTGCGCGGCACCCGGCCGGTGCCGAAGCGGCTGGCGGGCCCGGAGAAGGTGCTCGGCGCCCGCCTCGCGGTGTGGTGCGACCGCGCGGGGGCGCAGACGCCGCGGCAGGTGGCCCGGGGCGTCAGGCTGCCGCTGGCCGCGCTGGCGCAGAAGGTGTGGGACCCACGGAAGCCGGCGCTCGCGTGGGGGGAGTTCGCGGACCTGGCGGGGGCGGTGCGGAGGATGTGAGGGGGGGGATCCGTACTAAGAAGACGGCCGGAGCCGCTACCCCCCACAGGAGCTGCTCCGGCCGTCGGCCTCAGGTGCGGGTGCCCGATCGCGCCCGCTGTAATACTCAGCGCCAGCGGGCCCGGAAATGTCACAGCACCCCTTCGCGGACCCCGCCGGGCCGTCGCCGGACCCCCGCAGGCGCATCCCACGGTGGCGTGGACCCGCCCCGGGTATGTTGCGGTGGGCCCGCCGCCGCCGTAGCGTGCACATCGCGCCGGACCTCGGCGCACAGATATTCGTTTCGACGACTCGCTCGACGGTCCGCCCAGATCCGGGGGTGCTCCGCAGATGTGTCCGCGTGTACTGCGTCTCCTGGCGCCACGGACCGACTGACCACCGTGCAGGGGGAATACGCGGCAGACACCGAGCTGTCCGGCGCGGTGCACGCTGCCCAGCGTGGTGACGAGGCAGCGTTCCGCATCGTCTTCCGGACGGTGCACCCTCGCCTGCTCGGATACGTGCGCAGCCTCGTCGGCGACGGCGACGCCGAGGACGTGACCTCCGAGGCGTGGCTGCAGATCGCCCGCGACCTCGGCTCGTTCAGCGGGGACGCCGACCACTTCCGCGGCTGGGCGGCACGAATAGCGCGCAACCGTGCGCTCGACCACGTGCGGATGCGCTCCCGGCGACCGGTCTCCGGCGGCGACGAGACCCAGCTCGCCGACCGGCCGTCGGACGCGGACACCGCCGAGGAGGCGATCGAGGCGCTCGGTACGGGCCGCACGATGGCCTTCATCGCGCGGCTGCCCCGCGACTACGCCGAAGTCGTGGTGCTGCGCGTGATCATGGGACTGGACGCCAAGCGCACCGCCGAGGTCCTGGGCAAGAGCCCGGGCGCGGTGCGTACGGCGGCGCACCGCGGCCTCAAGCAGCTGACCGCGCTCATCGAGAGGCCGCAGGAAGAAGGGCAGCAAGAGGGGGAAGTTCCGCCCGGGGAAGGGCAGCAGCAGCCTGGCGGTGTGACGCAATCAGCCGCGCGGACGCTTAAGGAAATGTGATGGTGGACGACCGGTACGGCTGGCTCGACGAGGACGTCGCGGAGCGACTGCTTCGCGGGGAGCCGCTCGACTTCGCGAGCGGCTCCGGCCGCCGTGGCCGGCGCAGGCGCTGGTCACCGGAGGACCGGGCGGCAGCCGAGCGGCTGGCCGCCGTGCTGGCCCGGGTGGCCGAGTCGGGCCGGCCGGGCGAGAACGCCCGGGTGCCCGGGGAGCAGGCCGCGCTGGCGGCGTTCCGGGCGGCGCAGGCGAGCACCAGCCGGGCGTCGGCCGCCGAGTTCGCCGCCGAGTCGCCGTTCGACGGGCGCCGGGAGCGGCACCGTACGGGCGTCGTGAAGCGGCTGCGGTCGCTGCGGCTGAGCGTGGTGGGCGCGGTGGCGGCGTGTGCGCTGGGCGGGGTCGCGGTGGCCTCCAGCGCGGGTGTGCTGCCGGCGCCGTCGTTCATCCAGGACACCGGCGGCAGCCGGTCGCCGAGCGTCGGCGCCACGACGTCGGCCGAGACCCCCGGCGGCGACGACGGGGAGGGTTCCACCGCGGAGGGCGGCGAGGGGTCGGGAGAGCACGGCGAGGACGACTCCGGCACGGGCGGCAAGGACACCAAGGGCGAGGGTGGCAGCATCGGTACGGACACCGACCTGCCCGGCCGCGGAGTGATCGGCGACGTCAACGGCCAGCAGCCGCCGAACGACCCCGGCACGGAGGCCGTCCTCGACGAGCTGTGCCGCGACTACCTCGCCGCGGAGTCCGGTACGGGCCCGATGCCCGGCCAGGGGCGGCTGCGGGTGCTGGAGCAGGCCGCCGGCGGCGCGGACGCGGTGTCGGCGTACTGCTCGAACCGGCTGGACACGAACTCGCGCACCCCCGGCGGCGCGACGGGCGGCTCCACGGGCGGCACGGACGGCGGCACCTCGGACGGCAGCACGGGCGACAGCACGGGCGGCGACCAGGAGGAGCCGACCGGCCCGAGCCCGTCGGTCCCGACGTCCCCCGGTACGGACCCGGGCGGCTCCGGCGGCTCCGGCGGGGACACCGACGGCGGCGGCGGCGACACCGGCGGCGACGGCGAGGAGGGCGGCGACCCCTCGTCGAACCCCAGCGTCGACATCTCGGAGTCCCCGAGCGCCCCCGACCCGGCGGCGACCACGAGCGCCCCGGTCCCGACGGAGTCGGGCTCGGCCACCGACTGACGCGGCGGCGTCCACGGCACCCGCTCCCCCGTAACTCACCCCGACTCACCCCGGCCGCAGGCCGTCTGAAGCCGGGCCTGGGCGCCGAGTGGGGGCGTACGCACCCTGCCGTACGCGTCCTGGCGTACCGAACCGGAGGGCTCCGGAAGAGGAGGGGTGGCGCGGGCGGTGCTGGGGGAACGCAACCCGCCCGCGCCACATGCGCTGAGCCGTAGGTACGGGGGGAACCCCGGCCGAGCGCTGGGCCGATGACCAGTCGGCACATCACTTACAGCGTCGTCGGCGGAGAAAGTGTCACAGCCACAGCTCAGCCCGTGCGCACGCCGCGTATGCCGTACCGGTGCCGTAGCGCGGCGCCCGCTCAGCCGTAGACGACCACCTTGTCGCCGACCCGGACGTCCCCGAAGAGCTTCGCGATCTTGCCTTCGTCGCGCACGTTCACGCAGCCGTGCGAGGCGCCGGCGTAGCCGTTCGCGGCGAAGTCCGCGGAGTAGTGCACGGCCTGGCCGCCGCTGAAGAACATCGCGTACGGCATGGGGGTGTCGTAGAGCGTCGAGACGTGGTGCCGGCTCTTGAGGAAGACCTCGAACACGCCCTCGCGGGTCGGCGTGTACTGCGACCCGAAGCGCACGTCCATCGCCGCCAGCACCTCGCCGTCCTTCATCCACCGCAGGGTGTCGCTGCGCTTGCTCACGCAGAGCACGCGCCCCTCGGTGCAGCGCGGGTCGGGCTTCTCCATGGTCTGCGAGGTCGGCGGGTACAGCTCGTCGCGCGTCGGCTCGTCCGTACGGGCCAGCAGCCGTTCCCACGTGACGACGTCCGTCTCGCCGGTGCGCGGCAGGCCGCGGTCCTTCTGGAACGCGGAGACGGCGTCGGCGGTGACCGGGCCGTAGTACGCGGTGGGGCCGCGGTCGAAGACGCCCTCCGCGCGCAGCCGGGCCTGCAGCTCCCGTACCTGCTCGCTCTCGTCGCCCTCGGCCATCAGCACCTCGGGCCCCTCGGGCGTCGGCTCGGCGGTCGGGGTCTTCGACGCGGACGCCTCGGACTCCGGCTCCTTCGTCTCCTTCGCCGGCTTCTTCGCCGACGGCGTGGCCGAGGGCTCCGGCTTCTCGGACGTCGCCGGCGCCGTGGCCGACGGCGACGCCGACCGGCCCCCGCCGCCCGCCGCGTCCGCCGAGGCCGAGCATCCCGCCGCCCCCGCGAGCGCCGCCCCCGCCGCCGCGAGCGCGACGGCCGTGCGTATCGAATGGAGTTTCCTGTAAACGCTCACATGTGCTGGACGCAATTCGTCCACCCCCCGTTCCCTCTTGCAAGACGTCGAACGATTCTCTCCCCGGTCACGGCTCGTCCGGAACCCGTAGCGTGCCGCTGCCTGCCGCCGCAAGATCGCCGACCTGTGGGGGTACCGGCGCGCGGCACCGGCCATGTGAGCAAGGTCCCAGCCCGTTGTCATACGCGCAACGTACGCTCGTCACTACAGTCCGTGTGGAGGCAGAGAGGATTGGAGTGTGGGAGCAATGGCACGCCGATCGGAGTCCGGTCTGCCCATCGAGCCGGTGTACGGGCCCGAGGCCCTGGCCGGCTGGGATCCCGCCGTACGGCTCGGCGCCCCCGGCGCGTACCCCTTCACCCGCGGCGTCTACCCGACGATGTACACCGGCCGGCCGTGGACGATGCGCCAGTACGCGGGCTTCGGCACCGCCGCCGAGTCCAACGCCCGCTACCGCGACCTGATCGCGCACGGCACCACGGGCCTGTCCGTCGCCTTCGACCTGCCGACGCAGATGGGCCACGACTCCGACGCGGCGCTGGCGCACGGCGAGGTCGGCAAGGTCGGCGTCGCCATCGACTCGATCGACGACATGCGGGTGCTCCTCGACGGCATCCCGCTGGACGAGGTGTCCACGTCGATGACGATCAACGCCCCGGCCGCGCTGCTCCTCCTGCTCTACCAGCTCGTCGCCGAGGAGCAGGGCGTCCCGGCGGCACAGCTCACCGGCACGATCCAGAACGACGTGCTGAAGGAATACATCGCCCGCGGCACGTACATCTTCCCGCCGAAGCCGTCGCTGCGGCTGACCGCCGACATCTTCCGGTACTGCCGCGCCGAGATCCCGAAGTGGAACACCATCTCGATCTCCGGCTACCACATGGCGGAAGCGGGCGCCTCGCCCGCGCAGGAAGTCGCGTTCACGCTGGCCGACGCCATCGAGTACGTGCGCACCGCGGTCGCCGCCGGCATGGGCGTGGACGACTTCGCGCCCCGGCTGTCCTTCTTCTTCGTCTCCCGGACCACGCTCCTGGAGGAGGTCGCCAAGTTCCGCGCCGCGCGCCGCATCTGGGCACGGGTGATGCGCGAGGAGTTCGGCGCCCGCAACCCCAGGTCGCTGATGCTGCGCTTCCACGCCCAGACCGCCGGCGTGCAGCTCACCGCACAGCAGCCCGAGGTGAACCTCGCCCGCGTCACGGTCCAGGCGCTGGCCGCCGTCCTCGGCGGCACGCAGTCGCTGCACACCAACGCCTTCGACGAGGCCATCGCGCTGCCCACCGACAAGTCGGCACGGCTCGCGCTGCGTACGCAGCAGGTGCTGGCGTACGAGACGGACGTGACCGCGACCGTCGACCCCTTCGCCGGGTCGTACGTGGTGGAGACGATGACCGACGAGGTGGAGGAGGAGGCGGCCGGGCTGATGCGGCGGGTCGAGGACCGGGGCGGCGCGGTCAGCGCGATCGAAGACGGCTTCCAGAAGGGCGAGATCGAACGGAACGCGTACCGGATCGCGCAGGAGACGGAGGCGGGCGAACGGGTGGTGGTGGGCGTCAACCGCTACCAGCTGGCCGAGGAGGAGCCGTACGAGCGGCTGCGCGTCGACCCGGCGATCGAGACGCGGCAGGTGGAGCGGCTGGCGCGGCTGCGCGCGGAGCGCGACCGGGGGGCGGTGGACGCGGCGCTGGCGGAGCTGAGGACGGCGGCGGGGGGTACGGAGAACGTGCTGTATCCGATGAAGCGGGCGCTGGCGGCGCGGGCGACGGTGGGTGAGGTGTGCGACGCGCTGCGGGGGGTGTGGGGGACGTATGTGCCGGTGGATGCGTTTTAGGGGGCGGGGTTGGCGGGTGGGGTCGGTGGGTCGGTCAGGCGGGCTGGCCGGCCGGTGGCACGGATGCCGGCCGGATCGGGCTTGAGGTGGTCACGGACCCGGGCGACGAGAACGTCCGGGGTCTGCGGGGCGTCGGCGGTGGCGGCGGTGTGCAGGCCGGTCGGTCTGCGCGGACTGCGGAGCGGCAACTTCCAGGTCGGCGACGGTTCCCGACATGATCGTCCGTACGTGCTCGGTGATGTGCCGCACGGGCCAGTCCCACCACGCCACGGCGAGGAGCCGGGCGACGTCCGCGGCGTCGTAGCGCGTACGGATCAGGCGGGCCGGGTTGCCGCCGGCGATGCCGTAGTCGGGGACATCGCCGGTGACGACGGCGCCGGCGGCGATGATCGCGCCGTGGCCGATCCGTACGCCGGGCATGACCGTGGCACCGTGCCCGAACCAAACGTCGTTGCCGACGACGGTGTCGCCCCGGGCCGGCAGGCCGGTGATCAGGTCGAAGTGCTCGGCCCAGGAGCCGCCCATGGTGGGGAAGGGGAACGTGGACGGGCCGTCCATGCGGTGGTTGGCGCCGTTCATGATGAACCGCGTGCCCGTGCCGAGCGCGCAGTACTTGCCGATGACGAGCCGCTCGGGCCCGTAGTGGTACAGCACGTTGCGGGTCTCGAACGCGGTGGGGTCGTCGGGGTCGTCGTAGTAGGAGTAGTCGCCGACCTCGATCAGCGGCGAGGTCAGCAGGGGCTTGAGGAGGACCACACGGGGCTGCTCGGGCATGGGGTGGAGCACGGTGGGGTCGGCGGGGACGGGCGGCATGGGGAGGGCGGGTCCTCTCGGGGGCGGGTTGGCGCTAGTGCGACAACTGTAGCGTTAAGATGCTGACGCAGCCCCGGCACGTTGATCAACCGGATTTTGGACTCCCGATGACAGAACCGACGGCCACGACGGCCACGACGCCGGACCGCCGCCCAGGCGGTCGCCCGGGCGGGCGCACCGCCCGCATCCGCGCCCAGGTCCTCGACGCGGTGCGCGCCGAACTCGCCGAGAGCGGTCACGAAGGACTCACGATGGAGGGTGTCGCGACCCGCGCGGGCGTGCACCGCGCCACCGTCTACCGTCGCTGGCGCGACGCGGGCGGCCTGCTCGTCGACGTCATCGACGCCGCCGGCGAGATCGACTGGCGGCCACCTGACACGGGATCCCTGCGCGGCGATCTGGCGGCACTCAACGAGGAGATCCAGGAGTCCCTGGTCGTACAGCCGTCGTTCGCCGTCGCCCTGATGGCCGCGTCGTTCCACTCCGAGCAGGCCGCCCGGGCCCAGACGCGGCTGTGGGAGGACCGGTACGCGCAGTGCGAGATCCTCGTCGAGCGCGCGGCGGAGCGGGGCGAACTCCCTCCGGGGCACACGGACGCACGGAACCTGCTGCTCGCCGCCACGGCGCCGGTCTACCACCACCTGGTACTCCTACGCGCCGACCCCGACCCGCAGTTGCCGGAGCAGGCCGCCGCGGCGGCTGTGCTCGCGGCGGCGGGGGGTGCGTTCTCGGTGTGCGGGGAAGGCGGCGGGGGCGGCAGGGGCCGCGAGGGCCGCGGGGAAGGGGATGCGTGATCGGTGGGCGGCAGGGGCCGCGAGGGCCGCGGTCCACGATGGCCGGCCCCCGTGCGTCAGCGGCGTACCCCATCCGGAAGAGTGCTGCTCAGCAAGCGAGTGGAAGTCCTCGGCGACACGGTGCGGAGTCGAATAATTACTTCAGCGTTCCAGTACAGATGATCACGACATACCACACCGAGTGGAGGAGAGCTCCATGACGAAGTTTGCACGGGCGGCTGCCGTGATGGCGATGACGGTCGCTCTGGGTGGCGTAGCCGCCCCGGCCGCCATGGCCGACGTCGTGATCATCAAGGAGAGCGGGCCGGGCGACGTCGCCTACAGCAATGTAGAGAAGTCGCGCGGCGTGCAGGTGTCGCAGCAGAACCCCGTAAAGGCCCAGATCGAAGCGTACGTGCTGGGCAAGCTGAAGAACGCCCCTCTCACCTTCGAGGTGGAGGGCCCCGAGGGGGACCAGGGCGAGAAGTCCTGAGCTTGTCCTCCTTTCCAGTCGGCCGCTCTGACAGGCGCGGCCTTCTGGGCGGGATGGTCAGCAGTCGGGTCGGCACCGGTCACCAGCCAGAGACCGGTGCCGACCCGCTCCGCCTCCTCTGGGGCCTCGCATACGAGCAGCAGTGCCCGGACGCCACACCCCCGGACCCCGAGCCCGGCCACGAGCCGGCCCACCCCGCACCAGCCCCGCGGAACCCGGACGACAGGGAGCGACCACCGCAGCCGGGCCGCTCCGATCGCGGACGCTCTGAGAGCATGCCGAGGTGACTCGGATCTTGACCGGAAGTGACCTGCAAGCCCTGCTCGATCCCGAGGCATGCATCCGCGCCCTGCGCGACGGCTTTCGCCAGGCCGACAGTGCAACGGCAACCGCGCAGCGCATCCGCACCGACCTCCCCTTCCCCGGCACCGCGACAGCGCTCCTCCCCGGCGTGCTGCCGGGCGTCGAGGCGTACACGGTGAAGGTCAACGCCAAGTTCCCCGGGGCCGCCCCGGCGCTGCGGGGCATCGTGTGTCTGCACAGCGGTGCCGACGGCGCGCTGCTGGCGCTCATGGACTCGGCGACGATCACCGCATGGCGCACCGGCCTCGCCGCTGCGCTGGGGACGCATGTGCTCGCAGCGCCCGCCGCTGCGGTCATCGGCGTGATCGGGGCCGGCGCCCAGGCCGAGCTGATGCTGCGCGGGCTGCGCACCCTGCGCCGTGCCGATGACCTGGTCGTGCACGACACCGACCCGGACCGCGCCGCGGCCTTCGTCATCCGCCACGGCGGGCGCACGCTCGCCTCGGCGCGTGAAGTCGCGGCCGTCGCCGACATCGTCCTGCTCGCCACATGGTCTCGCGCGCCACTGCTGGCCCTTGCCGATATCCGGCCCGGGCAACACCTCACCACCCTGGGCGCCGACGAGCCCGGCAAGCAGGAACTCGCCCGCGACCTGCTACGCGGTGCACTGCTCGTCGTCGACGATCGACAGCTGGCCGCCTCCGGCGGCGCCCTGGGCACCGCAGGGCTCCCGCCCACGGCGGCAGCCGCCACGCTCGGCGAGGTCCTGCGCGGCGAACACCCGGGCCGAACGGACATCTTCCAGCGCACGATCTACGCCCCCGTGGGCCTGCCGTGGCAGGACCTGGCGGTGGCTCAGCTCGCGTACCAGGCGGCTCAGCGCCAGGACGCCGGCACCCAGCTGGACCTGCTCAGCTGACGCGCAGTGCCGGAGTTCGGCGCCGCTCCCAACGCCGCGCGCACGTGAACTCGCGACAACTGGCCTTCCAAACTCCGCCAAATCGCCCATTAGCGGCCCACTTTCGCCACCCGCGGCGTTCGAGCGGAACCTCGCGCGCCCGCGGCTTGGTGACGCTAGTCCACAGCCCCCGCGTCCAGCAGCGCCGCCGCCGTGAAGAGTTCAACCCCCACCCGGACCGCCCCCTCGTCCGCGTCGAAATCCCCCTGGTGCAGATCCCGCGGCAGGCCCGTCTCCCCCGCCGCCCGCACGCCCAGCCGCGCCAGCGCGCCCGGGACGTGCTCCAGGTACCAGGAGAAGTCCTCCCCGCCCAGGCTCTGTTCCGTCGTCTCCACCGAAGCCGCTCCCCGCCGCGCCGCCATCGCGCTCTCCAGCAGCGCCGTCGTCACCGGCTCGTTGACCACCGGCGGGACCCCGCGGACGTACGTGATCGCCGACTTCGCCCGGTGCATCGCCGCGACCTCGTCGACCGCCGCGTGGACCAGGTCCGGGGCGCGGCGCCAGGTGTCCAGGTCCAGGCAGCGGACCGTGCCGGACAGCTCCGCGTGCTGCGGGACGACGTTGCAGGCGTGGCCCGCCTGGAGGCGGCCAAAGGTGACCGCGAGGCCGGCGCGGGCGTCGACGCGGCGGGTCAGCAGGGCCGGGACGTCGGTGGCCACGCGGGCTGCCGCCGTGACCAGGTCGGTGGTCAGGTGGGGGCGTGCGGTGTGGCCGCCGGGGCCGTCGAGGGAGATTTCGAGGCGGTCGCAGGCGGACGTGATGGCGCCCTGGCGCAGGCCGATGCGGCCGACCTCGACGCGCGGGTCGCAGTGCACGCCGATGATCCGGCCCACGCCGTCGAGTACGCCGGCCTCGATCGCGTCGGTGGCGCCGCCGGGCAGGACTTCCTCCGCGGGCTGGAAGATCAGCCGTACGGGCCGCGGCAGCAGGCCCTCGCGGGCCAGGCCGGCGAGCAGAATGCCCGCGCCGAGGACGACGACGGTGTGTACGTCGTGGCCGCAGGCGTGGGCGCGGTCGGGCACGACGGACCGGTACGGCACGGTCTTCGTGTCCGGGATCGGCAGCGCGTCGATGTCCGCGCGCAGCGCCAGCATCGGGCCGGGGGGCGTACCGTCCGAGTCCACACCGATGTCGCAGATCAGCCCGGTGCCCGCGGGCAGCACGCGCGGCGCCAGGCCCTCCCGCTCCAGCCGCTCCTTGATCGCGGCGGTGGTACGGAACTCCTGGTTGCCCAGCTCCGGGTGCATGTGCAAGTCCCGCCGGAACGCGATGAGTTCGGCTTCGAGCGCGGCCGGGAGCGCGCCGGGCAGTGGCGCGTCGGTGCCGGACTCGGGCTCGGACTCGGGCGCCGACTCGGGCTGGGCGTTGCGGGACATCACTTGGTTCACACAGTGAAGAGTACGGTGAGCCAGGGGAGACCCGAGAGGCGATCAACAAAATTTCAGTCCCGCGGGTGCATGACCCGCGCGCGTGATGGGTAAGCTTCGCGCCCCCCTCACACCGACGCCGCCGGCGCCCCCGCTCCCGAACCCGCCCCCGCCGACCACCCCGTCGTCGTCGCCGGCCCCACCGGCAGACCGTCGACCCCGCGGCGCTCCCGGGCCGCCCCCGCCACCGACGACAGAAAGCCCTGCGCCCGCGGCGACGCCGTGTCCGTCAGCCAGCCCGGGTCGACCTCGCAGACCGCCACCTTCACGCCCGTACCCGCCAGCGCCAGCGGCAGCGTGTGCACCACCGTCGACGGGAAGCTGACGATCGTCCGGCCGATCGGCCCGCGGCGGGCGACGATCTCCAGCGGCAGGTCGGGGCGGACGATCTCCAGGCCGGTGTGCTGGTGGAGCTGGTGGAGCTTGTCGGCCCGCTCCCTGCGGTGCGCGAAGTAGCGGGTGGCGCCGTACGTCCTGGTGAGCGACGCCACCGCGGCCAGATACCGCTCGTGGTCCACGACGCCGGTCTCCACCAGCGACGTACCGACCAGGTCGGTGGCCGTACCGACGCTCGGCGGGCCGAAGCGGGAGCGGGTCCAGGCGAACTCGTTCGCCGTCACCCTCAGCCCGGGCGGCGGGTCCACCACCGGCATCGAGGTGAAGACCTCCACCCGCGTAACCCGCGTGCCCGACGAATCACTCGCCGCCGGCGTCAGCCGCCGCCGCGCCGCACTCGCGACCGGCGCGAACAGCATCCCCCGCGCCCCGCCGCGCCGCCCGCTGCGGTGCCAGCGTACGAACCGCTCCCCCCGCGCCAGCTGCGCCGTGAACTCCATCGTCGCCGTGCCGTCGTCCACGACGACGACCTCCCGCGCCTTGACGACGGTCAGCAGCGTCTGCACGTACCGCGAGAACGGGTCGCCCAGCACCACCCGACGGGCCCGGCGCAGCGGGCGCGCCAGGCTCGCCAGCGTGCGCAGCGGACCGGCGCCGCCGCGCGCCTCCTGCCAGCGGACCTCCAGGCCGTCGTCCATCGCCAGCTCCGCCATCCGGCGCAGCTGGCCGCGCGACAGCGGCTCGGTGGGGGGCAGCACGACCACCGTCAACGGGATGACGGTGCCGCCCTGGTACGCCCACTCCAGCACGTTGAGCAGCTGGACCGGGCTCTCCACCAGGGCGACGCTCGCGCCGCCGGCGCCGTCTTCGGTCATACGCCGACCGGCTCCTTCTCGACTCCCGCCGCGTCCCCAGAACCGGCCCCCTCGGCGGCCTCCGCGACGACTCCCTTGACCCGGCGCAGCTTCTTCATCGGCGCCAGCTCGCTGTCGTAGACCTTCTTCACGCCGTCGCCGAGGGACTCCTCGACCACGCGGATGTCGCGCACCAGCCGGGCCAGCCCCTGCGGCTCGACCGAGGCGGCCTGGTCCGAGCCCCACATCGCGCGGTCCAGCGTGATGTGCCGCTCGACGAAGACGGCGCCGAGGGCGACCGCGGCGAGCGAGGTCTGCAGGCCGGTCTCGTGGCCTGAGTAGCCGATCGGCACGTTCGGGAACTCGGCCTGCAGCGTGTGGATCATGCGCAGGTTCAGCTCCTCGGCCTTCGCCGGGTACGTGCTGGTGGCGTGGCAGAGCAGGATGTTGTCACTGCCCAGCACCTCCACCGCGTGCCGGATCTGCTTCGGCGTCGACATGCCGGTGGACAGGACGACGGTGCGGCCGGTGGCGCGCATGGCGCGCAGCAGCTCGTCGTCGGTCAGCGAGGCGGAGGCGACCTTGTGGGCCGGCACGTCGAACTTCTCCAGGAAGGCGACGGCCTCGGGGTCCCAGGGGGAGGCGAACCAGTGGATGCCGCGCTCCTTGCAGTGCGCGTCGATCGACCGGTACTCCTCCTCACCGAACTCGACGCGGTGCCGGTAGTCGATGTACGTCATCCGGCCCCAGGGCGTGTCGCGCTCGATGTCCCACTGGTCACGCGGGGTGCAGATCTCCGGCGTGCGCTTCTGGAACTTCACCGCGTCGCAGCCCGCCTCGACGGCAGCGTCGATCAGCGCGATCGCGTTGTCGAGTTCGCCGTTGTGGTTGATGCCGATCTCACCCGTGACGTACACCGGCCGGCCGGGGCCGACGACGCGGTCGCCAAAGGTGCGGAAACGCTGGGTGGAGCTCATGCAGATCTGTTCCTTACTCTCCAGGGAGATTCACTACAGGGAGGGACCGAGGATCCAGGAGGCGATCTCGCGGATCGCTCCGTCGCCTCCGGGGGTGGACGTCACCGCACGCGCCGCGTCCCGCACGATCGCGTGCGCACCGGCGACCGCTACGGGCCAGCCGACGAGGCCGAAGCACGGCAGGTCGTTCACGTCGTTGCCGACATAGAGCACGCGCTCGGGCGCGATGCCCTCCTCCTCGCACCACTGCTTCAGTGCGATGTCCTTACGGTCGACCCCGTGCAGAACGGGGAGGTGAAGTTTGCGTGCCCGCGCGACGACGACGGGGTTCTGTTCGGAGGAAAGAATGAGCAGCTTCAGCGCAGCGCGGCGCAGCGCGGCGATGCCGAGGCCGTCGCCGCGGTGGACGGCGACCAGTTCGCGGCCGTCGGCGTCGATGTAGACGCGGTCGTCGGTCTGGGTGCCGTCGAAGTCGAGGACGATCGCGTCGACGTCGCGGCGGGTGGGCAGCGAGCCGGGGCCGGGGACGTCGAGGAGGGGGGCGAGGGCGCGGGCGCGGGTCAGGTCGTCCGGCTCGTCGACCTCCAGGACGCGGGCGGCGTCGGTACGGACCGGGGCGGTGCGGCCGAAGAAGCGGTGGCGGTGCTCGCGGAAGCCGGGGGTGCGCATGGCGTACGCGGCGCCGGTCTCCAGCAGGTCCTGCGGGCGGTCCTGGCGGCGCGGGCGGTACGACTTGTCGTGGTTGACGCCGTATCCCTGGGCGACCTCGCCTGCGGCGGGCGCGGCGGGATCGACGGGGGGCGGGCCGGTGAAAGCGGACCCGGCGACGGGGCGCGGCGCGGCTTCGCCTGCGGCGGGCGCGGCGGACGCGGCTTCGGGACGCGGTGCGGTGGAGCCGTCCGCCGTGGCCTCGGCGGCGGCACGCGCTGCCGGGTTGCCGTCTGCCGGACCGCCGACGGCGGCCTGGACGGAGCGGCTCGCCGTGGCCGCCGCAGGGCGGTGGTCACGGCGAGCCGCCCCGTCGCCCGACGCGCGGGCGGGACCGCCCGCGGCTGCGGAGCCGGGCCGGCCGGCTGCGGAGCCGGCCGGCCCGGCTACCGCAGTCGGCCCGGTTACCGCAGCCGGGCCGGCGGCCCCCGCCCGCGCGGCCACACGCGGCTGCGCCGCCGCCGGGCGGGGCACGTCATCCGCCTCGTCGCGCCAGAGAAAACCGTGGAACGGCGCCACCGTCAGCGCGCTGTCCGCGCCCTCGTCGAGCACCGCCGCCGTGACGCCGTCGATGTCGGCGCCGGTCAGGAACGGGCTCGTACACTGCACCAGCAGCACCGCGGCCATCGTCTCGCCGCACCGCTCCTCGTGGGTGTCCAGCGCGTGCAGCACCGCCGCCTCGCTGGAGGCGGTGTCGCCGGCGATCTCGGCGGGGCGGCGGACGACCTCGGCGCCGGCCTCGCGGGCGACGGAGGCGATGGTGTCGTCGTCGGTGGAGACCACGACGTCGGTCACCAGCCGCGCCGCGAGGCACTGCCGTACCGCGCGGGCCACCAGCGGCACGCCGCCGACGCGGGCGAGGTTCTTGCCGGGGACGCCCTTGGACCCCCCGCGGGCGGGGATGACCGCGAGCACGCGGGCGGCGGACTCGGGCTGGGACATGGAGGCTCCTTGCTGGTGCGGGGCGGGGTGGGGGGTCGCCGAGTCGTTTGGTTCGCTTCTCCGCCCACGCGGCGAAACCGCGGCTGCGCCGTCGACCTGCGGGACCGCAGCCGCGCGCGCGTCGCTCACAGCGCCCCCATCCGGCGGATGACGGGCGCGATGCGCTGCACCCCGCCCCGGTACGCGGCGCGCGCGGCCTTGCGCAGCAGCGTGCGCGCCCACCGGCGCAGCGGTCCCGGCTCGGCGGCGGTGGCCGCGGCCTGCGGCAGCGGCTCGCCGGTGGGGGCCAGGCCGTGCCGGGCGAGGATCCGCGGCAGGTAGCCGCCGGCGGTCTGCGGGGTGTAGTACGGCGCCAGCGGCGGCAGTTGCGGGTCGGCGACCAGGGTGGTCAGCCGGGCCCGGGCGCGGTCGAAGGCCGCGTCGTACGGCTCGGCGGAGGCCGCGCCGGGGACGCCCTGGCGGGACAGCCACACGGGGTCGGGCTTCGGCAGGTGGCCGGCGTCCAGTTCGTCCCAGGAGGCGAGGCAGCCGGAGCCGAGGAAGTGGTGGTTGCCCAGCGGCTCGCGTACGCCCAGGTCGGTCAGGACGGCGGTCGGGATGCCGCGGTGCAGCGACTCCAGCGCGGCGGTGGAGCTGACGGTGACGAGCAGGTCGGTGCGGTCGAGGACCTCGCCCATGTTCCCGTAGACCAGGCTGCAGTTCGCGGGCAGTCCGCCGGGGAGCTTCCCGGCGAGCTTCTGGTACGGGGCCTCTTCGATGTGCGTCGTGTGCTCGCCCGGCCGGCTGCGCAGCTTGACGAGCACCTCCCGCTCGGGGTGCAGCTCGGCGTGCCGGGCGGCGCGGCGCAGCAGGTACAGCCGGTCCTCGCGGGTGTCCGGCACGGAGGGCTGGACGGCGAAGACGACGGTGTACGGGCGGTCGTCGCCGGGCGCGGCGGCGTCGTACGGCTCGTACGGCTTGCCGTCGAGGAATGGCAGCGCGCACTCCACGACGCTGTTCGGCGAGGCGCCGACGCCCTCGTAGACCGCGCGGAAGCGCTCGGCGTCCTGGCGGCTGTTGGCCAGCACGATGTCGGCGCCGTTGCGCAGGAGGAGGCCGTCGGAGAGCTTTTCGTACACCACGCCGACGTAGCCGGTGACGACCGCGGGCCGGCGCGCGGCGCCCTGCCAGGCGCGGGCGAGGCCGTGCAGCATGGCCTGCACGGTGCCGCCGACGCAGGACAGGAGCACGACGTCGTAGCGGTCGGGGTCGGCGGCGGCGAGGAACTCGACCGCCGTGACCTCCCGCATCGCGTCGGCGGCGACGCCGACCTCCGCGAGCTGGCGGGCGGTCGGGGTGGCCCGGCCGTGCAGCAGATACCCGTCGAGCACCGCCTCCGGGGCCATGCGGCGAGCGGTGAGCGCGCCCCATTTCCAGCGGGTGTCCGAGTCGGCGAGAACAGCCGTGCGCAGCTGTGACGGGGGGTCGTTGAGCACGTCGCCGACGGTAGGGAGGCATTCCGCTCGGTGGCCCAACACCGGTCGTACAGATGGTTAACAACACGCCGCTGAACGGCTAACCCACCCGCCCGAGAAAGGCGTTCACCGTTCCGCCTCCCGGCGTTCACGCCCGCGTCGGGGCGGGGCAAGCCCCGGGGGCGGGCCGGCCCTTAGCATCGCCTGGATGCTTCAACTCTCCGTGATCGTTCCCTTCTACAACGTGCAGGATTTCGCGCCCGAAGCGCTGGCTTCGACGGACCGCTCCGAACTGCTGCGCCGGCTGCACTGCCGGGGCGTACCGGCGGAGGTGGCCGGCTGATGAACGACCCGTCCCCCACGACGGGCCCCGCGGCCCATGTCTCTGCCCCTGTCTCTGCCCCTGTCCCCGCTCCGGCCCCGAACGCCCCGCCGCAGATCCGCTACGCCCCCGGGCGGCACACGCAGATCTTCGTGGCCTCCACCCTCTACGGCACCGCGACGCTGGCCGCCGCCCTCGACGCCGGCCTCTTCCCCGCCGAGGACCGCCGCATCCTGCTCATCACCAACAACGCCGCCACCCCCGAGGCCACCCCGGCCGCCGACGCCATGGCCGGCTTCGCGCAGCTGCGCTCCCGCTTCGACGACGTACGCGACTGGAACGACGCCATCCGCCCGCAGCACCCCGCCGCGTGGGAACCGCGCGCCGAGGACGTCCCGCTGTGGGAGCGGCACCTGCGGCTGCTGTGGGGGCTCGGCGACGACCGCCTCACGCTCGTCGTGGAGTCGATCCAGGTCTGCCCCGCGCGGGCGCTCGTCCAGCTCTTCCCCGACGCGGCGCTGCACGTCTACGCCGACGGCCTGATGAGCTACGGCCCCACCCGCAACAAGCTCCCCTCCCTCGTCGGCAGCCGCGTCGAGCGGCTGCTCCACCCCGACCTGCTGCCGGGCGTGCGGCCGATGCTGCTGACCGAGTTCGGCGTGCCGCCGGAGATCGTGCCGGCGGAGGAGCTGAAGAAGGTACTGGCCGAACTGGCCGCCGCCGCCGGCCCCACCGGCCTGGAAGGTCTCGACGAAGGCTCCTCGCCCGCACTCCTCCTGGGCCAGTACCTCTCGGCGCTGAACATCCTCACGGCGGACGAAGAAGAGCAGCTGCACGTGCGGATGCTGCGCGGCGCGGCCGGACTGGGGCACCGCAGCGTGGTGTTCAAGCCGCACCCGATGGCGCCGGCGCGGGTCTCCCGGCTGCTGGAGGACGAGGCGGGCAGCCTCGGCGTACGGCTCACGGTGCTCGACACTCCGGTGCTGGCGGAGGTGCTCTACGAGCGGCTGCGCCCGGCGCTGGTGGCCGGCGCGTTCTCCACCGCGCTGATGACGGCGTCGACGCTGTACGGGCTGCCGGTGGCGAGCATCGGCACCGAAACGCTGCTGGAGCGGCTGACCCCGTACGAGAACAGCAACCGGGTCCCGGTCACGATCGCCGACGCGCTGCTGCCGTCCCTGGAGAACCCGGCGGCGGTACGCGACTGGCGCGCGCCGACCGCGGAGGAGGCGCAGGCGACGCTGGGCGGGCTGCTGACGGCGGTGGGCTTCACCATGCAGCCGCGGATCTACGCCCGGCTGCGGCCGGACGTCGAGCGGTGGCTGGCGGCGGAGCTGGACGCGGACACCTGGCGGTACTTCAAGCGGCGCCGGCTGACGGTGGAGGGGCTGCCGGGCGGGGTGCCGAAGCGGCTGGCGTTCGTGCCGCGCAGCCCGGCGGTGCGCCGGGTCGCGCGGCGGGCGCGGGCGCTGCGGCGCCGGCTGGGGTGAGGCGGGGGCCTACCCGGCCTCGGCCCCCGTCCCGCCGCCCGCCGTCCCGTCCGCCGCCCGGGCCGCGCGGCCCGCGAGGTCCCGTAGGTACTCCGCCAGCTCCGGCGGCTCGTGCACCTCGAACTCGCAGCCCAGCGACGCCAGTCGCAGCGCCAGCCAGTCCAGCGCGTCCGCCTCCGTGACGAACTCGCACCTCCCCCCGTCCACCCGTTCCAGCCCCGCCGCCGCGTCACCGAGGCGGCGCGCCAGCTCCTTGTACGGCGCGTACAGCGTCGCCCGGGCGCGGTAGCGCGGGCCGTCCCCGCCCATCCGCGCGGCGACGAACGCCGCCGCGTCCGCCGCCGGCAGCTCGCGGCGCGGCGGGCGGACGCCGGTGGCGAAGGGGCGGGTGATGCGGTCGACGCGGAATATCCGCCAGTCGTCGCGGTCGTTGTCGTACGCGACGAAATACCAGCGCCGGCCCGCCGAGACCAGCCCGGCCGGCTCCACGAGCCGCTTCGTCTCGGTGCCGTCCGCCGCCCGGTAGCCGAAGCGCAGCCGCTCCCCGCCCGCCGCGCCGGCGGCCAGCACCGTCAGCACCTCGGCGTCGATCTGCGGGCCCTGCCAGCGGGTCAGCGGGGTCGTGGCGGTGCCGAGCGACGTGACGCGGCGGCGCAGCCGCGACGGCAGCACCTGCTCCAGCTTCGCCAGCGCCCGTACGGACGCCTCCGCCAGCCCCGCGACCGTATGGCCGGCGGAGCTGCGCAGGCCGACGGCGATCGCGACCGCCTCGTCGTCCTCCAGCAGCAGCGGGGGCATGGCCTTCCCGGCGACGAGGCGGTAGCCGCCGAAGGTGCCGCGGGTGGACTCGACCGGGTAGCCGAGGTCGCGGAGCCGCTCGACGTCGCGGCGGACGGTGCGGGCGGTGACGCCGAGGCGGTCGGCCAGCTCGCCGCCGGGCCATTCGCGGGGCGTCTGGAGGAGGGAGAGCAGTTGCAGAAGCCGCTTCGGAGTGTCTGTCGTCATGTTTTCCAGACTGCCTTCTCTTTAGGACATGACCTGTCCTATACGACTTCTAACTTACCTGCATGACCTTCCAGAACGCCTCTGTGGCAGGACCTGACCGCCGCCGCTGGATCGCGCTCGCCGTGGTGCTGATGGCCTCGTTCATGGACCTCGTCGACGCGACGATCGTCAACATCGCCATCCCGAGCATCCAGCAGGACACCGGCGCCTCGTTCGGCGCGATCCAGTGGATCACCGCCGGCTACGCACTCGCCTTCGCCATCGGCCTCATCACCGGCGGCAGACTCGGCGACATCTACGGCCGCAAGCGGGTCTTCCTGCTCGGCATCAGCGGCTTCACCGCCGCCTCGCTGCTGTGCGGCATCGCCGCCGACCCGGCGATGCTCGTCGGCTCGCGGGTGCTGCAGGGCGCGATGGCGGCGCTGATGGTGCCTCAGGTACTGAGCATCATCCACGTCACGTTCCCCGCGGAGGAACGCGGCAAGGTCTTCGGGATGTTCGGCGCCGTCGCCGGCCTGGGCGCCGTGTCCGGCCCGATGATCGGCGCGCTGCTCACCGAGTGGGACCTCTTCGGCCTCGCCTGGCGGCCCATCTTCCTCATCAACCTCCCCGTCGGCATCGCCGGCCTCGTCCTCGGCCGCCGCTACATCACCGAGTCGACGGCCCCCGACGCGCTCCGCCTCGACCTGCGCGGCGTGCTGCTGGCCACCGCGGGGCTGCTGATGCTGCTGTACCCGATCACCATGGGCCACGAGAACGACTGGCCGGTGTGGGGCTTCGTCTCGATGGCCGCGAGCCTGCCGGTGTTCGCCGCCTTCGTCGCGTACCAGAAGCGCAAGCAGCGCGCGGACGGCGCGCCGCTGGTCGAGCTGTCGCTGTTCCGGGTCAAGAGCTTCGCCGCGGGCATCGGGGTGCAGCTCGCCTTCAGCACCGGGCTGGGGATCTTCTTCCTGGTGTGGACGCTGTACATGCAGCTCGGGCTCGGCTGGAGCGCACTCCACGCGGGCCTGACGGGACTGCCGTTCTCGCTCGCCTGCTCGGTGGCCGCGGGGATGTCGGTGCAGAAGCTGACGCCGCGGTTCGGGCGGAAGGTGCTCCACGCGGGCGCGGTGACGATGGCCGCCGGCGCGCTGCTGTACCTGGCGGCGTCCGGCCGGTACGGCACTGAGATCGCGACCTGGCAGATGGCGCTGCCGCTGGCACTGCTGGGCGGCGGCATGGGCCTGATCTTCGCGCCGCTGACGGACACGGTGCTGAGCGGCGTCCCGCGGCAGCACGCGGGCTCGGCGTCGGGGCTGATCAACACGACGAACCAGCTGGGCATGGCGCTGGGTCTGGGGCTGGTGTCGGTGGTGTTCTTCGGCGCGATGGACGAGCCGACGGCGGCACGGGAGGCGGGACCGGCGTTCGCGGGGGCGTTCGAGAACGCGATGTGGTGGGTGATCGCGATCCTGGCCGTGGTGTACGCCCTGGTGTTCGCGCTCCCGAAGCGGACCGCCGGCGCCGCGGAGGCCAAGGCGGGTGCGGAGGCGGGGGAGAAGGAGCTGGTAGCCGTCTGAGACCGGTCAGCGGTACGGAACGGGGTGCAGCCCAACGCGGGCGGCACCCCGTTCCGTTGGGGTGGGCGCGACCCCAAGCCCCGGCCAGGCAGCCGTCGCTATGCCGCCCCGGTGACGATGACAATGCGTATCGGGTTGATCTCATTCGGTGTTCAGGAATTCGCCACCCTGCACGAGATCTGCGTGGAAGCCGGCCACACCCCCGTCGTCTACGCCTACTCCCGCTCCATGCGCCCGAGATCGTCGACCGACCCGGCCGCAGCCGCCACCGCCGGCCGGATCACGGCCGCGCTGCCGGCGGGGATGGATCTGCTCTTACCGGGCAGCTCCGAAGGGCTGGGGACGGCTCTCGGCGGATACGCTCTCGACCTCGTCGTCTGCTTCGGCTTCTCCTGGCGACTGCCCCCGGCCGTCCTCTCGATCCCGCGCTACGGCGTCGTCAACGTCCACTGTTCGATGCTGCCCGAGTACCGCGGACCCGCACCGGTGCTGTGGGCGATCCGGAACGGCGACCCGAACCTCGGCGTCACGGCCCACCGCATGAACGAGGAGTTCGACGCCGGTCCCATCCTCGCCCAGGAGTGCTCGGTCCCCATTCCGGACGACGCGACACCCGAGGCGCTGTGGCCCGGGCTGGCGGCGTCGCTCCGGCGTGTTCTGACCGCGGCCCTGGACCGGGCGGCGGACCCGTCCGCCGGTGAACCGCAGCCCGTCCGCGGAGCGACCTACGCGGGGCTCATGGAGGAGGCGTTCTCCGTGGTCGACACCACGAAGACCGCCCGCGAGGTGCACAACCAGGTACGGACGCACAGGTACATCGGCCCGGGCCGGGGCCCGGTCGCGGTCGTCGCGGGGCAGCGCGTGAAGGTTCTGCGGACCAGCCTCACCCCCGCCGACGGTCCTCGCCTGGACTGTGCGGACGGACCCGTGTGGGTCGCCGAATCCGCACCGGCGGAGTAGCCCCTTACCGGGGGCGGCACGCCTCGCCCGCGATGTCCAGGGCAGCGGCTTCGCGGGCCGTGTCGCCGAGGCGTTGCTGCACGGCTGCCGACTCGCGGGCCAGCCGCAGGGCGTCCGCCGGGCGGCCGCGCGCGAGTTCGACGCGTGCCGACTCGGCCAGCCAGTGCCCTTGCCAGAGCTGGTTGTCCTCCGCCGCGGCCAGGGACAGCGCCTCGGCGATCGCCCGCTCGGCCGCCTCGGGCTCCCCCGATTCCCGCCGGGCCCGGCTCAGCAGCCACAGCGCGTTCCCCACGCCGAAGTGGTCGTCGAGTTCGCGGAAGTCGGCCAGGACCTGTTCGATGGTGGCGCAGGCTTCGCCGGCGCGGCCGTCCTCGCACAGGGTCTCGGCGAGGTTGGTACGCGTCAGGGCCGTCCAGCGTCGTTCGCCGAGGGCGCGGAACATCTCCGCGGCTTCGGTGAAGCGGAGTTCGGCCTCATCCAGGCGACGGCGACGGAGCCCGAGGAGACCGAGGGCATTGGTGGAGACCGCGATGCCGTGCGTGTCACCGATCCGCCGCCGTACGGCCAACGCGCCTCGGTGGCATTCCTCGGCCTCGTCCAGCCGCAGCCCCTGGAAGGCGGCCTTGCCCAGGTTTTCCAGCGCTTCCGCCTCCCCCGCTTCCTCGCCCGACGCACGGGCCGCGTCGACGGCGACCCGCGCGGTGGCCCGCCACTCGTCGAAGGCGTTCTGGTGCATGGAGATCGCCCGCAGCACCACGGCCAGGCGCCAGGCGATCCCGAAGGAACCGGCGTCGGCGGCGGCGCGGGTGGCGGTCACCAGGTTGGTGGACTCCGTCCGGTACCAGCGGAACGCGGATTCGTAGTCGTCGAAGGCCAGCGTGGGAGGCGGGGCCGGAACGTGGTCGTCGAGGGGCCAGCGGTCATAGGGCGAAATGGCGCGCTGCGCCGCGTCCGCGGTGTGGAGGTACCAGGCGACACAGCGCCGGAGGACCGCCGCCCGGTCGCTCTCGTTCTCCTCCCGCCGCACCAGTTCGGCCGCATAGGCGCGCACCAGGTCGTGGAGTTCGTAGCGTCCGCCCGGGCGCGGCTGCAGCAGGTGGGCACGGGTGAGCGCCTCCAGCTGAGGCAGTACGCGCGCGGGTTCCCGGTCCGCCAGGCTGGCCGCGGCGGCCAGCCCGAATTCGTTGCCCGGATGCAGGCCGAGCAGCCGGAACATCCGGGCCGCGGATTCGGGCAGGGCCCGGTATGACCACTCGAATACGCTGCGCATGGCGTCGGTTCCTTCCTCATTCCCGTCCCCGGTGTCGGCGATGAACACGGACCACCGAGCCAGGAACGCTCACGGTGAAGATATCACCAAGTGAGCCCATTTGACTACTCTCAGTAATCTTCCGAGAGAGGCTGACCGGCGTCTGAGGGCGGTTGGCGCTGCGGAACGGGGGGTGTGGCCGGCGCGGTTTCAGCCGTTGTCGGGCGCCATCGAGACCACGACCTTGCCGGCCTCGGTGCGGCCCTGCTCGACGTGCGCCATCGCCTCAAGCGTCTGGTCGAACGGGAAGGTGCTGTCGATGACCGGGCGGAGCTTCCCGCTGTCGTAGAGGGCGCCTAGTTGGCGCAACTGGGAGCCGTTGGCCTGCATGAAGAAGAACTGGTACCGCACACCCAGCGCCTTCGCCCGCTTGCGGATCTTGCGACTGAGCGCGTTCATGACCAGGCCCAGGTAGGCGGGGGCGCCGAGCTGCTTGGCGAAGCCGGCGTCCGGCGGGCCGACGACGCTGATGGCCAGGCCGCCGGGCTTCAGCACGGTCAGCGACTTCTCCAGGTTCGCTCCGCCCAGGGAGTCCAGCACGAAGTCGTAGCCGGACAGCACCTCCGAGAAGTCCTCCTTCGTGAAGTCGACGACGACGTCGGCGCCGAGGCTCCTGACCAGCTCCTCGGTCCTGGTGTCCGTGGTCGTCGCCACGGTGGCGCCGAGGTGCTTGGCGAGCTGGATGACCGTCGAGCCGAGGCCGCCGGCACCGGCGTGGATGAGCACCTTCTGCCCCGGCTTCACCTGGGCACGGTCAACGAGAACCTGCCAGGCGGCCAGGGCGACCAGCGGCACCGCGGCCGCCTCCTGGAGGGTGAGGGAGGCCGGCTTGGGCGCGACGTCGTCCATGTCGATCGCGATGAACTCCGCGAAGGCTCCGATCCGCAGGTCGCGCGGACGGGCGTGGACCTCGTCGCCGACGTCGAAGCCGCGTACGGCGGAGCCGACCCGCGTCACGACACCGGCCACGTCGTGGCCGAGCACGAACGGAAGCCGGTACTTCAGGACCTGCTTGAACTCCCCGTTTCGGACCAGTTTGTCCAGCGGGTTGATACTCGCGGCGCTCACTCTGACCAGGACATCGCGGTCCCCGACCGTGGGCTCGGGTACCTCCGCGGCGTGCGCGCCGTCCTTGCCGTACTTCTGAACGACGAATGCCTTCATGCCGGCCGCCTCTCCATGTGGGTGTTCCGGTCGTCGATGTGGTCGTTCGCGCAGGTCACGTACTGGCAGCGACGCTACGCGCGCCACCGCGGATGGTCGTATGAGGCCCGCCGGGTGAGCCGAACGCAGGTCCAGGATCAGGGCCCGTCTGGCGCAGTCAGGGCCTTGTGGGTCGACTCCAGGATCTTCTCCGACATTTCCGTGCCCGCCGTGGCCCGGGCAAGCAGGATGGCGCCGACCAGGGTGGCCACCACGGGAAGACCGTCGTCGACGTCGGCAGACATCCACGCGGCGAACTTCTCGACTCCGGCCGCGTACGTTTCGCGCACCTCCCCCGCCGTGGTCTCGCGGGCCATGTCCCCCGCGAATCCCGCGTTGGGGCAACCGGTGCCGGGCTGGTCACGGTGCTCGGCCGACAGGTAGAAGTCGACGAGGGCGGCGCGCGCGGTGTCGTGATCGCCATGGGCGGTTTCGAACTCCGCCAGGAGCAGGTCAAGGTCCCCGAACGCGGCTTGAGCCGCCTCGGTTATCAGGGCCTCCTTGGAGGGGAACTGCTTGTAGAAGCCGCCTGTGGTCAGCCCGATGGACTTCATCAGATCGGCGACGCTGATCCCGTTCACGCCGCGCTCCCGGAAGAGCTGGGAGGCCGCGGCGACCGCGCGCCTGCGGTTCTCCATCGCTTGCGCTTGCGAAACGCGACTCATCAGTCACCTCTCCACGTTAGATAACCAAGCACATCTATCGTACGGGAAGCGCCGGGCGGTCGGCCGCGGCGCCCGTACACCCGTCGCGAGGGTGACCGACGACACCGGGCGACCGTTGACGGCTTTAGATATCTATCGTAATCTAAATAGCCGAGACGCTTCGACCCCCGTTCATCCGCCAGACAGAAATGAGATCCACCCCATGACCACGCAGAACAAGAGCGCCGTCGTCACCGGCGCGTCCGCCGGCCTGGGTACCGCATACGCGCGGCGGCTCGCCGACCGGGGCTACGACCTGATCCTGGTGGCCCGGAACACCGAGCGGCTGGAGACGCTGGCGTCGGACATCCGCGGCCGCACCGGCCGCGCGGTGGATGTCGTCACCGCCGACCTCACCGATGCGGCGCAGATCTCCGTGGTCGAGGAGCGGCTACGGACCGACGAGAGCATCGCGGTATTGATCAACAACGCCGGCGCGGCGCTGTTCACGCCGCTGACAACCTCCGACGCGACGGCCTCCGCGGCGCTGATCAATCTCAACGTGACCTCGCTGACCAGGCTGACCACCGCGGTCCTGCCGGGCCTGATAGCCCGCGGGCACGGCACGGTGGTGAACATATCCTCCGCCCTGGCTCTCAACTTCCTGCCCGGCGGCTCCGTCTACAGCGGCACCAAGGGCTACGTGCTGACGTACACCCAGGCACTGCGGCAGGAACTCGCCGAGAGCCCCGTCACGGTGCAGGCCGTGCTGCCGGGCGCTGTCCGCACGGAGATATGGGACCGCGCCGGCGTCGACCTCTCGGCATTTCCCGACGAGGCGATCATGAGCGTGGACGACGCCGTCGACGCGGCGCTCGCCGGACTCGACGCCGGGGAGCCCGTCACCATCCCGTCACTGCCGGAGATCAACGACTGGGAGTCGTTCGAGAAGGCACGGCAGACGCTCGTCCCGAACCTGTCGCTGCGGGTCCCGGCCGATCGCTACCGCGGCTGACCGCCGCTCCACCCCCGCCACCCGCTACGGAGGTGGCGAGGCCGCGGGGGTCGCGGGCGTGACGGGCGTTGCCGGGGTCACGCCTGACCCCCGCCGGTCTTCGCCAACTCCTGCGGGCGCGGCTCGTCTTCCACCCCGCCGGCGTCGTCCCGCGGCTCCACCGCCAGGTGGGGCAGGCGGCGGTCCAGCCAGGCCGGCAGCCACCAGTTGGCGCTGCCGATCATGTGCATCAGCGCCGGGACCAGCATCGTGCGGATGATGAAGGCGTCCAGCGCCACCGCACCCGCCAGGCCGATCCCCGCCATCACGCCCTCCAGGTCGCCGCTCAGCACGAACGCGCTGAAGACGCAGATCATGATGAGCGCCGCCGCGTTGATGACCCGGCTGGACTCCGCCAGGCCCACCCGTACCGCGCGGGCGTTGTCGCGGTGGTGCACCCACTCCTCGTGCATGCGGCTGACCAGGAAGACCTGGTAGTCCATCGACAGGCCGAAGAGCATCGCGATCATGATCACCGGCAGGAACGCGGTGATCGGCACCTCCCGGCCGAGGCCGAACAGGTCGCTGCCCCAGCCCCACTGGAAGATCGCGACCAGCGCGCCGAACGCCGCCGCGGCGGCCATCAGGTTCATCACCGCCGCCGTCAGCGGCACCATCACCGAGCGGAACGCGACCAGCAGCAGCACGAAGCCCAGGGCCACGATGATGCCGACGAACAGCGGCAGCTTGCCGGTGATGACGGACGCGAAGTCCTTGTTGATCGCCGTGACCCCGCCGACGTGGACGTCGAGCGAAGTGTCCGCCTCCGCCGCCGGGATGACGTCGTCCCGTAGCCGGTCGATGAGCTGGTCGGTCGCCTCGTCCTGCGGGGCGCTGTCCGGGATGACCTGTATCACCGTGACCCTGCCGTCCGGGGCCGGGGCGGGGGTGCCGACGCCGGCGACGCCTTCGGTGCGTTCGACCTCGGACACCAGGTGCGTGAGCGCCGGGCGGTCGCCGGCCGCGGGGGTTTCGGCGACGAGCTGGAGCGGGCCGTTGAAGCCTGGGCCGAATCCGTCGGCGAGGAGGTCGTACGCCTTGCGCGTGGTCTTGGACTCCTGGTGGTTGCCCTGGTCGGTGGTGCCGAGGCGGAGGGAGAGCAGCGGCAGCGAGATGACGACCATGACGGCGACCGCGATCCCCGCCAGCAGCCGCGGCCTGCGCTGCACCAGCAGCGACCACCGTGCGGCCCGGCCGACGGCCGCGGCCCGGCCGACGGCCTCCCCCGGCGCCGGCTCGCGCTCCGGGCCCCGCTCCGCCAGCTTCCGGCGCTGGCGGCGGCTGAGGACCCGCAGGCGCAGGATCCCCAGCAGCGCCGGCAGCAGCGTCACCGACGCCGCGACGCCCAGCAGCACCGTCAGCGACGCCGCGATCGCCACCCCGTTGAGGAAGCTGATGCCCAGCGCGACCATGCCGAGCAGCGCCACGCACACCGTCCCGCCGGCGAACAGCACCGCGCGCCCGGCGGTGTCGAGGGCCCGTACCGCGGAGTCCTCCACCGTCATGCCGCGGTGCAGCCCGGTGCGGTGGCGGGTGACGATGAACAGCGCGTAGTCGATGGAGACGCCGAGGCCGATGAGGCTGCCGAGCAGGGTGGTGGCGTCGGCGAAGTCCATGGTGTGGCTGAGCAGGGTGACGGTCATCAGGCCCGTACCGATGCCGAAGACGGCGCAGACGATGGGCAGCAGCATCGCGAACAGCGAGCCGAAGGCGATGGACAGGATGATCGCCGCGGCGACGATGCCCGTGACCTCCGCAAGCCCGCCGGGCGCGCCCTCGGCCGCCTGGATCGCCTCGCCGCCCAGCTCGACCTGGAGCCCGTCGACGTCTTCGGCCGCGGCCTGCGCGGTGTCGATGACCGCCTCGATGTTCTCCTTCTCCAGGTTCATGGCCTGCTCGGTGAACGTCACCTGCGCGTACGCGATCCGGCCGTCCCCGCTGATCTGCCGCCCGCCCTCCGGCGCGTACGGGCCGGCGACCTGCCCGACCTGCGGTACGTCGGCGATGCCGGCCAGCGCCTCGGTCATCCGCTCGCGGATCTGCGGGCCCCGTACCGAACTGCCTTCCGGCGCCCGCCAGACGACGTTGTCGGTGTCCCCCGAGGTCTCGGGGAAGGACTCGCGCAGCAGGTCGACGGCCTCGGCGGACTCGGTGCCCGGCAGCTCGAAGTCGTTGGCCCAGCGGCTGCCGGCCGTCTGGGCGGCCACGGCGGTGCCGACGAGGGCGACGACCCACAGCAGCAGGACGACGAAGCGGTGGCGGAAGCAGAATCTGGCCAGTGCGGCCACGGCGGGCTCCTCGGCTCGGCGGCGGTGACGCGTACGTGTGCAGCAGCGTCGCCGGGGCGGCCGGGGCGTACGAAGGGCCCTCAGGGATCCCGCAGGGGCTTCACACCGGACTCTCAAGCCGGGGGTCGCCCTGCTGGGGCCGCGGCAGGCGGATGGTGACGGCCATGCCGGCGGCGGGTGCGGTGTCGAGCGCGACCTCGCCGTCGTGTGCCTCGACCACGGCCCGCACGATGGACATGCCCAGCCCGCTGCCGCCCGCGACCCGGGCACGGCCGGGATCGGCGCGGAAGAAGCGGTCGAAGATCCGCGCCGCGTCCTCCGGTCGCATGCCGGGCCCGGTGTCGGCGATCCGCAGCACGGCGACGCCGTTCTCGGCGGCGGCGGAGAGGGTGCAGGCGGCGTCCTCGGGGGTGTGGGTGCGTACGTTGGTCAGCAGGTTGCCGACGACCTGGCGCAGCTGCGCCTCGTCGCCGACGACGACCGCGGGCCCGGGGGCGTCGGCCGTCACGGGGCGGTGCGGCTGCTGCGCGCGCAGGTCGGCGGCGGCGTCGCGGACGAGGACGGCGAGGTCGACGGGGGCGCGGTCGCGGGTCGGGTGCTGGTCGAGGCGGGCGAGGGCGAGGAGTTCGTCGACGAGGCGGCTCATGCGCTCGGCCTCCGCGGCGACGCGGGTCAGGGCGCGTTCGGCCTCGTCGTCGGCGAGGATGCCCTTGTCGTAGAGCTGGAGGTAGCCGAGCACGGTCGCCAGCGGGGTGCGCAGCTCGTGCGAGGCGTCGGCGAGGAACTGGCGCTGCCGCGTGGCGGCTTCCTCGCGGCTGGCCATGGCGCCCTCGACCTGCTGCAGCATGGCGTTCAGCGCGTCGCGCAGCTGCTCGACCTCGCTGCCGCCGGGCGGCGAGGTGTCGACGCGGCGCGACAGGTCGCCCTCGGAGATCGCGGACGCGGTCTCCACCATGTCCTCCAGGGGCCGCAGCCGGCGCCGGGCGACGTGCGAGGAGACGACGGCGAGGAGCAGCAGGAGCAGGGCGCCGAAGACGGCTTCGATGACGAAGAGCTTGCGGACGGCGTTGCGCACGCCGTCGTAGCGGGTGGTGGCGATGGCGTACGAACCGTCGTCGAGGCGGGCGACGCCGGTGCGGTAGTGGTGGCCGCCGGCCGCGACGCTGGTGATGTCGCCGGAGTCGGCGAGGGCGCCGGGGTCGTCGACGGCGGCGGCGATGTCGCGGGCGAGCCGCGGGTTGCCGCCGTCGAAGAGCACGCAGGTGGGGCGGAGTTCGCCGGCGGGGTCGAGGAGGACGAACGGCTCGTTCTTGGCGGAGCCGGTGAAGCCGTCGTCGCCGGGGTCGCTGAAGGCGTCGGCGATCTGGCACACCCGCTGCAGGCCGGCGGTGCTGAGCGGGCCGGCGGCGAGGGTGTCGCGGCTCTGCCGGACGGTGGCGTCGACCTCGCCGACGAGGATGGTGTACGTACCGAAGAGGCTGGCGCAGGCGGCGGCGAGGAGGCCGACGGCGAGGATGCCGACGTTGATGACGGACAGCCGGTTGCTGAGCGAGCGGGGGAAGCGCTTCACGAGGGCGGTCCGGGGTGGTCGGCGGGTGCGGGTGCGTCGGCGGGGGCGTCGGCGGGGGCTGTGGTGCCCGTGGGCTCGACCGGCCCGACCGGCCCGACCGGGCGCAGGCCGTAGCCCACCCCGCGCCGGGTCTCGATGAGCGGAGGGCCGAGGGGGTCCAGCTTGCGCCGCAGGTAACTGATGTACGTCTCGACGACGGTGGACTCGACCGCGGAGTCGAACTGCCAGACGTTGCGCAGCAACTGCTCCTTGGTCAGGATGCGGCCGGCGTTGCGCATGAGGTGGCGCAGCAGGTTGAACTCGGTCGGTGTCAGCTCCACCGGCGCGCCCCCACGCCGCACGGTGAACGTCGCCTCGTCCAGCTCCACGTCCCCGTGCCGCAGCACCCCGGCCGCGGGCGCCCGCCCGCGCGTCCGGCGCAGCACGGCGCGTACGCGGGCGACGACCTCGTCGACGTTGAACGGCTTCGTGATGTAGTCGTCCCCGCCGAGCGCGAGCCCGCCGAGCACGTCGGCGGGCGCGTCGCGGGCGGTCAGGAAGATCACGGCGGGCTCCTCCCCGTACGCCCGCAGCTCCCGGCAGACCTGCCAGCCGCTGCCGTCGGGGAGCATGACGTCGAGCAGCACGAGATCGGGCGTGTGCGCGCGGGCCAGCTCCAGCGCGCGCCGGACGGTGGGCGCGGCGCGTACGGCGAAGCCGTGGAAGCGCAGGGTGATCTGCAGGATGTCGGCGATCCCGGGATCGTCCTCGACCACGAGAACGGACTCCCCCACCGCACTTCGCTCCGCCGTGCCGCTCATGGCCCCAGTATCGGGGCGGCAGTCCGGTTCACGGCCGGGGGCGACTTTGCGAGTTCCTTGTGAGAAGCACCTCCGCGTACAGAACGTGACTGTGCGCACGCAGAGGATGCACAGCACTCGTCGCCTTCCGTGACCATGGCCTCAGCCCGCCTGGGTCAGCAGTTCCCGGGCCTGCTGCGCGAACGGTTCCCACCCGCTGTCCGCTGCTCGCCGCAAGAAGGGAAGAGCGGCTTCCGCCTCGCCCCTGCCGGTAAGTATCTCGCCCACCCGGCAGCCGGCCTCGCCCACCAGCTCCGCGTCGTCCGTGCCCTCCAGGGTGCGCCGGTACCAGCGCACCGCCTCGTCCCAGTGCTCCAGCCAGTAATTCAGCTCACCGATGTGTGCGGCGAACAGCGACCCGTCCTCGTGGCCGGACTCGGCTATCGGCCCGTAGTGCTCGAGCAACTCCGGCAGGTTGCGCTCCTCCTTGGCGACCAGGCCGAGATTGGTGATCGCCTTGTGGGACATTTCCTTGTCGCCCTTTTCCCCCGCACGATGCCACCACTCACGCGCCGTGACGTTGTCGCCTCCGCGGTGCGCCGCGGCGCCCAGCGTGACGGCGGCGCTGGCCGCCCACTGCCCTCGTCCCTCGGCCACCTTCCTCAACAGCGCCAGGCCCAGCTCCCTGTCGCCTCCGTCGCTCATCCAGTGGCCGTAGTGGCACGCTGCCATCAGGTGACTCCTGGATGCGGCGCGGACCCGTCGCAGGAACGCCTCACCCTTCCCCTCCACAGCCTGGTCCACCGCCCGCGCCGCCTCCGGGGCGTTCACTTCGGCGAGGAGTTCGCCCAGCGTGTGGAGGGCGCGGGCAGCGTTCTTCTCGCTGCACTCGTATCGGGCCGTAAGAACCGCGGACCGCCCCCAAGCGGCGAACGCCGCCGTCCGGTCGCCGCGTGCATACGCCAGTTCTGCCAGGTGCCGCGCGGCCCGAGCGGCATTGTCGACCAGATGGTTGATGCGTACGAAACCGGCTTCGGCCTGCGTGAACGCCTCCTGGGCCGGTGCCGTCTCGCCCAGTTCGCGCAAGGAGAGACCAAGGCGGTAGAAGCAAGACGCACGGGTGTCGTCATCGGCGCCCTCGACCGTCGCGCCACGCTCGAACCACCGTGCGGCCTCTGCCGCGTCGCCGCGCTCCCTCGCCCTGTTGCCCACGATCCGGAAACCCTGGGACGCCACCCCCGGCTGAACAGGCTCGGCCGCCGTGGCCAGCGACGCGATGACGGCCGCCCCGGCACCGTTCTCCTCCAGCAGCTCCAGTAGCTGATGCGTCGCCTTCCGCGCGCCGGGGGTGGTGAGGGCGCCGGTCTGACGGACGGCACGCCGGTACCCCTCGGCCGCGCGGCCTGTGGACACCGCCAGTCGCAGCGCCGTCGTCACCATCTCCCGCCTCGGCCACTCCTCCGCCCAGACGAGGGACAGATCGACGAGAAAGGTCGCGGCAGCGTCGTGGTCGTCGACAAGCGCGGCAAGAAGGGCCTCGGCGGCAGGGACATCCCCGGCGAACAGGCGCCCGGCGAGGGCGGTGACAGGCTCGCCGTAGTGCTCACCGAGCAGGGCCACGGCTCCGGCCCGATCACCTTCGCCCACAAGCCGATGCGCCATCGCTGCCGAGCACTCCGCGCCGGTGAGGCGGCGTACCTCCGCCACCAGGCTCTGGTCACGATGCGCGCCGTCCATCGCGAGGGCACGGGCGAACGCCGCCTGCGCCTCCTCCGCACGGCCAAGGCGCCGCAGCAGAACGCCCCGCCGCAGCGCCGCCCGGGAGCGGTAGCGGGACGCGTAGTGCTTGTGCTGCTCACTCTGCTCGGCCTGCTGGTACGTGGCGCACGCCGCCTCGTGCTCACCCTGGGCCGCCCGGAGGTCGCCCAGGTAGAGCAGGGCCTTGCCCCGCAGGTCCGGTTTGCCCCCGTGCGCGGCCCGTTGGTACTGCTCCGCGGCTCCGGCTGCGTCACCCCGCTCCTGACGAAGCCACCCCAGCGTGAAGGAGGCGTTCATGCTGCCGTGCTCAGCCTGTTGGGCGTACCGCTCCTCGATGTCGTCGGCCGGCGGTGCGAGCGCATCGGTGGCGTAGTTGCCGGTGTCCCAGCAGTCGCCGACACGCAGCGGCTCCATCCAGCGAGGATCCGTGACGTGGACCTCGTAGTCGCCCTGGGCAAGCTGGTCCTCGTCCGGCCAGCCGCGGCCGTCGTACTCGCCGGAGTACTCCTCCAGCCGTTCCTTGTCCTCGTCGTCGGCCGGGAGGTTGCGCGCGGCCAGCCGCTCCACCCTCGCCACGAAGCGATACGTGTTGCGGTCCACCCAGCCGTCGTCAAAGTACTCGCCGAAAGCGACGACGTCCGTCACCGGGCCGTAGCGGTAGCCGATGATGTCGTCCGCGGACTCGAACAGCAACCGGAAGAAGAAGCTCGGGTCGTCGGGCAGCAGCTCCTCGTCCTCGTGAACGAACTCGTAGTTGGTGACGAAGACGCGAAAGCGGACTCGGCGTCGTTCACGGTCCAGGTCGAGGACGCGGACACCGAAGAGGTTGTTGACGGACATCGGGCCTTCCAAGGGGGATGGGGGGAACCCGGCCGGACGGTGCGACCGCCGGCGGTTCAGGTGTCGTCGTGGAGGTTGATGACGCGGCAGCGGGGGCCTGGGGCGTGGGCCAGTTTGGCGTCGGAGGTCAGTAGCGGGGCGTCGAGACCTTCGGCGAGAGCGACGTAGAAAGCGTCGTAGGAGCGCACGCTCCCGAGTTGGCGTACGCGCTCCAGCAGTGGCAGGTGCTCGTGCCGGCGGATCGGCAGGCTGCGGTAGTCGGCCATGGCCCGGGTGGTCTTGTCCCCGGTGAGCAGGCCGGCGCGTTCCAGCCGCAACAGCACCGAGGCGACCTCTGTGTCGATCAGGTACGGAGCCGAGAGCAGGCTCGCGGCGGTCAGGTGGCGGGCCGCGGCCTTCCCCCTGGTGCCGGTGTCGACGAGCAGGTCGACGACGGCGGACGGGTCGACGACGATCAACGGTGCTCCTCGTCCGCGAGTGCGGCGGTGTCCACCTCCGTGAGGTCGACCGAGGCATGCCCGCGGATACGCGTGACGATCTCGTCCATCGTGGGGATCGCGGCTTCGCGTTCGATCAGCGCGTGCAGGAAGCCCTGCAGCGACTTGCCCTCCTGGGCGGCACGGACCTTGATCGCTTTCAGGGTGTCCTCGGAGACGTCACGAATCGTCACGGCGGTCATGCCTACACAATACCTGCGATGCCTGCATTTCGCCTGCATTCCCCGCCGTGGGCGGGCGGAGGTTCAGCAGGCGCGGGGCGGGTTCGGCCAATCGATGCCGTAGGTGCTTCGGCTGCTCACGGACCGGCAGCCGTTGACCCTGTCCGGACTCGGCGAACTGCCGGTCTGGACTTTGCGAGTTCCTTGCGAGAAGCAGCACCGCGTACAGAAAGTGACTGTACACATGCAGAGGGTAGACAGTGCTCGTCACCTTGCGTGACCATGGATACACGCAACGGGAGGTGGCAGAGATGATCGCGGGCACGGGTGGTGTGGGTGAGCCGGAGCCGTCGGACAGCATGCGGACGTTCGGGGCGATGGTCCAAGCGCTGCGAGAACACGCGGGGTTGAGCCGGGAACAGCTCGGGGAGCACGTGCGGTTCTCGAAGCACACGGTGGCGGCGGTCGAGGTCGGCCGCCGGTTGCCGCCGCCGGACTTCGTGGAGCGGGCGGAGCCGGTGCTCGGGGATACGGGTGCGCTGCGGAAGTCGGCGCCGCACGTGGTGCGGAAGCCGGGGCTGGCGCGGTGGTTCCGGGAGTGGGCGCGGTTGGAGAGGGAGGCGATCAGTCTCTATACGTACGAGTGTCGGCTGATCCCGGGGCTGTTGCAGACCGAGGCGTACGCGCGGACGTTGTTCGGGCACCGGCTGCCGCCGCTGGACGACGAGGAGATCGAGGCCCAGTGGGCGGCACGATCGGAACGCCAACGGCTGCTTGCGGAACGGCCGCACACGGCGTTCAGCTTCGTGGTGGAGGAGCACCAGTTCGTGAGGGGGATGGGCGGCAAGGAGGTGACGCGGGGTCTTATCGACCACGTGCTGGAGATCGCGCGGCTGCGGAACGTGGAGGTGCAGGTGATGCCGCTGGTACGGGAGACGCACGCCGGAACGGCCGGTCCCATGCAGCTACTGGAAACCCCGGAGAATTGCTGGTACGGCTACAACGAGAGCCAGGAGAGCGGTCAGTTGATCTCCGACCCGAAAGTGGTCAGCGTGCTCCAGCGGCGCTATGCCAGGATGTGCGCACAGGCTCTCAGCCCCGAGGACTCCGCGAGCCTGCTGCAACGGATGCGAGGAGCGCTATGAGCACTTCGAACCTGGCCTGGTACAAGTCCAGCTACAGCGGCAGCGAATCGGGCGATTGCATCGAGGTCGCCGTCACCTGGCACAAGTCCAGCTACAGCAGCAGCGAATCCGGCGACTGCGTCGAGGTCGCCGTCACCTGGCACAAGTCCAGCCACAGCAGCGAATCCGGCGACGACTGCGTCGAGGTCGCGACCTGCCCCGAGGCCGTCCACGTCCGCGACTCCAAGGACAAGACCGGCCCTCACCTCACCTTCACCCCCGACGCCTGGGCCGCCTTCGTCGCCTACGCCCGCAACGCCGCCGCCTGACGCGGCGGTAAGTCACGCACGCAGTCCCAGCAGGCGGCCCACCGCTTCGTGGCTCGTCCCCTCTCCGAGCGTGCCCTGCGCCTGGCGCCGTTCACGCTCGGCGATCGCCACGGAGTCTTCGAGGTCCTCGATCACCTGAGGCGACACCAGGAGAGCCGCGACCTGGCCTTGGTCGGTGAGCGCGATGGTCTCGCGGCCGTGCGCGACGCGACGTACCAATTCACCCAGCTCGGCGCGGGCGTTGCTGATCGAGATCTCAGTCATGCCCGTAGTTGTACGCGATCAGCCGATCGGGCAGCGGCACTCCGGCCGGAACCGGTGCGGGGAGCAGCCGATGAGGCAGACGGAGAGGAAGCGCCCCCCGGCGAGCCACCACCCGCCGGCGACGTCTTCACCACCCGCAACCGCCCGGACCGCGGCCTCGGCGCGGGCAGCCACCCGCTGCCGGTCGTGCGGAAGCAGCGCGTCGGCGTGCGCCCGTACGCGCCCGCCCCACCAGGCCGCGGCCTCACCCGGATCGCGCCAGGTGCCTTCCACGAAAGACGCGGGCTTCAACAGCCAGTGCGCCAGCTCCAGCGGCGGTACGCGGCTGACGGCGAACTCGCCGTGCGCCGGACGCCGCGGGCCGTCCTTGGCCAACTCGTGCCCGCTGCCGAGCCAGACGTAGCCGTGGTGGTGGTCACTCACCGGGGTACCTCACCGCCGTACACGGGGTGAGGGGCGGCACAGCCGCCCCTCACCTGCTTTCCTTACTGACGGCGGCAGCCGTCACCGTCACCGCAGCCGCCGGCGGACTCGCCGTCGCCGTCGTCGTCTTCCGGCTCCGCCTTGACCGGATCGGGAAGGTGCCGCATGGTGACCTCCTGTCGGGTCCGCGGCACGAGGCGTCTCCTCGCGCCGTATTGCCCGCGGAACCCCGTTGCCCCGGGGTTCCGGCCCGCCCCGAGCCGCCCGCCGTCCAAGCCCGGCGGCCGGGGCGGGAACCATCGACGCTCACCAGCCCCGCCGCCCCCGGGCCCCGCGGCACCGCGGGCAGCCGCAGGGCGGCCACTCGGAGGTGAGCAGCGGGGCGCAGTCCCTCGCGAAGTACCGCTGCATCGGCCCCCAGGTACGGCCGCTGGTGCGAGAGACCCGCAGGGTCAGCAGCGGCCGGGCGGGAGAGGTGGGGATGCCGGGCTGGGTCGCCATGGCATCGACGCTACGGAGCCCCTCGGGCACCTGGCCAGCGATGTGCAGATTTCTGCGAACTGCATGTCAGACCCAAAAGAGTGACTTGGCAGCCCACTTGCAAGGCAGGAATCTGATGCACATGGCTGCACGAGAACTACAGGAGGCACTCATGCCATTAGTCTTCGTCGGCATCGACCCCAACACGGGCCACGACGACAGTCCCACCGTGTGGGTCGACACCGACGCCCAGGAACTCGTCCTCCAGGGGTGGAAGCCCGGACCGGAACTCGAAGCGCAGTGTGCCGCGACCACGGTCCCCGGACACGCGCAGGGAATCCCGGACGACGAGGCAGTGGTACGCATCCCGGCCCGCATGGTCGACCAGATCAAGGAGGCATGCGATGTCCTCGGACACGCCTACGTTCGATGAGCTGATGGCCGGCGCCACGCAGTCGGCCCTGCACCTGGAGATGCGCGACGTCTACGGGATCGAGAAGGAGAAGGAGGGTTTCGCCGCCTGGAAGAGCGGCCGCAGGCTCGACCCGGCGGAGGAGGAGTCGTGGTGGCGGCCGTGGCTCGACCTGATTGCCGAGACGGTCGGCCGAGGTGTCGTCGTACGCCGCGCCCGCATCATCAGCGAACCGGTCACCGACTACATCCGGTACGAGCACTCGGGCACCTTCACCAACGTGGCCGCCGGGGAGCAAGTCCGCTGGCTACCGCGTCGGCAGGCGTCGGATCTGGCCCTGCCGGGCAATGACTTCTGGCTCTTTGACGGGCAGTTGATCCGCTGGAACCACTTCACCGGGGACGGAGGATCGGGCGGCCACGAGTTGAGCGACGACCCGGCTGCTGCGAAACTGTGCGACACGGCGTTCGAAGCCGTGTGGCAGCGGGCCATCCCGCACGACGAGTACGAGATCCGCTGACGTAGAAGGGCATCGGACAGGCCAGCTCATTGCCCATCTCCCCGTCTTCCTCCGCCCTAGCCGCTCGCGAAGCCGTCGCTCAGCGGCTGCGCAACCTGCGTAAGGGCGCCGGGCTGACGGTGGTCGAGCTGGCCGCCCAGTGTCACTGGCATCACGCCAAGACCTCCCGCATCGAGAACGCGCACACCGCGCCGTCCGCGAAGGACATAAGGGCCTGGTGCCGTGCCTGCGGTGTCGAAGACGAGGCAGAGGACCTGATCGCGCGGTCGCTCCACGCAGAGTCGATGTACAAGGAGTGGCGACACCAGGTACGAGGAGGGCTCAAGGCCCTGCAGGAAGCCTCGGTCCAGTTTTCCACGACACGCGTCTCTTCCGCGTCTACTCCTCGACGCTGGTGCCCGGCCAAACTGGGCTACCTGCTGACCGCCGGCGCGCTGCCCGCCGTATCGCTGGGCGTGATCCCGAGAGCAACCCCGCGCCCGCTCCATGCACCCCCGGGAGACCTTCCACGTCTACGACGACACGCTGGTATCCGTGGAGTTGGTGTCGGCGCGGGTCAGAATCGTGCAGCCCTCCGAAATCGCCCTCTACCTCAAAGCGTTCAAACAGCTGCAGCAGCTCGCCGTCTACGGCGCCGACGCGCGGGCTCTGATCCTGAAGGCCATCGAAGCCCTCGACTGAACCCGCGCCCCGGCCCGCCGCGGGTCAGCCCGCCAGGGTTTCGCGGAGTTGGTCCAGGCCCCAGTCCAGGTCTTCCTTCGTGATCACCAGGGGCGGGGCGATGCGGATCGTCGAGCCGTGGGTGTCCTTCACCAGCACGCCCCGCGCCATCAGCTTCTCCGAGAGCTGCCGCCCCGTGCCCTGTGCCGGGTCGATGTCCACGCCCGCCCACAGGCCCCGGCCGCGTACCTCCTGGACCGCGCCCGTGCCCGTGAGCAGGCCGAGCTCGTGGTGCAGGTGATCGCCGAGTTCGGTGGCGCGCTGCTGGTACTCGCCGGTGCGCAGCATCGCGATGACCTCCAGGCCCACCGCGCACGCCAGCGGGTTGCCACCGAAGGTGGAGCCATGCTCGCCGGGCTGGAAGACGCCGAGGACGTCGCGGCCGGCGACGACCGCCGAGACCGGGACCACGCCGCCGCCGAGGGCCTTGCCGAGGATGTAGACGTCCGGCACGACGTCTTCGTGCTCGCAGGCGAACGTACGGCCCGTGCGGCCCAGGCCGGACTGGATCTCGTCGGCCATGAAGAGGACGTTGCGGGCGGCGGTCAGCTCCCGTACGCCGGTGAGGTAGCCGGGCGGCGGCACCAGCACGCCCGCCTCGCCCTGGATCGGCTCCAGCAGCACGGCGACGGTGTCGTCGTCGACGGCCGCGGTCAGGGCGGCCAGGTCGCCGTACGGGACGATCTCGAAGCCGGGGGTGTACGGACCGTAGTCGGCGCGGGCCTCGGGGTCGGTGGAGAAGCTGACGATGGTGGTCGTACGGCCGTGGAAGTTGTTCTCCGCCACGACGATCTTCGCGCGCCCCTCGGGCACGCCCTTGACGCGGTAGCCCCACTTCCGGGCGGTCTTCACCGCGGTCTCGACGGCCTCCGCGCCGGTGTTCATGGGCAGCACCATGTCCTTGCCGCACAGCTCGGCGAGCCGGCCGCAGAACTCCGCGAAGCGGTCGTGGTGGAAGGCCCGCGAGGTGAGCGTCACCCGGTCCAACTGGGCGCGGGCGGCGGCGAGGAGGCGGGGGTTGCCGTGGCCGAAGTTGAGGGCCGAGTAGCCGGCGAGCATGTCCAGGTAGCGGTGGCCCTCGACGTCGGTCATCCACGCGCCTTCGGCGGTGGCGACGACCACGGGCAGGGGGTGGTAGTTGTGCGCGCTGCGGGCGTCGGCTGCGGCGATGGCTGCGTCGGTTCGCGTCACGGGGTCTCCGTTCCGTTGCGCCGTGAGGGGCGGTGCGGGTGGGGCAGGGGTGGTGCCCCATCTCTCTATCTTGCTCGGTGATGGACGAAGGATCCATCACGGGCGGGCATGCCCGCTAGGGTGGAACCGCGCGCGGCGACTGGCGAACGTGGAACGGACCACGGGGAAGCCGCGCGGCGCAGTAGCCGAGTGGTGCCGCCCGCCTGGGTGCCCCGGGTCCGACGCAGAATCGACCCGGAGGGACATGCCATGACTACCGACCGCCGCCCCGCCGACCGCTCCGGCGATCACCCCGCCGCCCACCCGGCCCTCGCGCAGACCGACCCCGAGCTGGCCGCCCTGGTCGCCGCCGAGGAGCAGCTGCAGGCCGACACGCTGCGGCTCATCCCCAGCGAGAACTACGTCTCCGCCGCCGTGCTGGAAGCCACCGGCACCGTGCTGACCAACAAGTACAGCGAGGGCTACCCCGGCAAGCGCTACTACGAGGGCCAGCAGAACATCGACCCCATCGAGACCCTCGCCGCGGACCGCGCGAACGCCCTCTTCGGCACCGACCACGCCAACGTCCAGCCGTACTCCGGCTCGCCCGCGAATCTCGCCGCCTACCTGGCCTTCGCCGAGCCCGGCGACACCGTCATGGGCATGTCCCTGCCGCACGGCGGCCACCTCACCCACGGGTGGAGCGTGTCCGTGACCGGTAAGTGGTTCCGCGGCGTGCAGTACAAGGTGCGGCGCGAGGACGGGCGCGTCGACTTCGACGAGGTACGGGACCTGGCGCGCGCCGAGCGCCCGAAGATCATCCTGTGCGGCGGCACCGCCATCCCGCGCACCATCGACTTCGCGGCCTTCGGCGAGATCGCGCGCGAGGTCGGCGCGGTGCTGGTCGCGGACGTGGCGCACATCGCCGGGCTGATCGTCGGCGGCGCGCACCCCTCGCCCGTACCGCACGCGGACGTGATCACGACGACCACGCACAAGACGCTGCGCGGGCCGCGCGGGGCGATGATCCTGACGCGTGCGGAGCACGCGCGCGCGATCGACCGCGCGGTCTTCCCCGGCCTGCAGGGCGGGCCGCACAACCACACGACGGCGGCCATCGCGGTGGCGCTGCACGAGGCGGCACAGCCGGCGTTCCGGGAGTACGCGGCGGAGGTCGTCGCCAACGCGAAGGAGCTGGCCGCGCAGCTGGCGGAGCGCGGCTTCGAGCTGGTCTCGGGCGGTACGGACAACCATCTGATCCTCATCGACCTCACCGGCAAGGAGGTCCCGGGGAAGGTGGCGGCGAAGGCGCTGGACCGGGCGGGGCTGGTGGTGAACTACAACACCGTCCCGTACGACCCGCGCAAGCCGTTCGACCCGTCGGGCATCCGGATCGGGACGCCGTCGCTGACGTCGCGGGGGCTGGGGACGGGGCAGATGGCGCAGGTCGCGGAGTGGATCGACCGGGGGGTCGCGGCGGCGAAGGCGGGCGGGGAGGAAGAGGACGTGGCGCTGAAGGGGATCAGGGGCGAGGTGGCGGAGCTGATGGCGTCGTACCCGGCCCCGGGGCTGCCGGTCGCCTGACGGCGGGACGAGGGTCGGGGGTCGGCGGGTCGGCGGCGGACGGCGCCGCCGCCCCGCCGCCGCGCCGCCGACCGGACTGTGTTCTTGGTCTCATCGGCCACGATCCGCAGCAGCCACGGCCGGAAGGCCGCCCCGTCCCGAAAGCCGCCGAGCGCCCGGTATGCCTTGATGAAGGCGTTCTGCACCACGTCCTCGGCGTCCCCACCCGCCCCCAGCAGCAGCGCGAGCCGGTGCGCGGTCTGCGCGTGGGCGCGTACCAGCTCCGCGTACGCCTCGGCTTCGCCGTTCCGTACGCGCGCAACGAGTCGCGCCTCACCCGCACCGTCCCCGCTGATCGCCACTCCTCCCCCCGGATGCCCGCCCGGGGCCTCCACACCATCCCTACACCGCGGGCCCGAAACGCGTTCCGCACCTGAGAGAATGAGCGACATGGCAGCCCCGACCCGTCGCCCCCGCGTGCTCTCCGGCATCCAGCCCACCGCCGGCTCGTTCCACCTCGGCAACTACCTCGGCGCCGTCCGCCAGTGGGTGGCGCTGCAGGAGACGCATGACGCGTTCTACATGGTGGTGGACCTGCACGCGATCACGGTCCCGCAGGACCCGAAGGAACTGCGCGGCAGCACGCGCCTGGCCGCCGCGCAGCTCCTCGCCGCCGGTCTCGACCCGGAGCGCTGCACGCTCTTCGTGCAGAGCCACGTGCCCGAGCACGCGCAGCTCGGCTGGGTGATGAACTGCCTCACCGGCTTCGGCGAGGCGTCCCGCATGACGCAGTTCAAGGACAAGGCCGCCAAGCAGGGCACGGCCAACACCACCGTCGGCCTCTTCACGTACCCGGTCCTGCAGATCGCCGACATCCTGCTCTACCAGGCCGACGCCGTCCCCGTGGGCGAGGACCAGCGCCAGCACATCGAGCTGACCCGCGATCTCGCCGAGCGCTTCAACGCGCGCTACGGCCGGACGTTCACCGTCCCCGCGCCGTACATCCTGAAGGAGACGGCCCGGATCTACGACCTGCAGGACCCGACCGTGAAGATGAGCAAGTCCGCGTCCTCGCCCAAGGGCCTGCTCAACCTCCTCGACGAGCCGAAGTCCTCCGCGAAGAAGATCAAGAGCGCGGTGACGGACACCGGCACCGAGATCCGCTACGACCCGGAGGCCAAGCCCGGCGTCAGCAACCTCCTCACCATCTACTCGACGCTCACCGGAGCCGCGGTCGCCGAACTGGAGCAGAAGTACGCCGGCAAGGGCTACGGTGCGCTGAAGACCGACCTCGCCGAGGTGGTGACCGAGTGGGTGACGCCGTTCCGCTCCCGTACGCAGGAGTACCTGGACGACCCGGAGACGCTGGACTCGCTGCTGGCCAAGGGCGCGGAGAAGGCGCGTGCGGTTGCGGCGGAGACACTCGCAGAAGCGTATGACAAGGTGGGCTTCCTGCCCGCCAAGCACTGAGGGCCCGTGAAGGAGACGCTTGTGGGGACCGTGACGGTCGGTGTATCGATCGCCGTCCCGGAGCCGTACGGCAGCCTGCTGCAGCAGCACCGGATCGGCTTCGGCGACACCGCGGCCCACGGCATTCCCACGCACATCACGCTGCTGCCGCCGACCGCGGCCGGCGCCGGGGAGCTGCCGCGGATCGAGCGGCACCTGGCGCAGATCGCCGACTGCGGGGTGCCGTTCCCGATGCGGCTGAGCGGTACGGACACGTTCCGGCCGCTGACGCCGGTGGTCTTCGTGCAGGTGGTGGAGGGGGCGGCGGCATGCTCCTGGCTGCAGAAGGTGGTCCGGGACGCCTCCGGGCCGCTGGCCAGGGAACTGCAGTTCCCGTACCACCCGCACGTGACGATCGCCCACGACATAGACGAGGCGGCGATGGACCGGGCGGCGGCGGAGCTGGCGGACTTCGAGGCGGCGTGGTCGGTCGGCGGGTTCTCGCTGTACGAGCAGGACGCGGAGGGCGTGTGGCGGCTGCAGCGGGAGTTCCGCTTCGGCGGGGACTCGGCGCTGGAGGTGCCGGCGCAGACGCGCTCCGAACCGGCCCCGTCACCGGGCTGAGGCCCGCCCCGCCCAGCCGGCGCCCCGCGCGCAGCCGCGGCCCACACGTACCCGCGCGCACCCGCGGCCACGCGCACCGCGCGTGCCGTGCCTCTTCCCCCACGCCCCCGCCGCTAACCTGGCGTTTCCGGGGCACGCGGCGTTCCGTACGGCCGCCGCCCGCCCGGTGGCGGCGCGGGGGACGCGACGGCAGGAGTGGGCGTGGAGTGGCTGACCAGGTTGCCCGTCGTCGGCCCGTACGTCGCACGGCTGCTGCGCACCCGCCCGTACCGGGCGTTCGAGCACCTCGACGCCCGGCACTGGAGCCGGCTCGCCGGCGCCGTGACGTTCAGCAGCTTCGTCGCCCTCTTCCCGCTGCTCGCCTCCGCCGCCGCGCTCTCCGCGGCGCTGCTGAGCGAGCGGCGGCGCAAGGACGTGGAGCGGTGGATCACCGAGCAGGTGCCCGGCATCTCCGACCGGCTCGACCTCGGCGGCCTCTTCGCCCACGCGGGCACCGTGGGGCTGATCTCCCTGGCCGCGCTCCTGCTCACCGGCGTCAACTGGATCAGCACCCTGCGCGACGCCCTGCGCGCCGTGTGGGACCGGGAGGACGGCTCCGAGAACCTGTTCGTCGGCAAGGGCAGGGACGCCCTCATCCTGCTGGGCCTCGGCGGCATGCTGCTCGTCTCGCTCACCGTCTCGATCACGACGACGACCGCCGCCGGCGCGGTCCTCGACCGGCTCGGCATCAAGGAGGGCGGCTGGGGCGGCGCGCTGCTGGCGGTCGCCGCGTTCGCCGCCGCCGTGACGGCGGGCTTCCTCCTGCTCGTCTACCTGCTGACCCGGCTGCCCGGTGTGCACCCGCCGCGGCGGCGGGTGCTGGAGGCCGCGCTCGCCGGGGCGGTGGGCTTCGAGCTACTCAAGCTGCTTCTCAGTGGATACCTCAGCGGCGTCGCCGGACGGAGCGTCTACGGCGCCTTCGGGGTCCCCGTCGCGCTCGTTCTCTGGCTCAACTTCATGGCCCGACTCCTGCTCTATTGCGCCGCTTGGACGGCCACGCCCGACGAGGTCGGGGAGCGGCCAGCGGCGGTGGATGACGTAGGCGACGATCGCGAGCAGCACGACTGAGCCGACCGTGATGGCGAGCGCCGTACCGACGCCGCCTTCCTCGCCGGCCGCGGCGGCGGGCTCGGCGCCGTCGGACGCGGACGGCCGCTCGCCGGAGCCGGCGGAGCCGCCGGACTCGCCGTTCTTCCCGGGGGCGCCGTCGGCGTTCTTGCCCGACCCCTGCTCGGCGCCGTCCTCCGGGCGCAGGCCCTCCGGCGGTACCAGCTCGCCGACCGGCTGCACGGCGGGCGCGGCCTTGAAGCCCCAGTCCAGCAGCTTGGCGGCCTCCTTGTAGACGGCGTTGGACTCGCCCTCGTCGGGGTGCATGACGGTGACGAGCAGCACCCGGCCGTCGCGCTCGGCGACGCCGGTGAAGGTGGCGCCGGCCTTGGTGGTGTTGCCGTTCTTGATGCCGGCGATGCCCTCGTAGACGTCGAGGTCGACGTCGCCGGTCAGCAGCCGGTTGGTGTTCTGGATCTCGAAGTACTCGCGCTTCTTGCCCTTCTTCCCGCCGGGGAACTTCGCCCGGGGGGTGGCGGCGTACGTACGGAAGTCCGGGTTCTGCATCCCGGCGCGGGCGAAGAGCGTCAGGTCGTACGCGCTGGAGGTCTGCCCCTTGGCGTCGTACCCGTCGGGGCTGACCACGTGGGTGTCCTCGGCGCCCAGCTCGCGCGCCCGGTCGTTCATGGCCTGCACCGTGGCGTCCACGCCGCCGTTCATGGCGGACAGCACGTGCACGGCGTCGTTGCCGGACCGGAGGAAGACGCCGAGCCACAACTCGCGGACGGTGTAGGTGAGGTTCTCCTTGATGCCGACGAGGCTGCTGCCCTCGCCCATGCCCTCCAGCTCCTCCGCGGCGACCTTGTGCTTCTCCTCCTTGTTGAAGAGGGGCAGCAGGGTGTCCGCGAAGAGCATCTTCAGCGTGCTGGCCGGGGGCAGCTTCCAGTGCGCGTTGTGCGCGGCGAGCACGGCGCCGCTCTCGGCGTCGGCGACGACCCAGGAGCGGCCGGTGAGCTTCCCGGGCAACTCGGGGGCGCCGGTGCCGAGGTCGACGTGGGTCCCGGGCTGGCCGAGCAGGTCGCCCCCGACGTTCGACATCTGGTCAGGCGGCCGGGGCTTGTCGTCCTGGGCCGCGGCGGGCGCGACGCCCGCGAGCGACAGCAGCATGGCGGCGGCGAGCGCGGCGCCGCGGATAGTCACATGAGATGTCGGCACCTCGCGAACTTACCTTGGCGGCGCCATCGATGTGGACACCGAGGTGTGCAAGTTGGCCGAGGACCGCCCCCGGACGGGATCCGGAGGGCGTCCGGGCGGTCCGGGCGTGGTCCGGGGAGGCATCCCCTACAACGCGGTACGAGGTCGACGGTTTCACCGACCACGACCGGCCGGTGGCAAGGCCCGTACGAGGGACGGGGAGACCGGCTGGGTGGAGTGCCAGGTGTGCCTGGCCCGCAACCTCACCCGCGGCAGCGGGCGAACCACCGCCCCGACCACAGCGGTTGAACCGGCCGGAGCACGGACCCGGGTTTCCCCGGCCTACGCTGCGGCGGATGAACGACTACGACGCCTTCGCCGCCGCGTACGCCGCGGAGAACGAGACCAGCCTCATCAACGCCTATTACGAACGACCCGCGATGCTGGACCTCGCGGGCGACGTGACCGGCCGGCGCATACTCGACGCCGGCTGCGGCGCCGGCCCGCTGACCGCCGCGCTGCGCGACCGCGGGGCCGTCGTCACCGGCGTCGACGCCAGCGCCGGGATGCTGGCGCTGGCCGAGCGGCGGCTCGGCGACGGCACGGACCTGCAGCTGGCCGACCTCCGCGACCCGCTGCCGTTCGGCGACGGTGCTTTCGACGACGTGGTCGCGTCGCTGGTCCTGCACTACCTGGAGGACTGGGGGCCGACGCTCGCCGAGATACGGCGCGTGCTCCGGCCCGGCGGCAGGCTGATCGCGTCGGTGGACCACCCCTTCGTGGCGTACACCAACCAGGAGCCGCGGCCCGACTACTTCGCGAGCACCACCTACTCGTTCGACTGGACCTTCGGCGGGCAGACCGCCACGATGACGTTCTGGCGCAAGCCGCTGCACGCGATGACCGACGCCTTCACCGCGGCTGGCTTCCGTCTCACGGCGCTCGTCGAGCCGCAGCCCGACCCGGCCGCGCGTGAGCTGTTCCCCGACACCTTCGACGCCCTCGCGACCAAGACCTGCTTCCTCTTCTTCGTCGTCGAGGTACCGCCTGCGGCCGGTGGATCGGACGGCTAGCAGCCGCGCCTACCGGGTCCTTTCCCGCTGGGCCCGGGTGGGTTCGTGCTCGACTTCACGGCACCCGGGAGCCTTCGGTGGCGCAACCGCGGCCCCAGGCGGACCTGTTGAGCCGGTAGCCGAACTCGACCACGGCGGGTCTGTACTCCGCCAGCGGCCGGGCTCGCCCTGCCCTGGCGCACACAGGGGCCCGTTTCCTTCACTTTCGCCCCATATAAACCCGCACACTTCATCCCTCTCGCCGGAGCGGTCCGGACCAGACCTGGTCACTCCAGGGCGGACGCTTCACGTGAGTTACTCACCCCGCCAGGAGCGTCCGCGCCGGGGCGTCGGCCGGCGGGAAACGACCCCGGAAGGGGTTCCGCGCCCGCAGCGGCGATACTCAAGGCATGCACCTCTCACGTCGCGCGTCCTGGTTTCTGCTCGCCTTCGGCGGGTGGTCCTGGTTCATCTGGATCACGTTCGTCCGCAATCTGTGGAAGGACTCCAGCGGGCTGGCCTTCGAGGACGGCGACCCCACGGGGTACTTCTGGGTGCACCTCACTCTGGCCGTGACCTCCTTCGCGCTGGGGACGACGGTCGGGTGGCTGGGGCTGCGGGGCGTACGGGCGTCACGGCGGGCCGCCGACGGGGCCGCCGGCGGGGTTGCCGAGGGGGGCGCGGGGGGCGCGAGGGCCGAGGGGGGCGCGGGCGGGGACGTGCGCGCGACGGCCGGGGCGGGGAGGTAGCGCCATGGCGTTCGTGCCGATTGCGATCGGGATACTGCTGCTCGTCGCCGGGGCGCACTGGTACGTGTGGCGGCGGCTGGTCCGCGACACCATGCGGCGCGGCGGCTGGCCGCGGCGGCTGGCGACGCCGGCGATCGTGGTGCTGCCGCTGATGATGCTCGGGACGGTGGTCTCGGAGCGGGCCGGGGCGCCGATGGCGCTGCAGCGGGTGCTGGGCTGGCCGGGGCTGATGTGGGTGGCGCTGCTGCTGTATCTGCTGCTGGCGCTGGCGGTGGGCGAGCTGGTGCGGCCGGTGCTGCTGCGGGTCCTGGAGCGGCGGGCGCGGCTGCGGGCGGCGGGCGGTGCGGCTGGTACGGGTGGTGCGGGCGGTGCGGGCGGTGCGGCCGGGGCGGTTCCGGGGGACGAGGCGGAGCGCGAGGCGGCGGTCGCGGCGCTCGCGCAGCAGGTGGCGGTGACGGAGGCGGCGGACGCCGAGACGGTCGCGGGCGGCGGCGGTGGCGACGGCGGCGGTGGCGGTGGCGGTACGGGGACGGCGGCGCCGCTGCGGCTGGAGCCGGTCACCGGGCTCGTGGACGGCGGGGGTACGGGGGCCGGCGGTGTTCCGGACTCCGACGGTCCCGGCGGTCCCGGCGGTCCCGGCGGTGCCGCGGCCGGCGTCGCCGACGACACCCGCGCCGCGGAGCCGGCCGCCGCCGACGTGTCCCGGCGGCTCTTCGTCGCCCGTACCGTCGCGATCGGCGCCACCGCCGTCGCCGCCGGCACCGTCGCGTACGGGGCGTACGGCGTGCTGGGCCGCGCGCCCAGGGTGAAGAACGTCACCGTCCCGCTGACCAAGCTGCCCGCCACCGCCGACGGCTACCGCATCGCAGTCGTCAGCGACATCCACCTCGGCCCCGTCCTCGGCCGCGGCCACACCCAGCGGATCGTCGACACCATCAACGCCCAGCGCCCCGACCTCGTCGCCGTCGTCGGCGACCTCGTCGACGGCACCGTCGACCACCTGGGCTCGGCCGCGGAGCCGCTCGGGCAGCTGAAGGCGCGCGACGGCTCGTACTACGTGACCGGCAACCACGAGTACTTCGGCGGCGCCTCCGGCGCCGCCGAATGGATCGACCACCTCCGCGAACTCGGCCTGCACCCGCTGGAGAACGCCCGCACCGAGCTGCCCGGCTTCGACCTCGCCGGCGTCAACGACGTCTCCGGCGAGGACGTCGGCGAGGGCCCCGACTTCGCGCGCGCCCTCGGCGACCGGGACACCTCCCGCGCCTCGGTGCTGCTGGCCCACCAGCCGGTCGTCATCCACGACGCGGTGGACCACGGCGTCGACCTGCAGCTGTCCGGCCACACGCACGGCGGGCAGCTGTGGCCCGTGACGTACATCGCCGGGGCGGCGAACCCCACGCTGGCCGGGCTGGAGCGGTACGGGGACACGCAGCTGTACGTCACCCGCGGCGCGGGTGCGTGGGGGCCGCCGGTGCGGGTGGGTGCGCCGTCGGACATCACGATGGTGCGGCTGGCGTCGCCGCGGGCGTGAGGGGGCGGCGGACCGCAGCGCCGCGGGCCGGTGCGGCGCGCGCCGCACCGCCGCGGGTCGGCACGGCGCGACGTTCCGGTGGCCCGTGCACGTACGACCAGCGCCTGCGTCACGCCGAGGCGCCAGCACGCCGGGGCGCCGGGCGGTCCGCCACACCCGCACCCGCCCTACGTCTCCGCCTCCAGCACCCGGCACAGCGCCGCCAGCGCCCCCGGATACAGGTGGTCCGGCGGCGTGCCGTACCCCACCACCAGCGCCTCCCCCCGCGGCCCCGGCACCTCCCCCGCCGGCGCCGGCGCCGCGAAGTCGCCGCCCTCCTCCCACGCCCCCTTGCCGTACTCGTACGCCCCCAGCCGGGCCACCGCCAGCCCTTCCCGCGCCGCCCGCGCCAGCACCCGACCCTCGGTACCCGGCGGCAGCCGGACGACGGCGTGCAGCCCCGCCGCGATCCCGGTCACGGTCACCCGCGGCGCCCGCCGCGCCAGTTCGGCGACGAGGCGGTCGCGGCGGCGGCGGTAGCGCTGGCGGGCCGCGCGTACGTGGCGGTCGTAGCCGCCGGACTCGATGAACTCCGCCAGCGTCAGCTGGTCCACCACCCCCGGCGGCGTCCGGCTCAGCGCCTGCACCTCGTGCACCGCGCGCAGCAGCCGCCCCGGCAGCACCATCCAGCCCAGCCGCAGCGCGGGCGACAGGCTCTTGCTGACCGTGCCCAGGTGCACCACGTGCTCCGGGTCGAGCGACTGCAGCGCCCCCACCGGCTGCCGGTCGTAGCGGAACTCCCCGTCGTAGTCGTCGTCCAGCACCACCCCGCCCGTCGCCCGCGCCCAGTCGACGGCCGCCGCCCGGCGCTCCGGGGCCAGCGGGACGCCGGTGGGGAACTGGTGCGCCGGGGTGAGGAGGACGGCGCCGGCGCCGGTGGCGGGCAGCGCGGCGGTGGCGATGCCCTCGTCGTCGCCCTCGTCGTCGTACGGCAGCGGCACCGTCCGCAGCCCGGCGTCGGTGAGCAGTCGGCGGTGCAGCCCCAGACCGTACGGCTCGACCGCGATCCGCCGCACCCCCTCCGCCCGCAGCACCTCCCCCAGCAACCGCAGCCCGCCGGTGAAGCCGGCGCAGACCACGATCCGCCCCGGCTCCGCGTACACGCCGCGTGCCCGCGCCAGATACCCGGCCAGCGCCCGCCGCAGCTCCACCCGGCCGCCGGGCCCCTGGTGGCCGAAGGCCGCTGAGGGCGCCGCCGTCAGCGCCCGCCGCGCGGCGGCGGCCCACGCGGCGCGCGGGAAGCGGGCGGAGTCGGGGGCACCGGGCAGCAGGTTGTACGTCGCCCGCCGGTCCAGCGGGTGCGGCGGCGGCTCCGGCACCCGGGTCACGGCCCGCGCGTGGCGCGGCCGGGCCCGGGCGGCGACCCGGGTGCCGGAGCCCTGCCGGGCGGTCAGCCAGCCCTCGGCGACCAGCTCGGCGTACGCGTCGGCCACCGTGTTCCGCGCCACGCCCAGGTCCGCGGCCAGCGCCCGGGACGACGGCAGCCGGGTGCCCGGCGCGAGCCGGCCGGTGCGCACCGCGTCGCGCAGCGACCGGATCAGCGCGGCACCGGTGCCGCGGCTGCCGCCGCGCACGTCGACGTGCAGGTCCAGGGAGCGCTGGAAGTCCCACAACTCCGTTGAAGTGGCCCAGGAATCCGCCATGGAAATGGACCATACATCTGGGATATGACGATCTAGCGTGGGAGGCATGACACAGCGTCTCAACCTCCGCGAACTCGTCCCCGACGTCCACCGCGCCCTGCTCAGGCTGGAGCAGGCGGCGAAGAAGGACCTCGATCCCGTCGTCTTCGAGCTGGTGAAGCTCCGCGCCTCCCAGATCAACCACTGCGCGTACTGCATCGACAAGCACTCCAAGGACGCGCGCGCCGCGGGCGAGACCGAGCAGCGCCTGTACCTCCTGAACGCCTGGGAGGAAGTGCCGCACCTCTACACCGAGAAGGAGCAGGCCGCGCTGGCCCTCACCGAGGCGGTGACGGTGCTGACCGACGGCTTCGTACCGGACGCGGTGTACGAGCGGGCGGCCAAGCACTTCGAGGAGCAGGAGCTGGCCCGGCTCATCGGCGTACTGATCGCGATCAACGGCTGGAACCGCTGGTGCGTGACCAGCCGGATGGAGGCCGGGCACTACCGGCCGAGCGCACACGAGCAGCCGGCGTGAGAGCGGCGGAGGAGGGCGGCGGGGTCGTGGCGGGTGGCGGGAACGGTGGCAGGGCCGGTGACGGGGCCGGTGACGGGGCCGGTGACGGGGACGGTGGCAGGGCCGGTGGCGGGGACGTGGCGGATTTCCGCGCGCTGCACCACGGCCGGGACGCGGCCGACCCGCTGGTCCTGCCCGGCCCGTGGGACGCCGCGAGCGCCCGCGCCTTCGCCGACGCGGGCTTCCCGGCGCTGGCCACCCCGAGCGCCGGCGTCGCCAGGGCCCTCGGCTACGGAGACGGCCAGGCCACGCCGGTCGCCGAGATGTTCGCGGCGATCGCCCGCATCACCCGCGCCGTGGCCGTCCCCGTCACCGCGGACGTCGAGGCGGGCTACGGCCTGCCGCCGCACGAGCTGGTCGAACGGCTGCTAGCGGCGGGCGCGGTGGGCTGCAACCTGGAGGACACGGTCCACCCCGGCAAGACCCTGCGGGACGCCGCCGAGCAGGCGGACTTCCTCGCCGGGGTACGCGCCGAGGCGGGCGACCGGCTCTTTATCAACGCCCGCATCGACACCTTCGTACGCGGCGTGCCCGACCCGGCGGCGGCGATCGAACGCGGGCGCCTGTACGCGGCGGCCGGCGCCGACGGCGTATACCCGATCACGGCGCCGCCGCGGCACCTGCGGCTGCTGGCCGACGAGATCGGACTGCCGGTCAACGCCCTGGCGGTACCGGACGACCCGGGCCTGAAGGAGCTGGGCACGCTGGGGGCGAGCCGGATCACCTTCGGAGGCGGGCTGCTCGACCGGACACTGGCGTCGGTACGGCAGTTGGCGACGGAGCTGCGCGGGGCGACCGCCGACGGGGGGTGAGGCGGAGTGGGGGCCCCGAATCGAGCTGATCCATCCCCTCGCTGAGTAGGACCACGCCGGCGACGTCGTCCGGGAGAACACCCCCGCCGCACAGCGCTCTCGCCTCAGCCCCCAACCGGCTCCGGGCACTCCGCCTCCGTGCAGAACGACGCCGCCATCTCGTCGACGACTTCCCGCTGCCGCGGCCAGTCCGCCTCCGGGCCCGAGACGAGGAGGGCGTACATCCTCCCGTCCGCCGTCTCCCGGTCGTGCAGCAGAACGCGCCGCGGACCGAGCTGCGGGTCGGTGTAGGAGTAGTCGTACTCCGCCGCGGTGCCCAGATCCACCAGGTCGTTGAGCCGGTAGCCGTCGGCGTCCTCCTTGGTGTCCTCGATTATCTGCACGGCCTCGTACGGACTGACCTGCTCGGTCACCTCGTAGACCTGGAGGAACGCGCCGTTCGCGAAAGGCTCTTCGTAGAACACGGACACTCCCTCGGTGCGGCGCTCCCAGTCCTCGGGCACGGCGAGCGAGTACCCGTCCTCCGCGGCGAGGACGTAGCCGGGCGGGACGGCGGACTCCGTGGGTGACGGCGACGGCGGCTCGGAGGACGGCGAGGGGTCCTCCGTCGGCGGCTTCGGCTCCGCCGTGGCGCTGCGACGCGGCTTCGCCTCCTTGCCGTCGTCGTCTCCGCCGAGCAGCAGCCAGCCGCCGGCGGCGAGACCGCTGGCGACGATCACGACGAGCCCCACCACCGCCGCGATCACGCCGCGGCGGCGCGGCGGGCGCTCGGACTCGACGCCGAGTTCGAAACCGGGGTAGTACGGGGTGGGGGCGGCGGCGTAGTGGTCGTACGACGGATCGTGCCCGGGGTCCTGCCCGTACGCCGCCGGGTACCCGGGCCCCGGCGGCGGGGTGGCCGACTGCGTCGGCAGGTCGGGCGCCGCAGGCACCGCGCCGGGGCCGGATTCCGGGCCCCAGCCCGGTGCGGTGGGCGGCGGCGGGTGGGCGGACCACGTCGGCAGACCAGGCGCCGGGACCATCGCGCCGGGCCCGCGCTCCGCGCCCCAGTCGGGTGCGGTGGCGGGCGGCGCCGAAGAACCGGGCTCCGCCGCCCAGTTGGGTGCGGCGAGGGGCGGTGCCGGCAACCCGGCCTCCGCCGGCGGGGCGGGCAGGGCGGGCGCGGGCGGTATAGCGGGGGCGGGCGGCTCGGCGGGCGCCGACGGCCCGGCGGATGCAGGCAGCTCGGCCCCGGTGCCCGCGGGTCCGGGGCCCGGCGGCGGCCATGTCCCCCGGTCCTCCCACCACTCCCGCGCCGCCTCCGCCGGCGGCCCCGCGTCGGCTCCGGGGCCCGGGAGCCCGTCGCCGGTGTCCCGGACGGGTACGTCGGCCGGATCGTCCGCGGCGGCACCGGAACCTTCGGCCCCGTCTTGGGCGGACGGATCCGACGGCGGCGAGTCCGTGGGAGCGGAACCGGAGTCGGGAGCCCCGTCCTCAGGAACTTCGCCCTGCGGAACTTTGCCCTCCGGAACCTCGTCCTCCGGGGTCCCGTCCCCGGCCGCCCGGTCCGACGACTCCGGGGCAGCCGCGTCAGGCACGGAGTCCCGGACTTCGTCCTCCGAGGACCGGACCTGCGCGTCGGTCGAGACGCCGGGGCCGCCGTCGGAAGTCCCTCCTTCCGGGGGCTCTTCCGGCTCCGCCGGGGACGACGACTCCTCGGGCTCGGGGCCCGGAGCCGTGCCCTCCGGCGGGGCGTCCGGTACCGGCGGCGGCTGGGTGGGCGGGGCCGCCGGCGGCGGAGGGGTGCTCGGGGGTGGTGGGACCGCAGGTCCCTGCAGCCACTGCTGCGCGTCCTCGTCCCAGTACGACCCGCCGCCGCTCATGTGCCTCTCCCCTGTCCCCCTGCCCGGCTCTCAGCCGAGCAGCCGGCCGATCGACTCCACCGCTGCCGCCGCCGCGGCGCTGCCCGTGCCGACGATCTGGCCCAACTCCAGCCGGTCCCGAAGCCGTTCCAGGCGGGTTCGGTCCCCGCGGCCGGCCCGCGCCTCGTTCTCCAACTCGATCAGCTCCTGCTCGTCGGCGACGGCCGTCTCCGAGGGCGGCTGCGCGAGCAACTCGGCACGCAGCGCACGGAGACTCGTCACCAATGCCTCGGCGTCCGCCGGCACACCGAACCGTACCGAGGAGTCGACGGCCCGCGCCCCCGGCCCCTGGGCCACGGCGCCGCCCGACATCGTGCCGATACTGATCCCTCCGGGCAAGGGCGGCGGCACCGACGGCGGCGGAGGCGGCGACGACGAAGGCGCCTCCGGCACCGGCCCGTCCCCGCTCCCGGCTGCCCCACGGTCACGCCCCCACTCGTCCTGCTCGTTCACGGCCTGCCCCGCCTCTCCCGTGCGCCGTTCCGCTCCCGACCCGGCCCTGCCCCGTCGCCCCGCTGCGTCGCCGTCGCTCCCGGACCCGACGCCACCGCACCGCCGCTCATCGCGCCGATGTACACCCCGCCCTCGTTCACGTTGACGACGTACTGCTCGAACTCCCCCGTCTCGTGTCCGCTCTCCCGCAGCGCCTCCGTCACCCCGCTCGCGATGCGGTCACGGACCGTCTTCACATACCGGCTCACGTCCATCTCCTGGAACAGCGATGCCTTCGGCGACACCGCCAGCTCCCGCACCGACGTGGCCGGCCCTTCCGCCGGCCGCCGGGTCAGGTCGGCCAGCCACGTGCGGAACACCGACGCCAGGGTGCCGCCCATGGAGACGACCGCCGCGATCGACGACGACGGCGCGGTCAGCACCGACCGGGCGAGTGTCCGCACGCCGCTGCCGCGGAGGGCGAGGCGGTCGACCTCGCGGAACTCCGGCCGGACCGGCGACAGGACGTGCGGCACGACCTCCAGCACGAGCATCCCGCCCTGCGTGTGCACCCGCACCAGGATCGTCACCACGACCTGCTCCGACCACGCGCCCACGCGGATGCGCAGGAAGTAGCGGCGGGCCTCGCCGCCCTCGTCGACCGCGCCGCGGACGTGCTGGTCGACGGTGGCGTCGTCGCGGCGGACGTCGCCGCCCCGCGGGGGCGGGGGGAGGTAGACGAGGTGGGCGACCTCCAGGTCCTTCAGCCGGTCCCGGCTGCCGGCGGCGGTCGCGTCGCGCAGCGCGGCGAGCCGCGGCAGGATCAGCTCGATGACCCTGCGGCTGGTCAGCGTCTCGCCGCCGGAGCCGCCCGGGCGCCGCTTCAGCTCCACGGCCAGCGACCAGGGTTCGTACGGGACGCCGTAGCCGACGAACGGGCGGTCGAAGTCGTAGATGGTGAGCCGCGAGTACTGCTCGTGGGCGATGGCCGCGGCGATTCCGTGGTAGGCGGCCGGCAGGCCGGGCGGGACGGCGCTGGGGAACGCGTTGGCGGACAGCTCGTCGCGCACGGTCTTCTCGATCCGGGTCCGGTGTGCCCACACCGGACATACCAGCAGCAGCGGGAAGACCACCGCCGTCCAGGCGCCCTCGGGCAGCATGGAGACGGCGGCGAACCAGTAGACGGCCATGTACACATACCCCAGGAGGCGCAGCGCCCGCCCCAGGCGCACCCGCCTGGGCCTCAGCCGCCCGGCGGCGGTGCGCGGGCCGGCGCCGTAGACGTCGAACCCGGCGCGCCCGCCGGCCACGGCCGCGGCCCACAGCAGGAGGGACGGCAGGGCGTACGCGGACGCCCACGCAGCCGCGTCCGGTACGGCGTTCGCGAACGTCGGCAGGGTCATGTCCGGCACGTCGTCTCCGACCACCCGCAGACCCACGTCCGGTACCACGTCCTCCGCAACCGTCAGGTCCGCGTACGGCACGCTGTCGCTCAGCACCGTGCTGAAGAGGATGAACGCGGCCCAGACCGCGAGCACCCCTAACGCCGTCACCGTCTCCCGGCGGCGGGAGCGCAGCGCATGCCCGAGCACGGTGACGACGTCCACGCCCAGGGACGGCGCGACCGCACGTTCCCGGTGCTCGACCAGCTCCCGCAGCACCCCACGCCGGAACTCCGGGTCGAGGTAGGTCCCGGCGCACAGCAGCCGGGTCGCCTCGCTGTGCCGGGGCACCGGGCTGCTGCCGGTGGACACCGGCCCGGCGGGCCGCGGTACAGCCGCCGTCGACACATCGTCACCCTGCGACAACTCGTCCCCTAGATCCGCTTTTTGACCTGCACGATCGTAACGTTCTGCTGTCCGGCAGTCACTTCGGGGGCAGGGGTGCGCCCGCTCCGGTGCCCCGGCCGGGCCCGACAGCCCGGCCGGGGCGACCGCGCGCGCTACGGGCGGTAAACCTGACGGCCCTTGTACTGCCCGCAGTGCGGGCAGGCGGTGTGCGACGGCTTGGGCTCGCCGCACGCCGCGTTCGGGCACGTCGTCAGCGCGGGCACGGAGACCCGGCCGCGCCACTGCGCGCGGTGGTGGCGGACCCGGGCCCGCGATTTCTTTCTGAACATGGAGCTGGACACGCTGGTTCCCTTCCTCCGGTGGACGTTCGCTGCGGTGCGGCGAACGCGGGCGGGGGATCCCGCCCGACCAGGGGCCGGAGAACCAGGGCGGTGTCGGGGTGCACGCACGGGCACGCATACGCGTACGCGTACGGCAAAGGCAACTGAGGCACGGGGACGTCCCGGAGACGGAATGGTCGAGCAGGGCAGGCCGAAGCAGCCCCGCGGCTGGCGGGGCCGGGGCGGGGTCGCTAGTGCGCCTCGGGTGTGTTGACCGGCTCGGAGACCATGCGCCCGACCGTAGAGACGAAGCCCGCTCTGCCGCAACCGAATAAGCCCGCACGCGAAAACCGCGGCGAGCCCTCCCGAAGGAGAACTCGCCGCGGCCGGTTGACGCGTGGTCGCGTGGTCGCTTGGTCGCGTGACGCCCGGTCGCTCAGACGAGGCCGAGGGCGCGTACCGCCTCGCGCTCCTCCGTCAGCTCCTTCACGGAGGCGTCGATGCGGGTCCGCGAGAACTCGTTGATCTCCAGCCCTTGCACGATCTCGTACGAGCCGTCGGCGCAGGTCACCGGGTACGAGGAGATCAGGCCCCCGGGCACACCGTACGAACCGTCCGACGGGATGCCCATCGACACCCAGTCGCCCTGCGGGGTGCCGTTGACCCACGAGTGGACGTGGTCCACCGCGGCGTTGGCGGCCGAGGCCGCCGACGAGGCGCCGCGGGCCTCGATGATGGCCGCGCCGCGCTTGGCGACGGTCGGGATGAACTCGTCGGCCAGCCACTTCTCGTCGTTCACGACCTCGGCGGCGTTCTTCCCGGCGATCTCGGCGTGGAAGACGTCCGGGTACTGGGTCGCGGAGTGGTTCCCCCAGATCGTCAGCTTCTTGATGTCGCCGACCGCGGCGCCGGTCTTCTTCGCCAGCTGCGACAGCGCGCGGTTGTGGTCGAGGCGGGTCATCGCGGTGAACCGCTCGGCCGGCACGTCCGGCGCGGCGGCGCGGGCGATGAGCGCGTTGGTGTTGGCGGGGTTGCCGACGACCAGGACCTTGATGTCGTCCGCGGCGTGGTCGTTGATGGCCTTGCCCTGCGGCTTGAAGATGCCGCCGTTGGCCTCCAGCAGGTCGCCGCGCTCCATGCCCTTGGTGCGCGGGCGGGCGCCGACGAGCAGCGCGACGTTGGCGCCGTCGAAGGCGACGTTCGGGTCGTCGGTGATGTCGATGCCGCGCAGCAGCGGGAACGCACAGTCGTCCAGCTCCATCGCGGTGCCCTCGGCGGCGCCGAGGGCCGGGGTGATCTCCAGCAGCCGCAGCCGGACCGGCACGTCCGGGCCGAGGAGCTGGCCGGAGGCGATGCGGAAGAGCAGCGCGTAGCCGATCTGCCCGGCCGCGCCGGTGACGGTGACGGTGACGGGGCTGTCGGGAGTGCGGGTCATGGTGATCTCTCCGATGAGGGGGCGCGACGTACGGGCTGGCGGGGCCCGGGCGGCCAAGGGCAGCCGTGCCCCCGGGGGCCCAATCTATCCGACTGGCACGGAGTGCCGGGGGGCGGCCGGTGTGGGCCCGCTCACGGCGGCGTGCCCTCCGTGCAGTCCGCCGTGCCGTCGGGGAGCGCGGCGCAGGCCCGTACGCCGTTGAGCCGTTCCGCGGCGACCATCGCGGTGTAGCCCTCGCTGGTCCCGGCGGACGCGTCCTCGCGGACCGGCTCCTCGCCCGGCACCTCGGCGAGGGCCGTCACGGTCGCGCCGGGTTCGGCGGCGGTGATCCGGGCCCACGCCGCCTGGCAGGGCTCGCTGTAGCGGATCTCCAGGAGCATGGCGCCGACATACGTCTGCGTGGTCGTACGGGCGAAGTCCCCGCCGCAGCCCATCTCGTCGGGGTCCTTGCCGGTGCAGTCGGCGCCCCGGCACTCCACGCCCTCGGGCAGCGGCTCGGACTCGGACTCGGACTCGGAATCGGACGGCGACCCGGACGCCGGGCCGGTGGGGTCGGTGTCGGGCGGCGGTCCGCCGCGCGGCTCCTGCCGCTCCTCGACGCCGGGGTCGGTGATCAGTCCGTGGGCGACGTAAGCGGCGCCGGCGCCGCTGCCGGTGAGGAGCAGCGTGACGAGGCCGGCGAGGAGGACGCGGCGCAGCGGCCAGTTCTTCTTGGGGGGTGGGGTGGCGGTGGTGGACGTCGCGAGGGTGCGGGACGCCGGGGGCGGGCCGACGGCCGGCTCCGGCTCGGGGTCGGGAGTCGGGGCGGGGGCGGCCGGAGGGGGGCGGGAGAGGGAGCGGAGCTTGGTGGTCTCGTCGTTCTCCCGGGAGGAGTCGGCGGAGCCGGTCCCGGTCCCGGTCCTGGCTTCGGTTCCGCTGCCGGTCCCGGTCCCTGTCCTGGCTCCGGTTCCGCTTCCCGTCCCGGTCCTGGAGCCGGCCTCGGCTCCGGCTCCCTCTCCGGCGCCGGGCTCGGCTCCGGGTCCGGTCTCCCGTCCGGCTCCCGTCGACCGTCTTCCCGGCAGCTCCTCCGCACGCATCCGCCGCTCCGGCGGCGGCGGGGGGCCGGGGCGTACCGCCGAGCGCTCGGTGGCATCGGGGCGTACGGGCCCCGCAGCCCTCGCGGGTCTCTCCGTCGGCCCCTCCGGGTGCTCGGGACGGGATATCTCCTCCGGCCGCGGTATCGCCCCCGCGCCGGATATGTCCTCGCCACGGCTCCTGCCCCGGCCCAGGACCCCCCGCAGCCCCCGCCCCTGCCGGCCGCCCGGCGCCGCACGACCGGCGTCCGCGTCGGCGTCCGACCCCGGCTCCGCCGCCCGCAGGGCCCGCAGCGCCGCCTCGTTCCGCAGCTCCGCCCGGCTCCAGGCGCGGTCGGCCGCGCCCCACTCGGTCATCAGCTGCTCGTCCCGCGCGTCCGTCACCTCCGCGAACGCGACCACCGACTCCCGCGACGGCATCAGCCGCCCGCCCAGGTAGCGCTCCCACGACGACCTGCTGTACCCCGTGCGGTCCGCGACCTCCGACACGGTCAGGCCGCTGCGGTCGACCAGCCGGCGCATGTGCTCGGCGAACTCCCGTATCTGCGGGTCGAGATCTTCCGGCAGCTCCTTCCAGCGAGGCATCACTACTCCCTCGTTCCCCCATGTTCCCCGTGCCGCGCTCCCGCCCCAGCATGGCATCTGCCAGCACCGACGTGGAGATCCCGGGTACGGACCGGCCCTCCGCCCGGCGCCCGGCGTCAGCGTACGGAGAAGTGCACCGCGTCCTCCACGAGCGGCAGGTCGAGCCACGGGTCCGGCAACGCGACCAGCGCCAGCAGCACGATCGCCAGCCCCAGCACCCCCAACGTCACGATGTCGGTGAACCGGGACCGCACCGCCAGCATGCCGACCTCCGGCACCAGCCAGCGCAGCACGCCGCCGACGAGCAGCGACCCACCGACGACCAGCGTGCCCTCGCGGAACGGGCCCGCGGCCACCGTGATGAACCCGGCCGCCGCTATCGCCAGCACCAGCAGTACCGGCCACTGCCGTACCGGCGGCGGCGCGTGGCCGGACGCCGCCCGGCCGCCGCCCTCCGGGCGTACCGTGCCGCGGGTCGGGAACGCCGCGCGCCGGGCCATCACCGCGCCGCCGGCGAGGCCGCACCCGCCCCGGACGCCCCGGTCGACCCTGCCGCCCCCTCGGCCGCCTCCACGACGTTGAACAGCAGCATCGCGCGCGTCATCGGCCCGACGCCGCCCGGGTTCGGCGACAGCCAGCCGGCGACGTCCGCGACGCCCGGGTGCACGTCCCCGACGATCTTGCCGTGCTCGTCGCGGCTGACGCCGACGTCGAGTACGGCGGCGCCCGGCCGCACGTCCGCCGGCTTGATCAGGTGCGGCGAGCCGGCCGCGGCGACGACGATGTCGGCCTGCCGCAGGTGCCCGGCCAGGTCGCGGGTGCCGGTGTGGCACTGGGTGACCGTGGCGTTCTCGGACTTGCGGGTCAGCAGCAGCGGCAGCGACCGACCGATGGTGACGCCGCGCCCGACCACCACGACGTGCGCCCCGTTCAGCTCCACCCCGAACTGCCGCAGCAGCCGGATGACGCCGTTCGGCGTACAGGGCAGCGGCGCGGGCTCGTTCAGCACCAGGCGGCCGAGGTTGGTGGGGTGCAGCCCGTCCGCGTCCTTGGCCGGGTCGATCAGCTCCAGCACCCGGTTCTCGTCGATGTGCCGCGGCAGCGGCAGCTGGACGAGGTAGCCGGTGCAGGCCGGGTCCTCGTTCAGCTCGCGGACGACCGCCTCGATCTGCTCCTGCCTGGCCGTCGCGGGCAGCTCACGCTGGATGGAGGCGATGCCGATCTCGGCGCAGTCGCGGTGCTTGCCCGCGACGTACTTCTGGCTGCCCGGGTCGTCGCCGACCAGGAGGGTTCCCAGCCCGGGCGTGACACCCCGGCCCTTGAGCGCCTGCACGCGCGTGGCAAGCTCTGCCTTGATTGCGGCCGCGGTGGCCCTGCCGTCGAGAATCTGGGCGGTCATGGGGCCCATCCTCCCCGATGCGGTGGGTAACAGACCAATCAGCCGGTCTGGACAGCCGTACTCGGGCCAGGTCAGTGTGTCAGCACGTCCACAAAACCGCGGAAGAAGGGCACCGTGAGCCTCCCCGACCAGAACAACCCCTACGGCGGGCCCCAGGGCCAGCAGCCGCAGCAGCCGGCACCTCAGGCGCAGCAGCCGACGCAGCAGGCACAGCAGCAGGCACAGCAGGCGCAACAGCCATACGGCGGCGGCTACCCGCAGTACCCCGCCGCCGGCCAGCCGTACCCCGTGTACCCGGGCGGCCCCGGCCCGTACGGCGCCGTCGACTACCCGACGAGCATCCCGGGCAAGGCGACCGCCGCCCGCATCATGATGTTCATCTCAGGCGGGCTGCAGACCATGCTCTCCGTCCTCCTGCTCATCGGCATCGCGGTGGCGAAGGAGGACTTCGAGGAGGGCTTCGAGGACGGCTCGGGCGTGAGCGTCCCCGCCGAGGCCGTGGCGGTCGTCGCCGGGCTCTACCTCGTGCACGCGATCATCGGCATCGTCCTCGCCTCGCTGTTCGGCAAGGGCGCGGGCGGCGTGCGCGTCGGCACCATCGTGTGGCTGAGCTTCCTGATCCTCTTCGGCGTGATGGCGCTCCCGCTCGGCATCATCTGGGTCGCGCTCGGCATCATCTCGATCGTGATGGTCGCGAACCGCGACTCCGGGCGGTGGTTCTCGCGCCCCCGGCCGTGACGTGACGTTCGTCGCGTACGAAGGGAGCCCCGCCGGCGCCGGCGGGGCTCCCTTCGTACGTGCTTCGTAGGTGCTTCGTACGTCCTCGTAAGTGCTTCGTACGTGCCGGCAGACGCTCACCGGCAGACATTCTCAGTGGTAGAAGTGCCGTGCGCCCGTGAGGTACATGGTCACGCCCGCCTTCTGCGCGGCCTCGACCACCTGCTCGTCGCGGATCGACCCGCCCGGCTGCACCACGGCCCGTACCCCCGCGTCGAGCAGCACCTCCAGCCCGTCCGGGAACGGGAAGAAGGCGTCCGAGGCGGCGTACGCCCCCGCCGCGCGCTCCGCGCCCGCGCGCTGCACAGCGAGCTTCGCCGAGTCGACGCGGTTGACCTGCCCCATGCCGACGCCGACGGTGGCGCCGTCCTTCGCCAGCAGGATCGCGTTGGACTTCACCGCGCGGCACGACCGCCAGGCGAACGCCAGGTCCGCGAGCCCGTCCGCGTCCAGCGCCGCGCCCGCGGCCAGCGTCCAGGCGGTCGGGTCGTCGCCCGCGGCCTGGAAGACGTCCCGCTCCTGCACCAGCAGCCCGCCGTCGACCGGCCGGAGCTCCCGTGCCCGCCGCGGCGTTCCGGCGCTCGCCAGGATGCGGATGTTCTTCTTGCGCGTCAGCGCCTCCAGCGCCCCGTCCTCGTACGCCGGCGCGACGATGACCTCAGTAAAGATGTCCGCGACCTGCTCCGCCAGCTCCTTCGACACCGGCCGGTTGACGGCGATCACGCCGCCGTACGCGGACACCGGGTCGCAGGCGTGCGCCTTGCGGTGCGCCGCGGCGACGTCGTCGCCGACGGCGATGCCGCAGGGGTTGGCGTGCTTGATGATGGCGACGCAGGGGCGCTCGTGGTCGTACGCGGCGCGGCGGGCGGCCTCGGTGTCGACGTAGTTGTTGTACGACATCTCCTTGCCGTGCAGCTGCTCGGCGCCGGGCAGGCCGGTGCCGGAGCCGTCGGTGTAGAGGGCCGCGGCCTGGTGCGGGTTCTCGCCGTAGCGCAGCGGGTTCAGGCGGGTGTACGCGGCGCCGACGAATTCCTGCGGGCCGTCGTCGGCGGGGGCGTAGTCCGCGGCGAACCAGTTGGCCACCGCCACATCGTACGCCGCCGTGTGCTGGAACGCCTCCGCCGCGAGCCGCTTGCGCCGCGCCAGGTCGAAGCCGCCGTCGGCGACGGCCTTCAGCACCTCGTCGTAGCGCGCCGGGTTGACGACGACGGCGACCGACGGGTGGTTCTTCGCCGCGCCCCGGACCATCGACGGGCCGCCGATGTCGATCTGCTCCACGCACTCGTCGGGCGAGGCGCCCGAGGCGACGGTCTCGGCGAACGGGTAGAGGTTGCTCACCAGCAGCTCGAACGGCTCGACGCCCAGCTCCGCGAGCTGGCGCCGGTGGTCCTCCAGGCGCAGGTCGGCGAGGAGGCCGGCGTGCACCCGCGGGTGCAGGGTCTTGACCCGGCCGTCCAGACACTCGGGGAAGCCGGTCAGCTCCTCGACCTTCGTCACCGGCACGCCGGCGGCGGCGATGCGCGTGGCCGTCGAGCCGGTGGAGACGAGCGCGACGCCGGCCTCGTGCAGCCCGCGGGCCAGATCCTCAAGACCCGTCTTGTCGTAGACGCTGATGAGCGCGCGGCGCACCGGCCGCCGCGTGCCGGCCGCTGCCGACTCTGTATCGCTCACCTCTGTACTACTACTCACCTCTGGGTTATTCACCGAACCGAACCTTTCGATTCTCGACGCGGTAGCCGTCCCGGGCCAGCCGGCCCACGACGTCGACGAGCAGCCGGCGTTCGACTGCCTTGATGCGCTCGTGGAGCGCCTCGCCCCCGTCCCGGTGGTCCGACTCGCGGACCTCGACCGCGCTCTGCGCGATGATCGGGCCGGTGTCGACGCCTTCGTCGACGAAGTGGACGGTGCACCCGGTGACCTTGACGCCGTGCGCGAGCGCGTCGCGCACGGCGTGGGCGCCGGGGAAGCTGGGGAGCAGCGCGGGGTGGGTGTTGACGATCCGGCCGCCGAAGCGCGCCAGGAACTCCTTCCCCACGATCTTCATGAACCCGGCCGAGACGACGAGGTCCGGCTCGTACGCGGCCGTGGCCTCGGTCAGCGCCCGGTCCCACTCGGCGCGGGTGGCGAAATCCGGGACGCGGCAGACGAACGTCGGCAGCCCGGCGCGCTCGGCGCGCAGCAGCCCGGCGGCGCCGGCCTCGGCGGTGCGGTCCGCGCCTACGGCGACGACCTCGGCGCCGTAGGCGTCCGCCCCCTGCGCGGCGACGGCGTCGAGCAGGGCCTGCAGGTTCGTACCGGAGCCGGAGACGAGCACGACGAGGCGGGCGGGCGCATGCGAAACCACGGCGGATCTCTCTTCGGCGGGCGATTGTGTGTCCGTACGAGCCGCGAGACCCTGGGGTGCCAGGGGGCCCGGGGAGGGGCGACGGACGTCTGCCACCATACCGGGCGTCCCCTGGCGGGGCCGCGGCAGGCCGGGCGGGGTAGCGTCTCCAGTAGCAGTTACGCGCGCCCGCGTACGCGGCCCGGCCGAGCGGGCAGACGACCTGAGGAGACGACGCCGTCCAGATGCAGCCGGACCGACGCCGCAGCGCGGCCCTCCGACGCCCTATCCCCGCATCGGCCGGGGCCCCCTCGCAGTCCCCCGCACAGTCCCGCGGGCGGTTCGGCACGCCCTGGGACGTGCGTGTGCCCGGGCAGGGCGGCGTCGCGTACCGCGACGCCCGGCCGCCGTCGGACGCGGCGGCGCCGGGACCGACGCCGGAGGGCGGCGGGCAGGAGGCGCCGGGTGAGCCGGGCGGGCCGGGGGCCGCGCCCGGTGGGCAGGGGGCGCCGGTCGGCGGCCAGCCGCAGGGGGCACCGCCGTACGGGCCGGGGCCCTACGGCGCTCCGCCGCACGGGGTGCCGCCGCACGGCGCCCCGCCTTACGGGGTGCCGCCTTACGGGGTGCCGCCTCACGGGGTGCCGCCTTACGGGGCGCCGCAGGGGATGCCGCAGTACGGCCCGGGGCCGCAGGGTGCGCCGCCGCAGGGGCTCGCGCCGCAGGGCCCGCAAGGACCGCAGGGGCCCCAGGGGCCCCAGGACGCGCCCGGGGGCGGCGGTCACGACGGCGGGCAGCACGGCGGCGGTCAGGGCAACGGCGGCCAGGGAGGTCAGGGGGGCCAGGGAGGTCAGGGGGGCCAGGGCAACGGGCAAGGTGGTCAGGGCAACGGCCAGGGCAACGGGCAGAACGGCGGCCAGGACCAGCCGCCGCCCCCGTGGGGCAACCAGTGGAGCAGCCACCAGCCGCCCGCGGGGCACGGCAGCTGGGGCGGCGGCGACCCGGGCCAGCCGGGCCCCGGCGGTCCGGGCGGCCCTCAGGGCCCCGGGCCGGGACCCGGCCCGGGGGGCTCCGGCGACGGGTCGGGCCCCGGCCGGGACAACGGCCGCAACAACGGCCGGGACAACGGCGACGGCCCCGGCCGCAACCTGCGCTGGGACCCGACGGACCCGGTGCAGCGGCGGTCGCGGTACGCGCTGCTCGCCGGCATGTGGGGCTTCTTCTTCGCCCTGTTCAACTGGTGGCCGCTGGCGCTGCTCCTCGGCGCGCTCGCCCTCTACTGGGGCATCGACGCGCTGCGCGGCAAGCCCGGCGGGCAGAACAGCGCCGCGGCGGCCAACGGCCGCAACGGCGGCCGGAACAACGCCGGCGGCACCGACGCCTTCGGCCAGCCCGTCCAGCGCCGGTCGACCGGCGGCCGTCCGCACACCACGGCGGCGATCACCGGCATCGTGGCAGCGGGCATCACGCTGTCCATCGTGCTCGCCGGGTTCGCGGTGCAGGTCGCGTACCGGGACTACTTCAACTGCCGCAGTGACGCGCTCACGGAGACGTCGAAGGACAAGTGCAGCGACGAACTGCCCAAGCCGCTGCGGACGTTCTTCGAGCGCGACTGACGGCGACCGAGGGGACTGACGGCGCGGGACGGCCGGGCGGTCCGACAGCCCGGCTTGCCGAGCCGGGGCGCCGGGCCGTTCTGTGGCCCGTACGGCCACGGCGTCAGTCGCCGCCGGACTGCTCCTCCCACTCCTCCGCCAGCCGTGAGCGCGGCTCCCACGACGGCCAGCCCTGCCGGCCCCACTGCCGCCTCCGCACCCGCGAGGGCGCGCCGGGTGCCGTGACCGGCACCGCCGGTCCCGTCACCGCCGGCGGCCCCGCGCCGCGCAGCCGCACCGCCCGTACCACGAGCGCCACCGGCACCCCGATCACCGCCGTCCACGCCACCGCCGCGCCACCGGCCTGCCACCACACCGGCCCGAAGTCCGCCAGCGTCTCCGTACCGAGCGGCCCGCCGGCGAACCACGCCAGTGCCGCCGTGCCCGCGCCGCAGGCGAGCGCCGCCGCGGCCGTCACCCACACCGTCGGCCACCACCGCCAGCTCGGCGCCCGCTCCCCCGCCACCGGCGCCGCGGCCCGCCCCGCGAAACACCCGACGACCACCCCCGCCACCCCCGGCACGGCGGCGGCAGCCCAGGTCAGCGGCCCACCGGGGCCCTCCCCCGGCACCGCGGCGAGCAGCGGGAAGACGGGCTGCACGGGGTAGTCGGCGGCGCCCAGCGGCGACACCACGCTCCCGGCCCCGACGGCGAAGCCGGGCCCGAGCCCGTACGCCGCCGCCCACGTCGCGGCGTTCGGCAGCAGCGCGACGGCGAGGAGGAAGACGCCGAACCGGCCGGAGACCGTCGTGGAGAGGGAGAGGAAGTGCTCCTGCGCCACGGCCGCGTGCATGACCAGGGCGACACCGCAGAGCAGCGCACCGCCGCCGAGCAGCGCGACGACCCCCGCCGCCCCGGCCCGGGCGACGGCCTCCGCGCGCGGCGCCGCCCCGGCCCGGGCGACGGCCTCCGCTGGGCGCCGGGGGCGGGGCAGCAGCACGGCGGGCGTCCCGGCCGCTGACCACACCCCGGCGGCGGTGGCCGCGGCCACCGTCAGCGGGACCACCACCGCGGCGCTGAGCGGCGGGGCGTGCAGCGGCCCGCCGCGGGCGTACGCCGTCACCGCGGCGGCGACGGCGAGGTAGCCGCAGGCCACCCACGCGCCGATGGCCGGCGGCGCGAGCGGCGGCCTGCCGTCGCGCAGGGTGAGCGCGTCGCGCGCGGTCCGGTGCATGAGCAAGACGGGCAGCGCCATGAGCAGCAGCGGCGTGAGCCCGACGGGCGCGGGCACGCCGGTGCGGGTCTCGGTGCGTACGAGATCGGCGCCGTGGGCGAGCAGCCACAGGTCGGCGACCAGGTGCAGGGCCCCGCCCGGGCCGCTGTCGGGGTACGGGGACGTGAGCCACAACAGCAGCACGAGCACGGCGAGAAACCCCAGGCCGAGACCGGCGGCGAGGAACCCGCTCGCTACCGCGGCGACCACGGCGGCGACGCGGGCGCCCTGGGCCTGGCGCCGCGGGGAGAACGACGGGGCGAGGTCGGTCAATTGGCTCACGGCCGCCATGGTGCCAAATACACCCGTTTCGCCCTGGTAACGAGCGTATGCCCGTCGTGTTGGCCACGATGGCGCTATGGACCCTGACATATCGCCGCTGGGGCCGCTGGGGCCGCTCGGGCCGCGGGAGAGGCGCCGGAGGCGGCGCGGGCGGGGGCGGGGGCGGTCGACGGAGCTGGAGGACACGCAGGAGCTGCCGGTGGTGGGCGGGGGGCGGAGGGCCGGGGCCGGGAACGGGGCCGCGACCGGGAGCGGGGACGGTGTCGGGGCTGAGGGCGGGGCCGGGGCGTACGGGCGCAGCACGACCGGAGGCGGGGCGTACGGAGCCAGGGCGTACGGGCTCGGCACGACCGGAGGCGGGTCGTCAGACGGTGGGGGGTCCGGAAGCGGGTCGTCAGACGGTGGGGGGTCCGGAAGCGGGTCGTCAGCCGGTGGGGGATCTGACATCGGGCTGCCCGGCATCGGGCTGCCCGGCATCTTGGTGCCGGGAGGCGGGGCGTCCCGCGGCGGCACGCCCCGGAGCCGGGCGGCCGGGGGCCGGGCGCACCGGGTCGGGGCGTACGGGAGCCGGGCGTACCGGGCCGGGCGCCGGGCCGCCGCCGCGCGGAACTCCGCGTCGGCCGCCGGCGCCACCGCCGCCGCCGCGCAGGCCGCGTACGACGCGCTCTACCAGCGGTGCGCCGCAGACGTCACCCGGCACACGTACCTCCTCACCGGCGACCACGCCCTCACCCGCGAAGCCGTCGAGCACGCCTTCCACCTCGCCTGGGAGCGGTGGCCCGAGGTGGCCTCCGACCCGGATCCGCCGGGGTGGGTGCGGGCCGCCGCGTTCGAGTACGTGCAGGCGCCCTGGGAGTGGCTCCGCGCCCGGCGGCGCCGGCGGCGGTGGGCGTCCGGGGGGCGGGGCACGAAGAAGGATGCGCACGGGGACGAGCCGTACGGCACGGCGGTGGACCGGCGGCTGTTCGCGGCGCTGCTCGCGCTGCCGGAGTCGTACCGCAGCGCCGTCGTCGTCTACGACGTCGTCGGGCTCGACCTGCCCGAGGCCGCCGCCGAGCTGGAGGCCACCACCCTGGCCGCCGCGGGACGGCTGACGCACGCGCACGAGGCGCTGGCCGCGGCCGTACCGGAGCTGGGGCAGGTCCCGCCGGACGAACGGGCAGAGGCGCTACGCACGCGGCTGCGGCGGTTCGCCGCCGCGCAGCCGATACGCACACTGCCGCCCGGCGCCGCGCGCCACCGCAGCGAGCGCCGTACGGACCGGCAGCTGCGCGGCTACGCCCTGCTCGCCGCCGCCCTCCTCCTCGCCGCCGCGGCCGTCACCGCCCTGGGCGAGGACCACACCCGCGACAAGGCCACGCCCCCGGCCCACCTGTGGCAGGCCGCCCGGACCGCTCAGCACCCCGCCCCGGGGGTGGGCACACCACCCGTGCCGGGTCACGTCGCGCCAGCCGCGCCGAGCACGGGCAACCCGCCCGCGTCGGATCACGTCCCACCGTCCGCGCCGAGCACAGGCACCCCACCCGCGTCGGATCACATCCCACCGGCCACACCGGGCACAGGCACCCCACCCGCGTCGGATCACGCCGCGCCAGCCGCGCCAGGCAGGGGCACACCGCCCGTGCCGGATCACGTCGCGCCAGCCGCGCCGAGCACGGGCAACCCACCCGTGCGTGTCCACCGCCCGCCTGCCTGAGGCGCGCCCCACACCGGCCACGCCTCGACACCGCCACCGCGCCCACGCGCCGCGCGCTCGTCCCGACCAGTGCCCCACCGCCGACCACCCGCGGCCCACCGCCGACCACCCGGGGCCCCTCCGGGCCCCGCCTGCGACGCGCCCCGCGTGGACACGCGAAAGCGGGCCCGCCCCCGCAGGGGCAGGCCCGCTCCTGTTCCGCTCGCGGCAGACCGCGGCAGACCGCGTCAGCCCGCCAGCACCTCGCGGGCCAGCCGCGCCGTCTCCGACGGCGTCTTGCCGACCTTCACGCCCGCGGCCTCCAGCGCTTCCTTCTTCGCCTGGGCCGTGCCCGACGAGCCGGAGACGATCGCGCCGGCGTGGCCCATCGTCTTGCCCTCGGGGGCGGTGAAGCCGGCGACGTAGCCGACGACCGGCTTCGTCACGTTGGCCTTGATGTAGTCCGCGGCCCGCTCCTCGGCGTCGCCGCCGATCTCCCCGATCATCACGATCAGGTCGGTGTCGGGGTCGGCCTCGAAGGCTTCGAGGGCGTCGATGTGGGTGGTGCCGATGACCGGGTCGCCGCCGATGCCGACGCAGGTGGAGAAGCCGATGTCGCGCAGCTCGTACATCATCTGGTACGTCAGCGTGCCGGACTTCGACACCAGGCCGATCCGCCCCGGCTTGGTGATGTCCGCGGGGATGATGCCCGCGTTGGACTGGCCGGGAGTGATCAGGCCCGGGCAGTTGGGGCCGACGATGCGCGTCTTGTTGCCCTTCGCGCCCGCGTACGCCCAGAAGGCGGCGGTGTCGTGGACCGCGATGCCCTCGGTGATGACCACCGCGAGCGGGATCTCGGCGTCGATCGCCTCGACCACCGCGGACTTGGTGAACTTCTCCGGTACGAAGATGACGGTGACGTCCGCGCCGGTGGCGTCGACGGCCTCCTGGACCGAGCCGAAGACCGGGATCTCGGTGCCTTCGAAGTCGACCTTCTGGCCCGCCTTGCGGGGGTTGACCCCGCCGACGACGTTGGTGCCGGACGCGAGCATCCGCCGCGTGTGCTTCTGGCCCTCCGAGCCGGTCATGCCCTGGACGATGACCTTGGAGTCCTTGGTGAGGAAGATAGCCATGGTTTTCTTCTGTCCTCTGTCCTTACTTGGCGGCCAGCTCGGCGGCGCGGTCGGCGGCGCCGTCCATCGTGTCCACCTGCTCGACGAGCGGGTGGTTCGCGTCGCTGAGGATCTTGCGGCCCAGCTCGGCGTTGTTGCCGTCGAGGCGTACGACCAGCGGCTTCGTGACGTCCTCGCCCTTGCTCTTGAGCAGCTGCAGGGCCTGCACGATGCCGTTGGCGACCGCGTCGCAGGCGGTGATGCCGCCGAAGACGTTGACGAAGACGGACCGGACGTCCGGGTCGCCGAGGATGATCTCCAGGCCGTTGGCCATCACGTCGGCGGAGGCGCCGCCGCCGATGTCGAGGAAGTTGGCGGGCTTGACGGCGCTGTGCTTCTCACCCGCGTACGCGACGACGTCGAGGGTGGACATGACCAGCCCCGCGCCGTTGCCGATGATGCCGACCTGGCCGTCGAGCTTGACGTAGTTGAGGCCCTTGGCCTTGGCGGCGGCCTCCAGCGGGTTGGCGGCGGCCTTGTCCTCGAACCCGGCGTGGTCGGGCTGGCGGAACTCGGCGTTCGCGTCCAGCGACACCTTGCCGTCCAGCGCCAGGACGGTGCCGTCGGCGGTCTTGACCAGCGGGTTGACCTCGACCAGGAGGGCGTCCTCCTTGACGAAGACGGTCCACAGCGTCTGCAGGACCTGGACGACCTGGTCGGCGATCTCGGCGGGGAAGCGGGCGGCCTCGACGATCTCGCGAGCCTTGGCCTCGGTCACGCCCTCGTTCGCGTCCACGGGGATCCGGGCCAGCGCCTCCGGCTTGGTGGCCGCGACCTCCTCGATGTCCATGCCGCCCTCGACGGACGCCATGGCGAGGAACGTGCGGTTGGCCCGGTCGAGGAGGTACGACACGTAGTACTCGTCGGCGATGTCGGCGGTCTGGGCGAGCATCACCTTGTGGACCGTGTGGCCCTTGATGTCCATGCCCAGAATCTGGCCGGCCTTCTCGACGGCGTCGTCCGGGTCGGACGCGAGCTTCACGCCGCCCGCCTTGCCCCGGCCGCCGGTCTTGACCTGGGCCTTGACGACGGCGCGACCGCCGAGCTCCGTGGTCACCTGGCGCGCCGCCTCGGGCGTGTCGATGACTTCGCCGGCCAGCACCGGTACACCATGCTTGGCGAAGAGATCCCTCGCCTGGTACTCGAACAGATCCACGCGCGTCCGTCCCTTGTGATTCAGTCGTGTCGCGTTGTAATGGCAGGGTCGTCTTGCAGATTAGTCCTGCCTGACAGCACGGCCTAAACCCGGGGTCCCACCGGTGCGGTGAGAACGGTCACAGGTGCGGTCCGGGTGTATGCGGGGTACGGATGGGCCCCGGAGGACTGGTCTCAGATCCTTTTCACGCCTCCGTTTTCACGTCTCCGTTTTCCCGTCTCCGTTTTCATGTCTCTGTCGGGGCGGGCAGCGGGCGGCCCTCGAGAGCCGCCGCCATCACCTCCGGGAACCGCTCCGGGGTGCAGGCGAAGGCGGGCGCGCCGAGGGCGGCGAGCGCGGCGGCGTGGTCGCGGTCGTACGCGGGCGCGCCCTCGTCGGAGAGCGCGAGCAGCGCGACGAACTGCACGCCGGACGCCTTCATCGCGGCGACCCGCTTCAGCATCTCCTGGCGTATGCCGCCCTCGTACAGGTCGCTGATGAGCACGACCACGGTGTCGGCGGGGCGGGTGATGCGCTGCTGGCAGTACGCGAGCGCCCTGTTGATGTCCGTACCGCCGCCGAGCTGGGTGCCGAAGAGCACGTCCACGGGGTCGCTGAGCTGGTCGGTGAGGTCGACGACGGCGGTGTCGAAGGCGACGAGGCGGGTGGCGAGGGAGCGCATGGAGGAGAGGACGGCGCCGAAGACGGACGCGTAGACGACGGAGGCGGCCATGGAGCCGGACTGGTCGATGGCGAGGACGACTTCCTTGCGGACGGAGCGGGCGGCGCGCGCGTAGCCGACGAGGCGCTCGGGGACGACGGTGCGGTGCTCGGGGACGTAGTTCTTGAGGTTGGCGCGGATGGTGCGGTCCCAGTCGATGTCGCGGTGCCGGGGGCGCTGGACGCGGGCGGCGCGGTCGAGTGCGCCGGTGAGGGTGGCGCGGGTGCGGGCGGCGAGCTTGCGCTCCAGTTCGTCGGTGACCTGGCGGACGACGGCGCGGGCGGTCTCGCGGGCCTCGTCCGGCATGGCCTTGGCGAGGGAGAGCAGCGTGCCGACGAGGTGCACGTCGGGCTCGACGGCGGCGAGCATCTCGGGCTCCAGGAGGAGCGAGGCGATGCCGAGCCGGTCGATGGCGTCACGTTGCATGACCTGGACGACGGGGGTGGGGAAGTACGTCCGCACGTCCCCGAGCCACCGCGCCACCTGCGGCGCGGACCCGCCGAGCCCGGCCCGCCGCCGGCTGCCGCCGGGGGCGGGGCCGTCGGGGGAGCCGTAGAGCGCGGCCAGCGTCCGGTCCATGCCGGCGTCGGCCCCGTCGAGCGCCTGCCCGGTCCCGTCCCCGCCCCCTTCGGCCCCGAGCACGAGCCGCCAGCGCCGCATCCGCTCTCCGCCGCGGGAGGCGGGGGGCGGGGTGGCAGGGTCGGCGAGGGTGGGGGGAGACCCGGGTTGAGGGTTGGCGGGGGGTGTCGGGGTGGCGTTCGCGGCGCTTGCGGAGGTGGCGGGGGTTGCGGCTGCCGGGCCGGTCGGCGGGGTTGCCTGTGCGGTACGGGTCACCAAGGGCCGGTCGTCCGGGGCGGTACGGGCCTGCGGGCGGCGGGGGTCGGGGCTGGTCATCGAGGGCTCCTCGGGCGGGGGGTGGCGGCGTGGCGGTGGACTGCTTGCGGGTGTCCGGCCGTTGGCGGCGGGGGTGTGCGGGGTCACCGGCGTCCCTCCTCCGTGCCCAGCAGCGCCTGGATCGTCGGCAGGACGGCCGCGGCGCGGTCGGCGTCGACCTCGTCGGCGAAGCCGGGCAAGCCGTCCGGCTCGGCCGGGCCCGCGGCGGAGGCGCCGCGGCGTACCAGCTCGCCGAGGGCCCGCCGGGCACCCGGCTCGTACTCGGCGAAGGTCCGCCGAAGCAGCGGCAGCACGTCCGTGAAAGCGTCGCCGGACAGCCCGGTCAGCCAGCCGTCGACCAGCGCGAGCAGCCGCTCGTCGTGCACGAGGAGCATGCCGCCGTCACCGCCGAGGAAGCCCTCGATCCACGCGGCGGCGTCCGCGGGCGGCACCGCGTGGGACAGGGCGAGGCCCATGACCCGCTCCGCCTCGTCGGCCGGCATCCGGCCGCCGTCGAGGAGCAGCCGCACGGCCCGGCCGCGTATGAGCCCCGGCACGGCGTCCCGGCCCCCCAGCACCCGCAGCGCGGCGGCCCACCGCCCCCGCAGCGGCGCCGCCCCGGCCGGCGCCGCACCGTCGCCGGGAACGGCACCGCCGTCCCCGGACCGGCCGCCGTCCTCGTGCCCTCCGTCCCCGCGCCCACCGTCGCGCGGCGCACCGGCCCCGGAACCCGTGTCCGGCGCACCGGCCACCGCCGCCTCGGCGGCGCCTTGCCCGGTCCGTGCCGGGCCCTCGTCGCGCCGTTCCGCCGCCTCCGCGCCCGCCCCGCCCCCCGTGCCCGCCTCCGGGCCCGCGTCCAGCAGGGCCACCGCGCCGTGCACCGCGTCGACGTGGGTACGCATCTCCCGCGCCCCGTCCGCGTCGAGCCCCACGCAGGCGCCGGGGAGGCCGACGAAGATCCGGTCGGCCAGGCCCGTGGCGACCTCCGCCAGCGCCGCCGTCTCCGTGCCGCGGACGTCGCCGTAGCGCACCGACCGGGCCAGCGCGGGGAGCGCCTGCGCCAGGTGGCCGACGTCCGCGTCAAGCGCCGCGCGGTCGGCGAGGGCCTGCATGGCGACCGGCAGCGCGTCGGACAGCTCGGCGAGCAGGCACTGCTCGGCCAGCGCTGTGACCTCCGCGAGCGAACCGGCCTGCGCCGCCTCGTACTCGGCCTTCGCGGTGGCCGCCGCGACCACCGTCGTGCCCCAGAGCGCCGCCTCCACCACCCGCACGGACAGATCGGGCTCCCAGCGCAGGCTCCACGTCTCGCGGAACGTGCCGGTGCTCGCCCGTGAGACGGCGGGCACGCCCCAGTCGACGCCGAGGAGCCGGAGCCGGTGCAGCAGGCGGCTGCGCCCGGCGTCGGTGTCCTTGCGCAGGTCGAGCTGCAGCTCACGTTCCTCGGCGGCCGGCTTGAGGCGCAGCGCCTTCTGCGTGCGCACCAGATCGCGCTGCAGCGGCACGGCGGGGGCCCACTCCGGCACCTCGCCGAGCGCGTCGCCCACGACGAGCCGGTCGGCGACGAGCGCCAGCGGCACCTCGGAGCCGTCGCACATCACGGCCCGTACGGCGTCGAGCGTCTCGGCGAGCCCGGCGAGCGGGCGGCCCCGCATCGTCGCCAGCGCGGTGGCGAGCCGCACGGCCTCGATGACGTGCGCCGACGAGACGGTCCGGCCCTCGCCGCGCAGCAGGTCGGCGACCTTGATCAACCAGCGCTCGATGGGCCGGTCCGGGGCCTCGAAGAGGTGCGCGTACCAACCCGGGGAGTCGATGCCCGCGCCGTAGCCGCTCTGCCGCGCCAGCCGCCGATGGGTCCATGGCACCCAGGCCATCTCGGTCTTGACCTTGGGCAGGCCCTTGAGCACGCGGCGGTCGGCGGTGACGGTGGTACGGGTCCGCAGCGCGGGCACGTGCCAGGCACCGCACACGACGGCGACCTGCCCGTCGAACTCGCGCCGCGCTTCCCGCAGCCGCAGCCGCATGTGCGCTTCGCGCGCCAGATCCCGGTCGTGGCCCCCGTCGCCGTACTGCTCGCGCAGCACGCCCATCGCCTCGCCCAACGCGGCGAACGGCGCGGTCACGTCACCGCCTTCGGCGGACTCGGCGGAAGCAGGGGTGCCGCCCGGGCCCGTAGCGGGAGCGTCGCCCGGCCCGTGGGGCCGATCCGGTGCCCCGGAGTCCACCGCCGCACCGGTCGCCGCCCCCGGTCCGGCGCGCTCCTTCCCCGGCTCGGACACCGGCCCCGGGGCGGGGGGCACGGCGCGGTGCGGCAGGCGGTGCTCGATGGCGTCCTCCCACCACCTCTCCGGGTCGTCGTAGCCGGCGGCCTCCGCGAGGACCGCGAGCGGATCGATGCGCAACGCCTCGGGACCCGGCGCCCGTTCCGCTCCTTCGGCCCCTCTCTCCGCCTCCTCTCCGTCCGCGTCGGCCTGCGCCCCCTCGCCGCCCACCCCCGGGCCTCCGGGGGCCAGTTGCTCCACACCGGCCATCGCGAGGGTGTGGGCGGCGGGGAGGTCGATGAAGCGGACCGGGACGCCGTGGCGCAGCGCCCAGCGGATCGCGACCCACTCCGGGGAGAAGTGCGCCAGCGGCCAGAACCCCGCCCGCGCCGGCTCGTCCACGGCGTGGGCGAGCAGCGCGACGGGCGGTCGCATGTCCTCGTCGCCGGCCAGGGCGACGATCGCGTCCGCCTCCGGCGGGCCCTCGATGAGCACCGCCCGCGGCCGGTACGCGTCGAGCGCCGCGGCCACCCCGCGCGCCGAGCCTGGGCCGTGGTGCCGTACGCCCAGCAGCAGCGGCTCGACGGTCGCCGCGCCCGCCGCACCGCCCCGCCGACGCACCTCCTCCGCACCGACCACAGCCCTCTCCCCCGCGTCCACGCCTCCGGCTCCCCCGGCGACGTACTCCGTGCCGCTCCCCGCCCCGTGCCCCGCGGCTCCCCCGACCCGGTTCTCCGCGCCCCCGTACTCCGGGGCTTCGTGCTCCCCGCCGGCGTCCCCGCGCGCGTACGCCCCGTCCGCTACCCGCGTGCCCGCGCCGCCACCGCCCTTCTCCCCTGTCCCTTCTCCGTCCCCTCCTCCTACACCTCTTTCTTTTATGCTCCGCAACCCCACGACCCCTCCGGCTTCCCGTTCCCCGGCCCGCACACCGTCGCCTCCACCGCCGAGGTCACGCCGTGACCTCGCGGCACGCCCGGTAGAAGTCCTTCCAGCCCTCGCGCTCGCGCACGACCGTCTCCAGATACTCCTGCCACACCACACTGTCGGCCGCCGGATCGCGGACGACCGCGCTCTGGATGCCCGCCGCCACGTCGCTCGCCCGCAGCACCCCGTCGCCGAAGTGCGCCGCCAGCGCGAGGCCGCCGGTGACCACGGATATCGCCTCGGCCGTCGACAGCGTCCCGGACGGGGACTTCACCTTCGTCCGGCCGTCGGCCGTCTGCCCGTCGCGCAGCTCGCGGAAGACCGTGACGACCCGGCGGATCTCGTCGACCGCCTCCGGGACCGGCGGGAGCTGGAGCGAGACGCCGATCTGCGCCACGCGCTGCGTGACGATGCCGACCTCGTCCTCGGGCGACGCCGGCAGCGGCAGCACCACCGTGTTGAAGCGGCGGCGCAGCGCGCTGGACAGCTCGTTGATCCCGCGGTCGCGGTCGTTGGCGGTCGCGATCACGTTGAACCCCCGGACCGCCTGGACCTCTTCGCCCAGCTCGGCGATCGGCAGCGTCTTCTCCGACAGGATCGTGATGAGCGAGTCCTGCACGTCGGCCGGGATCCGGGTCAGCTCCTCGACCCGCGCCGTCATGCCCTCCGCCATCGCCCGCATCACCGGGCTGGGCACCAGCGCCTCCCGGCTGGGGCCGGCGGCGAGCAGCTGCGCATAGTTCCACCCGTACCGGATCGCCTCCTCCGGCGTCCCCGCCGTCCCCTGCACCAGCAGCGTGGAATCGCCGCTGACGGCGGCGGCCAGATGCTCCGAGACCCAGGTCTTGGCGGTGCCGGGCACGCCGAGGAGCAGCAGTGCCCGGTCCGTGGCCAACGTGGCCACCGCGACCTCCACGATCCGGCGCGGGCCGACGTACTTGGGCGTGATGGCCGTACCGTCCGGGAGCGTGCCGCCCAGGAGATACGTGGACACCGCCCACGGCGACAGCCGCCAGCGCGGCGGCCGGGGCCGGTCGTCCGCGGCGGCGAGGGCCGCCAGCTCGTGCGCGAAGGCGTCCTCGGCGTGCGGCCGCAGGGCGGCGTCCGCGGCCGGGGAACCCTCGGTGCCCGCGGAACCTCCGGCACCCGGGGAGCGCTCGGCGCCCGCCCCGGCCGAAGTCCCCGCGCCCTCCGCGGCCTCCGCGGCCTGCCCCGCCTCAGCGGTGCCCCCGATGGCCGCGTCTGCCCCTGTCGTGGTCGTCATCGTCCCCTCCTCGCCGACTCGGTCGCAGCCGCCGCCGCTGCCACCGCGACGCCTGCGGAAACCACCTTGCCGTACGGCACTGACACCGGCCCCGAGCCTGTGGATATCGCAGGTCAGGGCCGTTGTCAGTGGCGGGCCGTAGCGTCGTGGGCATGGAGGGGCAGAGCGAGCGGTGGAGCGCGGATCAGGTGTGGGGGCTGGCCCCTGACGCCTCGTCACGAACGGCGGCGAGCAAGCTCGCCGCGGCCGGGCCGTGGGCGGAGTCCGGGGCCGCGGGCGAGGCGGTGTGGGGGCTGTGCCGCGGCAGCGGCAGCCGGCCGTACCAGACGGTGGTGGATCTGCAGGGCCCGGCGTACAAGTGCAGTTGTCCGAGCCGGAAGTTCCCGTGCAAGCACGCGCTGGGGCTGCTGCTGCGCTGGGCCGGGGGCGAGGTGCCCGAGGTCCCGCGGGACGCCGGAGCCCCGCGGGACGGAACCTCGCGGGATGGAGGGGACGAGGATCCGGTGCCGGAGTGGGCGGCCGAGTGGCTGGCGAGCCGCCGGGAGAAGGCGGAGCGGAAGGCCGCCGCCGAGCCCGCGGCGGAGCGGGCCCCCGATCCGGCGGCGGCGGCCGAGGCCCGGCGCCGGGCGGAGCAGCGGCTGCAGCGGATCGCCGCGGGGGCCACGGAGTTGGAGCAGCGGCTGACGGACCTGCTGCGGGACGGGCTGGCGACGGCGCCGCGGGGCGCGGTGTGGGAGGAGACGGCGGCGCGCATGGTCGACGCGCAGGCGCCCGGGCTCGCGGCGCGGGTCCGCGAGTTGGGGTCGCTGCCGGCCTCGGGTCCCGGCTGGCCGGCCCGGCTGCTCGCCGAGTGCAGCTTGATACACCTGCTGGACCAGGGCTTTCTACGGCTGGAGGAGCTGCCGGAGCCGCTGGCGGCGACGGTCCGCGCCCGGGTGGGCCTCACGGTCGACGCCGCGGGGCTGCTGCGCGGCGGCACGCTCCGGGACTGCTGGCTGGTGCTCGCCCAGGAGGACGCCGACGACGGCAAGTTGGTCACGCGCCGCATCTGGCTCCACGGCGCGCGCTCGGAGCGGACGGCGCTGCTGCTCGCGTACGGCGCGGCGGGCCGGGCGCCGGAGCAGTCGCTGCCGACGGGGCTGGTGCTCGACGCGGAGCTGGCGTACTACCCGGGCGCGTACCCGCTGCGCGCGGCGCTGGGCACGGTCCACGCGGGCCCGCGGTCCCCCGGCGGAGGCGAGGGCGGCCCGGAGCGGGCCGTCCCGCCGGGGGCCGGGATCGCGGAGGCGGTCGCGGCGTACGGGGCGGCGCTGGCGGCGGATCCGTGGCTGGACGGGATACCGGTGGTGCTCACCGACGTGATTCCGGTGCCGGAAGAGGGGGGCGACGGCTGGCAGTTGGCCGAGCGCGCGGGCGACCGCGCGCTGCCGCTCCACCCGGCCGCGGCGCGCGGCCCGGGCGTGTGGCAGCTCCTCGCGGTGTCGGGGGGCGGCCCGGTCACGGTCTTCGGCGAGTTCGGCCACGCGGGCTTCCGCCCGCTGACGACCTGGTCCGCGGCCACGGCGGTCCCCCTCACGGGCGCCACGGCGGCTGGGGTGCCAGCGCCGCCGATCGCGGCGGCAAAGGGAGGGGGCACATGGCGTTGACGAGGGGCTCGGCCCGGCCCGGGTCGGCGCACGCGCGCAGACCACCGGGGGTCGGCACACGGGGTGGACGGCGGCGGGGCGAAAACGGGTGGAGGGGTCGTATGACGGTTGAGGTGCGGGGCTTCGGGGAGGGCTCCTCCGGCTGGGGGGAGTTGGTGGCCGCCGCTGTGGTCGGGGCCGGGCGGCGCGGCGTCGACGAGGGCGCGCTGCTCGACGCCGCCGCCGCGGTGACCGTGCGGCGGCGTGCCGGGGCCGTGCCCGCCCCGGCGCGGGCGCTGCCCGAGCCCGCCGCGCACGATCCGCGGCCCCGGCTGCCCGCCGCCGCGCGGCGGCGCCTCGCCGCGCTGCTCGCGGACCGCTCCGGCACCGGCGGCGGGAGCCGCCGCGGTCCGGTCCCCGACCTCGCCGAGCTGATACCGGAGTGGCTGCGGTACGCCGACGAGTGCGGCTACCAGGCGCCGCCCGAGTTGCTGCCCGCGCTGCTCGACGCCGCCCGCGCCCGCATCGACCTGCGCCCGTACGCGCTGGCCCTCGCCGGGCCGCGCGGGCTGTGGCTGGCCGAGCGGGCCCCGCAGTGGGCGCCGCTGCTGCGCGACGGCGCGGCCGGGCCCGCGCTGCCCGACCCGCGCGACGCGGGCGCCGTCCGCGCGCTCTGGGAGGAGGGTCCGCGGGCCGGCGGGCCGGGGACCAGCCAGGTGCGCAGCGCGCTCTTCGCCGAGGTACGCCGGTCCGATCCCGCCGGCGCCGTCGAGCTGCTGGCCTCGACGTGGTCCGGGGAGAAGGCCGAGGACCGGCTGGCGTTCGTGGAGTTGCTGCGCACGGGGCTGTCCCTGGCCGACGAGCCGTTCCTGGAAGCGGCCCTCGCCGATCGCAGCCGCGGCGTACGGGCCGCCGCGGCCGACCTCCTCGCCGGGCTCACCGGCTCCGCGCTGGCCGGGCGGATGGCCGCGCGGGTGCGGTCCCTGGTGGTGCTCGACCGCAGCGAGGACCCGCCGGTGGTCGCGGTGGAGGCGCCGTACGAGTGCGACGCCGCCATGCAGCGGGACGGAGTGGTGGCCAAGCCGCCGGCGGGCATGGGCGAGCGGTCGTGGTGGTTCGGGCAGGTGGTCGCCGCGGCGCCGCTGGCGGTGTGGGCGGAGGTCTTCGACGGCCGGACGCCGGAGGCCATCATCGCGCTGCCGGTCGCGGACGGCTGGCGGCCGGACCTGCTCGCCGCCTGGAGCCGCGCCGCCGCCCGGCAGCACGACTCCGCGTGGGCCCGCGCCCTCCTCGGCACCGCCCCGACCTCACCAAGGAACGAGCCGCCCGGCTTCACCGCGGGACCGCCCGGCACCGCGCCCGCCCCCGCGCCCGCCTCCGGTGCCGCCGCCTCCGGTGCCGCCGCCTCCGGCAGCGCCGGAGGCGGCGGCGAGCACGTACCCGGACGGGACCCCGCGCGGCTGCTCACCGCGCTGCCCGGGATGGAACGGGCCGCGTGGGTGGCGGAGTTCATCTCGGCGCACGGGCTGTCGGAGGCGTTCCGGCTCCTCGGCGCCTGCGCGGTGCCGTGGCCCGAGGAGCTGGGCCGGGCCGTGGTCGACGCCCTGGAGATCGCGCGGGACGGCGGCAGCTATCCGTGGAGCTTCAGCGGCGTGATGGGGCTCGCGGAGCGCTGCCTCGACCCCTCGTACGCCGTCCGCCTCGAACCGCTCGCCGCCATGCACGAGGAGGCGGAGGAGAGTTCGCCCGGCGCCGCCGGGTACTGGTCGGAGGCGTTCCAGCGGCTGGTGGCCACGCTGCGGATACGGGCCGAGATGCGCGACGAGCTGGGCGCGCCACGCCCCTGACCGGGGCGGGGAGGGGTGGGGGCGAGCGGGGATCGTGCCCGCAGCGTGGTGCAGGGCAACGCCCGTACGTGGTGGGGCCATCCGGCGCCCGACGCCGTTACCGCCCGGGCGGGGCGGGAAGCGGCTGCCCGCCGGGCGGGGCGCGCTCCGTGGTGAAGGCGCGCTCCGTGGTCGGGCGGGCCCCGAGGCCCGTGCCACCTGCGGAATCGTAGCCGGGACCGGTGACACCACGTCGCGGACGCGACCCGAGCGGGGCGGGTCGGTGTCGCACGCGCCGCTTCCGGCGACACTGACCGCGCCACGCCCTCGCGGGCAGCCGCCGCGGTTCAGGTCGTCATCGGACGTACGCGCCCGCCGCCGCCCGCAGGGCTCACGCGCCCGCCGGCTCGCGCACGTTCGCCCGTACCCACTCCACCACCTCGGTCGTCGCCGCGCCCGGCGTGAAGATCTCCGCCACGCCCAGCCCCTTCAGCCGCGGGATGTCGTCGTCCGGGATGATCCCGCCCCCGAACAGCTTGATGTCCAGCGCGTCCCGCTCCCGCAGCAGCTCCACGACCTTCCCGAAGAGCGTCATGTGCGCCCCGGAGAGAATGGACAGGCCGATCGCCTCGGCGTCCTCCTGGATCGCGGTGTCGACGATCTGCTCCGGCGTCTGGTGCAGGCCCGTGTAGATGACCTCCATGCCGGCGTCGCGCAGCGCCCGCGCGATGACCTTGGCGCCGCGGTCGTGGCCGTCGAGCCCCGGCTTGGCCACCACCACGCGGATCGGACCGGTGCCACTCATCGCTGCCTCCATCGCGCGGTCCCGCGCGCTCGTGAGTCCTTCGAGGGTGTGAACGAACGTTATCCCCAGCATCGCGCACCCCGGCCGAACGCAACATCCGGGGAGGGCGAAATCACACGGGCGGCCACCGGCAAAACGGACAGCCATGGCCTCGTTCTTACTCTCGGGTACTCGAAAAATCGGGCAAGTGCCCCGAACGCGCCCCGGTGAAACCAAGGAAAGATTGTCGAGCCGTGGGACGCCCGGTACAGTCGCGGCAGTCTCCTGCCCCCGAGGCGAAAGAGAAGTGGTGAACGACCGTCCCCCGTCGGGCTTCCCCACCCCGACCTCTCCCACTGGCGAGGCCTCCTCCCTCGGAAGCCTCGACGGCTACGGGTACGGCTACGACACCTCCGGCCACGGCGGCGGTTCCGGTGAAGAGCCTCTCCATCACGGCTATCAGAGCTACGACGGCTACGACGCCAGCCACCCGGGCGCATACGCCACCACCGGCTACGAGGCCGGCGGCTACCTGACGCCCGAACCCGCCCCGTCCTGGGACACCGGTACGCAGTCCGCCGACTTCGGCGCGTACGGCACGAACGGCCTGTACGGCACGGCCGATCCCTACGCCGCTAACGCCGCCGACGCCAACGCCTCCGGCGGCTACGACGTCTCCGCCCTGTGGTCGGAGAGCGCCGGCGACACCCCGGCCGCCGGGGTTCCGGCCGGCGGCATCCCGCGGCAGGCGGGCCCGGCCGACGACTACGACTACGGCTATCCGTCGGCGAGCAACCCGACCGCGCAGTGGAACACCAGCGGCGAGTGGTCCGGCTGGGACACCGGCACGCAGCACGAGGCCGCGGCGCAGTACGAGGCCGCGCAGCAGTACGACGCGGCGCAGCAGTACGACGCCGGGCACCACGAGGCCGCGCAGCACACCGGCACGCAGTACGACTCGGCCGCCGGCTGGGACACCACCGGGCACTACGACGCCACGGCGTTCGCGGACGTGGCCACGGACGCGACGGGGTACCCGGACGCCACGGCGTACACCGAAGCGACCGCGTACCCCGAGTCGTTCGCCGGCACCGCCGCGGCCACCAACACGTACGACGCGTACGACGAGCACGCCGCCTACGCCACCGCCGCCGCCACGGAACACGCCACCGGCACGGAGCCCGCCGAGTACGCCGCGTACACCGAGCACGCCGAGCACGCCGCCGACCCCGAGGCGACCGCCGCCTGGGACTTCGCCGAGCACGACGCGCTCGGCGGCCACCCCGGCACCCATGGCGCACCCGCCGCCCCCGAGACGCCCGAGGCCCTCACCGCCGCCGGCCCCGCACCGGAGCCGGAGCCCGCGGGCCGCACCGTCGGCGCCCCCGTCGGCCGCGCCGTACGCTCCGGCCGCCGCCGCTGTCCCAAGCGCTCCGCGCTGCTCACCGTCGCCGTGCCGTCCATCGCCGTCGTCGGCGTTGCCGGGGTCGCCGCCGCGACCGTCACCGGCACCGGCACCGACGGCTCCGAGGACGACGGCAAGACGACGCAGGCGGCCCCCGACACCGGCTCCGCCACGACTTCGAAGGCCAACGCCGCGCTCGACACGCAGCTCCGCGGAGTCACCGAGGACGCCGACGACTTCGCCGACCGCGCCAGCCGCACCCAGGAGCGGATCGACCTCAAGGAGAAGCAGGAGGCCGAGCGGAAGCGGGAGGCGGAGGAGGCCGCGCGCAAGGAGGCGCTGCGCCCGAAGTTCGCGGTCCCGGTCGACAACACCGGCCTCAGCGCGTACTACGGCCAGGCCGGCGTCAACTGGATGTCCGTGCACACCGGCATCGACTTCCCCGTCTCGTACGGCAGCGAGGTGAAGGCCGCCACGGACGGCACGGTCACCACCCGCTACGACTACTCGTACGGGAACATGCTCGTCCTCACCGCCCCCGACGGCACCGAGACGTGGTACGCCCACCTCGACAGCTACGCCATCACCACCGGCCCCGTGCAGGCCGGCGACGTCGTCGCCTACTCGGGCAACTCCGGCAACTCCACCGGCCCGCACCTGCACTTCGAGGTGCACCCCTACGGCGGCGACGCCATCGACCCGCTCGCGTGGCTGCAGGAGAAGGGCCTCGACCCGCAGTAAGTCCGTCCGGCCGCCCGGCCGCGCAATCCGCCCCGCAGCCCCCAGCCCCCAGCCCCCAGCCCCGCAGCCCTACAGCTTCTCCACCGGCGCGTACCGCAGCAGCAGCTTCTTCGCCCGCCCGTCGCCGAAGTCGATCGTCGCCTGCGCGTTCGCCCCCGAGCCGGACACCGCCACCACCGTCCCCATCCCGAACTGGTCGTGCGTCACCCGGTCCCCCACCGACAGCGCGATCACCGGCCGCTCCGTCGCCCGCCCGGTGGCGAAGCCGGACGGCCCCTGCCGGGTGGTACGGGCCGAGCCCGCCGACGACGCCAGCACCGCCGCCGCGGACTCCATCGGCGACCGCCCCCCACCGCCGCCGCCCCGCGTGGCGGCGGCGGCGCCCGTGCGCCGCCACTCCAGGTACGCCGGGGGGATCTCGTCCAGGAAGCGCGACGGCGGGTTGTACGACGGCTGGCCCCACGAGCTGCGCATCACCGAGCGCGTCAGGTAGAGCCGCTGCTGCGCGCGCGTGATGCCGACGTACGCCAGCCGCCGCTCCTCCTCCAGCTCCTTGACGTCGCCGAGGGCCCGCATGTGCGGGAAGACGCCGTCCTCCATGCCGGTGAGGAACACCACCGGGAACTCCAGGCCCTTGGCGGTGTGCAGCGTCATCAGCGTGATGACGCCGGAGCCGTCCGTCTCCTCCTCCGGGATCTCGTCGCTGTCGGCGACCAGCGCGACCCGCTCCAGGAAGTCGGCGAGCGTCCCCGGGCCCTCCTCGCCGCGCTCCTGCTCGAACTCCAGGGCCACGGCGGCCAGTTCCTGGAGGTTCTCGATACGGGTCTCGTCCTGCGGATCGGTCGACGCCTGCAGCTCGGCGAGATAGCCGGTGCGCTCCAGCACCGCCTCCAGCACCGTGGCCGGCCCGGCGCCGGACTCGACGACCGTGCGCAGCTCCTCCATCAGCGTGTTGAACCGCTTGACGGCGTTCACCGAGCGGGACGCCATCCCGTACGCCTCGTCGACGCGCACGAGCGCCTGCGGGAACGAGATCCGCTCGCGCTGCGCCAGCGCCTCGATCATCGCCTCGGCGCGGTCGCCGATGCCGCGCTTGGGCACGTTCATGATGCGGCGCAGCGGTACGGAGTCCTCGGGGTTGGCGAGCACGCGCAGGTACGCGAGGACGTCGCGGACCTCGCGGCGCTCGTAGAAGCGGACGCCGCCGACGACCTTGTACGGCAGGCCGACGCGGATGAAGACCTCCTCGAAGACACGGGACTGGGCGTTGGTGCGGTAGAAGACGGCGACGTCGCCGGCGCGGGCGTCGCCCGCGTCCGACAGCCGGTCGATCTCGTCGGCGACGAACTGCGCCTCGTCGTGCTCGGTGTCGGCGACGTCGCCGACGATGCGCGCGCCGGCGCCCGCGTCGGTCCAGAGGTTCTTGGGGCGGCGGGAGGAGTTGCGCTCGATGACGGCGTTGGCGGTGCTGAGGATCGTCTGGGTGGAGCGGTAGTTCTGCTCCAGCAGGATCGTGCGCGCCTCGGGGTAGTCCTCCTCGAACTGTAGGATGTTGCGGATGGTGGCGCCGCGGAAGGCGTAGATCGACTGGTCGGCGTCGCCGACGACGCACAGCTCGGCGGGGCCGTCCGGCCCCTTCGCGCGCTCCTCGCCGCCCTCCGCGCCCCCAGCGCCCCCGGCGTCCCCGGCGCCCTCCGGCTCCGCGCCGGCCTCCGGGCCGACCAGCTCGCGCACCAGCATGTACTGTGCGTGGTTCGTGTCCTGGTACTCGTCGACGAGCACGTGCCGGAAGCGGCGGCGGTAGTGCTCCGCGACGTCCGGGAACGCCTGCAGCAGGTTCACGGTCGTCATGATCAGGTCGTCGAAGTCCAGCGCGTTGGCCTCGCGGAGCCGGGACTGGTACATCCCGTACGCCTCGGCGAGCGTCTTCTCGTAGGGGTCGCCGGCCTGGGCGGCCCAGCTCTCCTCGTCGATCAGCTCGTTCTTCAGGCTGGAGATCTTGGCGCTGAACGCCTTCGGCGGGTAGCGCTTGGGGTCGAGGTCCAGGTCCCGGCAGACGAGGGACATCAGCCGGCGCGAGTCGGCGGCGTCGTAGATCGAGAACGAGGACGTGAAGCCGAGCTTCTTCGACTCGCGGCGCAGGATGCGCACGCAGGCGCTGTGGAAGGTGGAGACCCACATCGCGTTCGCGCGGGCGCCGACGAGCTCCTCGACGCGCCCCTTCATCTCGCCCGCGGCCTTGTTCGTGAACGTGATGGCGAGGATCTGGCCGGGGTGCGCCCGCCGCTTGGCCAGCAGGTACGCGATCCGGTGGGTCAGCACGCGGGTCTTGCCCGAACCGGCGCCGGCGACGATCAGCAGGGGCGAGCCGGTGTGCTCCACGGCGGCGCGCTGCTGCTCGTTCAACCCGGTGAGCAGCGCTTCCGGGTCCGTGACGGGGCGGGGCGCGCCGTCGCGGTAATACGGCTCGGGGACGCTTGCGGCGAAGGCGGGATGACTGTCGTCGAAGAGGCTGCTCATCGTCTACCGAGTCTAGGGCGCCCCACCGACAACCCACTCCCGTATCCCGCTCCCGCACCCCCGCTCCCGGCACCCGGGATGTCCGGGATGGACGGAACAACTCCCTCCGATAACAAATCGGTTTCGGGCATATCGAACATCAGACTTCACAGCAGTCCCACCGAGTGGCTACCGTGCTCGACACTGCTTGGACGGAAGGAGTGGCCTGCCTTGGCTTCCCACAGAAAGCCGCGGACCCGGATCCTCGAGTCGCCGGCGGGGCGTCGCACCGCGGTCGGTGTCGGCTCCGCGGCACTGGCCTCCGCGACCCTGCTCAGCCAGGAAGCCGGTGCGGCCCCGGCCGAGCGGTCGATCGAAGAGGTGCAGAAGGAAGTCGACCACCTCTACCACGAGGCGGAGCGCGCCACCGAGCGCTACAACGGCGCGAAGGAGCGCACCGCGCAGCAGCGCACCCGGGTCGAGCAGCAGCTCGACGAGGTGGCCAAGGAGACCGCGCGGCTCAACGAGTCGCGGCGCGAGCTGGGCCGCCTCGCCGCCGCCCAGTACCGCACCGGCGGCGTCACCCCCACCGCGACGTTCATGCTCGCCCCCGACCCGCAGACCTACTTCGACCAAGCGCACCTCATGGAGCGGCTGACGAACCGCGAGCAGGTCGCGATCGACCAGTTCCAGGAGCGCCAGGCCAAGGCCACCGAGAAGCGCACCGACGCGCAGGAGAGCCTGCGCACCCTCACCGAGTCGCAGGAGCAGCTCCGGGACTCCAAGAAGGAGGTCCAGACCAAGCTGTCCGACGCGCGCCAGGTGCTGGACCGCCTCACCGAGGAGGAGAAGCAGCGGCTCGCGGAGCTGGAGCGCAAGCGCGAGGAGGAGGCGCGACGCAAGGCCGAGGAGGCCGCGCGCCAGGCGGAGTTGGAGCGCCAGCGGCAGGCCGAGCAGGAGCGCCGCGAGCAGGAGCAGCGCGAAGAGGAACAGCAGCAGGAAGAAGAGCAGCAGCAGGACCCGCCGCCGGACACCGGCGCCACGAAGGCGGACAAGGTGCTGTCGTTCGCCGAGGCCCAGCTGGGCAAGCCCTACGTGTGGGGGGCCACCGGCCCGGACTCGTTCGACTGCTCCGGCCTCACCCAGGCCGCCTGGCGGGAGGCCGGCATCTCACTGCCGCGTACGACCTACGACCAGGTCAACGCCGGCACGCAGGTGGCCAAGGCGGATCTGCAGCCGGGTGACCTGGTCTTCTTCTACGACGACATCAGCCACGTCGGGATCTACGTGGGCAACGGACAGATGATCCACGCCTCCAAGCCGGGCGACGACGTGAAGTACGAGTCGATCGACTACATGCCGTTCCACAGCGGCGTGCGCCCGGCCTGAAGGAGCCTGATCTCGCGTTCGGCCCCGGCTCCAGCCTCAGGTCCAGGTGGTGGCGATGACGACGTTGGTCATGGTCAGGAGTCCGATCGCGGCGAAGTAGCCCTTCGGGATGCGCTCTTCCTTCCTCTTGATGAAGACCAGGACGAGGATCACTATCAGGATCGCGCCCTTGACGCCGAGCTTCGTCTGGTTCAGCTCCACGTCGTCGGCCTCGTTGAGGCCGGAGAGTATGAAGCCGGTGACGAGCATGACCAGCGCCCCGTGCACCATCGAGGGCGCGATCCGCACGTCGCCCGTGCCCAGCGACTTCAGCTGCGTCAGCCACCCGCCGAGGAGCGCGGCGATACCGATGATGTGCGAGGCGACGAAGAGGTTGATGAGTACATCCATGGCACGGGAGCGTAGCGGTCCGTAACAGGTCCCGCCCATGGGGGTGACCACTTCAGGAACATCGGTCACGGAGGCGAACACACAGCTCAGTACGTTGTGTTCAGGTGATCGCAACCCGTCATCGACCAGCGGGTGCCGGTAAGTCTCCGTCATCCCCTCGTGCCGCGCCGCACCCCCGGCTTAGCGTCTCGGCGGCGGCCCGTCCCCCCGTGCGGGCCGCCTCCAAACCGTGAGGAAGGGGTGAACGCCCGCGTGGCGTCCCACAGTAAGCGCGAGCACCAGCAGGCGGCGGAACCGCGGGCCCGCGCCCGTACCCCCCGGGCCCGTACCGCCCGGGCGATCACGCTCGTCGGCGCCGCCACCGCCACCGCCCTCGGCGGCTTCGCCCACGCCGACCCGCGGCCGGCCCCCGCGGAGGTCAAGGCCGAGGTGGACCGGCTGCACCACGAGGCCGAGCAGGCCGTCGAGAAGTACAACGGCGTCGCCGAGAAGGCCGACCGCGCGGAACGGGACCTGGACGACCTCCGCGACGAGGCCGCCCGCAAGACCGCCCGGCTGAACGACGCCCGCGACGCCCTCGGCTCGTTCGCCACCGCCCAGTACCGCAACGGCACCGCCGACCCCACCGTGCAGCTCGCCCTCTCCGCCGAGCCGGAGGACTACCTCCGCCGGGCCGCGCTGCTGGAACGGGCCGGCAGCCGGCAGGCCGCCGCGCTCACGAGCGTCGGGCGGCAGTTGCGGGAGGTCGAGCAGGTACGCACGGAGGCGGGCGAGCGGCTGGCGGAGCTGACGGACGCCCGGGCGGAGCTGAAGCGGCACAAGCACGCGATCAAGGACAAGCTCGCCAAGGCCCACCGGCTGCTCGACACCCTCACCGCCGAGCAGCGCGACGCCGTCCTCGGCGCGGACGGCCCCGGCGGCGCGCCGGGCGACCGGGCGGCGCGCGCCGCGGCGCGCGGGCCGGTGCAGGCGCCCAACGCCCGTGCGGCGCACGCCGTGTCGTACGCCCGGAACGCGGTCGGCAGCCCGTACGTCTGGGGCGCCACCGGCCCCGACGCCTTCGACTGCTCGGGCCTGACCCAGGCCGCCTGGGGCGCCGCGGGCGTCTCCCTGCCCCGTACGACCTACAGCCAGTCCGCTGCGGGCGCCACCGTCCCGCGCTCCGCGCTGGCGCCCGGGGACCTGGTCTTCTACTACTCCGGCCGCACCCACGTCGGCATCTACGCGAGCGGCGGCCAGATCATCCACGCGCCCCGCCCGGGCGCCACCGTGCGCTACGCCCCGGTGGACTCGATGCCGTTCGTGACGGCGGTACGTCCCGCGTGACCGGACGCACTCAGGACCGGACTCAGTACCGGACGTACCAGTACCGGACGTACTCAGTACCGGACGTGCCCGGACGTACTCAGTAGGAGTGCGTCAGACGAGCCGGCGGGCCGTCGCCCAGCGCGTCAGCTCGTGCCGGTTCGACAGCTGCAGCTTGCGCAGCACCGCCGACACGTGCGACTCGACGGTCTTGACGGAGATGTACAGCTGCTTCGCCACTTCCTTGTACGCGTACCCCCGGGCGATCAGCCGCAGCACCTCCCGCTCCCGCTGCGTCAGCCGGTCCAGGTCCTCGTCCACCGGCGGCGCGTCCGTCGACGCGAAGGCGTCGAGGACGAAGCCGGCGAGCCGCGGCGAGAAGACCGCGTCGCCGTCGGAGACCCGGAAGATCGCGCCGACGAGGTCGGAGCCGGTGATGGTCTTCGTCACGTACCCCCGGGCGCCGCCGCGGATGACGCCGATGACGTCCTCGGCCGCGTCCGAGACCGACAGTGCGAGGAAGCGCACCGGCGCCTCGCCGCTCGGCGACTCGCCCATCAGCCCCGCGCAGCGGCGCAGCACCTCCACGCCGCCGCCGCCCGGCAGGTGCACGTCGAGCAGGACGACCTCGGGGCGGGTGGCGGTGATGACCGTCACCGCCTGCTCCACGTCCGCCGCCTCGCCGACGACCTCGACGCCGGTCTCGTCCGTCACCCCGATCTCCGCCTGCACCCCGGCCCGGAACATGCGGTGGTCGTCGACGAGCACGACCCGTACCCGGCGGCCCTCCGCCGGGCCCGCACCACTCGCCGGCACCCCGGCCGCCGGTGTCCCGCCCGCTGCGTCGTCCGTCATCGTCCGCTCCTCACTGCGCCCACCGCCATGCCTCCGCGCCCGCCGCCCTCACTCGGCGCGCTCCATCTCCAGCTCCACTTCGGTGCCCCCGCCCGCCGGCGTACGCAGCCGGGCGGTGCCGCCGTTGCGCTCCATCCTGCCGATGATGGACTCGCGTACGCCCATTCTGTCGGCCGGGACCGCGTCCGGGTCGAAGCCGGGACCGCGGTCCTTCACCGAGATGAACACCTGCCGGCCCTCGACCTCCGCGAAGACCTGCACCGGGCCCGCCTCGCCACCGTACTTGGCCGCGTTGACCATCGCCTCCCGCGCCGCCTGCAGCTGCGCCCCGAGCCGGTCGTCCAGCGGGCAGTCCCCGACGCACACCACCTCGACCGGCACCCCGTGGTAGTCCTCCACCTCCGCCGCCGTCCGGCGCACCCCCTCGGCGAGCGTGCCGGGCCCCGCCCCGTCCTTCTCGTCGTCCTTGCCCGTCCCCTGCGGCTTGTACAGCCAGGTGCGCAGCTCCCGCTCCTGCGCGCGGGCCAGCTTGCGCACCTCGCCGGCGTTGTCGGCGTTGCGCTGGATGAGGGTGAGGGTGTGCAGCACGGAGTCGTGGACGTGGGCGGCGACCTCGGCGCGCTCCTGCGCGCGGATGCGCATCAGCCGCTCCTCGGAGAGGTCCTGCACCATCCGTACGAGCCAGGGGCCGGCCAGCAGCGCCACGCCCACCAGCACCGCGAGCGACGCCTGCACGACGGCGCCGATGTGCCGCGTCGAGCCCTGGATGACGAAGATCGCTCCGGCCCCCGCCCCGACCAGCAGCACCCCGGCGGCGCCGCGCGCGACCGGCAGGAACTTCGTCCGCCGCGTGACCGCCGCCCACTTCGCCCGCCGGGCGTTGTCCGCCTGCCGCCACACCAGCGCCACACCGGCGCCGATGAGCAGCAGCGGCCACACGAACGCGTTGGAGCGGTCCAGGTCGAGGCTGCCGCCGAAGATCCCGGCGCCGACGAGCAGCGCGAGCAGGGCGAGCAGCTGGCCCTTGTCGGGTTTGCGGAGCCGCCTGCGCCCGTCGGTGTCGACGTCCACGAGCGGCTTCTCCGCCCTGCCGCCCTGGCCGAGCGGGACGACGAACCAGAACACCGCGTACAGCGGCACGCCCAGGCCGTTGGCCATGAGCAGGCCGATGAAGACGATCCGCACCCACGACACCGGCAGCCCCAGGTGGCCGGCGAGACCGCGGGCGACACCGCCGAGCCAGCGCCCGTCGGCGCTGCGGTACAGCCGACGGACGGGCCGCTCGTACAGGTCGTCGTACGGGTCGCCGTACGGGTCGTACGGGCCGCCGGGCGGGGCGGCGCCGTCGGCGGCGGTCGCGGCGGTGGCTGCGGTCATGTCATGCATCGTCACACGGGTGGGGCGGCCCTGGCATCAGGGTTGGCCCCCCATCGGTCCCCGGAGGATTTCAGGGTGGGCTCGGGGTAGTCCCGCCTCCCGCGCCGCGGCGGCGTCCGCCACCATGGACCCATGACGGACACGAGCCCCAGCGCGGGCCCCGACGCGCGGGACGAGGCGCCCGGCGACCGCGCCGGCGCCGGGTACCGCGCGCCCGGGCCCTCCGAAGGCTCCCCCGGCCCGGCCCCCGGGTCCGGCTCCGGCTCCGGCTCCGGGTCCGGGTCCGGGTCCGGGTCCGGGTCCGGGTCCGGCCCAGGATCCGAATCCGGGTCCGCGTCCGGCTCCACCCCAGGCCCCGCACCCGCGCGCCCGCGGCTGCGGCGCAGCCGCCGCTACAAGGTCGTCGGCGGCGTCTGCGGCGGCCTCGGCCAGTACTTCGGCATGGACCCCGTCATCTTCCGCATCGTGCTCGGCGCGCTCACCGCCACCGGCGGCCTCGGCCTCGTCGCGTACGGCTTCGCCTGGCTGCTGATGCCGCTCGACGGCGAGGACGACAGCGAGGGTCGCCGGCTGCTGTCCGGCCGGGTCGAGGGCTCGGCGCTGACGGCGCTGCTGTTCGCCGTCGTCGGCTGCGGCCTGTTCCTGTCCGTGATGAACCGCACGGACAACCACTTCTTCGCCGCCCTGCTGCTCCTCTGCCTCGGTGGCGCCGCCTACTGGTCGCACCACCGCCGCGCGGCCGAGGAGCTGGCCGCCGACGGCGTCCCCGTGGACGACGCCACCGCCCACGCCGTGGCCGACGCCCCGCCGGAGACCGCGCCGCCCCCCGTGCCGTACTCCCCGTCCTGGTGGCGCGATCCGCTCACCAAGGACGGCGACTTCCCGCCCTACCTCTGGGGCCCCGACGGCGCCGGCGACGACCAGGACGCGGCGGCGGGCCCGCCCGGCCGCGGGAGGCGTACGAAGAAGGCGCCGGCCGGCGGCGCCCGCGGCCGGGGCGAGCAGGAGGCGGCCGGCATCGGCGCCTGGACGTTCCTCGCCGCCGCCGCCACCTGCACCGTCGTCATCGTCGCCACCTGGGGCGCGGAGCCGCTGGGCACCACGCTGGCGCTCGGCCTCGGCGGCGCGCTCGCCGTCTTCGGCGCGGGCTTCACGCTCAGCGCCTGGATCGGCCGCGCCGGCGGCGGTACCGCCTTCTGGGCGCTGCTGACGACCGTCCTGCTGGCCGGCGCGCTCTGGCTGCCGGACTCCGTCACCGCCGACTGGGGCGAGCGGACCTGGCGTCCGACGGCGGTCACGGACGTACGCGAGCGGTACGAGCTGGGCAGCGGCGAGGCGCGGCTCGACCTGAGCCGGCTGGAGCCGGGGAAGGGCCGGACGGTCGAGACCTCGGCCCAGGTGGGCCTGGGCCGGCTGGAGGTGCGGGTGCCCGACGACGTACGGGTCGAGGTGCGCAGCCGGGTCGACATCGGCGACCTGCAGCTGCCGCCCACCACCCGCCCCGAGCCCCCGGAGCCTCCAGACGAGGGCGACATCGACGTGGCCCCCCGGCAGCAGCGGACGACGGTGCTGGAGCCCACGACCGGCGGCGCGGGCGGGCGCGGGGGGACGATGGTGCTGGACCTGACGGTCTCGATCGGCCAGTTGGAGGTCCAGCGTGCAACGCCATAGGTTCGAGCCCGCGAAGCTGGTCGCCGGCCTGGTGCTGCTGTGCGGCGCGGCCCTCGGCCTGCTCGACGCCGCCGACGCGCTGCGGCAGCCGTACTGGGTGCCGCTGGCCGTGGTGCCGCCGGGGCTGGCGCTGGCCGCCCTGGTCGCCGCCGTCGGCTACGCCGCGCGCCGCACCCGCCGGCGCGCCCGGGAGGCGCGCGCGGCGGCGCCGCGGGACGTGGACCCGGTCGCCGACTCGGTCGCCGACCTGGGCGCGCTGCCGATGGACGAGCTGCGCGGGACGTACGACGCGCGCTTCGGCGGGGGCGGCACGGGCTCGGACGCCGCGGGCGGGAGCGGCGCGGGCGCCGGGGAGGCGCCGCAGGGGCGCCACCGCGACTGAAAGGGGCGGGTGGCGGGCAGCGGGCGCGAGGGTCCGCTAGGCGAAGAGCTGCTGGCCCTTCCTGCGGCGGCGGACGGCGAGCACCGAGTCCAGCGACCAGTAGGGCGCGCCGGCCAGGATCAGCGCCGTCCACGCCATCATGTACGGCAGGTCCTGGCCGTAGTAGTACGGATCCGCCGACCAGCTCATCGTGAACCACAGCGTCATCGAGATCAGCGCCCCGCCGGCCGCGGCCAGCCGCGCCCACAGCCCGGCGAGCGTGCCGAGCCCCACCGCGATCTCGCCGAGCGAGATGGCGATCCCGAACTCCGTCGGCGCCTTCTGCGCCAGGTCCACCAGTGCCGGGATCGCGACATCGGGGAGGGTGTCGAGGGTGTCGTGGAGGGAGCCGGGGCCGCTGGCGTCGAGGAACACGTCGTCGGTGAGCTTGTCGATGCCGGCGTAGACGAAGGTGATGCCGAGGAAGATCCGCAGGGGTAGCAGCGCGAACCGGGCGGCGGCGGCCCGGAGGCCGCCGGGGGACTGCCCCTGGGGCACCCTCCCGAGTACGCCGGTGCCGGACGCTTGGTCCTGTGCCATGTGTAGTCCGCCTCTCCTGCCGTGGACCGTGCCGGTGATCGCCCCGGCGCCGATACTTCATGTGTGGGAGGGGATACGTAAAGCGTTTCGTGAACGCTCAACCGGATCGGGTCGTGCGCGTCCGCCCCGCCGGCGATTCAGTCGACGTTCAGTCGACGATTCAGTCGACGATGTCGAGCAGGTACGGGGCGGACTCCGCGCCCCCGGCCGTGACGACCCGCAACTCCGTACGGCCAGGCTCCACGTCCACCGGCACCGGAACCGTCAGCCGGGTCGCCGTGGGGTTGGCGAAGCCGCCGGCGACCGGGACCAGCGGCACGTGTACGTGGACGGCGCCGATCCGTACGACCACGCGCGCCAGCAGCTCCGGCGACTCCGCGCCCGCCGGCACGAAGCCGGTGCCGCGCACCTCGACGTCGTCGCCGGTGCGGATCGCGGTGTGCAGGTCGCCGGGCTCGCGGACCCGGACGACGGACAGCACGGCCGGGCGCCCGCCGTCGACGAGCCGCGCCGTCAGGTGCACCGCCGCGCTCACCGCGACCAGCGCGGCGATGCCCCACGGCAGGCCCGGCAACTGCTCGGGCCGGCGGCCGAGCTGCACGAGGGCGAAGATCAGGGCGGCGGCGGAGACGACGGCGTACTGGATATCGACGGCGGCGGCGCGGCCGGCGTCGTCGGTGAGCAGGTCGGCGGCGCGGGGGCGGGCGGCGCGGGTCTTGGTCAGGCCGCCGCTGCGCAGCCGGTACGCCACGACGGCGCGGGCGCCGAGGGCGGCGGCCCAGGCGGCGGCGACGGTGACGACGAGCCCGGCGGCGCCGCCGGGGCCGGTACCGGGCGCGGACCAGCCGAGGCCGTCGAGGAGCCGGTCGCGGGCGGCGGAGCCGTCGGCGAGGGCCAGGGCGAGGGCGAGGTGCAGCAGGGCGTACCCGGCGAGCAGCGTCCAGGCGCCGGCCACCGTACGGCCGGTCGAGAGCCGGCCGTCCTCGCCGACGACGGGGGCGAGGAGCCCGCCGCGGGCGCGGTTCAGCCACGCGGCACCGGCCAGCAGCCCGGCGGTCAGCGCGGCGGCGAGCAGCGCGGCGGTACGGGCCCGGGTCCAGCCGGGTCCGAGGGCGGTGAGCCCGACGACGAGGAGGAGGGCGAGCAGGCCGGCGCCGATGGCGTACAGGCTGCGCCGCCAGAGGCCCGCCGACCACGTCCCGCCGGCGGCGGCGCCGCGCTCGGCGAGGGTGTCGGCGGAGCGGGTCAGCTCGTCGGAGACCCACTGCCGGGAGGCGCCGGGCGAGTGCGCGACCCCGGCGGGGAGCCCCTCGCCGGCGGCGAAGCCGTCGCGGCGGCGGGCGAACTCGCGGGCGGGGTCGGGAGCGACGCCGGGTTCACCCCCGGGGTCGCCGGACCCGGCCGATGCGCCGCCGGAGCGCCCGGCACCGGCGACGGCGGCGCCGGACGGGGCAGTCGTGACGCCGGACCGGGCAGTCGCCGCACCAGACCCGGCCATCGTGGCCCCGGCCCCGGCCCCGGCGGCCGGGGCGCCGGACCTCGCCGTCGTAGCGCCCGAGCCGGTCGACTCGCCGGCGCCCGGCGACCCAGCCGCCGCACCCCGGTCGGCACCGGACCCGGCCGATGCGCTGCCGCGACCGTGTGTTCCGCCGGAGCCCGCCGGCCCGCCGCCGGCAGGTCCGCTCCCCGTTCCGTTCCGGTCGTCCGCGGCGCCGGGCTCCGTACCGCCCGCGGCGCCCGGCTCGTCCCCCGCGGCGCCCGCCGCAGGCGGATCCGCGTCCACCGCCACCTCGTGCCCCCCTGACCGCAAGTCGTACATGTGATGAGTGCGCATTCTGCCCTACCGGCCGCGTGCCCGGGCCGCCGGGCCGCTCACTCCCACTCGATGGTGCCCGGCGGCTTCGACGTGACGTCGAGGACCACGCGGTTGACGTCCCGCACCTCGTTCGTGATCCGCGTCGAGATCCGCGCCAGCACCTCGTACGGCAGCCGCGACCAGTCCGCCGTCATCGCGTCCTCCGACGACACCGGCCGCAGCACCACCGGGTGCCCGTACGTCCGGCCGTCGCCCTGCACGCCCACCGACCGCACGTCGGCGAGGAGCACCACCGGGCACTGCCAGATGTCGCGGTCGAGACCGGCCGCCGTCAGCTCCTCGCGGGCGATGGCGTCCGCCTCGCGCAGCAGGTCGAGCCGGTCCTTCGTGACTTCGCCGACGATCCGGATGCCGAGCCCCGGGCCGGGGAACGGCTGGCGCTGCACCATCGCCCCGGGCAGTCCCAGCTCCTTGCCGACCATCCGGACCTCGTCCTTGAACAGCCGCCGCAGCGGCTCCACCAGCTCGAAGTCCAGGTCCTCCGGCAGGCCGCCGACGTTGTGGTGGGACTTGATGTTCGCGGTGCCGGTGCCGCCGCCGGACTCCACGACGTCCGGGTAGAGCGTGCCCTGCACCAGGAAGCGCACCGGCGCCCCGGACTCCCCCGCCGCCGCCACGATCTCGGCCTGCGCCTGCTCGAAGACCCGGATGAACTCCCGGCCGATGATCTTCCGCTTCTCCTCCGGGTCCGACACCCCGGCCAGCGCCGTGAGGAACCGCTCCGCCGCGTCCACGACCTTCAGCTGCACACCGGTCGCCGCCACGAAGTCCTTCTCGACCTGCTCCGACTCGCCCTTACGCATCAGCCCGTGGTCGACGTACACGCAGGTGAGCCGGTCCCCGATGGCCCGCTGCACGAGCGCCGCCGCCACCGCCGAGTCCACCCCGCCGGACAGCGCGCAGATCGCCTGCGCGTCCCCGACCTGCGCGCGCACGGCGGCGACCGACTCCTCCACGACGCTCGCCGTCGTCCAGGTGGGGGCGAGGCCGGCGCCGCGGTAGAGGAAGTGCTCCAGGACGAGCTGGCCGTGGGTGGAGTGCATGACCTCCGGGTGGTGCTGCACGCCGTACAGCTTCCGCTCGTCGTCCTCGAAGGCGGCGACGGGCACGCCCTCGGTGGCCGCGGTGACCGTGAAGCCCTCGGGGGCGGCGGAGCAGGCGTCGCCGTGGGACATCCAGACGTCCTGCCGCTCGGGGGTGCCCTCGAAGAGGGTCGAGTCGGGGCGGGAGACGTTCAGTCGCGTACGCCCGTACTCGCGCTGTCCGTTGTTGTCGACGGTGCCGCCGAGCGCCTGGGCCATGAGCTGGAAGCCGTAGCACATGCCGAACACCGGCACGCCGGCGGCGAAGATCGCCGGGTCGATGCCGGGGGCGTTCTCCGCGTACACCGAGGAGGGGCCGCCGGAGAGGATGATCGCCTTGGGGTTCTTCGCCAGGATCTCCGGCACCGGCATCGTGGACGGCACGATCTCGCTGTAGATCCGGGCCTCGCGCACGCGGCGCGCGATGAGCTGGGCGTACTGGGCACCGAAGTCCACGACGAGGACGGTGTCGGGGGTCGCTGAGGTCACTGCTGCGGCCTTCCGGCGGTGGGAGGGGAGAGACAGGGCGGTGGGAGGGGGGATACAGCCGAGTCTATCGGCTACGGCGTCTCACCATGCGGGCCGCCGTTGTCCACGGCGGGACGGCGGTGAATACTGGCGGCCATGCGCACGCAGAGCTTCCTCTTTACCTATGGCAACCGGCCCGTCCGGCTGCCATGGTCGTGCGCTTGAGCTGACTGACAAGCGACTTCCCAGGCGCCCCGGGCCGGCAGGCCCGGGGCGCGCTGTGTTTCGCCGCCGGGCGGCGGCTCCGGGGCCCGTACCCAGGAGTGACGAGATGAACGCAACCCAGGCGAGCGACAGGACCGCCGACCGGACGGCACCCCGGACCGGCGACCCCGCCGCCGACCGCACCGGCGCGCCGACCGGCGACCGGACCGGGGCGCGCACCGACGAGGCGGCGACGGAGATCACGGGCGCCCGCGAGCGGATCGACGACCTCGACGACCGGATCATCGCGCTGGTGGAGGAACGGATGGCGGTCTCGGCCCGTATCCAGCAGGCCCGCATCGCCTCCGGCGGCCGGCGGGTGAACCTGTCCCGGGAGATGGAGATCCTCGCCCGCTACCGCGACCACCTGGGCCGCCCGGGTACGACGCTGGCGATGACGCTGCTGGAGCTGTGCCGCGGCCGGGTGTGACCGCCCCGGGGGGCGGCACGCGCCGTGCCGGTGCTCCGACCGCGGGGTTACGCGTCGGAGCACCGACCCCGGTCCGAGCCGGGTCCGGCCGGACGGCACACCGTCACCTGACCGACTCCTCGCCCGGCGCTCCAGGCTGCTCCGCGCCTCCCACCGGATCGACGACCACAGCCCACACCGCCTTGCCCACCCCGTTGCGCTCGGCCACTCCCCACCGGGCCGCCAGCGCCTCGACCAGGAGCAGGCCGAACCCGCCCGACTCGTCCGGCACCCGGCGCACCGGCCACACGCCTGAGGCGTCGTGCACCTCGATACGCACCCCGCCGTCCTGCCGGACGAACCGCGTCAGGATCTCCCGCCCCGGCGGCACACGGGCATGAACGACGGCGTTGGTCATCAGCTCCGACACCACCAGCACCGCCGGCTCCTCGATCCCGGCCAGCCCCCACCCGGCCAACGCCTTACGCATCTGAGCCCGCGCCAGCCCCACGCACCTGCGATGCCGCCGCCACTGCCACGTCATCACGTGCGTGGCAGAAATGCCCGCCTGTTCGGTTGCCGTACTGGGCATCTGATATCGCCTCAAAGCTGGTGCTCGGTCGACTGCTCTGGACACACCTCACGGTGGCATTACTGCGGGTCGCATTTCGATACCGGCCGAATCTCTCCTTCACTCTTCTCGGTCTCATCGTGTATCTTCCGGTCTCATCTGGAGTATCGTGAGCGGCCTGAACAGCCAAGGGTGAGGCGACCTATGGGCGAAGAAGTGGTGGCCATCAAGGCGTTGATCCAGCAGCGCCACCTGAGCTACGCGGGGTTCTGTCAGGAATGGGAGAAGGCCGCCGCGGAAATTGACAAACGACTTACCGGCAGCCACCCTGGACATGCCCAGTTCTACCGATGGCTCAAGGGGGACCTGCGGAGCGGGAAGCCTCGCACTGATTCGTGCAGGGTGCTTGAGGCCATGTTTCCGGGATGGCCTGTTGACGAGCTCTTTGCGCCCTACCGTGGAAGCCTGCAGTTCTCCAGGAATCTCGCAGAAAACCAGGGAACCGACTCAGGAAAACATCAGCGGCGGCTTCCCGGCGAAGAGGGTCGGCATCTAGACCTGGCTGCCATTTACATGTCCAGGCCACAATTCCTGTCCGAGGTACCTCTGTACGAGATGATCGAAAATGCGTCTGTCATTCGAGCGAGCGGGCTGTCCCTGAATCTGCTCGCTCAGCACTACGCAGACGCACAGATTCGACGCCTGGTCGAATCTGGTACGCGGTTTCAGTTACTCTTCCTCGATCCGGACAGTGAGGCGATGAAGATTCGCGAGCAAGAGGAGGGGTACGATACCGGATTCCTGGCCGGTCTGACTGAAATCAACCTCAAAATCTTGAAGGAACGCGTGCGGTCCGTCCTGCAACCGGAGGCACGTGACCGGGTGGAGATCGGTCTCTCCGATGAAACCGTTCGGTTCAACATCACACTCATCGACGACACGACGGGAGTGATCCAGCCGTACCTTCCGTAAGCTCGCGGCGTAGATTCTCCGACATTTCTTGTCGAACGCAGGGAGCGTGGCGACGAGTTGTTCCATACGTTCGAGCAGGTCTTCATCTCACTCTGGGATCGGGCGACACTCCTATGACCGACCTGCCAGATCTTCTCAAAATCGCCGACGGCGCCGTCGAACTCGCCAGATCCCTTATCATCAGCCGCGACCCCGGCGAAATCACCGCCAAGGGCGACCGGGACATGGCGTCCGAGGTCGATTTCGCCGTCGAGGCGGCGGTGCGTGACCACCTGAACCGCTTGACCCCGGACATCTCCTTCCTGGGCGAGGAGGAAGGAAAGTCGCTGCAGGAGGGCCGGTTCATGTGGGCTCTGGATCCGGTGGACGGTACCGCGAACTTTGTTCGCGGGATTCCGCTCTGCTGTGTTTCCCTAGGTCTCTTCGACGGCAATCGCTGCGTGCTCGGTGTCGTCGACCTGCCGTTCATGGGCGCTCGGTACCACGCCGCTGAGGGCGGCGGGGCATACTGCGGGTCGAGAAAGATCCGGGCCAGCAGCACGAGAGACCTGAGTGCCGCAATTGTGTCCATCGGTGACTACGCGGTCGGCACCGACGCGCACGTACGCAACAAGCAGCGGCTCGCGATCACCGAGCGCCTTGCGGGTCGGGTCCAGCGGATCCGAATGTGGGGAACCGCAGCCCTGGACCTGGTATGGGTCGCGGAAGGGAAAACCGACGCATGTGTCATCTTGTCCAACAACCCTTGGGACACCTCGGCGGGCGTAGTGGTTGCGCGTGAAGCCGGTGCGTGTGTTGTCTCCGCGTCCGGAAGCACTCATGACATCGACTCTGGCGAGACCATCGCCGTAACCTCCGACTTGCTGCCCGAGCTTCTTCCGCTGATTCAGCGGTGAGGCAGAGCAGGTTTCTGCGCTCAACATCTCAGGATGAAAGGGAGACCGTGGACATCGAGGCAGGCCGTATCTTTCGCGAGGCATGGATTGAGGGTGTCAGGAAGCACTTTCCCGGAGAGCCGAAACCCGGGTACATCACACCGTGGGAGGAGACCCCGAACTGGGAGCGGGAGTCCGCGGCAGCGGTGTGCCACCAGGTACGTGAATTCATCAAGCTCTCCGGCGGCAGCACGGCTCGGCTGAGCAGGGAACAACGCGGGCGCTTCGTCGCCACCTGCTGGATTGCGCAGATCTATCACCGCATCCAGGACCCGAAGCCAGGTTATGTGGCGGATTGGCCCGACCTTCCCGAGTGGCAGCAAGCCACGGACGCAGACATCTTCGACGCGATCGAGAAGGCGACTACCCCATAGTCGGACTCGCCGGGTCCGTAACCGTCAGCCGCTACGCGGCGCCCAGCCGGGGTCACCTGTGAGCGGCCAGCAATGCCGCGAGACCTTCCTGGAGATCTTTGACGAAATACTCGGGTACCTCCAGCGCCGGGAAATGTCCGCCGCTTTCGGGCGTGTTCCATCGGACGATCTGCCGGTACCGCTGCTGCGCCCAGGGGCGCGGGCACTTCTCGACGTCGCGGGGATACATCGTCAGTGCTGACGGGACGTCGACCCGCAGTTCGGGGTCGAGCGAGTTGTGGCTTTCGTAGTAGAGACGGGCCGCCGATGCGCCTGTCCGCGTCAGCCAATACAGGGTGACGTCGTCGAGAATCCTGTCTCTGGAGATCGTCTCGAACGGGCTGTCCTCGGTGTCCGACCACTCGGCGAACTTGTCGAGGATCCAGGCAAGGAGCCCGACCGGTGAGTCGACGAGCGAGTAGCCGATGGTCTGCGGTCGGGTCGCCTGCTGCTTCGCGTACGCCGCGCGGTGGACCCAGAAGTCGCGGGTGTCCTCGGTCCACTTGCGCTCGACCGCCGTCAGCCCGTCCGTCGACAAACCGGGCGGTCCCTCGGCGAATGTGGTGTGGATGCCGAGAACGTGCGCCGGGAACCTGCCGCCGAGAACCGTGGTGATGTTGCCTCCCCAGTCCCCGCCGTGGGCAAGGAACTTGCCGTAGCCGAGCCTTCCCATCAGTTCCACCCACGCGGCCGCGATCTTTTCGGTTCCCCACCCGGTGACGGCCGGCCTGTCGCTGTAACCGAAGCCCGGCAGCGACGGGACCACGACGTGGAACGCCGGCGTGTCTGCGTCTTTCGGATCCGCCAGCTCGTCCACCACGTCGACGAACCGGGCGATGCTGTCCGGCCAGCCGTGCGTCATGAGCAGCGGTGTGGCATCTGCGCGCGCGGACCGGCGGTGCAGGAAGTGGATTCCCAGGTCGTCAATGGTCGTGCGGAACTGGCCGATGCGGTTGAGGCGCTCTTCGAACGGCCGCCACTCGTAGCCGGTGCGCCAGTAGTTCACGACATCGACGAGGTCGGCGAGCGGAACGCCCTGTTCCCACCGGCGGGGACCGGGTGCGGCACGGTGGACCGTCTCGGGCTCCGGCAGGCGCGCCGCGGCCAGTCGCGCGCGCAGATCGTCGAGATCGGCGTCCGCCGCGTGGGCTTCGAATGCTTGTACGTCGCTGGTGGGACGAGACATGAGACCTCCTCGGCATAATGGAACCGGCTAAGACGGTTCTAGCATGGCGTCACGACTCCGTGCAACCGGCTAAGGTGGTTCCATGTGTGCTGAGTTCCCTGACTTCCGCCTCGGTAGCGTGCTGGCGACCAGCTTCACGGCGACTCTGACGGAGCGCCGTGGCGACGCCGTGGAGCGCATCCCGTCGCCCCACCGGCTCGTCGACTGGCTGGGGGTGAGCGGCCTCGCCGTGGATTCCTGCACCCCGGCCCAGCTCGACCTCGCCCGGGAGCTGCGGGAGTCGATCCATGCCGCCGCGACGGCGGCGGCGGTCCAGGACGCTCTCCCTGCGTCTGCCGTCCAGGTCATCAACGACCGCAGCGCTCAGGGGCGGGCTGCCGCGATCCTGACGCCCGAGGGTAAGCGGGAGTGGCGGCTCAGCTCGGCTGCCTGCGTGGAGGATGCCCTCAGCGTGATCGCCGCCGACGCGATCAGCATCATCGCGGGCGAACGAGACGGAAAGCTGGCCTTGTGCGCATCGCCGACGTGCCGAGCCGCCTTCTTCGACGCCAGCCAAAGCCGCACCCGCAAATGGTGCGAAATGAACACGTGCGGAAATCGTCAGAAGAAAGCGCGTTTCCGTGCCAAACAGCGCATGCACCCCAGAGCGGCGGAGTGATCGTCACCGTCGCAACCAAGCAAATGGTGTGTGAACGTCTCCGGGGCAACGCATCACGGCTACTCGGGGGCGAAGCTCACGACCGCTGTGCCGTCCTCGATGCCCAGCACGGCGAACTCGATGACCGTCGTGTTGACGTTGCCGAAGCTGCCGCCCTCGGGTCCAACCCCCACCTGGATGGAGCCGCTGCCGCCGCTGGAGTAGGTCATCGCGAGCGTCACCTCGCTCTTGCCCACCTCGGCGACCATCACCCCGCCGATGTCCTGATCGAAGGGAATGGAGGTGCCCGCCTTCACCGCGACCTCACACTTGCTGTCGCGGCAGGCATCGACATCTGCCCCGTCCGCTGCGTCCTCCGGGGCGAGGGGAGTGAACTTGGAGGTCGTGGGCTCGGGTTCGGCGGTCGAGGAGGGGGACGCCGACTTCGAGTCCGACTTCTCGTCTTTGGGAGACGGCGACACGGTTGTGGTGTCGGCGTCGTCGGGCTTTGCTGCGTCGTCGGTGTCCGAGCCGCAGCCGGCCAGGGTGGCCGCGGTCGCCACCGCGATCACGGCGACGAGGGCGGACAACCCGGCACGGCTGGAGCGTACGCGCGGCCTCATGGGGGGAACTCCGTTCCACGGAAGGGCTCAAGGGTCTTCCCCGAGTTGTAGCGGCCCGCGTCCGGGAGGGGTCCCCTCCGGTGATCCGTTGCGAAGCGGTGTGAACCGTCCCATGGGAGAGCAGGCCGGACGGGCCGCACCCTGGCCATGGCCGCCCACACCCGCCTCATCAGGCACGTAACGTGGAAACCCGGCACGGCATGTCGCCGCCCTCTGGTCGCGGATCCGTCCGGGGCCGGTGCAGGCTGAGGGGCGCGGGCTGCGTCTGCGGTGGTGCGGCGGACGGCGAGAGGAGCCGACGATGGGCGAGGGCGACCAGGGCGACCGGGGGCGCGCTCGCGTGCGCCCGGCCGGTCTGGTGGACGTCCCGGCCCTGGTGCGCCTGATCACCTCGCACGCGGAGAAAGCGCCGCCGGTCGTCGACCGGGGTCCCGAACAGGCACAGGCCGTCCTGCGGCTGCTGCTGGCGCACCACGCTCTGGAAGAAGGGCAAGTCTGGGTGGCGGAGCACCTCGACGAACTCACCGCCGCCGCCATTTGGCTGCCGCCGGGAGCCGGCAGTGCCATCGGCCGCTTCCACGGCCTGATCGCCCGCGAGCTGGACGCTCCGCCCGACCTGCTGGCACTCGGCGAGGCTGACGACGCGGCACTCAGCGCCGAGCGAGCCGGTTCGGACGGCTGGACCCTGGTGGCGACGGGCCGGACCGGCGACGACGACCCGCACGTGTTGCTCGACCGCCTGCTGGCCCCGGGCCTGGAGGCCGTGGACCGCGGCGACGACACGGTCGACGCACTGGCCGCCTCGGCAGCTGAGGTCGACCGGCTGCAGGCGTTCGGCTTCGGGGACACCCGCAAATTGAACCTGCCGTCCGGTGGCGACGTCTGGCTGACCAGCCTTCCTTCGGCGACGGCTCGGCGGCCTCGCCGCTGACCGCCTGGCAGCGGCGCCGAACCCGAACTGCCGGGCGAGGCCGGCGACCGCGTGCGGGCGGTTCGGACGGCCCTGGTCGGCTGTGCGGGCCGTACGAGTGGGTCGGCGTGGGCCCGCTGCCGCCCGCCCTCAGGGCAGCGGGTCCGGGCCCGGCTTCGGGGTCGTGGGGCGGGAGGGCGGCGGGGTGTCCGGGTCCGGTGGGGTGGCCTCGAAGATCGGGGCCAGCTCCGGCAGGCCCAGGCTCTGCAGCGCCTCGGCCAGCGTGCTCCGGGGGCGCCGCGTGCCCGCCGTGCGCAGTACGCCGGTCAGCGGACGGGCGTCGGCGACGGCCAGCGCGGCGGCGATGGCCTCCGCCGTGTTCCGTACCTCCGCGAACTGCGGCACCCGCGCCGTGCCGTCCCCCGGCGCACGCTCCCGGCCGCCGCCCCCCGTACCGCCCGCGCCCTCCGCACCGCCGCCCGCCGCCGCAGCGTTGGCGCCCCCCGGCGACGCGCTCGGCGCCACCCCCCGCACCGTCGCCGTCACCGACGCCGCACCGGACGCCCGCCACGTGAACTCCGCCGTCCGCTCCCCGCTCCGGTACACCGCGATCCCCGCCACGCCGTCCGCCGCGTACAGCGCCACCGCCGGCCACGCCTCGCCCCGCGTCATCGCCTCCGCCGCGGAGAGCAGCGCCTCGGGTGAGGGCGGCTCCCCCGCGGCCGTACGCCCACGGGGCCAGCGGCTCGGGGCGCGGCCCGGCGCGCGGAGGGGCGCCCGGGCCGCTTCGGGGCGCCGGCGGCGGCGCAATTGGGCGCAGGTGCGGGCGCCGCCGGCGGGCGCGAGGCGCAGGCGCAGGCCGGCCGTGTACGCGGCCCTGGCGACCGCGGACGGCGGTGCCGTGCAGACGACGATCCCGGCGTACGGGGCCGGTTCGGGCGCCGCGCCGGTGCTGAAACCCGTGCCGGTGCCGAAACCAGGACCGGTGCCGGCACCGGGACCGTTGCCGGCGCCGGGGAGTCCGAACGCCGCCCCGGGGCCCGGGGCGTTGTCGGGCCGGGGGCCGAACAGCGGGACGCGGCGGGCGAGTTGGGCCCGTACCTCCTGGCGGGCGACGAGGAAGCGGCGGCGGATGGCCTCCGCGTCGTCGCCGGGCTTCGCCCAGGGGATAGCGCGGGCTTCCGAGCCGACGGCGCGGAAGACCTCCAGCGCCTCGTCCCAGCGCCGGGCGCGGACGAGGGCGGCGGCGAGGCAGTTGCGGAAGCCCGCGGCCTCGGGGTCGCCGGGCTCGTAGTGCGCGGACAGCTCCAGCGCGCGCTCGACGGCCCAGGTGGTGGACGAGTCGGGGGCGTCGCCGGCGTCCGGGCCGCCGGGCAGTCCGATACGGTCCCGGCACGCGCCCAGCACCGCGGCCTCCAGGGGCAGCGCGTGCAGCAGGGAGCCGGGCAGCGCCTCCTCCGCCGACTCCTCCGCGAAGACCATCAGCTCCTCGACGTCCGCCTCGCCGACGATCGCGAGGTAGCGCAGCGCCGCGACGTGCGCGCCGTGGTGTCCGGGCGCGCGGAGCACCGCCTCGGCGAACCGGGAGACGAACGCCTCGCGCGGCGCCCGTACGGCGGTGGCGTGGTCGAGGGCGATGCGCCACGGCACGGGGTCGCCGGGCGCCTGCGCCGCGGCCAGCCGGACGAGGGGCAGGACGTCGCGCAGCACCGCCCTGGGGTCCGTACCGGAGAGCCCTGACGCCCCGTACGCGCCCCACGGCCGCCGCCCGCCGCCGCCTGTGCCTCCGCTGCCGCCTCCGCCACCGGCCGGTCCGGTACGGGGATCCCGGCCGGAACCCGGCGCCGAACCCCCCGATCCGGCGCCGGGACCCGCTCCCGCCCCCGCCTGTGTCCCCGTCCCCGCGCCGGCACCCGGACCCGCGCCCGCGCCCGGGCGGCCGGAGCCGGCTCCCGCCCCCGGCACCGAACCAGCCGCCGGACCACGTACCGGACCACGTGCCGAACCACCCACCGGACCGCGCGCCGCATCGCCCGCCGCGCCCGGCGCCGACCCCGCACCCGGCCCGCCGTTCCCGGTCCCCGGGCCCGGCACCCCGTACCACGGCCACGACTCCGCGTCCGCCACCCCGGCCCACGTCCCGCCCGCGGAGCCGCCCCCCGGCCCCGGCTCCCACCGCGCCGACCCCGCCGCACCACCCGCACCGCCCGCACCGCGCGGCCCGCCCCGCCGCCGTACGCCCCAGCCCTCGAACCGCCGCCGCCGCGCCCTGTACTCCGCCGCCCACCGCGCGCGCAGCAGCCGCTCCGCCTCCACCACCGCCGCGTCCCCGCTCTCCGGGTCCCACTCCCGCCAGCGCCGCAGCCAGCCGTCGTCGTCGAGGGCCGCGGTGGCCAACTCCGCCACGTACGTGTCGCGGCGCTCCCACTCCGCCGCCCGGCCGGCGCCGGCGAGGAGTTCGCGGGCGGGACGGAAGTCCCCCGCGCCGGCGGCCGGGAGGACCGCGCGCACGCGGTACCCGGGGGCGTCGAGCAGGACGTCCTCGTCGAGGGGCAGGTCGGCGCCGACCCAGGAGTAGTGGCGCACCACGCGCGGGAACGTCACAAGGGGCCGGAGGAAGTGCATGGCACTGCATTCAAGGCCATACGAACCCCCGCGTTCCAGACCTCTTACGGTGACGATCCGATATCCGATGCGGAGTCCGGAGCATCCGGTCACAGAACGGTTTCAGCACGCGGGGCAAGGGAGGGCAAATCCGTTCTCACCGGTCACCCGGTCAGCACCCGGGTTCCGTGACCGGCACCGCGCCCCGCTCGTTGAGCGGGATGCGGTGACCGGACGGCAGGGGACAGCAGCCCGGTCACGACAGGGATGCGGCCGGCCCCGGGGACGCCCGGGCCGGCCGCCCCGCACGGGCACCCCGCACCGGCCCCTCACCGTCCCCGTACCAACGCCTCATCGCCAACGCCCCGTACCGCCGCCCGTCACCAACGACCCGTCAGCAACGCCCCGCACCGGCGGCCCCCGCGCGCGGCGCCCCGCGGCTCAGCGGAACCGCAGCGCCTTCATCGCCCGCAGCCCGCGGCTCATGAACGCCGCGTACCCCTTGTCGTCGTCGTACCGCAGCGGCCCCAGCGCGAACGGCGCCAGCGGCACCACCCGCTGCTGCGCCACCGTCTGCGACTCCGTGTACTTCAGAATCCCCTCCGCGCCGTGCCTTCTGCCGATCCCGGAGTCCTTCATCCCGCCCATGGGCGCCTGCACGCTGCCGTACGCGGCCACGTAGCCCTCGTTGACGTTCACCGTGCCGGTCTGCAGCCGCGCCGCGATGCGGCGGCCCCGCCGGCCGTCCTTCGTCCACACGCTGGCGTTGAGTCCGTACGGCGTGGCGTTGGCGCGCTCGACGGCGTCGTCCTCGTCGCGGAAGCGGTAGACGGAGACGACGGGCCCGAAGGTCTCCTCGCCGCAGACGGTCATGCCGGGCTCGACGCCGTCGAGGATCGTCGGCTCGTAGAAGTACGGGCCCACGTCCGGCCGTGGCCGGCCGCCGGCCAGCACCTCGGCGCCCTTGCCGACCGCCTCCTCCACGTGCCGGGTGACGGTCTCCAGCTGCTGCTCGCTGACGAGCGAGCCCATGTCGGCGCCGTAGCCGAGGGTGTTGCCCAGCCGCATGGCCCTGGTCCGGGCGACGAAGCGGGCGAGGAAGGCGTCGGCGACCGACTCGTGCACGTACAGCCGCTCGACGGAGATGCACAGCTGCCCCGCCGACGCGAACGCGGCGCGCACCGCGCCCGCCGCCGCCTTCTCCACGTCGGCGTCGGCGAGCACCAGCATGGCGTTCTTGCCGCCCAGCTCCAGCGACGCCCCGACGAGCCGGGCCGCGGCGCCCTGGGCGACCTCGCGGCCGGTGCGGGTGGAGCCGGTGAAGGAGACGTAGTCGGCGTGCCGGACGATCTCGGGGCCGACGACGGGGCCGGGGCCGACCACGACCTGCCACACGTCCTCCGGCAGCCCGGCCTCGACCAGCTTCCGGCGCGCCCACAGGGCGGTCAGCGGGGTCTTGGAGTCGGGCTTCATGACGAGCGCGTTGCCCGCGGCGAAGGCGGGCAGAGCGTCGCCGACGGAGAGTTCGAGCGGGTAGTTCCAGGGCGCGATCTGGCCGACGACGCCGCGCGGGTGGCGCAGCTCGGTGACCTTGGTCAGGGTCGGCAGGGCGCCGGTGTGCCGCTTGGGGGCGAGGTAGGCGGCGGCCCGGCGGCCGTAGTGGCGGGCGGCGACGGCGACGGCGAGCATCTCCTCGTGCGCGTGCAGCCGCGCCTTGCCGGTCTCCAGCTGCACGAGGTCGAGGATCTCGTCCTGGTCGCGCAGCAGCAGGTCGTGGAAGCGGAGCAGCACGGCGGCCCGCTGCCGTACGGGCCTGGCCGCCCAGGCGCGCTGGGCGGCGCGGGCGCGCTCGAACGCGGCCGCCACGTCCGCGGGCCCCGCCTCGGGCACGTCGGCCAGCGCCTCGTCGGTCAGCGGGGAGCGTACGGCGACGGTGCCGGAGCCGGTGACGCCGCGGGTCAGGCGCTCGACCAGCGCGGGCGTGACGAACTCGGCGGCGACGGCGCCGGCGTTGCGGGCGCCGTCGGAAGCGGAAGCGGTGGGGTTGCGTGCGGCGGTCTCCGTCATACGGCCGAGGGTAGGACTCCGGCGGGCCCGTTGGGTACCCGACGGTAACCGAATTCCGCCAGCGTTTGCTGGCTCATACGTTCGGGCCGACGCCGGAGGCCTCCGCCGCCGGCTCCGGCACGTCATATGTCCTGGATGTCCAGCGATTCGACGACCTCCCGGTAGATCCGCTCGCCGTCCCGCTTGCCCTCGCCCGCGGCGGGCATCTCCACGGTCAGGTGCCAGCCGATGCCGTCGTCGTTGACGAAGAAGAACTCCCGGCTGCGCGCCTCGGTCTCGTTCTGGAAGCCCTCGTCGCGGGTCCAGGTCGTGACCATCTCGGCGGCGTCCTCGCCCTGGTAGTCGTACTCCTCGACCGTGCCCTCGACGTCGGTGCTCAGCGCGGTGCACCCAACGGTCTCGCCCTCGTCGCAATCGAGCCTCGCGTTGGCCTCGCTCAGCGCGCTCTCCTCCACGTCGGCCGAGCGGGTGAGCCACAGGCTGGGCGTGCCGCCGGGGTCGGTGAACGTGACGGTGTCCTCGTCGACGCTGCGCTTGTAGTCCTCCGGCACCGCCAGCGACGCCTTGAGCTGCTCCGTCTCGTCGTACGTCTTCCAGCCCTCCGGTGCGTCGTCGTCGCCGCCGAACGGGTTCACGAGCGCCAGCACCAGCGCCGCCACCACGGCGATCGCGCCGCCCAGCACGCCCAGCCGCGCGCCGCGCCGCTTGGGCAGCACCGCCGCCAGCTTGCCCGCGCCGCGCCCGCCGCCGCCCGTGCCGCCCGGGGCCGTGGCGAGCATCCCCGGCACCGGCACCGGCCGGGCCACCGCCTCCAGCTGCCGGCGCACCTCGTCCGCCGACGGCCGTGCCGCCGGGTCCTTGCGCAGCAGCTGCATCACGACCGTGCCCAGCGCGCCCGAGCCGCGCGCCGGCGGCGCCGGCTCGGCGGAGAGTACGGCCTGCAGCGTCGCCGGCGCGGTCTGCCGGCGGTACGGGGACATGCCCTCGACGGCCGCGTACATCACGACGCCCAGCGACCACAGGTCCGACTCGGGTCCCGGCCGCTGGCCGAGCACCCGCTCCGGGGCTATGTACTCCGGGGACCCGACGAACGCGCCGGTCTCCGTGAGGCCCTGCTCCCCCTCGATCTGCGCGATGCCGAAGTCGGTGAGCACGACGCGGTCGTACCGGCCGAGCAGCACGTTGTCGGGCTTGACGTCGCGGTGCAGGATCCCCGCCTCGTGCGCGGCGGTCAGGGCGCCGAGCACGGCGACGCCGATGCGCGCCACCTCGCGCGGGTCGAGGGTGCCCTCGGTGAGCTGGTCGCCGAGGGAGCGCCCGCGGACCAGCTCCATCACGATCCAGGGCTTGCCGTCCTCCATCACCACGTCGTGCACGGTGACGACGGCGGGGTGGTCGATACGGGCGGCGGCGCGGGCCTCGCGCTGCATCCGCTCGTACACCGTGTCGCGCATCCGCTCGTCGAGGTTCGCGGGCAGCCGCGGCTCCTTGACGGCGACGTCGCGGTCGACGACCTCGTCGTGGGCCCGCCACACGGTGCCCATGCCGCCGACGCCGAGGCGGGCGGCGAGGCGGTAGCGCCCGCCGAGCAGCCGGCCGGCCGCGGGATCGGCGACGACCTGCGTGGCCGCGGCCTCCTGGGCGGCGCCGGCGTTCTCGTGTGGTGGCCGCAGGCCGTAGCTCGTGGGCTCGTTCCCCACCTTGTCCCCCTCGTTGGTCATGGCACCATCAATAGCGCACTACCGCGCGGTCGCTCCCCTGGCTTTCAACTCTGTAGAAAACGTGCGACATCGGCGGCCTCCGCCGTGACATCCGCCGCGACCCGGTCCGGGTCCTCGGCGAACATGCTGACCTGCACGTTCCCGCGCGATCGGCGCGTCCATGTGCCGGCCGCCCGGCCGTTGACAGTAACAGCCGCGCGGATCTGGCCGCCGCCGGGTCGGATGCTGCGGACGAAGGCGCGGGGGATGGCGGCGTCGCGGTCGCGCTCTCCGTCACCGCTCCGCCCACCGTCCCCGTATCGCATACGCCACCGCCCCCGCCCCCACCACTCCCGCGCCCACCGCCACCGACACCCCCGGCAGCGAGAACGCCAGCACCACGCACCCCGCCAGCCCCACCGCCGGCACCGCGCGCGGCGGCCGGCCCTCCTCCGGACTTAGCGTCCACGCCGAGGCGTTGGCGACGGCGTAGTACAACAGCACCCCGAACGACGAGAACCCGATCGCCCCGCGCACGTCCACTGTCGCAGCCACCACTGACACCACCGCGCCCACCGCCAGCTCCGCCCGGTGCGGCACCCGGAACCGCTCGTGCACCGCGGCCAGCCCGTGCGGCAGATGCCGGTCCCGGGCCATCGCCAGGGTGGTCCGGGAGATCCCGAGGATCAGCCCCAGCAGCGCCCCGAGCGCCGCCACCGCCGCCCCGGCCCGCACCACCGGCTCCAGCCACTCCGCACCCGCCGCCGACGCCGCGTCCGACAGCGGTGCCGCCGCGTCCGCCAGCCCGCCGGGCCCGAGGACGGTGAGGACGGCCACCGACACCGCCGCGTACGCGACGAGCGTGACGCCCAGCGCCACGGGCACGGCGCGCGGAATGGTGCGCTCCGGGTCGCGTACCTCCTCGCCGAGCGTGGCGATGCGCGCGTAGCCGGCGAACGCGAAGAACAGCAGCCCCGCCGCCTCCAGCACCCCCCGCACCGAGGCGTCCGCACCCGGCCGCAACCGGTCCGCGTCGGCGGCGCCGCTGGTCAGCGCCGCCACGACGACGGCGGCCAGCACCGCGAGCACGGCGGCGACGATGACCCGGGTGAGCAGTGCGGACTTCTGCACTCCGCGGTAGTTGACGGCGGTCAGGGCGACGACGGCGGCCACCGCGACGACGTGCTTCTGGTCCGGCCAGGCATACGCCCCGACGGTCAGCGCCATCGCCGCGCAGGACGCGGTCTTGCCGACGACGAACGCCCATCCGGCGAGGTAGCCCCAAAACGGGCCGAGGCGCTCGCGGCCGTAGACGTAGGTGCCGCCGGAGGCCGGGTAGCGGGCGGCGAGCCGGGCGGAGGAGGTGGCGTTGCAGTACGCGACGACGGCGGCGGCGCCGAGCCCGATCAGCAGCCCGGAGCCGGCGGCGCGGGCGGCGGGGGCGAGGGCGGCGAAGATCCCGGCGCCGAGCATGGCGCCGAGGCCGACGAGCACGGCGTCGCCGACGCCGAGGCGGCGGGCGAGCGGGGTGGCCTGATCCGACATGGTCGGGAGGGTAACGGAGGGAGGTGACGGGGAGGGGGCGGTGGGGCGCGTGCGGTGCGCGGAGTGCGTACGAGTCCGGTGGGAGGCAGGGCACGCCGCGGGCGGGGTGTACGGCGCCGGAGGGAACGGACGGCGCGCTGCGGGCGGAAGCGTACGGCGCGCGGAGTACGCGCTGCGCCGGAGGGACGCACGGCGCGCTTGCGGGCGGGGCGTACGGCACGCGCGCACGGCACCTTCGGCGCATACCGCATGCGCGTCGCGCCCGCACCGGGCCCGCGGGCCCGCGCGTATCGCGGCCCCCGCTACGGCACCCGCACCCTCACTCCGTCGGCCGGTAGCTCTCCGCCGCGATCCGGTGGAACCGCTCCACCTCCGCGTCCTTGCCGTCCGGCCCGATCAGCAGCACCACGTGGTAGCTGTCGTCCCAGATCATCGCCAGGTTGCGCGCGTGTATCTGCCGCCCGCCGCTCTCCGTCCACTCGAACTCGCCTTCCGCCATCACCCGCTGCCCGACCTCGATGAGCCGCAGCCCGTCGGCCTGCGCCCACGGCGCGTCGCGGTACGGGTCCAGCTCCGGCTCGCTCTGCTGCTGGTACGCCATCGGGTCGCTGCCGAAGTCGCCGACGCCGTCGCGGCCGGGGACGACGACGAGTTCGTAGTCCCCGGCGGCGTAGCGGACCTGCCCGCTGTCGCTCTCGCCGACGCGCCGCCAGTCCTCGCGGACGGCGACCTCGAAGCCCGCCGGGTCCTTGCGGAGCGTGAAGCCGTCGGGCAGCGCGGAGCCCGCGCCGCCGTCCGGTTCGTCGTCCTTCGGTTTGTCGGCGTTGTCGGATTCCTTCGGCTGCCGGCGTTCCTCCGGTTCGTTGGGATCGGAGTTCTCCGCGGACGGTGCCGCCGACTCGCCCGGCTCGTCGCCGCGCCCGGTGCCGACCGCGCCGCGCTGGTTGCCGGTGCCTTCGTCGGCCTGCGGCATGAACATCGCCGCGTACGCGATGGCGCCGGCCATGGCGACGAAGATCAGCGCGATCAGCGTACGGCCGAGGCTGCGCGGCCCGCGGGGGCCGCGGCGCGAACGGCCGCGCTTGTGCTTCGCGTGCACCGGAACCGGCGCCTTGTTGGCGCGCCGCCGGCGCATCAGCTCGCCGCGCCGGCGCAGTATCGGCAGCCGCCGCGGATCGCCGCCGCGGCCCGTGCCCTGCTGCGGCACGGTGACCGTGCGGCTGCCGATGCCGGGCTCGGGCGCGGTGCGGATCAGGGAGCGCAGCCAGCCGCGCAACTCCTCGAAGTCCGGCCGCTCGGTGGGGTCCTGGCGCAGCAGGGACTCCACGACGGGGCGCAGGGCCCCGCACTCCTCGGCGTGCGCGGCGGGCTCCGAGCAGACCAGCTGCACCAGCTCGCCGACGTCCTCCTCGGGGTACGCGGGATGTCCCTGCACGGCGCGGAAGAGCAGGGCGCCGAGCGCCCAGAGGTCGGCGGCCGGGCCGACGGGGGGCGCGAGCTGCCAGTGCTCGTGGATCGGGCCGGCCTGCTCGGGCGCCCAGCGCTCGGTGACGGCGCCGACGACCTGCATCCGCGTCTGCCGCGCGCGCTCGGCGGCGAGCCGGGTGCTGGGCCCGGGGTAGCGGGTGGCCCCGCCGGCCTCGGGGCCGGGCAGTTCGTCGCGGGGCGCGGGAACGGCCTCCGCGCCGACGGGCACGGCGATCGAGGCGCCGGGCCGTACGCCGGGCAGGCTGCCGCCGTAGGAGGCACCGCCGGGCAGCGAGTCGGGGAGGGACCGGGGCTGGGGGTCGGGTTCGGGGTCGGGTTCGGCGAAGCGGGGGCCGCCGGAGGCGCGGGGGGCGTGCGCACCGGGTCCGCCGCGGGCACCGGGTCCGCCGTGCGCACCAGGTCCGCCGTGCGCACCGGGTAGGCCGGCGCCGGGGTACTCCCTGGAACCACGGTAGGCACCCGGCGTACGGGACCCGCCGTGGCCGGCACCGGGACCGCCGGGCATGGGGGGGCCGCCCGTTCGAGAGGTGCCCGTCGGCCCCGGGCCGCCGTGACCGACGCCGGAACGGCCGGACTCCCCGTACGCACCGGGCCGTCCGCCCGCCCCGGGCGGACGAGAACCGCCGGGCCCACTCGGCACGCCGTGCCCGGCACCGGGGCCGCCGGGCTGCCCTCCGGACGCACCCGGGCCGCTGGGCTCGCCGTAGGTCCCGGGGCCACCGGGCCCGCGGGAACCGCCGGGCGCACCCGCACCGCCGTGGCCGACGCCGGGACCGGGACCTCCCGGACCGCCCGGACCGCTCGGGGCAGGACCGGAACCGCCGGAGCCGCCCGGAACGCCGTGCCCGGCACCGGAGCGGCCGTACGGGCCGGGCCCCGAGGCCCCGCGTGCACCGCCGGGTGCGCCGGAGCCGCTGTGCGTCCCCGGGCCCTGGTACGAACCGGGCCCGCCCGCCGCAGACGCACCGTCGGGTGCACCCGGACCCTGTCCACCCGCACCCTGATACGGGCCAGACCGGCCAGCCTCAGGAACGCCGGGCACACCACCGGGCACACCAGAGCCGTGTCCCCCCGCACCCGGGTACGAACCAGGCCCACCAGCCGCAGACGCACCATGGGGTGCACCCGGACCCTGTCCACCCGCACCCTGATACGGGCCAGACCGGCCAGCCTCAGGAACGCCGGGCACACCACCGGGCACACCAGAGCCGTGTCCCCCCGCACCCGGGTACGAACCAGGCCCGCCCGCCGCGGGAGCGCCGGGGCCACCGTCGGCACCGGGCCCGGTGCCGGGCATGCCGCCCGCGCCCCGGTACGAACCAGGCCCGCCCTGCCCGCGGTTACCGCCCGGCGGCGCGGGAGCGCCGGATCCGCCGCCGGGGCCTCGCGCCGTGGAGCCGTAGGGGTCCGAGGTGCCGTACGCGTCGTAGCCGTCCGCGTCCGCGTCCCCGTCCGCGTCGTTCGGCAGGTCGTCCCAGGGGGCGCCGGTGTCCGGTGAACCGGCCGCCTGCGGGGCCGGGTTGGCGGTGCCGCCCCGGGCCGGGCGGTTGCCGCCGATGTCGATGCGGTCGCTGTACGTCGGCCCCGCCGCCCCCGCGGACGGCCGCGCGCCGCCCGGCCGTGCGAGCGGACCGGCCTCGGGCGTACGCGCCGACTGCCCCGGCACCGCCGGACGCCCGGGCCGCTGCGGCCCCGCAGCGCCGCCACCGCCCCCGGCACCGCCGCCACCGGCGGCGATCCGCGCCTCGGCGGCCCGCGTACCGGCCTGGTACGCGGCCATGACCCCGGCCCGGGCCGAGGGCGTTTCGTCGCCGGCCTGCTCGCCCCCGCGCCCGGCGGGGGCGGATCCACCGCGCGGGTGCCCCGCGGGCCACCGCGCCGCCTCCGGCGCCGGATTCCCGTACCCGGAGCCGCCACGCGCCCCGCCACCGGAGGGCCCGCCTCCGTGCGCCCCACCGGGCCGACCGGGCTGGCCGCCCGGGCGCCCACCCGGATGGCCACCCTGCGCCGCAGCGCCGTGCGGCCCGCCTCCGTAAGGCCGTTGAGCCGAACCGTCCCCCGGCACCCCGGGCGCGCTTCCGGCCGCCCCGTATGCCGCGCCGCCTTGCGGAGCGCCACCGGAGGGCCCTCCCTGCGCCCCGGCCACGTACTGCCCGCCCGAGTGGCCGCCGGTCCCCCCGCCAAGGCCACCCCCGGGGCCCCCACCAGGACCGCCTCCAGGCTGACCGTCCTGCGGCAGCTGGCCCTGCCCGCCACGCGGCGCCGCCTGCCCCGGCCTCAGACCTGCCGACGCACCGCCGCCCGGTCCACCGCCGCCCGGTCCACCGCGCTCGTCCCCCGCCGCCCCGCGAGGCACACCGCCCTGCGGCCCACCAACGTACGGCCGTTGACCCGCACCGCCACCCGGCGCCCCGGTCCCCCAGGCACCGCTTCCGGCCGACGCGCCCGACGCCCCCGGCGCCGCCGCGCCGCCGCGCTGCCACGCGCCGAACGGCCACTGGTCCAAGCCGTCGTCCGGCTCTCCCGTTGCATCTCCGTAAACAGGACCGTCCTGCGCGCCACGCCCGTCGCTAGAACCGCCCACGCCGTGCTCCGACGGCACCCCACCGCCCGACGCACCATCCCGCGCAGCGCGCTCCAACCCATCAGGCCGCTCCGGCCCATCCGGCCCAGCCGGCCCACCGCCCCCCGCCCCGTACGGAGCCGAGCGCCACACCTCGTCGTCCTCGTCGTACGGCGGCGTCCCGTACGGGCCCGCCCCGCCGCGCGCGTCCGCGCCGTCCGCGGAGCCGTCCCCGTGCCGGTCGTACGGCCCCGGTCCGGCGTCCCACCCCGGCGGTAGAACACCGGCGTCCGACCGTCCCGCCCCCCGCGGAGCGCCGTGCGGAGCGCCGTGCGCGTCCTGCGCCGGGAGGAAACCCGTCGCCGGGTCCGGGAGTTGGGGCAGGCGGCCGTCCGCCGGGTCGCCCGGGAGGCCCGGTCCCGTGGCCGGGTCCGGGTCCAGGTCCGGGTTCGCCGGGGTCGTGCCGGGCGGGGGGCCCGGGCTGCCGGTGGGGCGCGGCGGCTCGCCGCGGCCCGGCGGCGGGGGCAGCGGGTCGTACCCGCAGAGCGCCTCTTCCGCCGCACCCGACGCCAGCCCGGTGAGGACCACCCGGCCGTCGTCGCAGACGAGCACCGTGCGCGTGGTGATGTTCCGGTGGGTCCAGCCGTGCGCGTGCAGCGCGCGCAGCGCCGTGAGGATGTCCGCCGCGACCTCCGCCCCGCGGTACGGGCTCAACGGCCGCTCCTCCAGCAGCCGGTCGAGCGTCCGCGCGGGCACCAGCTCGCTGACGATCCAGAGGCTGCCGCCCTCCTCGAACACGTCGAAGACCTGCGCCAGCCGTGGGTGGTCGGGGATCGCCGCCGCCGCGCGGGCGGCGTCCATCGCCCGCTGCACCACCGCACCGGCCGCACTCCGGCCCGCCCCGCCCCCGTAACCGGAGGGGTCGGCGCCGCCGCCGTCCTCTATCAGCTCGGCCTCGACGATCTCCGGCAGCGGCACCTGTCCGATGAGGACGTCCTGCCCGCTGTACGTGTCGAAGGCGCGCGTGTGGATGGGTTCGGCGTCGACGGCAGCCGGTAGCCGGTAACGGTCGGCGAGCACCCGGCCCGCGTAGTCGTCCACGAACGCCTCCCCACAACCGCGCAACGAGCCTGAGACCGGGCCAAATGCGGTCGGTATTCAGCCAGGTCCGGATGCGTACGGTCCGCGAGACATCACGATACGTGCTCGACGGTGGGTCTGCGCCCCGCTCGCGCGGGTTAGTCGACCGGCTTGAAGGATTCGAACGCCGTCTCGCGCAGCCCGCGGCACGCCGGGCCGTCCCACTGGTCGGCCGGGCAGCTGATCATTATCGCGTAGCCGTGGGTGTCGTCCACGACGAATCCGCGGTCCAGGACCCTCATCCGCTTGCCGTCCTGTATGCGGCTGAACTGCCAGTCCGCGACGGTGGGATAGCCGCGCCACTCGACCTCCTTCATCGAGATCCGGCGGTAGCCGGGGCTGTTCGAGCGCACGTCGTCCTCTATGTCGCGCCAGTTCGACAGGGCTCCGCCCGGGGTGTTGTTGGGCTGGGACGTGAAGTCGATCTGAACGCGCGGGAACCGGGGGGATCCGCTGAAGATCGAGCCGCCGCCGCCCGGCGAGGTGGCGGTGCGCTGCCAGCCGTCGGGGAGGGCGACGGAGAAGTTGAACTCCGGCTCGGTGAGGGTCGCGTAGCCGTCGGGAAGGCCGGTGGAGCCGTCGCCTCCGTCGCCCTTGCCGTCGCCCGTGCCGTCGCCCTCGTCTTCGTCACCGGAGCCCGAACCCGAGCCGGCGGTGCCGTCGTCGTCCGCGTCGCCGGCCGCGCCGCCGTTCTCGTCGTTCTGCTGCTGGCGCTTCTCGTCCTGGGCGTTGTTCTTGCCGGCGCCGTCGCCGTCCTTGCCCTGCTGCCCGTCCTTGTCGTCCTGCGTGCCCGCGCCGGCGCTCTGCCCGCCGTCGTTGCCGGACGAGCCCGAGTCGGAGTCGCCGCCGCCCCACGCGACGGCGAGCACCGTGCCGAGGACCGCCAGCGCCACCACGGCGGCGATGACCGCCAACGTGCGCCGGGGCAGCGCGGCCACCCGCGCCGAGAGCGCGCCGGCACCCGCCCGCGCCCGGGCCGCCGGCGCGCCGGCCGGCGGCGGAGGTGCGGCGGCCGTCGTACGGGTGGCGGCCTCGTGGGCATACGCACCGGACCCGGACCCGGACCCGCGCCCGCCGGACCCCGAACCCCCGACCCCGGCGGCACCGGAACCAGCACCGGCACCAGCACCGCCACCGGGACCGGCGGAACCCGAACCGGCCGCCCCCGCGCCCGCCGCCCCGGCGGCAGCCGCGCGCGTACCGGACGCCGCCCCAGGCTGCCGCGGCGGCGACACCGGCCGACCGGGCGTACGGGGCTGGGCCTCGGGGTGCGGCGCTGTGCGAGGCGGCGTCCGCGGCGGGGCCGGCGCCTCGGCCGGCGCCGAAGCCCGCGCACCCGCACCGACACCCGCACCCGCACCCGCAGCACCCGCACCGCCGCTCCGTACCGCCTTCTTCCGCCGCGCCCGCGCCGGCGCCTGCGGCGGCACCGCACCCCGCCCCGCGCCGGACGCCGCACCCGACCCCGCCTCCGAGCCCGTCCCCGCGTCCGGCAGCACCGGCAGCGGCACCACCCGCGTCGGCGCCGTCGCCGCCGAGGGCCCGTCCGGCTCATCCTCCGGCGCGTCGACGACGGCGCGCAGGAGCGCCCGCGCGCCCGCGTCGTCAAGCCGCTCGTCGGGGTCCTTGCGCAGCAGCCCGTAGATGCAGTCCTCCAGCGGACCGGCGTTCTTGGGCGGGTCGATGGGCTTGGTCATCACCGCGGTCAGGGTGGCGATGGCCGACCCCAGGTCGTACGGCGGGTGGCCCTCCACCGCGGCGTACAGCAGCCCGCCGAGCGACCACAGGTCGGACGCGGGCCCCGGCTTCTGCCCGCGGGCGCGCTCGGGCGAGATGTACGACGGGGCGCCGACGAGCATGCCCGTCGTCGTGATCGAGGGGTCGCCCTCGACCTGGGCGATGCCGAAGTCGGTGAGGACGACGCGGCCGTCCTCGGAGATGAGCACGTTCGACGGCTTCACGTCGCGGTGCAGGATGCCCTCGCGGTGGGCCGAGCGCAGCACGTCGAGCACGGCGAGGCCGACCTCGGCGGCGCGCCGCGGGGTGAGCGGTCCGTCGTCGCGGGTGGCGTCGGAGAGCGAGCGGCCCTCGATCAGCTCCATGACGATCCAGGGGCGGTCGTCCTCGTCCACGACGTCGTAGACGGTGACCGCGCCGGTGTTCCTGATCCGGGCGATCGCCTTGGCCTCGCGGAGCGTTCGGGTGACGAGGCGGCGCTTCTCGTCCTCGTCCACGCTGGTGGGAAACCGCAGCTCCTTGACCGCGACCGCGCGGCCCAGCATCTCGTCCGTGGCGCGCCAGACGGTGCCCATGCCGCCGCGGCCGAGCACCTCCCCGAGCCGGTAACGGCCGGCCAGCAGCCGACCCGTCGCGCCGTCCCCTTCGCGCCCCATCGATCCCCTCAGCGATTCACCCCGGCAGGACCTCCATTGTGTCTCATCGCACCGACACACCTGCCCGCCGGGCGAGGTTGCGGTGATCGATCTTCCGCCGCCCACGGCCCGAACCGCGGTGTACTTGCAGCCCAAGGCCCGTGCCCGCGTGCGTACATGCACCTACAAACGATCACGCCGGCACCCGGGCAACCGCCCTACAACGGCACGATCTCCGGCGCCCCCAGCCGGGCCGCGTCCGCCGTCTGGTCGTCGGGCTGCCGCTGCGACTCGCGCTCCGCCTCCACCCGCTTCTCGTAGTGCGCGACCTCGCGCTCGACCTGGTCCCGGTCCCAGCCCAGCACCGGCGCCATCAACTCGGCGGCCTCGGCGGCGCACTGCGTACCGCGGTCGAAGGTCTCGATGGAGATCCGGGTACGCCGCGTCAGCACGTCGTCGAGATGGCGCGCGCCCTCGTGGGAGGCCGCGTACACGACCTCCGCGCGCAGGTAGTCGTCCGCGCCGGTCAGCGGCGCGCCCAGCGACGGGTCCCGCGCGATCAGCTCCAGCACCTCCTCGGCCAGCGACCCGTACCGGTTCAGCAGGTGCTCCACCCGGACGACGTGCACGCCCGTACGCGCCGCCGTCCGGGCCCGCGCGTTCCACAGCGCGTGGTACCCCTCGGCGCCCAGCAGCCGCACGTCCTCGGTGACGCACGGCCCGACCCGCAGGTCGAGCCCGTGCACGGCCTCGTCGACGGCGTCCTTGGCCATGACCCGGTACGTCGTGTACTTGCCGCCCGCGACCACGACGAGCCCGGGCACCGGGTGCGCCACGGTGTGCTCGCGCGACAGCTTGCTGGTCGCGTCCGACTCGCCGGCGAGCAGCGGCCGCAGGCCCGCGTACACGCCCTCGACGTCGTCCCTCGTCAGCGGCACGGCGAGGACGGAGTTGACGTGCTCCAGCAGATAGTCGATGTCGGCGGAGGAGGCCGCGGGGTGGGCCTTGTCGAGGTCCCAGTCGGTGTCCGTGGTGCCGATGATCCAGTGCCGGCCCCAGGGAATGACGAAGAGCACGCTCTTCTCCGTACGGAGGATGAGCCCGGTCGTCGAGTGGATGCGGTCCTTCGGTACGACGAGGTGGATGCCCTTCGACGCCCGTACGTGGAACTGCCCGCGCTCGCCGACCATCGCCTGCGTCTCGTCCGTCCACACGCCGGAGGCGTTGACGACCTGCCGCGCCCGTACCTCGAACTCCCCGCCCTGCTCCAGGTCGTGCACCCGCGCGCCGACGACGCGCTCGCCCTCGCGCAGGAAGCCCACGACCCGCGCGCGGTTGGCGACATGCGCCCCGTACTGGGCGGCGGTGCGCACAAGCGCGGCGACGTAGCGGGCGTCGTCGACCTGCGCGTCGTAGTACTGAAGTGCACCCACGAGCGCGTCCTTGCGCAGGCACGGCGCGACGCGCAGCGCATGCGAGCGGGTCAGGTGGCGGTGTGCGGGCATGCCGCGGCCGTGTTCGCGGGAGACGGACATGGCGTCGTACAGCAGCACGCCGGAGCCCGCGTATGCCCGCTCCCAGGCGCGGTGCTTGAGCGGGTAGAGGAACGGCACCGGCTTGACCAGGTGCGGCGCGAGGCGCTCGGTGAGCAGCCCGCGCTCCTTCAGCGCCTCGCGGACGAGGGTGAAGTCCAGCATCTCCAGATAGCGCAGCCCGCCGTGGATGAGCTTGCTGGACCGGCTGGACGTGCCCGACGCCCAGTCCCGCGCCTCGACCAGCCCGGTGGCCAGCCCGCGGGTGGCCGCGTCCAGCGCGGTGCCCGCGCCGACCACGCCGGCGCCGACGACCAGCAGGTCCAGCTCGCGCTCCGCCATCTGTGCGAGGGCCTCGCCGCGCTCGGCCGGCCCCAGTACCGCTGTCTTCACGGATGCCTCCTGTCCTGTCGCCCGTTGCGGCAGCCCACGTGCCCACGTCCGATTCTGTCCGCACCCACGGCGTACAGCCACCGTGCGCGCAACACCACAGGCGCCGCAAAGTGCTCAATACTGAATAACAGTCATATAGGCCCGTAGCCTGACAAGAGCCTCTACTCGCCCCGGGCATCAGCCCGCCCGGGACCGGGACCGACGGGAAGGAACGCCCGCAGACATGCCCGCAGACGTCGCCGTCATCGGACTCGGCCACCACGGCCTCCCGCTCGCCCGCGCCGCCGCGGGGGCGGGCTTCTCCGTCGTCGGATACGACCCCGACCCGCGCGCCGTCGACTCCCTCACCGCCGGCCGCCCGCCGGTCGGCGGCTCGCTCACTGCCGCCGCGGTACGCAGACTCCTGACCACCGGTTTCCGCGCCTCTGCCGACCCCGCCGACCTCGGCGGCGTCCGTACCGCCGTGATCTGCGCCCCCACCCCGCTCGCCGAGGACGGCGCACTCGACCTCGGGCCGGTCGCGGACGCGGCGCGCGAACTGGCGCGGCACCTCAAGCCGCGCACCACGGTACTGCTGGAGTCGGCCGCCTACCCGGGGAGCACCGAGGACCTGCTGCGCCCCCTCCTGCAGCAGGGCTCCGGGCTCCGGGCGGGGCGCGACTTCCACCTGGCGTACTCCCCCGGCCCCCTCGACCCGGCCGGCACCGCCCCCGCGCCGAAGGTCGTCGGCGGGCTCACCCCGGCCTGCACGGAGGCGGCGGTGGCGTTCTACGGCCGGTTCGCGGAGCGGGTCGTACGGGCCCGGGGGCCGCGCGAGGCGGAGACGGTGCGGTTGCTGGAGGGCAACGTACGGCACGTGAACTTCGCGCTCGTCAACGAGCTGGCCTGGTTCTGCCACGACCGCGGCGTCGACCTGTGGGACGTGATCCGCTGCGCCGAGACCCGGCCCTTCGGCACCGCGCACAGCTTCCGCCCCGGCCCCGGCGTCGGCGGCCACGGGGTGCCCATCGACCCCGGGCGCGTCCCCGTCCGCGTGCCGCATCCGGGCAGCCGGACCGCGCCCGGCTTCGACCACCCGCTGCGGATGGTGGACCTCGCCCGCGAGGTCAACGGCCGGATGCCGCGGTACGTCGTCCAGCGCTGCGCCCAGCTCCTCAACGAGCACGGCAAGTCCGCCCGCGGCGCCCGCGTGCTGCTCCTCGGCGTCACGTACGAACCGGATGTCGCGGACCTGGAGCGCACCCCGGCGAGCGACGTCGCGGCCCGGCTGACGGGGCTGGGGGCGCGGGTCGGGTTCCACGACCCGTACGTCACGGCGTGGCAGGTGCTGGGCCGGCCGGTGCCGCGGGCGGGGGCGCCGTACGAGGCGGCGGCGGACGCGGACCTGACGGTGCTGCTGCAGCCGCACCGGACGTACGACCTGCAGGCGCTGGCGGTGAAGGCGCAGCTGCTGCTGGACACGCGCGGGGCGGCGCCGACGGGGGCGGCGCACCGGCTGTAGCCGGCCCGTGCGGCCGGTCGGGTAGCCGGCCCGCGGATCACCCGCTCTCCGGGGTGCCGCAACCGGATCTGTGCCGCCGGAACTGCTACCGTTCGGCCGTATGGGTGATGCGGTGATGACGACGGCCGACAGCCGCCCCCGGCTGGTGCAGGCACTCGCCGTCGGCGCCGCCGCCACCGTGGCGGGAGCGCTGGTTCTGGGAGTGACGCAGGGCCTCGTGGGCGAGCGCGCTCTGGAGCTGGGCTACTGGGCGCTGGCCCTCGGCCTCCTCGTCGGCGTCGCCGTCGGCCGCGCGGGCGAGCAGGCCCGCGGCTCGGCGCTCCTGGCGATCCCCGTGGCGCTCGCCGGCGTACTCCTCACCCAGATCACCGCGACCGCGGTGCACCTCGGTACGGCCGACGTCGGCGCCGCATATGAATTCTGGAGCGCCGATGTGCTGGGGAAGAACGACATGTCCTTCCTCCTGGTGGCCGCCGCCGAAGCGTTCCTGGTCAGCCAGCGAGTGTCCGAACTGCGAAACAAGATGTCGCAGTCGCGTCACGACTCCCCATAAGGGCTTGTTGTCAGGCCCTGATCAACTGCTAGCGTTCCGCGCACTGTCACACTGACCGCGCCCACCACCAACTGTCCCCGGGCACGGCAGAAACCTTATCTCGGGGGGAAATCCCTATGTCCCAGCCGTATCAGCAGCAGCCAGGTCCCGGCACCCCGGGCCAGCAGCCGTTCGGTGCCCCGCCGCCCTACGCGCAGCAGCCGCCGGCCCGTACCGGCAACGCCGGCCTCGCCATCGGCGTCGCCCTCGTCACCGCGATCGTGGCCGCGGGGCTCTACGCCTTCATCCTCAAGTCCCTGTTCGACGAGCAGACCGGCGAAGTGACGAAGATCGGCTACGCGTCGATCCTCGTCGGCGCGCTCATCGGCGCGGCGATCGGCAAGCTCGGCGGCAGGAACCCCGGCCTCTGGATCGCGGGCGCGGTCATCGCCATCGGCTCGGTCTTCATGGGCGAGATGTACGGCTACGCCATGATCTTCGAAGAGATCTCGGCCGGTCAGCTGGGCTCGGCGACCGAGATCCTCACCGACCACTTCGGCGACATGTTCAAGGGCTGGCGCGAGGACATGGGCGCCATGGCCTGGATCTTCCTGGCCCTGGCCCCCATCGCCGCCTACGGCACGGCGTCGCGCCTCGGCAGCCGCAACTGAGCCGCAGCACACACGGCAAAGGGCCGGGCCCCGCGCGTACGGCGCGGGGCCCGGCCTCTTTCCTGCTTTTCCAGCCTTTTCACGGGCCCGAATCAGAAAGACCAACTCGGAAAAGACAGAAGGGGCACGGTGTTACTCCCCCGCCGCCGCGCCTCCGCCCGGGCTCAGCGCGACCGCGCCACCGTCACCTCGACCCGCTGGAACTCCTTCAGCTCCGAATACCCTGTCGTCGCCATCGCCCGCCGCAGCGCACCGAAGAAGTTCATCGACCCGTCCGGCGTGTGCGACGGCCCCAGCAGGACCTCCTCCGTGGTCCCCACCGCGCCGAGATTCATCGCCTTCCCGCGCGGCACGTCCTCGTGCACCGCCTCCATGCCCCAGTGGTGCCCCCGCCCCGGCGCGTCCGTCGCGCGGGCCAGCGGCGAGCCCATCATCACCGCGTCCGCCCCGCACGCCACCGCCTTCGGCAGGTCGCCGGACCAGCCGACGCCGCCGTCCGCGATCACGTGCACGTACCGCCCGCCGGACTCGTCCATGTAGTCCCGGCGGGCCGCGGCGACGTCGGCCACCGCCGTCGCCATCGGCACCTGGATGCCCAGCACGTTGCGCGTCGTGTGCGCCGCGCCGCCGCCGAAGCCGACCAGCACGCCCGCCGCGCCCGTACGCATCAGGTGCAGCGCCGCCGTGTACGTCGCGCAGCCGCCGACGATGACCGGCACGTCCAGTTCGTAGATGAACTGCTTGAGGTTCAGCGGCTCGGCGGCAGACGAGACGTGCTCCGCGGAGACCGTCGTGCCGCGGATGACGAAGATGTCCACCCCCGCGTCCACCACGGCCTTGGAGAACTGCGCCGTACGCTGCGGCGACAGCGCCGCCGCCGTCACCACACCCGAATCGCGGACCTCCGCCAGCCGCCGGCCGATCAGCTCCTCCTTGATCGGCTCGGCGTAGATCTCCTGCATCCGCCGCGTCGCGTCGTGCTCGTCCAGCCCGGCGATCTCGGCGAGGAGCGGCTCCGGGTCCTCGTAACGGGTCCACAGCCCTTCGAGGTTGAGCACCCCCAGCCCGCCCAGGCGCCCGATCCTTATGGCCGCCTCCGGCGAGACGACGGAGTCCATCGGCGCGGCGAGGAAGGGCAGCTCGAAGCGGTAGGCGTCGATCTGCCAGGCGATCGAGACCTCCTTCGGGTCCCGGGTGCGCCGGCTCGGCACGATGGCGATGTCGTCGAAGGCGTACGCCTTGCGCCCGCGCTTGCCCCGGCCGATCTCGATCTCAGTCACTGATGCTGCCCTTCCAGACGGTTGCCGGCCCAGTATCCCCCGGCCGCTCGGGTCAGCCCTTGCGGGAGTAGTTCGGGGCCTCGGTCGTCATCTGGATGTCGTGCGGGTGGCTCTCCTTCAGGCCCGCGGAGGTGATCCGGACGAAGCGGCCGTGGTCCTTCATCTCCGGGACGGTGCGCCCGCCGACGTAGAACATCGACTGCTTCAGCCCGCCGATCAGCTGGTGCACGACGGAGGCGAGCGGGCCGCGGTACGGGACCTGGCCCTCGATGCCCTCGGCGATCAGCTGGTCGTCGCTCTTGACCTCTTCCTGGAAGTAACGGTCCTTGGAGTACGACTTGTTGCCTCCGCGCGACTGCATCGCGCCGAGCGAGCCCATGCCGCGGTACGACTTGAACTGCTTGCCGTTGATGAACAGCAGCTCGCCCGGCGACTCCTCGCAGCCCGCCAGCAGGCTGCCGAGCATCACGGTGTCCGCGCCGGCGACCAGCGCCTTGGCGATGTCGCCGCTGTACTGCAGGCCGCCGTCGCCGATGACCGGCACGCCGGCGTCCCGGGCCGCGAGCGCGGCCTCGTAGATCGCGGTGACCTGGGGGACGCCGACGCCGGCGACCACGCGGGTCGTACAGATGGAGCCCGGTCCCACGCCGACCTTGATGCCGTCGACGCCCGCGTCGACCAGCGCCTGGGCGGCGTCGCGGGTGGCGACGTTGCCGGCGACGACGTCGACCGCCGCGTTCGACTTGATCTTCGCGGCCATGTCGGCGACGAGCCGCGAGTGGCCGTGCGCGGTGTCCACGACGATGAAGTCGGCGCCCGCCTCGACGAGCGCCTGCGCCCGGTCGTAGGCGTCCCCGGCGACGCCGACCGCCGCGCCGACGATCAGCCGGCCCTCGCCGTCCTTGGCGGCGTTCGGGTACTTCTCGGCCTTGACGAAGTCCTTGACCGTGATGAGGCCCTTGAGCACGTCCCGGTCGTCGACCAGCGGCAGCTTCTCGATCTTGTGCCGGCGCAGCAGGTCCATGGCCTCCGCGCCGGAGATCCCGACATGGCCGGTGACCAGCGGCATCGGCGTCATGATCGAGCGCACCTCGACGCTGCGGTCGGGCTCGAAGGCCATGTCGCGGTTGGTGACGATGCCGACGAGCCTGCCGCCCTCGTCGGTCACCGGTACGCCGCTGATACGGAACCGGCCGCAGAGCGCGTCCGCCTCGGCGAGGGTGGCGTCGGGGCGGATGGTGATCGGGTCGGCGACCATGCCGGACTCGGAGCGCTTGACCTGGTCGACCTTCTTGGCCTGGTCCTCGATGGAGAGGTTGCGGTGCAGCACGCCGACGCCGCCCTGGCGGGCCATGGCGATGGCCATCCGGGACTCGGTGACCCGGTCCATGGCGGCGGAGAGCAGCGGGATGTTCACCCTGACGTTCCGCGACACGTGGCTGGCGGTGTCGATCTCACCCGGGGCCATGTCGGCGGCGCCGGGCAGCAGCAGCACGTCGTCGAAGGTGAGCCCGATGGTGGCGAACTTGTCAGGGACGTCGGCGGCGCGCTCTGTCATGACACCCTTCCGGTGGGTCTTGCCCGATGGGACTGACCATGGTAACGGCGCGCGGGTCGGGTCCGTAACGGGGCTGGTGACCGGCGTGCGAAGGTACGAAGTCCGGAGGCCGGAGGGTCTACGGACCGTACGGACCGTACGGACCAGCACAGCGACGCGCACGGTGCGTACGGGTGCGTAGCGGTGCGTACGGTCGGCTACGTCGCGTGCGGGGGCCCGCGCTGGCGCCGCGTACGACCCGCCCCTACTGGCGCGCCAGCGCCCGCAGCCTGCTCAGCGCCCGGTGCTGCGCCACCCGCACCGCGCCCGGCGTCATACCGAGGATCCGCCCCGTCTCCTCCGCGCTGAAGCCCGCCGCCACCCGCAGCAGCAGCAGCTCCCGCTGGTTCGCCGGCAGGCTCGCCAGCAGCTGCTTCGCCCACTCCGCGTCGCTGCTCAGCAGCGCCTGCTCCTCGGGCCCCAGCGAGTCGTCCGGGCGCTCCGGCATCTCGTCGGACGGCACGGCGGTGGAGCCGGGGCCGCGCATCGCGGCCCGCTGCAGGTCCGCGACCTTGTGCGCGGCGATGGCGAAGACGAACGCCTCGAAGGGGCGGCCGGTGTCGCGGTAGCGCGGGAGCGCGCAGAGCACCGCGATGCAGACCTCCTGCGCGAGATCGTCGACGAAGTGCCGTGCGTCGCCCGGCAACCGGTGCAGCCGGGTGCGGACATAGCGGAGCGCCAACGGATGCACGTGGGCCAGCAGGTCATGCGTCGCGCGCTCGTCCCCCTCGGCCGCGAGCTGGACGAGTCCCCTGATCTCGACCGGCCTTTCGGCCGTCTGGGACACAGTGGTCTCGTTGCCGCGCATCCGTCCATGGTGCCTCGCCGTCGAACGTTCCGCGGCATCGCGGCCGTCGTTGTAGACCGAAGCGTTATGCGCAACTGCGCGGACAGTCACCACAAGCGCCCTCCCTTCGCCGCCCCCGTCCGGGATTCCGCTGTGCCCGATGCGCGTCGCTCCGAAGAACCCATGCCTCAAGCATGCGCCTTCGCGCGCGAAACCGGGTCGCCCCGCGGCCCGCGGCCCCCGTCCGCGGGCCCGCCGCCGCGTACGGGGCGGGTGCGCCGGCCCGGGGCGCTGGGCCCCGGCGCGGCGGATGCGCGGCAGGTCAGCGTACGAGACCCCAGCGGAACCCGAGCGCCACGGCGTGCGCCCGGTCGGACGCGCCGAGCTTTTTGAAAAGCCTGCGCGCGTGCGTCTTCACGGTGTCCTCGGAGAGGAACAGCTCGCGGCCGATCTCGGCGTTGGACCGCCCGTGGCTCATGCCTTCGAGCACCTGGATCTCGCGCGCCGTGAGCGTCGGCGCGGCCCCCATCTCGGTGGAGCGCAGCCGCCGCGGCGCGAGCCGCCACGTCGGGTCGGCGAGGGCCTGCGTGACGGTGGCCCGCAACTCGGCGCGGGAGGCGTCCTTGTGCAGATAGCCGCGGGCGCCGGCGGCGACCGCGAGGGCCACGCCGTCGAGGTCCTCGGCCACGGTCAGCATGATGATCCGCGCCCCCGGGTCGGCGGAGAGCAGCCGGCGCACGGTCTCGACGCCGCCGAGGCCGGGCATCCGTACGTCCATCAGAATCAGGTCCGAACGATCGGCACCCCAGCGGCGGAGCACTTCCTCGCCGTTAGCCGCCGTCGTCACGCGCTCGACGCCGGGCACGGTCGCAACCGCGCGGCGCAGCGCCTCTCGGGCGAGTGGGGAGTCGTCGCAAACGAGGACGGATGTCATGGCCGCCCTCCGGAGCTGATGCGCGTCACCTTGAGCCTCCAGGGCTGGTACGTATCGTCACCTTCGGCGGTCGACCGCCGATCGGGCGCGCCCGGGACGAACGCACTCGCAGTCAACCGCTTCCGCACTCTCAACGACGGTCACCCGAAAGAGTTACGGGGGCTCCTGGCACCTGTTGCGACGGCTGTCGCCACGGGGACCTGGGCCACACTCCTCGCCACTCTACGTGATGAATCGGTCACCGAGTAGGAGTCGCCGCGCCGCGCCGCGTCATAACTCGAATACACCAATTCGCACCGCTCTGATCAGCTATTCTCTATTTTCACTATGAGTACTATTTACATCAGGTATGCGCAGAGAGGTAGTGTCACGACCGTTAGGTGTCTTCCAGGGCGCTTCCAAGGTGATGCAAAATGGCTGATTTCTCCCGGCTGCCGGGGCCGAACGCCGATCTGTGGGACTGGCAGCTCATCGCAGCGTGCCGCGGTGTCGACAGTTCGTTGTTCTTTCACCCGGAAGGGGAGCGGGGCGCCGCCCGCAGCGCACGGGAAGCATCCGCCAAAGAGGTGTGCATGCGCTGCCCCGTGCGCGCGGAGTGCGCGGCGCACGCGCTGACGGTTCGTGAGCCGTACGGCGTGTGGGGCGGGCTGACGGAGGACGAACGCGAAGAACTGCTGGGCCGGGCCCGGCACCGGACGCCGGCATCGGCGCCCCCACCCCACAACTGAGGCGCCGCGCTACCCGGGCAGCAGGCAGCAGCGCCACCACCGGCCCGGAAAGTCCTTTGAGCGTTGTCAGAGGGGCCGGTTACCGTCGGGGGCATGCAGGTGCTCTCCGTGAACCTCGCCCGCCCGCAGACCGCCCCCGAGATCACCGACGCCCCCGACTTCGTCACCGGCATCGACAAACGGCCGGCCGACGGGCCCGTGCGCGTCGAGGAGCCCGGCCCCGAGGGCGTCGGCGGCAGCGGCCTCGTCGGCGACGTCATCGGCGACCTGCGCCACCACGGGGGCACGTACCAGGCGGTGTACGCGTTCGCGCGCGAAGACCTCGACGTCTGGGGCGCCGAACTCGGCCGCCAGCTGCCGAACGGCGTCTTCGGCGAGAACCTGACCACCGCCGGCGTCGACGTCTGCGGCGCGCGCATCGGCGAGCGCTGGCGGATCGGCCCCGACCTGCTGCTGGAGGTCACCAGCTCGCGCATCCCCTGCAGTACGTTCGCCGGCTGGCTCGGCGAGCGGGGCTGGGTCAAGCGCTTCACGCAGGCGGCGCGGGCGGGCGCGTACCTGCGGGTCGTCGAGCCCGGGGAGATACGCGCGGGGGACGAGGTCCGCGTCGAGCACCGCCCGGACCACGAGGTGACGGCCGCCTTCTGGTTCCGCGCGCACACCCTGGAGCGGGAGCTGCTGCCCCGGCTCCTCGCCGCCGCCGACGCGCTGCATCCGGAGTCCCTGAAGAAGGCCCGCAAGGCGGCGGCCCGCGCGGCGGGGGCAGAGGGCATACCCGGGCACTGAGCGGCCCGCTAGCGTGCCGACATGACCACTGCGCTGATTACGGGTTCGACGGCCGGCCTCGGCGCCGCCTTCGCGCGCCGCCTGGCCGCCTCCGGACACGACCTGGTGCTCGTCGCCAGAACGGCGGAGCGGCTGCGGGAGCAGGCCGCCGAGCTGCACGAACGGCACGGCATCGAGGCGTCCGCGCTGCCCGCGGACCTGGCCACGGAGGAGGGCATCACGGCGGTGGAGAAGCGCCTCGGGGACGCGGACCGGCCGGTCGACCTGCTGGTCAACAACGCGGGCTTCGGGCTGAAGGGGCGCTTTCTGCAGGTGACGCTCGCAGACGAGCTGACGATGCTGAAGGTGCACTGCGAGGCGGTGCTGCGGCTGACGACGGCCGCGGCGGCGGCGATGCGGGAGCGGTCGCGCGGGGCGGTGGTCAACGTCGCGTCGGTGGCGGCGTTCGTGCCGCGCGGGACGTACGGGGCGAGCAAGTCGTGGGTCGTGCAGTTCACGCAGGGCGTGGCGCGCGACCTGGCGGGCAGCGGGGTGCGGCTGATGGCGCTGTGCCCGGGGCTCGTACGGACGGAGTTCCACGAGCGGGCGGGGATGGGGACGGACAACATCCCGGGGTGGATGTGGCTGGACGCGGACCGGGTGGTGGCGGAGGGGCTACGGGACCTGAGGAGGGGGCGGACGCTGTCGATCCCGGACCCGCGGTACAAGGCGCTGATGGGGGCGGCGAAGCTGGTGCCCCGCGGCCTGCTCGGCCGGGTCTCCTCCGGCGCCGGGCGCAAGTACGGACCCCGGTGACCGGCGGGAGAGAGCCCCGTCCCGTCCCGAAGCTCGGGGGCTCCACCCCCGAGACCCCCAAGACCCCCGAGACCCCCGCACCGCGCGGCTCCGCCACGGCGGGCCCCGACCTCCGGCCGTAGGCCGGGCGGTCGCGCCCACACACACGCCGCAGGGCGCCGTCCCCGTACGCACTCGTACGGGGACGGCGCCCTGACGTGCACCATGCCCGGGTCCGTGACCCGCGGCTCCGACCAGAGGTCAGTGCGAGTGACCGTGGCCGTGGCTGTGGCCCTGGTCCTCCTCCGGCTCCGGCTTCTCCACCACGGCGCTCTCCGTGGTCAGCAGCAGCGAGGCGATCGACGCCGCGTTCTCCAGCGCCGAGCGGGTCACCTTCACCGGGTCGATGACGCCGGCCTTCACCAGGTCCCCGTACTCGCCGGTGGCGGCGTTGAAGCCCTGACCCGCCGTCAGCTCGGCGACCTTGGAGGTGATGACGTACCCCTCCAGGCCCGCGTTCTCCGCGATCCACCGCAGCGGCTCGACCACCGCGCGGCGCACGACCGCCACGCCGGTGGCCTCGTCGCCGGTGAGGTCCAGGCCGCCCTCCAGCACCTTCGCGGCGTGCACGAGCGCCGAGCCGCCGCCGGAGACGATGCCCTCCTCGACCGCCGCGCGGGTGGCGGAGATCGCGTCCTCCAGGCGGTGCTTCTTCTCCTTCAGCTCGACCTCGGTGGCCGCGCCGACCCGGATGACGCACACGCCGCCGGCCAGCTTCGCCAGCCGCTCCTGCAGCTTCTCGCGGTCCCAGTCGGAGTCCGTGGCGTCGATCTCGGCCTTGATCTGCGCGATCCGGCCGGCGACCTCGTCGGACTTCCCGGCGCCGTCGACGATCGTCGTGTCGTCCTTGGTGACGACGACGCGGCGCGCGGTGCCCAGCACCTCCAGGCCCACCTGGTCCAGTTTGAGGCCGACCTCCTCGGAGACCACGGTGCCGCCGGTGAGGGTGGCCATGTCGCCGAGCATCGCCTTGCGGCGGTCGCCGAAGCCGGGGGCCTTGACCGCGACGGAGTTGAAGGTGCCGCGGATCTTGTTGACGACGAGGGTGGACAGCGCCTCGCCCTCCACGTCCTCGGCGACGATCAGCAGCGGCTTCGCCGAGCCCGCCTGCATGACCTTCTCCAGCAGCGGCAGCAGGTCCTGGATGGAGGAGATCTTGCCCTGGTGGATGAGGATGTACGGGTCCTCCAGCACCGCCTCCATACGGTCCTGGTCGGTCACCATGTAGTGCGACAGGTAGCCCTTGTCGAAGGCCATGCCCTCGGTGAAGTCCAGCTCCAGGCCGAAGGTGTTGGACTCCTCGACGGTGATGACCCCGTCCTTGCCGACCTTGTCCATGGCCTCGCCGATGAGCTGGCCCACCTGCTCGTCCTGGGCGGACAGCGCGGCGACCGCGGCGATGTCGGACTTGGAGTCGATCGGGCTGGCGGCCTTCAGCAGCTCGTCGGAGATGGCCGCGACGGCGGCGTCGATGCCGCGCTTGAGCGCGGAGGGGGAGGCGCCGGCGGCCACGTTGCGCAGGCCCTCGCGGACCAGCGCCTGGGCCAGCACGGTGGCGGTGGTGGTGCCGTCGCCCGCGATGTCGTTGGTCTTGGTCGCCACCTCCTTCACCAACTGCACGCCGAGGTTCTCGTACGGGTCCTCGACCTCGATCTCACGGGCGATGGTCACGCCGTCGTTGGTGATGGTCGGGGCGCCGAACTTCTTGTCGATGACGACATTGCGGCCGCGGGGGCCGATCGTCACCTTCACGGTGTCGGCGAGCTTGTCCACACCGCGCTCCAGAGCGCGGCGGGCGTCCTCGTCGAACTTCAGAGTCTTCGCCATGAAACGTGGGTCCTCTCAAAGGGCGCCGTAGGGAGCGCCGACGCCCCGGCCCGTTTCGATATGTCCTGCTCGGCGAACGGATCCGGGGCGCGGCCTGGGTTGCGGAAGAAGCGGGAGCGCCCCGTTACTTCTCGATGATCGCGAGCACGTCGCGGGCAGAGAGGACGAGGTAGTCCTCGTTGTTGTACTTCACCTCGGTCCCGCCGTACTTGCTGTAGAGAACGACGTCACCGACGGAGACGTCGAGCGGCAGCCGGTTGCCGTCCTCGAATCGGCCCGGGCCGACGGCCAGGACGACGCCCTCCTGGGGCTTCTCCTTGGCGGTGTCCGGGATGACCAGGCCCGAGGCCGTGGTCTCCTCGGCGTCGAGCGGCTGGACCACGATGCGGTCCTCAAGCGGCTTGATGGCAACCTTGGTGCTGGCGGTCGTCACGATCCGACCTCCCCCTTCGGAGATCTCGCGGGGTTGAATGTCTGGGGTGGCGACCCTGGAGGATCCGTCGTCGCGGGTGCCGGATCCGCCTCGTCGCTGTGTTGGCACTCTCCCTCGGGGAGTGCCAGAGCCGAGGTTATGCCGCCCTTTAGCACTCGGTCAAGCCGAGTGCCAGATTGCCACCCGCACCGCCCACCGTCCGACCGTACGTCGGTACGCGCCGCACCCCCGCCCGCGTCACAGGTAATCCTCCAGCCGGGCAACCGTGAACCCCTGCCGCTGGATCTCCCGCACCAGCTCCGCCAGCACGTCCGTCATCGTCCGCCCGCCCTGCTGGTCCGGCCCCCGGAAGTGCGCCAGCACGATGTCGCCGGGGCGCAGCCGGTCGCCGCTGCGGTACTCCAGCCCGCCGGCCTTCATCTCCACCCGCCACAGCGGCATCGCCCGTACGCCGCAGGAGGCGGCGGCCCGCAGCGTCGCCGCGTCGTACTCGCCGTAGGGCGGGCGGAAGAGCGTCGGGCGGACGCCGAAGCGGTCCGCGACGCGCTGCTGCTGGCCGCAGATCTGGTGGCGCTGCGCGGCGTACGGCAGGGCGGTGAGGTCGGGGTGGGTGAGGGTGTGGCCGTGGACGGAGCCGCCGACGCGCCGCAGTTCGTCGAAGTACCCGTAGCCCTCGCCCGCACCTCCCCGGACTGCGGAGTCCGAAAGGAACATGCTGAGCGGCAGCCGCAGGTCCGCCGCCATGTCGATCAGCTCCGGGTCCTTCTCCCAGCCGTCGTCGATCGTGAGGAAGACGACCTTGTCCCGCGTCGGCACCCGGTCCACCACGGCCGGCGGCCCGGAGCGTTCCGGCCGCACCGGACGGCTCACGGGCGGCTCGGGCGGCGGGTCGAGGGGGCGGTCGAGGCCCCAGCGGCGGTACGCCCCGGGGGCGGCGGCGCGATCGGCCCCGGCGTCCCGGCCGGCCTCGCCTTCCCGGCCGCCTGCTTCGCCTCCGGCGCCTCCGTCGCCGGGCAGCGCGCGCGGCGTACGCCCCGCGTGCCGCGCGCCCGGCTTGCCGTCCGGCCGCGCGCCCCCGTCCGCCGCCGCGTCGGGCACGTTCCCGGACTCGCCGGCGCTCTCCGGGAACCACTCCTCCGTCGGCCGGGCGGCGTCCGCGCAGGCGGTGAGCGCCAGCAGACAGAGGGCGGCTATCGCGGCGGCGGACAACCGCCGGCGGCCGGCGCGGCTGCGCCTCATACGTAGTCCTCCAACCGGGCAACGGCGAAGCCCTCGTCGTTCGCCTTACGGAGCACCGTACGGAGGACATCGGCCATCGTGCCGCCGAATTCTGAAGGGCCTTCGAAGTGGGTGAGCACGATATCGCCGGGGTGGAACGCGGTGTCCGCGCGGGAGTGCGTCCAGCGGCCGGGGAACGCCTCCTGCTGCCACAGCGGTACGAGGTCGATGCCGCAGTCCTTCGCCGCGCGCAGGGTGTCGCCGTTGTAGTTGCCGTACGGCGGACGGAAGATCCGCGGGGTGGCGCCCATCTCGCGCTTCAGGACGCGCTGTTGGCCGCAGATCTCCTCGCGCTGCGCCGCGTAGGGCAGTTCGCGCAGGTTGGGGTGGTGGAGGGTGTGGTTGTTGACGGTGGTGCCGAGGTCGCGTAGGGCGCGGAAGTAGGCGTAGTCGTCGTTCGCGGCCTCGTCGGCGAGGAAGGCGCTGACGGGGATGTCCAGTTCGCGCAGCATGCGCAGCAGCTCGGGGTCCTTGCGGTAGCCGTCGTCGATGGTCAGGAAGATCACCCGGTCGTCGGTCGGGACCCTGGTGATGACGGGCGGCAGGCCGGGGCCGCCGGCGTCGGTCTCGAAACCGGGTTCGGTGGCGAGCGCGGGCTTGGTACGCGGCGGGGCGGGCGGCAGCAGCGGGACGCCGGTCAAGCCCCAGGTGCGCGCGGCGGCGAGCCGCCGGGCGTGGACGCGCTGCTGGTGCCGCGCGGTGCGGGCGAGCGCGCGGGCGGGGGCGGCGGCGAGGCCGCCGGCGACGGCGGGCTTGGCGTCCTGGGTGAGGGGGCGGGGGTGGTCGGCGGGGCGGCCCGCGGTCCCGGAGGAGCAGGCGGAGGTGAGGAGGGTGGTGGCGAGGAGGGCGGTGGCGGACAGGGCGAGGAGGCCCGCGCGGAGGGTTGGACGTGAGAGCATTTTACCCTTTTGTCGTATTAGTTTCCTAAGCCCGCATCCTCCCAGCGCGGACCGGAGTGTCACGCCGCCACGCCGCACGGGAGCCCGCATGGCGGAACAATGGGCGCATGCACGGCCCCGACGCCTCCGACGACCCCCTCGCCGCCCTCCTCGCCCCCGAAGGCCAGGCCCTCCTCGCCGAGCTGCGCGACCACGACCCCGCCGACGAACTGGCCCTCGCCACCCGGCTCCGCCGCGACCACCCCGCCCCGCTGGTCTCCGCCGCGCTCGGGCAGGCCCGGCTGCGGCAGCGGGCGGCGGCGAAGTTCGGGGCGGACGCGGAGCGGATGTACTTCACCCCCGACGGCGTCGAGCAGGCGACCCGTACGACGGTGGCGGCGCACCGCGCGGCCCGGTTCGCGGCGCTCGGCGTCGGCCGGGTGGCCGACCTGTGCTGCGGCATCGGCGGCGACGCGGTGGCGCTGGCGCGGGCCGGGATCGCCGTGCTCGCCGTCGACCGGCACCCGGCGGCGGCAGCCGCCGCGCGGGCCAACGCGGCGGCGCTGGGGCTCGCGGAGCTGGTCGACGTACGGTGCGCGGAGGTCGGGGACGTGGACATCTCCGGGTATGACGCGGTATTCGTCGATCCGGCTCGCCGGATCGGAGGGGGTGCCGGGCGCGGGCGGGTCTTCGACCCCGAGGCGTACTCGCCGCCGCTCTCCTGGGCCGTCGAGGTCGCCGGCCGCGTCTCGCACGCCGCGCTGAAGGTCGCCCCCGGCATCCCGCACGAGGCGGTGCCGGACGCCGCCGAGGCGGAATGGGTCTCCGACGCCGGCGACGTGAAGGAGGCCGTGCTCTGGTTCGGCGCTGCCCCCGACGCCGTCTCCCGTGACGCCGTCTCCCCTGCGACCGTCTCCCCTGCCGCCGTCTCCCTTGCCGCCATCTCCCCCGGCGCCCGGCGCGCGACCCTGCTGCCCGCCGGCGTCACGCTCACCGGCCGCGGCCTGCCCGACCCGGCGCCCGGGCCCGTCGGGCGCTACCTGTACGAGCCGGACGGCGCCGTCATCCGCGCCCACCTCGTCGCCGAGGTGGCGGCGCAGGTCGGCGGGCGGCTGCTGGACCCGACCATCGCCTATGTCACGGCGGACGACCTGGCGCCGACCCCGTACGCCACCGCGTACGAGATCACCGACGTGCTCCCCTTCAGCGTCAAGAAGCTCCGCGCCCTGCTGCGCGAACGCGGCGTCGGCAGCGTCACGGTCAAGAAGCGCGGCTCCGCCGTGGAGCCCGCGGAGCTGCGGCGGAAGCTGAAGCTCAGCGGCCCGCCCGCGGTGTCCTGCACCGTCTTCCTGACCCGCGTCGCCGGCGCCCCTACGGTGCTGCTGGGCCGTCCGGGCCCAGCGACGTGAACCGCCAGCGGTGCGCCGGGCGGGCCAGCAGCCCGGCGTCGTCGGGGGCCGGCAGCTCGGGCAGCTCCGCGTCGTAGAGCGCGTCCCACCAGGTGATGACGAGCACCCGCTCGCCCGGCGCGGTGAACGTCTCGCGGCGCAGCGGCTCGGCCGGCAGCGCCTGCGCGCGGGCCCACGCCAGCAGTTCGGCGGCCCGGCCCGGCACCGCCTTGGCCTCCCACATCAACGCGACGGTCACGAGTAGAGATTCTCCTTCGCCAGTTCGTGCACGTGATCGTGGTCGTGGTCGTGCCCGTGCTCGCGCCCCGGTACGTGCGTCTCCGTCACCGGCAGCGACGAGTCCGCCGACAGCTCCCAGTCCGACACCGCCCGCCCCCGCGCCACCATCTCCGCGCCCAGCGCCGCGACCATCGCGCCGTTATCCGTACAGAGCTTCATCCGCGGCACCCGCAGCACGATCCCCGCGTCCTCGCAGCGCCGCTGCGCCATCGCCCGCAGCCGCGAGTTCGCCGCCACGCCGCCGCCGATCATCAGGTGGCCGACGCCGCTGTCCCGGCAGGCCCGTACCGCCTTGCGCGTCAGCACGTCCGCGACCGACTCCTGGAACGACGCCGCCACATCCGCCACCGGCACCTCCTCCCCCGCCGCGCGCCTGGCCTCCACCCAGCGGGCGACGGAGGTCTTCAGACCGGAGAAGGAGAAGTCGTACAGCGGGTCGCGCGGGCCCGTCAGGCCGCGCGGGAAGCGGATCGCGGCCGGGTCGCCGTCGCGCGCCGCCTTGTCGATGAACGGGCCGCCCGGGAAGCCGAGTCCCAGCACGCGGGCGACCTTGTCGAACGCCTCGCCCGCCGCGTCGTCGATGGTCGCGCCGAGGGGGCGTACGTCCGAGGTGATGTCGGCGGACAGCAGCAGCGAGGAGTGGCCGCCGGAGACGAGCAGGGCCATCGTCGGCTCGGGCAGCGCGCCGTGTTCGAGCTGGTCGACGGCGATGTGCGAGGCGAGGTGGTTCACGCCGTAGAGCGGCTTGCCGAGCGCATACGCGTACGCCTTGGCCGCCGCCACCCCGACCAGCAGCGCCCCCGAGAGCCCGGGCCCCGCCGTCACCGCGACCGCGTCCAGGTCGCGGGCCGCGACCCCGGCGTCGCGCAGCGCCCGCTCGATGGTCGGCACCATCGCCTCCAGGTGCGCCCGGCTCGCCACCTCGGGCACCACGCCGCCGAAGCGGGCGTGCGCGTCGACGCTGGACGCGATGGCGTCGGCGAGCAGCGTGTGCCCGCGGACGATCCCGACGCCGGTCTCGTCGCAGGACGTCTCGATGCCGAGCACCAGGGGTTCGTCAGCCATGGGGGGCGTCACTCTTTCTCGGTACGGCGCATGACGAGCGCGTCTACGTTTCCGGGCTGGTAGTAGCCGCGCCGGACGCCGATCGCGGCGAAGCCGTGGCGCTCGTAGAGGCGCTGGGCGCGGCCGTTGTCGACGCGCACCTCCAGCAGCACCTCGCGGCAGCCGAAGCGGCGGGCGGCGGCGAGCAGGGCCTCCAGCAGGCGGGGGCCGAGGCCGGTGCCCCAGTGGTCGCGGGCGGCGGCGATGGTCTGGACGTCGCCGGTGCCGTCGGCGGCGGCGAGGCCGCCGTAGCCGACGACGCGGCCGGCGGCGTCCTCGGCGACGACGTAGGCGCGGGTGGCGCCGGGGCCGCGGGCGTAGGCCAGCTCGGACCAGAACATGGCGGGGGACCAGGCGTCTTCGGGGAAGGTGTCCCGTTCGAGGGCGAGCACGGGGTCGATGTCCCACCACCGCATCTCGCGCAGGGAGACGGCGTTCATGGGCGGGGGCCGCTCTCGTACGGGGTCTCGCGCGGGGCCTCGCACGGCGTCTCGCACGAGGTCTCGCACTGCGCCTCGCGCGGGATCGGGTACGGGGTCGTGCTCGCGGTCATCGCGGGGTGACCGCCTTGTACGCGGCCGGGACCTGCGCGTCCGGCCGGCGCAGGTACAGCGGGCGGGGCGGCAGCAGCCCGGCGCCGCCCGCCGCGAGCCGCTCGGCGGCCAGCGCGGCGAGGGCGGCGGCGCGCTGGTGCGCCGGCGGGCGGGCGTCGGGGAAGACGCCGGGGTACAGCTCCGCGCCCGCCCCGGCGGCGGGCAGCCCGGCGACCTGCTCGGCGACGGCGGCGGGCCGGTCGACGGCCGGCTCGGTGAGGCGGGTGCGGGCGTCCGCGTAGCGGGCCCAGTACACCTCCTTGCGGCGGGCGTCGGTGGCCACGACGAACGGGCCCTCGATGCCGTCCACGCCGTCCACGCCGTCCGCGCCACCGGCGCCGCCGACGTCACCGAGGCCGTCGCGCGCGGCGGCGTAGGCGATGCCGTCCAGCGTGCAGACCCCGTACACGGGGATGCCCAGCGTCATGCCGAACACCTCGGCGGTCACCAGCCCCACCCGCAGTCCGGTGTACGGACCGGGCCCGACGCCGACGACGACGGCGGTCAGCTCGCCGAGGTCCCGCCCGGCCGCGGCGAGCACGCGCTCGACGGCGGGCAGCAGCAGCTCGCCGTGGCGCCGGGCGTCGACCTGGTGCGACTCGGCGAGCGCGGGCGACGCGGGGGCGCCGTCGTGGAGCGCGACGGTGACGGCGGGGGTGGCGGTGTCCATGGCGAGCAGCACGCCTTCAGGGTAGTCGCGCGGGAGGGGTGCCCGGAGCGCGTCCGCCGGGCCGGTGACTCCGGCCGCGGCCGTCCCGGGGAGCGCCGGGGGGTGCCGGGGCGGGTGCTACCGTCGGGCGGAGCAGCGGGGCCGAACAGGGCAGGCCGGCACCGGGCAGGACGGGAGCAGGGCTTCGGCAGAGCGGTCGTACGGCCGCCGTACCGGAAGGGGCGTACCGCGTGGCAGGCAGCGGGAAATTCGTGGCCGGGCTGACCGCCGCCGCCCTGGGCGTGGTCGCCTTCCTCGCCTACCAGGCCAACGCCAACGCCCCCGACTCCCTGGCCCGCGAGCGCCCGGGCGTCGCCAGCCCCGAGCCGTCGAAGGCGAAGGAGGAGGCCCTCAAGGTGCCCGCCCGCTCGGGCAAGGGGCTGCGGGTGGTGTACCGGTTGAAGGACCGGCGCGTGTGGCTCGTCGGCGAGGACGACTCGATCCTGCGGACGTACAAGGTGATGCCGAGCAGCGTCGACCCGCCGCCCGGCAGGTACAGCGTGACCTCGCGGTCGAAGCAGATCACCGGCTCGGACGGGGTGCCGGTGGAGCACGTGGTGGTGTTCACGGAGACCGAGGGCACCGTCATAGGGTTCAGCGCCGCGCTCGACGGCTCCCGGCCGGACCCGGACGGGCAGGAGAAGACGGGCGGTGTGCGCTCGTCGCGGGCGAACGGCAAGGCGCTGTGGCGCTTTGCGACGGTGGGCGTCGAGGTCGCGGTCGTGAAGTAGCGGGGGCCGCCGCCGCCTCATGCATCATCTAGATGTCCCGGGCCGCGGAGGGCTGGACGCGCGCTCGTGCTACGCGGCGTGCTGCTCCGGCGCCCGTTCCCGGGCCACCGCCTGGGCCCCTTCCGCGGCCTCGTCCACTGCCTCGGGCTCTGCCACCGCCTCGGGCTCGGGGGCGGGCGGCGTCGAGACCGCCTCGGCCGCCGCGCAGGCGGCGAGCAGCTCGGCCACTCCCACGGCGGGGCGCTGCCCGTGTTCCTCAGGTGCCATACGCCCATGGGACCACGCCCGCCGACCTGGGGCAACGACATGCCGACGGAGCGTCGGCATATTTGTCGGAACGTACAGCACTGCTGTTCAGGCGCGGGCGAGCGCGGCCAGCGCGCCGTGCGCCCAGCGCTCGCCGACGCCGGTGAGGGTGACGTGCCGTACGTCGGCTTCGTCGGCCTCGTCGGCGGCTTCCGGGTCGGCGGGCCCGGCGGCGTCCCCCGTCCTTCGTTCGATGACGACGTGCAGCCGGTCCTCGGCCAGCTCCTCGACCTTGCCCTCGCCCCACTCCACCACCACGACCGACTCCGGCAGCGACACGTCCAGGTCGAGGTCCTCCATCTCCTCAAGACCGCCGCCCAGCCGGTAGGCGTCGACGTGGACCAGCGGCGGCCCGCCCGAGACCGACGGGTGCACGCGCGCGATGACGAACGTCGGCGACGTCACCGCCCCCCGCACCCCGAGCCCGGCCCCCAGCCCGCGCGCGAGCGTCGTCTTGCCCGCGCCCAGCGCCCCGGTGAGCAGCACGAGGTCGCCGGCGCGCAGCCCGGCGGCCAGCCGGCGGCCCAGGTCCTGCATCTGCTCGGGCGACTCGACGGTCAGCTGGACGGCGGTGGTGGTCACGGCGGTCATGGCACTGGATGTTAGAGGGTCCGGCGGGACGTGCCGCGCGTGCGCCGTACGGACCCCGCCCCCGGCCGCGCGCCGGCCTGCCGGCCCGCACCCGCACCCGCCGCCACGCCCGCGCGCGCGAGCAGCGCGGCCAGCGCCTCGTTCACCCGATCGGGGCGCTCCAGCATGGCGAGGTGCCCGGCGTCCCCGACGACCTCGTACGCGGCGTCGGGCAGCTGCGCCGCGATCTTCTCGCTGTGCGCCGGGGGCGTCACCATGTCGCGGTCGCCGACGAGGACGAGGCCGGGGCGGTCGCGGAAGAGCGCCAGCGCCTCGCCCTTCTCGTGCGCGGCGAACGCCGGGTAGAACTCGGCGACGACGTCTATCGGCGTGCTCTCCAGCAGCCGTTCGGCGAAGCGCGCGACGGCCGGGTCCACGCCTTCGGCGCCGAAGGAGTAGTGCTTGATGATCCCGGCGAAGAGGTCGGCGGTCGCCTGCCGGCCGCGTTCGGCCAGCTCCGCCCGGCTGCCGAGCGCCCTGAGGAAGCCGGGCACGAAGTGCCGTACGGCCCAGGCGCCGGCCGCCGGCAGGCCGAAGGTCAGCCGGCCGAGGTCGCCCGCGGAGGTGCCGAGGAACGCGGTGCCGGCCACCCGGTCGCGTACGAGGTCGGGGAACTGGTCGGCGAAGGCCATGACCGTCATGCCGCCCATCGAGTGCCCGACGAGCAGCAGGGGGCCCTCGGGGGCGGCGGCGTCGACGACGGCCTTGAGGTCGCGGCCGAGTTGCTCGATGGTGATCGGCTCGTCGCCGGCGAGCTGGGAGACGCCGCGGGCGGAGCGGCCGTGGCTGCGCTGGTCCCAGTAGACGGCGCGGACGCGACCGCGGAGGGCGGCGCGCTGGAAGTGCCAGACGTCCTGGGTGAGGCAGTAGCCGTGGCAGAAGACGACGGTGAGGGGGGCGGGGTCGCGGCGGCCGGCGAAGCGGCGGCGCCGCCGGCGGAGGGCGGGGGCTGGGGCCGGGGTGCGGGAGGCCGGGGTGCCGGGGGCCGTTGCGGCGGGGGCGGTTGCGCCGGAGGTCGTTGTGCCGGGGGCCGCTTCGCCGGGGGCCGCGGGCGGGAAGTCGCCGGGCTCCTCGACCTCGTAGTACAGCTCGGTGCCGTCGTCGGCGATGGCCGTGCCGGAGGTGCCGCGGAGGGTCCCGTACGGGCCGGCCGCGTCGAGCGCCTGCCGGGCCCGGCGGCGTACCCCGCGGCCCATCGCCAGCCGCTCCACCGCCACGCCGGCGGCGGCCCCGGCGGCGAGCACGCCGATGGCGGCGCCGGCGATGCCGGCCCGCCGGCCGGCCCGGGCCCAGCCGCCGGGCACGGGGACGGGGGTGGGGACGGGGTCAGCCATGGGGGGCCTCGGGCCGGTGCGGGCCGGCGCCGCCCGCCGCGCGCTTGGCGGTCTCGGCGTCGGTCTCGGCGTCGGTCTCCGGCTCCGTGTCCGTGTCCGTGATCCTGTCCGTGTCCGTGTGCGTGTCCATGGAGGTGGCATCCCCCGCGCCGCCCACGTACACGCGCGGAACGCGGGGTCCGATCCGGGTGACGATCTCGTACCCGATCGTCCCCGCCGCCCGCGCCCAGTCCTCCGCCGTCGGCTCGCCGCCGTCCCCCGGCCCGAACAGCACCGCCTCGTCGCCCACCGCCGCCCCGTCCCCGCCCAGGTCCACGACGAACTGGTCCATCGCGACCCGCCCGGCGACAGTCCGCCACTTCCCGGCGACCAGCACCGGCCCTGTGCCCGACGCGTGCCGCGGGACGCCGTCCGCGTAGCCGAGCGCCACGAGCGCGAGGGTGGTGCGGCCCGGGGTGACGTAGTGGTGCCCGTACGAGATGCCCAGGCCGGCCGGTGCCTCCTTGACCTGCGCCAGCGACGCCTTGAGCGCCATCACGGGCCGCAGCCCGAAGTCCGCCGGGACGCCGACCCCGGGGCTCGGCGACAGCCCGTACGACGAGATCCCGGGCCGTACGAGGTCGAAGTGGGCGTCGGGGAGGGTGAGCGTGGCCGGCGAGTTCGCCATGTGCCGCACCTCGGGGCGCAGCCCGGCGCGCTCGGCGACGGCGAGGGCGTCGCGGAAGGCGTCGAGCTGGCGGCGGACGGAGGGGTGGCCGGGCTCGTCGGCGCAGGCGAAGTGCGACCAGACGCCGGTGACGTCGACGACGCCCTCGGCCTCGGCGGCGCGGGCGGCGGCGACCAGGTCGGGCCAGTCGGCGGCGAGGCAGCCGTTGCGGCCGAGGCCGGTGTCGGCCTTGAGCTGCACGCGCGCGGTGCGCCCGGCGGCGCGCGCGGCGGGCAGCAGCTCGCGCAGCGCCCACAGCCCGCTGACGGCGATGTCGAGATCCGCCTCGACGGCCTGCCGCCACGGCCCGCCGGGCGTCCACAGCCAGCACAGGATCCGCCCGCGGTCACCGGCGGCGCGCAGCTCCAGGGCCTCGTGCGGCGTGGCGGTGCCGAGCCACTCGGCGCCCGCGGCGCGGGCGGCGCGGGCGCAGGGCAGCATGCCGTGGCCGTAGGCGTCGGCCTTGACGACGGCCATGAACTGGGCGCGCGGGGCGATGCCGCGCAGGGCGCGGATGTTGGCGCCGTACGCGGTGAGGTCGATCTCCGCGCGGGCGCGGAGGGGCGAGTCGGTCATCGTGGCCAGTGTCGCATTGCGCGCTGACGCCTGCGGCTGCGGCGAGGCGGGACGGGCGCGGGCCGGGGTCAGCCGCCGACCCGCTGCCCGCTCACCGCCTCGCGGACATCGCGCCAGACGGCCGGGAGGGCGTCGGGGAGTTCGTGGGCGGTGGCCGGGGCGCCGGCGGCGAGGGTGCGGGCGGCGAGGCCGTGGAGGTACGCGCCGGCGGAGGCGGCGTCGCGGGCGGCGAGGCCGGCGGCGAGGAGGGAGCCGGTGAGGCCGGAGAGGACGTCGCCGCTGCCGGCGGTGGCGAGCCAGGGGGTGCCGGTGGGGTTGACGCGTACGGGCACATCTTGTGGGTCGGCGATCAGGGTCGTCGATCCCTTGAGCAGGGTCGTCGCGCCGTACGCCGCCGCCAGGGACCGTACGGCCGCCAGCCGGCCCGACTCCACCTCCGCCCGGTCCACGCCCAGCAGCGCGGCGGCCTCCCCGGCGTGCGGGGTGAGCAGCGTCGGGGCGGACCGGCGCCGTACCCGTGCCCGGTCCAGCAGCCGCAGGCCGTCGGCGTCGACCAGCACCGGCACGTCGGCGGCCAGCACCTGCTCCAGCACCTCCACCGCCCCCGGGCCGTCCCCGAGCCCCGGCCCGACGACCCACGCCTGGACCCGGCCCGCCTTCCCCGGCGGCCCGGGGTGCACGAGGGTCTCCGGATACCGCGCGATGACCGCCCGCGCCGCGGGCCCCACGTACCGCACCGCCCCCGCGCCACCGCGCAGCGCCCCGCCGACGGCGAGCACGGCGGCGCCGGGGTACCTCTCGGAGCCGGCGACGACGCCGACGACGCCGCGCCGGTACTTGTCGCTCTCGGCGCCCGGCGCCGGCAGCAGCGCGGCGACATCGGCGTGCTGCAGGGCTTCCAGCTCCGGCACCGCGGGCAGGTACGGCCCGAGCCCGATGTCCACGAGCCGCAGCGCCCCGGCGCGCTCGGCGGCGGGGTCGACGAGCAGACCGGGCTTGTACGTACCGAAGGTGACGGTGGCGGCGGCGGTCACGGCCTCGCCCCGTACCTCCCCGGTGTCGGCCTCGACGCCGCTGGGGAGGTCGACGGCGAGGACGGGGGCGCCGGTGTCGCGGACGAGGCGCACGAGTGCGGCGGCGGTGGGGCGGAGGCCGCCGGAGCCGCCGATGCCGACGATGCCGTCGAGGACGAGGTCGACGCGGTCGAGCACACCGGGCAGGAAGAGAATCCCCGCCCCCTCCGCACCCTCGTCCACAGGCACGACCCGCCCCCCGGCGGCCCACAGGGCGGCGAGCCCGCCTTCGTGCGTACGCTCCGGGCTGAGCAGCAGCGCCGTCACCCGCGCCCCGCGCCGCGCCAGCCGCGCACCGGCGTACAGCGCGTCCCCGCCGTTGTCCCCGCTCCCCACCAGCAGCGCCACCCGCCGCCCGTACACCCGCCCCAGCAACCCGGCCGCCGCGGCGGCCAGCCCCGCCGCGGCCCGCTGCATGAGCGCCCCCGCAGGCAACTCCGCCATGAGCGCCGCCTCGGCACTCCGCACCGTCTCCACCCCGTACGCGGTCCTCATCCCCCCATCCTCCCCCGCCCCGCGAAGCCCCGCAGCCGGGTGGTCAACGCCGGGCGACCGCCAGCAGGTGCGACGCGGCGGCCAGCAGCTCCGGGTACGGCTCCGCCAGGCGGGCCGCGCGCAGCGCCGCCTCGAAGGCGGGGTGGTCCGCCGGCAACGGCCGCCCGGTGTGCTGCTCGACGGCCTTCATCTGCCCCCAGCCCGGCCCCTCGACCCCGTACACGGTCACGTCCCCCAGCCCCGCGTCGCGCAGTTCGGCCACCAGACCCGCCGCCGTGTGGAAGTAGGCGGCGGTGAAGCCCTTGCGGCCGGGTTCGTGGCGGCCGGTGGCCAGGATGTCGCGTACGGCGTCGTGCACGCGGTCCTCGGTGAGCAGCGTGGTGGCGATGTGCTCGAAGACCGAGGCGTACCGCCCGATCGCCGCCGCCGCGACGAGACCCCCCGGCCGGGTGACGCGCCGCGCCTCGGCAAGGGCCCGGTCCCGTTCGTCGCGCTCCAACAGGTGGTACAGCGGTCCGAGGACAAGCGTCACGTCGTACGAAGCGTCAGCCACCGGCAGCGCCCAGGCATCGCCCAGCTCCGCGGTGACCCCGGTGCCGAGGGCGGCCTCGACGTGCCGCGGCACGGGGTCCACGAGGTGCACCCGGTACCCGTCCCCGGCCAGCCACGCGGCATGCACCCCGGGCCCGCCGCCCACGTCGATCACGTCGGCGGGCGCCGCGGGCAGATGCCGCCGCAGCAACTCCTGCGTACGCACCAGCTCCAACCGCCCGTCGGCGGTGCCCGTCAGCCTGGTGGCCTCGTCGAAGGCGGTGCCGTAGAAGTGCAGGATCTCGGGGGCTACTTGGGGCGGCGTACTCATGCCGGCCATCCTCCACTCGGCCGCCGGGCCGGTCCAGCGCCGCAACACCGCACGTGGGCCGGACGGTGCGGAGCACCACCGGTTACCCTGCCGCGCATGAGCGGAATCGTCGGAGTCGGCATCGACGTCGCCGAGGTGGACCGGTTCGGGGCCGCGTTGGAGCGGACGCCGGAGTTGCTCGATCGGTTGTTCCTGCCCGCGGAGCAGGTGCTGCCCGACGGGGGGCGGCGGGGGGTGGCTTCGCTGGCGGTGCGGTTCGCGGCGAAGGAGGCGCTGGCCAAGGCGCTGGGGGCGCCGCCCGGGCTGCACTGGCACGACGCCGAGGTGTGCGTGCACGACAACGGGCGGCCCCATCTGCGCGTACGCGGCACCGTCGCCGCGCGGGCCGCCGAGCTGGGGGTGCGCAGCTGGCACGTGTCACTCAGCCACGACGCCGGCATCGCCTCCGCCGTCGTCATCGCGGAGGGGTGACCGGGGCCGCGGACCTACCTGCACCACGCCATCCGCTCCACCGCCTCCTGCAGCAGCTCCAGGTACTCCACCTCCTCGCACCGCGGCTTGCTGCCCATGCGGTACAGGTCCAGCGACTCGACGAGGTCCTCCCTCAGGTCCTCGTCCGGCAGCTCCGCCGCGAGGTCGCCGCGGACCCGGCCCGCGAACTCCTCCCGAGCGGCCCCCGCCGCCGCGAGCCGGCTCGATCTTCGGTGCCATACGGTGTGCAGTACTGACATCTCGTCCCCCAAGAACCCCAGAATCGAATACGCATGCGGACCCTAGCCCTCCGCCCCCACCCCGGCTAGGGGTGCGGCACACCCTCGCGCACAATGTCCCCGTGGCCTCGCCGACCAGCACGCACAGCCCCTCCCCCTACGTCGACCTCTCCCGCGCCGAGTGGAGCGCCCTGCGGGACCGCACCCCCCTGCCGCTGTCCGCCGCAGAGGTCGAGCGGCTGCGCGGCCTCGGGGACGTCATCGACCTGGACGAGGTACGGGACGTCTACCTGCCGCTCTCCCGGCTGCTCAACCTCTACGTCGGCGCCACCCACGGCCTTCGGCACGCCGTCAACACCTTCCTCGGCGGCCCCGGCGCCGCCGCCGGCCCGCAGTCCGGCCCGCCCTTCGTCATAGGCGTCGCCGGCAGCGTGGCCGCCGGCAAGTCGACCGTCGCGCGGCTGCTGCAGGCGCTGCTCGCGCGCTGGCCCGAGCACCCGCGCGTGGAGCTGGTCACCACCGACGGGTTCCTGCTGCCCAACGCCGAGCTCGAAGCCCGCGGGCTGATGTCGCGCAAGGGCTTCCCCGAGTCGTACGACCGCCGCGCGCTCACCCGCTTCGTCGCCGACGTGAAATCCGGGAAGGACGAGGTCACCGCGCCCGTCTACTCCCACCTCACCTACGACATCGTCCCCGGTGAGCGCCTGAAGGTGCAGCGCCCCGACATCCTCATCGTCGAGGGCCTCAACGTGCTGCAGCCCGCGCTCCCCGGCCGCGACGGCCGCACCCGCGTCGCGCTCGCCGACTTCTTCGACTTCAGCGTGTACGTGGACGCGCGCACCGAGGACATCGCGCGCTGGTACACGGAGCGGTTCCGCAAGCTGCGCGAGACGGCGTTCCAGAACCCGCTGTCGTACTTCCGCCGCTACGCCGAGGTGCCGGAGGCCGAGGCGATGGCGTACGGGGAGCGCAACTGGCGCACGATCAACGAGCCCAACCTGCGCCAGAACATCGCCCCGACCCGCGGACGCGCCACCCTCATCCTGCGCAAGAGCCCGGACCACACGGTCCAGCGGCTGTCCCTGCGCAAGCTGTAGCGCGCGCTACGCCACCGCGCCCCGCCCGTACCGCGGAGTAACCGCGGTACTTACGGAACTCGGCGCCTGTCCCGACGACGCTCGATTCCGGGGCCACCCGAAGCTGCGCACCGGCGACACGCTCGGCGAACGGCACGACGCACGCGGCGGTGGTCTCGTCGTACCCCCGCGCACAACGAGCACGGGAACGCTGACCGACGCCGGCCGGTCCACCACCGCCGAGTTGTTGCCGCCCGGGTGAATTCCGGATCTCCTGCGCAACTCTCCCGGAACGGCGTGGAATCACTGTTTCCGGAGGTGGGCTGCAGTCGTCAGCCATGTGCCAGCAGGCGCCGCCGCGTTTCCTTCCACTGCCACCGGAGAGGTCATGAGATTTTCCACGCGTGGGCGTGACCCCGGCGCAGCGCTCTTCCTGACGGTGTTCGGCCTGCTCACCGCAGC
>NZ_JCANTA010000004.1:0-459807 GCF_059570575.1 Streptomyces sp. CNX435 | reverse complement strand
GGACGGCGCGGCGGACGGCCGGTCACCCACGATGCGGACCTGTACAAGGACCGCAACACCGTCGAACGCCTGATCAACAAGCTCAAAGCGTGGCGCGGGATCGCCGCCCGGTACGACAAGACGCCGGACAGCTACCTCGTCGCCCTCCACCTCCGCGGCACCGTCATCTGGCTTCACAGCCTCCAACCGACACCTTGATCGCGACTCCCCACAGACCCTAACACTGCAGCTGTAGTTCCGATCTTGGTTGGTCGTGACGGTGGTGTCGTTGCTGGTGGCAGGCTTGGGCGGTGGCCTGGTGGCGTCGGCGCCAGGCGGTCCAGCGGAGGGTGTGCTCGTGGTGGTGAGCCGGTGGTGGCAGGACGAAGGCGCGTAGAAGGCGCACGAGTTCAGGGCAGGTCAGCGGGACGAGTCGTGGTGGCCGGCCGGCGGGGGTGCGGGGCATCGTGGTGTGCAGCGTCAAGGTGAGGATGGCGGCGGCGATCAGGGAGAACAGCGACCAGCGCATCCAGGAGTTCCAGCAGGTGACCTGTCCCTGGTCGAGGCCGGTGAAGCCCTTCGCGAGCTGGAAGGTCTCCTCGATCTTCCAGCGGCGGCAGATGATCTCCACGAGGGTGGCGAGGGTGACCGGGCTGGGGGTGTGGCAGCGGTAGCAGGAGATCTCGCCGGTGTAGCGGTGGCGGCGGGCGACCAGCACGTTCGTGCCGTCCGGCTGCCCGGTTTCGTCGGGGGTGTCGTCGGGGCGGATGTCCAGCCAGGCCCAGTCGTACTCGCGTCGGCCCTTGGCGCCGTCGCCGGTCGGGCGGCGCATCCACTGTTCGGGGCGGACCTTGTTGAGCAGCTGACGTGCTTGCCAGCGGCGCCCGGCGCCGTCGGTCACCGGGTAGGTGGCCGGAACGCCGACGGCATAGCCCAGCCCCAGCCGACGGATCTCCAGGCGCAGTTCACGACCGCAGTAGACCTCGTCGGCGGCGAACCAGCGAGCGCGCACCCCGGCGGCCAAGGCGTCGGCCACCATCCGTGCGGCCTGTTGCGGTTTGGTGGCGAAGGCGACTTCATCGGGGACGCCGGCGGCCTCGCGCCGTTCGCCGTCGGCGGCCCAGTCGGCCGGGAGGTACAGAGCCCGATCGATGATCACCCGCGTCGTCGGCGTGACCACCGCCAGGTGCACCGCGACCTGACACAGACCCACCCCGCGCAGGGCGCCGGAGTACTGCCGACCTGCGCCCACGCAGCCGGTCGAGGACTTCACGTCCCCGGTCTCGTCCACCACCAGCACCACGTCCTCTTCGGCGAGGTGATCGATGAGCATCCTCGCGACCTGCTCGCGCGCCTGGTCGTGGTCGAAGCAGGCACGGGAGAGCAGGTGCTGCAGCCGATGCGGGCCCGGATGCCCGAGCGCCTCCGCCAGGGTCCAGCAGTTGCGGGTGTCCAACTCCAGCAGCAACCCGGCGGTCAGCTCCTGGGCAGTCTTGCGTGCTTCACGCCGCGCGAAGCAGCCGCCGATCGCACCCATCGCCGCCCCGAACGCCTCCGCCCACGCCTGCCCGGCTATCGTGACCTCCACGGCCACCGTCTCTTGATACGCCCTCACAAACGTTCATGATCACGGTGGCCGTGCACATGCCCGCACCCGCCCCCTGCAGCTCGCTGACCAGCACAGGCACCGGAACTACAGCTGCCGTGTCTGTAGGCGGTGCGGTCGAGTCGGCAGGGGCTTTCGCCGCGTCGGAGGCGGCCGTTGATCTGGTCGATCCGTTCCGGGATTGCGGCCTTGATGCCGCGTCTGCGCAGGTAGGTGCGGATCTTCGCGGAGGAATAGCCCTTGTCCGCCACGACGCGTGCGGGCCGGGTCCGGGGCCGTCCCGGCCCGCGCCGCCGGATGCGGATGCGGGCCATGACCTGCTCGAACTGGGTGCAGTCGTTCACGTTGCCGGCGATGAGGGTGAAGGCCAGGGGCCGGCCCTGCCCGTCGCAGGCCAGGTGGATCTTCGTGGTCAGCCCGCCGCGGGACCGGCCGATCGCCACACCCGGCCAGCACTGCCCCTTTTTCGGGCCCCCGCCGCATGCTGATGAGCCCGCACGGTGGTGGAGTCCACGCACACCACACTCCAGTCGACCGGTCCGGCGGCATCACAGCGCTGCTGGACATGGGCCAGCAATCGGTCCCAGGTGCCGTCGGCCGACCAGCGCCGGAAGCGTTCGTAGACCGTTTTCCACGGACCGTAGCGTTCAGGCAGATCCCGCCAGGCCGCCCCGGTGGACAGTTTCCAACAAGATCCCGTTGACCACCTGACGGCGGTCCCGCACCGGACGGCCCATCCGCGAAGGAGCCAGCAACGGCTCGATCACCGCCCACGCCTGATCAGTCAGCTCATGACGACGCACCACAAACAAACCAACGCACCAACCACATTGCGGACACGACCTAGGGCCGGGCACCCCCACGGTCGAGTGCACTCTGCCCGTGGCTCCAGCGTGAACAGGGGCACGAACCCACCGTTTCCGGCGGCTGGATCCTGGCTGGATACGGCCTGGCCTTCCGGTGTTTCCGCAGGTCAAAACTGTGCACCCGGTGTTCGGTTCAATGTATAGGCCACGCAGTACCGTGGATCTGGCGAATTAGCAAACCACCAGGTCAGCCGGGGGTGGCCCGGATTCGGGCCGCCCCCGTGCGCGTCCCGTGGCTGGATTTTGGCTGGATGACCTGACGGCTCGTCACCTGTCGTCATCCGTCGTTCTCCGCACGCTGGCTGGATAGGGATTGTCAGCCTAGCGGCTGATCTTGGGATATCGGGGCTGATGGCCGCTGGCGGCCGGCCACAGGAGTCCGGCGGTCCTTGTCGTCTCGGGGTCGTTGGTGACGGTGGTCCAGGAGAGCGTGCCCAGGACAGCAAGCCCCGGCCATGTCCGGGCATGTGCGCCAGTGTTTCTCACGGCGTCCCCATGCGGCGGAACCAGGGCAGTCGTGCCATTGGGGCGTCCATCTCCACCGTGGTCGGTCCGGTGAACTCGAGCCCGTCGTCGGCGCGCCAGGTGCCGGGTGGGATGTCGACGGTGCGTGTGGTCGCTCCCTTGACCAGTACGGGAGCTACGAGGATGTCGGGGCCGAGGAGGAACTGGTCGGTGATGGATGCGTAGCCGTGTCCGGGGTGGTCGAATTCGAGCGGACGCATGATCGGGTCGCCGGTGCGGGCCGACTCCTTGGCCAGGGCGAGGATTTCCTGGCCGAGGCGCTCGTGCAGCTTGGCGGCCTCCAGGCAGAGGCTCAGGTGGCCGGCGGGCAGGATCCGCCAGGGGGCGGCGGAGAACTGCACCATGGGAAACAGGGCCGAAGCCTGCGCATAGCGGACGAACAGTTCGGCGTCGAAGTCGGCGTTGGTGAACGAGGTGTACTCGCCGCCGCCGATCATGTCGGGGCAGGTGTAGGCGTGTCCGGTCAGGGACTGGGCGAGCGCGTTCGGAATGAGACTGGACAGTCCGTCTCGTCCGGTCCAGGCGTGGTGCTTGTCGCGTTGGCGCTGGGCCAGGGGCAGTCCCGCGGCCAGCCATGCGTCCCTGAACTCGTTGAGGGGGTAGGCGGCTCCGAACCTGTTCCAGGCGATGGTGTAGGCGTGCGGGTCAGGGCAGCCGAGCGATGCGTACAACGGCGGTTCGCCGCCGTCGAACTTGTATCCGTCGACGCCGAGTCGGCGCAGGTCTCGGAGCCTTTGCGACAGCCAGTGCAGGGCCTCGGGGTTGAGCAGGTCGAGCGCGGCGCCGTAGCCGTTCCACCATTCGCCGATGGCGATCTTGCCCCGTCCGTCGCGGATCAGTAGACCGGCGTCGCGCAGTTCCCTGAAGACCTCGGAGTCCGGGGTGATGTACGGGACCAGCCAGACCATGACCTTGAAGCCCATACGGTGCAGCTCGGCCAGCATCGCCGCCGGGTCGGGGAACCGTCCGCTGTGGAAGGTCCACGTCCCGTAGTCCTCGTGCCATCGATCGTCGATCATCAGCACACCGGGCGGGAAGCCGTGGTCGAGGACGGCCTGGGCGTAGCGCAGGACGCCTTCTTGCGTGGGGGCGAACAGTGTCTCGATCCACAGGTTGTACTGGGGGGCGGTGAACAGCAGCGGGTCGGGCACGCGGCCGTCCGGCGGGAACCGTTCCTCGGCCAGGAGCCGGTACACGCCCGCCAGGTTCGCGTGGCCTTCGTCGATGACCACGCCTGCGGCCGGATCGGTCCGTATGACGAGCGAGGCGTCGGTCAGCTCGAATGCGAAGGGCCGCTCCGACCAGACGTATCGGCCGTGGCTGGACAGCAGCACGGGCATTCCCTGGTTGCCGCCCGTGTCGCGCAGGTCGGCGCGGTAGCCGTCGGTGAAGGGCATCTGATAGCCGTCCGCGGCTGCTCCACCCCACCAGCGTTCGCCGTCGGCCACGCGCAGGGTCACCGTTGCTCCAAGAGGTGTGCCCACCTGTGTTGCCCTTCCGTTGTTGGGGTCGGCGTCCAACGTTGGTGGGCTACCCATCCCTTGTCAACAGCGATCAAACAGAAACTTCTGATGATGGCAAGGGATGAGCCCGCAGGTGCAAATCGGGTATTCATGGACGAATAGTGCGACCTTGCCTGGCTTTGAGTTTTCTATTGACAAGCTACGGAAGGTTTCCGCAATATCTCGCCATGGTGACGGACCTTGAAGGAGTACCAGCCGACGAACGCCGTGAGCGCATCGCCGCCACGGTCGAAGAGCGTGGGTTTGTCCACGTCGGTGATCTGGCGGAGACGTTCGGCATCTCCCGCGTGACGGCGCGCGCTGATCTCGATGTGTTGGAGAAGCAGGGGCGATTGCGGCGAGTGCGCGGGGGAGCGTTGGCTACGCATCGCGCCGGCGGCCTGTCGGCGAGCAGGGCAGGTGGGCTGATCGAGTCGTCGTTCGAGGACGCCACGACCGCCGCCGGGGCGGAGAAAGCATGCATCGGTCGTCTCGCCGCGCAGATGATCAGCCCCGGAGAGAGCGTGATCCTCGACGCGGGAACGACGACGATGGCCGTGGCCCGGGCGCTTGTCGAACGCGCCGACCTGCGTGATGTCGTGGTGTTCACCAACGGCCTGTCGATCGCCATGGAGTTGGAGCGGGCGATCCCCCGGTTCACGATCATCGTCACCGGAGGGACGCTGCGTCCGCTGCAGCACTCCCTGGTCAACCCGCTCGGCACGGGCATGCTGGCGAGCATCAACGCCGACACGGCCCTCCTGGGCTGCAACGGGGCGCATCCCGCGCACGGCTTCACGAACATCAACCTTCCCGAGGCGGAACTGAAGCAGGTCATGATCCGCTCCGCCGCCCGAAGGATCTTCGTGGCAGACGGGTCGAAGGTGGGGCGGGTGGAGCTGGCGCCCATCTGCCAGTTCGAGGAAGCCGACCTGCTGATCACGGGCGCCTCCGCGAACAAGCAGGTGGTGGAAAGCTGCCGCGAGGTCGGCCTCGACGTGGAGATCGCCGAGGAGAACCGATGAGCGCGACCACGGCGGTGCGCGCCGGTGCCGGCGCGCACACCGCGCCGCGGCCGAGGCCGCCACGTCGGCGCGGCCACGGCCGCGTCGCGCTGCTCTTCCTGCTGCCCAGCCTCGTCGGCTTCGTCGTCTTCTATCTGCTGCCCACCGCACGGGGTGTGTGGTTCAGCTTCACCGACTACAACCTGCTGTCCGATCCGGAGTTCGTGGGCCTGGGCAACTACAGCGCACTCCTTGATGACGCGGTGTTCTGGAATGCGCTCAAGGTCACCGGCGTCTACGTGCTGATCAATGTCGGCTCGCAGACGGTTCTGGCGCTGGGGCTCGCCGTCGTGCTCGAACGGCTGACCCGGTCAGTCATGATCCGCACGATGCTGCTGATGCCCTGGCTGGTGCCCAACGTGACCGTGGCGCTGCTGTGGATGTGGCTGCTGGACGCCAACCTCGGCTTCGCCAATCACGTACTCGAGCAGATGGAGATGGCCAGGCACGGCTTCTTCTTCAGTCCCGACGAGGGCATAGCCACGATCGCGGCCGTGAATACCTGGCGCCACGCGGGCTATGCGGCGTTGCTGCTGTTCGCCGGCATGCAACTCATACCCAAGAACCTCTACGAGGCCGCCAAGATGGACGGCGCCAGCGAGATGCGGATGTTCCGATCGATCACGCTTCCGCTGCTGCGTCCGGTCCTGGCGATGGTGCTGGTGATCTCTCTGATCGGATCGTTCCAAATCTTCGACACGGTGGCGGTGACCACCGAGGGCGGTCCGGTGAACTCCACCAGGGTCATCTACTACTACATCTACGAGAAGGCGTTCACCCAGTTCGAATTCGGCTACGCCTCCGCGATGGCCGTCGTCCTCATCGGCATCCTCGTGGCGCTCACTCTGCTCCAGATGCGGCTGCTACGCGCCTCCTCCTCGGATCTCGCTTAGGAAGAACGGCGTCATGAAAACACTACAATTGGGCCGCGCCACGGCGTGGATCGCGCTGCTCTTCGCACTCGCCATCACGCTGTTCCCCTTCTGGTGGATGCTGCGCACAGCGCTGAGCAGCAACAAGAGCCTGTTCGACGGCAGCTACACGCCGTTGCCCGACGACCCGACGCTGGTCAACTTCGCCCGGGTCCTGGGCCTTACGACTGCGGAGGAAGCCACCACCGCCGGCGGTACCGCAGCCCAGTTGAACTTCGGGCTCTACCTGCGCAACTCCCTGTTGTTCGTCATCGTCGTGGTCATCGGTCAGGTGCTCTTCAGTGCGATGGCGGCCTATGCGTTCGCCCGGCTGCGCTTCCGTGGCCGCGACGCACTGTTCTACCTGTACCTCAGCACGCTGATGATTCCGCCGATCTTCCTGATCCTGCCCAACTTCGTGCTCATCAAGAGCCTCGGCGGCATCAACACCTTCTGGGGACTGGTGGCGCCCTACTTCTTCATGACGCCGTTCGCGGTCTTCTTCCTGCGGCAGTTCTTCCTCAGCATGCCGCATGAGATCGAGGAGGCCGCCACCCTGGACGGCGCGAGCCGGTGGCGGATGTTCTGGAGCATCGTCCTGCCGATGAACCGGGGACCGCTCCTCACACTGGCGATCGTCACCGCCGTCCAGACCTGGAACGAGTTCCTGTGGCCCCTGCTGGTCGGTAAGGACGAAGAGGTCCGCGTGCTCACCGCCGCGCTGGCGGTCTTCCAGCAGCAGACCCCCAACGCCACGCCGGACTGGTCCGGGCTGATGGCGGGAGCCACCCTGGCCTTCATCCCCGCGCTGCTGCTGCTCATCGTCTTCGGCCGCAGGCTGGTCGACTCCATACGCTTCAGCGGAATCAAGTAGCCCAATTCCTCAGGAGGAACTATGAAACGCTCACCTCGCGTTTTCATTGCCATACCAACAGCCGTGAGTGCCCTCGTCATCGCCGGGTGCGGCAGCGGCAGCGAGGGGGACGGAAAGGTCACGCTGAAGTACGCTCTGTGGGATGACAAGCAGGCGGCGGGCTACCAGAAATGTGCCGACGCGTTCGAGGCGAACAACCCGGACTTCACCATCGAGATCACGCAGACGGCGTGGGACCAGTACTGGACGGACCTGACTGCCGAGCTGGCCGCCGGCACCGCGCCCGATGTCTTCACCAACCATGTGTCACGCTATCCGGAACTCGCCCGCAACAATCAGGTGCTCGATCTACAGGACGACATCTCAGCCGACAAGCTGGACCTGTCCATCTACCAAAAGGGCCTGGCAGAGTTGTGGGTGCGGGAGGGCAAACGCTACGGGCTGCCCAAGGACTGGGACACCGTCGCCGTCGCCTACAACACCACGTTCGTCCAGGAAGCCGGCATCGACCCGGCCACCCTGAACACCTGGACGTGGAACCCGGACGACGGCGGTGAGTTCGAGAAGACCGTCGCCAAGCTCACTGTCGACTCCCGCGGACGCAACGGGCTCGACCCGGACTTCGACAAGAGCAAAGTCGCCCGGTACGGCCTGGCCCTGGAGACCGGTGGCGGGGCCTACGGCCAGACCCAGTGGAGCAGCTTCGCCGCCAGCAACGGCTTCGTATTCACCGACAAGAATCCGTTCGGCTCGAAGTACAACTACGACGACCCCCGGCTGGCCGAGACCCTCGAGTGGTACGCAGGGCTCATCAAGAAGGGCTACATGCCCCCCTATGACCAGGCCGGCAAGCTCGGTGTGACATCGATGATGGACGCCGGCAAGGCCGCTATGGTGACCACCGGCTCCTGGACGATCCGCACCTTCGCCGACTCCACGGCGCAGAAGTTCGCCTTCGCGCCGCTCCCCGAGGGACCGCAGGGCCGCAAGTCCATGATCAACGGCCTCGCCGACAGTATCTACACAGGCACCAAGCACAAGGACCAGGCGTGGCAGTGGGTCAAGTTCCTTGCCTCCGCCCAGTGCCAGGACCTCATCGCGAAGGAAGCCGTGGTGTTCCCGGCCATCACCAGCTCGGCCGACAAGGCCCTCGCGGCACACAAGGCCGCCGGCCGTGACGTCAGCGCCTTCGCCGACACCGCCCGCGGCCCCGACGGCACCTTCCTCTACCCGATCACCGACGGCGCCGAGAAGATCGACGCGCAAGTCCTCGCCGCCTACGAGAGCGTCATGCTCGGCAAGGCCGACGCCAAGACCGCGCTTTCCGACGTCAATACCGACGTCAACAGCCTTCTCCGCTAAGACGCAGACAGGTCCCCGGCGTCGTCCATGGCCGCGCAGCACCCAGCCGGACTGACGGCTCGCGTGCACCCACACCACGCCCACGCCGCCTCATCCACTCGAACCCGTCGCCGAATCTCATCCATCGCAACCCGCACCCACCGCTTCAAGGAGGAGCCGATGAAGTATTCGCGCCCCAACAAACCCACCGTTCTGTCCGCCGTCGCCGCTCTCGGCGCGAGCGTGGCCGTTCTCGCCCCCGCGCAGCCCAGCCACGCGGCGGACACACCCCCGAACCCGATCGGCAAGCCGGGATACTTCCTGACCGCCAACGACGAGTTCAACGTGGACAACGTCCAGGTCACTCCGGACCTGTGGAACAGCAAGTACCTGCCGCACTGGACCGATGTCGACTCCTCGGCCAAGTACGACATCAACAACGGCTCGATCAAGCTGAAGGTCCAGCCCGACAGCGTCCCATGGGACCCAGAGAAGGACCAAGAGACGGTGGTCTCCGGTATTCAGACCGCCGAGAAGGACTGGCTGCACAACTGGGCCGGATACACCTCCATCGACCACCACGAGGAAACCCGGCTCCAGCACATCCAGAAGTACGGCTACTTCGAGATCCGCGCCAAGACCCAGATCGGCGGCGGCATCCACTCGGCATGGTGGATGATCGGCGCCCAGCAAGACCAGGTCAACGGCGGTTCGACCAAGCAAAGTGGCGAGATCGACATCTTCGAGGTCAAAGGCCTTGAGCCGAACGTCACCAAGTACAACTGGATTCCGTGGGGCGACCCGCAGCCGGGTGAGACCTACAACGTCGACGTCGGCGCGGACACTACGCAGGGGTTCCATGTCTACGGCTTCGACTGGACGCCGACGAGCATGACCTTGTACTTCGACGGCAGGCCCGTCAAGACCATCAACAAGAGCCCGGACTACCCGATGCTCACGCTGCTCGGCCTGTACGAGAAGCGGCACGGCGGCTGGACCGGCCCCTTCGACCCCACCATCCCCTACCCCAAGCAGTTCGAGATCGACTACTGGCGCGCGTACCAGAAGATCCCGACCCTGCCCTACACCGTCGAACTCGACGATTCCGCCCTCTACGGCAGCGCGCGCTCCTCATCGGTGTCCAGCGCCTCCGGTGGCCGGCTGGTCGGATGGCTCGGACAAGGCCACGCCAACAGGGCTGTCTACTCGCAGCTGTACGCACCGTCCGCAGGCGCCCGCACGCTCACACTCCGCTACGCCTCCACAGAGGACCGGAACCTCACCTACCGCATCAACGGCGGAACGCCGGTCACCGTCTCCCTCCCCTCCAGCGGTTCATGGACCACCTTCGTCACCAGGACTCTCAACGTGAACCTCAACGCCGGACCCAACAAGATCGAGTTCTGGAACGACACCGGCTGGGCACCCGACCTCGACACGATCACCGTTAACTGACCTGCGTACCCGATGGGTGTGTGACCGCGGTCCGGCTGCGGACACCAACAGGGCCCGACCCCAGCCACCCGTGGACAGCCACGACGGGAGAGGCAGCCGGATCCTGGGTCCGCAGCCGAACGGAACACTCAGCCAGCCGTAACCGACCTGCTGCACCACCCCGGCGCACTGACAACCCAGCCACCCGGTCGCCAGGCCGCAAGATCCCCCAGCCAAACGGTCCGGCCACGGGTACTGTAGTCCAACGAGACCGCGCACCCCGCCTCACTCCGGACAGTGCCTTGGCCCGTATGCACCCCCTGACGACCGCATACGCCCGCTCTTGGGGCCAGCCCCACTCCGCACCGCGGCACTTCCGCAACCTCGACCACGCGGGTGCCCCGCTCCATCCCCGCGCCGATGCCTGGCGCCCAGCGGCAGCAGGCCGCATGGGTGCTGCCCGGGCACCCTCATCACCACCTCGGCCACAGCCAGGGGACCGCGTCGCAGAACTGGTGAACCCGCACTCCGGGAAGTGCGTGGACGTCGCGGAAGCGGGAACCGCGCCGGGTACGGCGGGAACCGCGCCGGGTACGAAGGTGGACCTGCTGGGGCGGCGCCAACCAGACGTGGGTGCTCCTGGGCCTCTGACCGTGCCGAGCCGGTGGCGTCCGGGCTTCCCGGTCGCCGCCGGTCGCCGCTGCCGGGCACCGCGTGCGCCGGGGCGCGTCAGGCCAGCGAGCGGTCTACCGCATCCGGCGTCAGGGTCTCGTTGATGACCAGGACCGCCGCACCGATGACACCGACCTGCTCGCCCAGCCGCGAGACACGGATCTGGAGATCGGCGGTGGCCGGCGGCAGCGAGCGGCTGTAGACGCGCTCGCGGACGCCGGCCAGCAGATGCTCGCCGGCACGGCGAGTTCGCCTCCGATGACGATGACACGGGGATTGAAGAAGCTGACCAACGTAGCGAGGACATCACCGACATCACGCCCGGCCTGCCGGACCAGGGAGATGGCCGCCGGTTCCCCGGCCCTGACATGGCCGATGACATCCCAGGCCGTGCTCGCCTCGACCCCCTGCGCGCGAAGTCGGGCCGCGAGCGCGGCGCCACCGGCCACGGCTTCGAGGCAGCCGCTGTTGCCGCACGGGCAGAGCACGTCGTCCCCGGCGCCCGCAACCCTGACATGCCCGATGTCACCCGCGGCCCCCCTGGGAGCCGCGATGCAGCCAGTGCTCCGTGTGAGCCCGGATCCGATTCCCGTCCCCATCTTGACGAAGACCATGTGCTCGACGTCACGGATCTGGACCAGTGCTCACCCAGAGTCAACCCACTCCGGCGCCGCCAAAGACGGAGCCCCGGTCCGACAGTCGCGCACGTGCACCTCCGACGACTCAACCGCGCGGTTCACCTACTTCACCAAGGGCGACGGGCAGGTCGCGTTCGCCGTCAAGGGCGACCACCTCTATCTGCTCGGCCTGAACGACTGGTGGAACGCAGGCGAGGGCAACCCGCACTCCCCGGTCATCGGCATCACCGCCAACTACTACGACACGCCCTCGCTTCGTTTCACGTACCGGGGCGACGCGCTCGGCCGACTCATGCCGATCCGATGGTGGATGCCGAGCCACCCTGAACCGCCTCGGCATCCACCCGTGCCATGTCGGCGCCTGCCAGTACACCTCGCGGCGGTCAACCGGCACGTGCTGAACGTCGTGGAGCTCGTCGTCGCAGCCGCTTCGGCCGTCAAGGCCGTGAGCTTCGGCGGACCCGGCGGACACCGCCATCCTCACCGCCGCGGGCTGTCTGGCGTCCTTCGACCCGGTGGAGCTGCCCGCAGCGCGGCACGTGCACGCCGCCTCCTACGTCCTCCAGCCATGACTGGCCGCGCGGCTGCCCGGCCTGCCGCGAGGGAGCAGACGCCTGGCGTGACGGTCGGATCCTGATCGCGCCTGGTACCCCGGTTGACCCCGTGGACACCGTCGGCGTAGGTGACAGCTTCGACGCAGGTTCCTGGCCGGTCTGCGGGACACCGGCGTCCTGCCCCGAGGCCGCACGCCCGGATGCGCCTGCGGCGCGCTTGACGGTGTGAGGTCCCGCGAGATCTTGGACACTTCGGTTCCACGAGATGCTGGACGTTACCGGTAGATGCTGGACAGCTCGCTACTTCTTCGTGTGCACGATCGCCTTGAACTGCTTGATCGGCTTGTCGCCGGATCGGGGGTGGGTGGACAGCTCGACGTCGCCGTCCAGGACGCGGAAGACGGTGTCTTCGATGAAGACGGTCACGGTCTTCCCGGCATGCGCGCGTCCGATTCGCAGGCGCTGGCCGCCGACCGTGATGCGTCCATCGGATGGCACCTTCCTCTGCGCCCGGAGGGCCTGGGCTGTGGGCGGGACGACCTTGGTGCGAGGGCTGCGGGCCCCGCTGAGTCGGGCCCGCTGTTCGGGTGGGATGGGTGCGGGCATCGTCTTGACCACGCGGCCGTCGGCGATCACGTGCATCAGCTGCCCGTCGAAGCGCAGGGTGACGTGTTGTCCGGCCATGTGGTGTGCGATCTTCACTTTCTGGCCGCCGAGGCCGACTTCACCGTCCCGGGCGACCAGTCGGTCGACTTCGACGACGGACGGCGGTTTCGACTCGTCGGGCAGGGCGGGTGCGGCCGGCTGCGGTCCGGCGATGCGCCCACCGCGTTGCACCAGGGTCTTCAGGTCGGTCGCGGTGAACGTGGAGACGCGTGTCCGGGCAAGTTCACCGTCGATGAAGACGTGGACGCTGCGCTCGTCAGCCCAGACGGTGGCGGTGCGTCCGCCCAGGGCAGCGGAGAACTTCAGCTGTTGGTTGTTGGGCAGGCACAGGCGGCCGATCGGCGAGATCAGCGCCTCGAACTCCACGGCCCGGATGTACGACTCGTCCACGGGCAACTGCGGCGAGGGCAGCGCCGCGGGAAGCTGCGGCGCCAGCAGTTCGGTCACCGTGGGCGTCGCCGCCTCTTCCGGCTCGGGCACGTGGACCTCCCGCCGTTGTGCGAGCGACGTGTCCTCCGCGGGTGCGGGACGGAAGGCGGAGGCCGGGGTGGCCATCTTCAGCGCCTGGTGCGGCCGGCTGTGGTTGTAGCCGTGGACCCAGGCATCGATGGCGGCCTGGGCGGTTGGCTGGTCCGCGAACGGCCCGACGTGATCGAGGAGTTCGCGCCGCAGGGACTTATGGAACCTCTCGATCTTCCCCGTCGTGGTCGGGGAACGGGGCTTGGTCAGCCGGGCGGTGATGCCGTTCTCCCGGCAGATCCGCTCGAAGAGCACCTCGGCCGGGAACGGCTTGGTGTAGCGGCCGGTGAACTGCTTGCCGTTGTCGGTCAGCACCTCCGAAGGCACCCCGTAGGTGGACATGGCCTCGGCGAAGGCGGTGCACACTGCGCGGCCGGACGGCTCGGCGACGACCTTGGCGATCACGATGAACCGGGAGTGGTCGTCGATGCCAGTGACGAGTTTGCACTCCCGGCCGCTGGCCAGGAACACCCCGCTCATGATGTCCATCTGCCACAGCTGCATCGGGGCGTCGCGTTGCCAGCGCCGGTAGACCCGGCGGTGGTGTTGCTCCTGGTGGTTGATCAGACCATTCCGGGCCAGTATCCGGTGCACCGTGGAGCGGCCCGGCACCGGCACCAGGCCCCGGCGGCCCAGCTCGTGAACGATCCGGCGGGCTCCCCAACGCGGATACGACCGGCGCAGCTCGCAGACCAGGGCCTCGACCTCGCCGGGCACCTGGTGCGGCGAGAGGTGCGGGCGGCGCGACTGGTCGACCAGCCCGCCCAGCCCTCCGGCGTGGTACCGGGCGACCCAGGTGTACACCGACTGCCGGGACACACCGAAGCGGCGGGCCACCTCGGCAACTGGGGCCCCTTCTAGTACCTGGAGCACCGCGCGGTACCGATGCTCAGCCATCCATCGCCGGTCGTCCGCCGGCTCCGAATCACTCTTCACTCCTGTCACATCATCACCAACGCCACAGGAGTCAAGGATGTGCCGAGACCGTCAACGATGCCGTGGGACCTGTCCAGCATCAGCCGGGACAGAAGTGTCCAATATCCCGTGGGACTTCACACGATGGGGAGATCGAAAAGGCCGTTGACACGCGCTGTCGACGCGAGCCGCCAGCTGCTTTGCCGCACCTCATATGTGGGATCAGGCGACGGCCCACGCGGCGCTCAAGAGCACGTTGCGTCTGGACATAGACCAGAGACTCGGCCTGGGGCTCACGGTTCCCCGACCCCGCACTCCCGCGGGCACCGCCGACCGATTGCCCACGCATGCGTGGGCGCAGCCCTCACTGTGGAGGGCATGGCAGCGTCGTTCTCCTCGAAGCTCGCCAGCCCCGCTTCCTCGTGGCGTCCAGTGGCCTCCGTGGTGCACTGGCCCTTTGCGGTGCGGTGGCCCGTGACCTGCTACGGAGCAAGGCGCACGCGGATGCCCAGCGTCCTGTCCCCTCCGCGGCTCAGTCGGCTGTTGAGGATCATGAGGCGGCCGAGGATGCCGTACTTGCGGGCGATCAGCTTGCGGTAGCGGGCGCCGGTCGCCTCGTCGACGATCTCGGCGGTGGCCCCTGGCCGCCCGTCGGGTTGCTGCGCAGGTCGCAGGGGCCGATGAGGATGTCGCCGCGTGCCCGGATCCGCTTGACCTTCCAGGAGTCGGCGGGGGTCCGCACGCCCAGCGTGTCGCCGTCGCGCACCACCCACACGGGGGTGGCGACGGGGGTGCCGTTCTTGCGGTAGCTGGTGATCAGCACGTGCTTGCCTGTGCCGAGCTGCTCCAGCAGCGTGTCGTCGATGATGCGTTCCTGATCCATCAGATCGCGGTCCTTTCCTGCGCAGTGACCCGAGATGTTCCAGCTCAAAGGGAGGTCGAGGCGGCCTCACCGTGACTGCTGTCATCGATGCTGGTAGCGGGGGAGGGGCCAGCGGCGGAGCGCCAGGCCGGCCATGGCCACGCTATGACCAGGAGGAACGCCCTCGTCATCACGAAGCTGTCCCGGGTGTTGGCCTCGGGTTTGATGGTCAGACCTGTTCGGTGGGGCGAACCAGTACCTCGGCGACGGCCACATGCCGGGGGCGGGTGAGGATGAAGCCGATGCTTTCGGCGACGTCCTGGCTCTGCAGCCGCTCGATGCCTCCTATGACGGCGGCGAGTTGCTGCTGTACGGCGTCCGAGTTGTGGCTGCGCAGTTCGGTGTCGACGCTGCCCGGCTCGACCACGGACACACGGACGTGCTGGCGTGCCACTTCCTGGCGCAGCGCTTCGCTGAACGCGCCGACACCGAACTTGGTGGCGCAGTACGCCGCCTGCATGGCGTAGGCGTTGCGCCCGGAGAGTGAGCCGACGTTGACGATGTCGGCGACCTGGCGCGGCCCGTCGGCGGCGGCCTTCACCAGGTGGGGGATGGCCGCGTGGGAGGTGTACATCAGGCCCATGAGGTTGATGTCGATCATGCGGCGCCATTCGTTCGGGTCCGCACCGGGGACGGGCCCGAGCAGCATGAGGCCGGCGTTGTTGACCACGGCATCCAGACGGCCCAGGCCCTCGACGGTCCGCTCGACCGCTGCCGCGGCGGCGGTCGCGTCGGTGACGTCGGCGGGCACGGCCAGGGCCTTGCCGCCGGCATCGGAGATCTCCGCGGCGAGGGCCGCGAGCCGGTCCTCGCGGCGGCCGACGAGGGCCACGGAGGCGCCTTCGCGGGCCAGCTCCAGGGCGGTGGCGTGGCCGATGCCGCTGGATGCCCCGGTGACCAGGGCGACGGTTCCTTCAAGACGACGAGTCATGATGTTCAAGCCTTTCGATGGTGGTGAGGGAGTACAGCCACGTCGTGCGGCGTACGGGGGTAGAAACGCCCCTGTCGGTGCAGTACCGAGTCAAAGGCACAATGGGGAGGTGGGCATCAGCAGGCAGCAGACGACCGACACGACGCGCCAGGGGTTCCGGTCGGACGCAGGTCTTCCACCCCGCGAGCGCCTGGTGCAGGCCGCGTCGCGGCTCTTCTACTACGAGGGCGTCCGTGCGGTCGGTGTGGAACGGCTGATCTCCGAGGCCGCGGTGACGAAGGTGACCTTCTACCGGCACTTTGCCGCCAAGGACGACCTGGTCGTGGCCTATCTGCTGACCAAGGACGCCTACTACAAAGAGGTGGCCGAACCGCTGGCCGCCGGGCACCCGCCCGCCGAGGCGATCGACCTGATCTTCGAGGCCATCGCCGAGCACGCGCGCGAGCGCGGCTTTCGCGGATCGCCCTTCCTGAACGCGGCCGCCGAGTACCCGGACGCAGACCACCCGGTCCGCATCCTGGTAACGGCGCACCGGGACTGGATCCGCGACCTCTTCCAGGGCCTGCTCACCCGCCTTGGCCACACCGACCCGGAGTCGGCCGCCGGTGCGCTGCTGATGCTGTACGACGGCGCGATGGCAGCCGGCTACCTGGACGACTCGACGACCGCCCACAGGACGCTGCTGGACGCCGTCCGGCTGATTCGGTCCGGAGGCTGACCCGTGCGCGACCGGGCGGAGCACCGGCTCCGCGCAGTCGCCCGGCCAGGCCCGGACTCGGACAGACTTCATGGAATCCCCTGATCACACGCCGATGTGCACCGGCGACCCACGGCAGCCGTTCCGGAAAGGTGGCCGAGTGGGATGACTTACCGGCCACCCCTGCAAGTAGGTAGACCGGTCACTCTACCTGTCAACGCTAGCACCCCCGACGTCCATGTGCGAATGATCACTCTGAGTTCACCACCCCTCACTGACCATCACAAGTCCTGATGTGCCTCCCCTGGGAGAGGGCTGCTTCCGCCGACATGACCGACCGATTCGGCGTCGGCGCGTAAGCGCGACTTCGCCAAGCGACGCGTCATCACCCACGGTGCCCGCCGGGCAGGCGAGGCGGGTGCGTACACGCTCGACTCCCTCTACTGAGCGCAACCGATGCCCCGGCAGCCGGTGTGACCTTGACGGACCAGGCACACAAGGTCGCGGTCAAGGTCGTCAAGTCCGGAGGCGGTCGACGCCACCGGACTCGTCCACGCGGGCACCGCTCCCGGGATGGGCTACGAGGCCGAGCGGGAGCGGGCCGGAGTGCCCGTGAAACTGCAGCACCTCGCGGTTGTCCGAGCCGCCGTTGCCGGAGGCCCATCCGCGAAAGCGCGCCGTAGTAGGGCGGCTCCGGGGTCCTGACTGCGTACGGTCGGCAGCAGCTCACCGGGCTCGGTGACCTTCACGGGGTATGACGATCGCCTTGTTTGCCCTGGGTGTGGGCGTTCGTGCGCGAGTAGCCGCTCGTCGATGCCCCGAGCGTCGGCCCGAAAGGCTCGGGCTCCCCGCTCGTTCCACCTCTGCTCCGGCACCAAGATCGCGTTACACATCCATTACACAACCGCGCGGGAACTCCCGGGAAACCGCAGGTAGAGACGTTACGCATCTTGGTGTGGAAAACGGCCCTGATCCAGGTAAACACCCAGGTCAGAGCCGTGAAGGCGGACGAGTCGGCCTGTACGCCGGGGACAGTTGCGCCTCTCGCGTTCTTGCGCCTGACCTGGCGTTTCTCATGCTTCACTACGGTCCATTACACACCCATTACACACAGCGAACTGCCCGTGAAAACATATGCCGTCGATCAGGCAGAACGCCCTACGGCACGGCGCCCTGCTATCGAACACAGAGGCGCCAGGCGTGTGCAGGGTCTTTGAGGAGTGATCTCATGTCCGGGTTCGTCAGGACCTTCAGAGGCCGGCCATGACGCGGGGCAGGTGCGGGTGCGGATCTTCGAGGGTGTCCTCGTGGAAGGTGTGGTCGCGAACGTGGTGGAGTTCCGCTTCAGGGTGTAACGGGTGACTTAGCGCCACGTCGCTGATTTGACAAACATGCAGGTCAGCGAGGGTCCGGCTCTTCGGGGTCGGCGGGCCCTTAGCCTCGCCGTTTCGGTTGCGGCGATGAGGCGTCGTTGCGGGGTAACTGTCGGGTGGCCGACGCGATTTCGGTGTTCGGACATGGCGGAGGCCCGGCGCGGTGGTCGGGTTCCCCAGGGTCCTTCGGGTCGTGGGCGGTCAGGGTTTGCCGGTCAGCCGGCGGGGCGGGGCAGTGCGGCGAGGCGATGGAAGGCCGTGGCCAGTTCGTTTCTCCAGGGCCAGGTCGCCGATATCCGCTTTCAGCAGCACGCGGGCGGCGGTGCGGTCGCCGGTGTCCGCGGCGGTGACCATCACCCCCAGCAGCAGACCGAGCGTGTCGACCACGACGTGCCGTTTGCGGCCGTTGACCAGCTTGCCGCCGTCGAAGCCCCGACTGTCCGCCCCGACCACCGCGTCCGCCTTGACCGCCTGCGAATCGATCACGCCTGCGCTCGGCTCCGCGTCGCGGCCCACCATCAGGCGGGCCCTGGCGCGCAGCCGGTCGTGGAACTCCCTGACCAGACCGTGGTCGCGCCAGCGGCGGAAGAATGCGTACACCCGGTCCCACGGCGGGAAGTCAGCAGGCATCGCCCGCCACTTGATGCCGTTGTCCACCAGGTAGCGGATCGCATCAAGTACGGCCCGGTGGCAGTACGCCTTCGGCCGGCCGCCGCGACCGCGCAGCCAGCCCGGCACCGGCAGCAACGGCCGGACAGCCGTCCACTCCCGGTCCGTCATGTCCGTCGGAAAACGCGGCTGCCGGGACCCGTTGTCGGCGGCGTTTCCGAACCGGTGAGCCAGACAGTCACACCCCCAGGTGACCGAGCTGGACCGCCCGGCCATCGGCACGGAAGACTGCTGCATCAGGGCCTCCTGCTGCTCGGTGATTCGATACCAACGAGCTGTTCAGGAGGCCCCACCCGTATGCGCCAAGCATCCCGCGACCACCCAATCGGGACTCCCGCCCGACGGGCTTTCTCAAGATCGAAAAAACAACAGCTACCAAGAGCCTCGGCCTCGGCGGCATCCATGCACCGCTTCGCCGCGTCCTGTCGGCCCGGGACATGTAAGCGTCAGACAGTCCCCTGGTGACGAGGGTCTTCAGTTACTGCGCCGCTCCTCCGAGGTTCTCTTCTCGGGGGTGGGAATCGCGACGGAAGCTGCGTATTGTGTGGTGCGCCCGTGTGCGCGGATGATCTCGGCGTAGCGGTGGCCGCTGTCCTTGATGGTGCGTGTCTGGGTCTCGTAGTCGACGTGGACGATGCCGAACCGCTGGGAGTAGCCGTAGGCCCATTCGAAGTTGTCCAGCAGGGACCAGGCGAAGTAGCCGTCGAGCGGGACGCCGCGGCGGGCAGCCCGCGCGCAGGCTGCCAGGTGGGACTCCAGGAAGGCGATGCGCTCGACGTCGTGGACGCTGCCGTCGGGCGCTACACGGTCGGGGAAAGCGGAGCCGTTTTCGGTGACGAGGACCGATCGCGGTGCGTAGTCCTCGCTGATCCGGACGAGCAGGTGTTCCAGCCGATCCGGGTGGATCTCCCAGTCCATCCCGGTGCGGGGTGTGCCCGGCGGTGTGACGGGACGGGCGAACGGTGCGGGCCCCTGCGGATCGTCGACGGTGACTGACCGCTTGTAGTAGTTGACGCCGAGCCAGTCCAGCGGCGCGGCGATCACCTCCAGGTCACCGGGTTTGGCGGGTGGTTCGGTCCCGTACACCTCGACCATGTCGGCCGGGTAACCGTGGCCGTGGATGGGATCGAGCCACCAGCGGTTGTTGTGCCCGTCGTCGCGGCGGGCGGCGGCGATGTCCTCGGGCCGGTCGCTCGCAGGCTCGGACTGCGTGAGGATGTTGACGATGCCGACCCGCGCTTGTGAGGCGGTGGACCGGAGGGCCTCGATGCCGAGCCCGTGGGCGAGCAGCAGGTGGTGTGAGGCGCGCACGGCGGCGGTCAGGTCGGTGCGGCCCGGCGCCATGACCCCCTGGAGGTGGCCGAGCCATGCGGAGCAGTACGGCTCGTTCAGCGTCGCCCAGTTGGTGACCCGGTCACCGAGCCTGTCGGCGACAACGGTGGCGTAGTCGGCGAATCGCAGGGCGGTGTCGCGGGCGGGCCAGCCACCGCGGTCCTCGAGGGCCTGCGGCAGGTCCCAGTGGTAGATGGTGGCATGAGGAGCAAGGCCCGCTTCCAGCAGTGCGTCGACCAGTTGGTCGTAGAAGGCCAGCCCTGCCGGGTTCACGCGGCTGTCCCCGTCCGGCATGACGCGGGGCCAGGCGATGGAGAATCGGTAGGCGTTGAGGCCGAGGGCCTTCATCAACGCCACGTCGTCGGGCCACCGGCGGTAGTGGTCGCAGGCGATGTCGCCGGTGTCCCCGCCGGCGATGGTGCCGGGCTGCTTGCAGAAGGTGTCCCAGATGGATGGTGCTCGGCCGTCTTCGGCGACCGCGCCTTCGATCTGGTAGGCGGAGGTGGCCGCTCCCCAGGCAAAGCCGGAGTGGAATGCGGTCAGGTCGTCAAGGGGCACAGCTTTCCTCGCTTCGTGGTGGAAAGACGTTCGGAGTGCCGATGGGACCGTGGATGGACCGGTCCGCTGCTCGGGCCCGGAGGGGGAGCGCCGGGGATGAGGCCGGTCGCGGGCTCTTGAGTCCGCGACCGGCCTGTGGGTGTGTCAGGCGGGGGGTGGCCTCTCAGCTGGTCTGCCACTTCTGGTTGTTGCCGCCCCAGCAGGACCAGAGCTGGACCTTGGAGGTGTCCCCGTCCATGTCCAGGCAAAGACCGGACTGCACTCCCCGGATCGTGCCGTCGGAGTAGAACATCCACTTCTGGTTGTCCTGCCCGTTGCAGTCATAGGTGCCGACCACGGTGGCGTCGGTGGTGCCTTCGCGGTAGGCGTCCAGGCACTTGTCGCCGTCGTAGACGGTGATCTGCCCGGAGGGCGTCCGGGTCCACTGCTGGTTGTCGCCGCCCCAGCACGGGGCGTAGACCTGGACCTGGTCGTCGTCTTGGCCGAGGGGGACGTCGAGGCAGCCGTTGCTGCCGACGTTGCGCAGGATGCTCGTGTGCGAGCCGGGGTCGCTGCCCCAGGCGTGCTTCAGGCGGTCGATGCCGCTGATGTTGCGAACGCCCAGCACCAGGTTGGTGCCGCTGCCCTCGAGGTCGAACAGGGAGTACCAGTCGTGGTCGGGCCGGTTGCTGTGCTTACCGCCGAGGGCCGGCCAGTAGACCGCGCCCATGCCGAGGGAACGGGCGGTGTCGGTGTCGGCACGCAGGTACCGCACGAAGTTGTCGGTGCTCGTCGCGTCGTTGTAGTTGAGACCTGTGTCCATCGGCGCGCCGAACTCGTCCAGGATGGTACGCGTGCCGCAGGTGCCGACCTTGCTCTTGAAGTCGGTGACCCATTCGCTGTAGGTCATCGCCGGCTTACCGAAGGCGTAGTGGTGGAGCGAGAGGTAGGTCCCGTCGAGGCGGGAGTCGGCGCACACGGTCGTGACGTAGTCGTTCGAGCCGGGTCCGCTCACGATGATCCGGTTCTTGGGGACCGAGGGGCGGTCGGTGATCCAGGTGGCGGCGACGTTCGCCCAGTCGGTGGCGCTGTAGCCGTTGGGCTCGTTCATCGGCTCGAAGTAGACCAGGCTGTTGGAGCCGTACTTACCGATGACCGCGTCCCACATCGAGTTGAAGGCGGCCATATTGGTGATCCTGCCGCCCCCGGCCGCCTCGTCCCCCTCCCAGTAGGAGAGGATGACCTTGAAGCCCTTGGCGGTTGCGGCGTCGATGGCGCCGGTGTACTTGTCGCCCCACGTCGTGCCGGGGACGGAGTGGGTGTTGATCGGCAGCCGGACGGTGTTGGCGCCGAGCGTGCTCTGGAACCCGCTGAGGATGGAGTTGGCCTTGGCCTTGACGGTGTCGTAGCTGTCGGAGCTGTCCAACCCCTCGGGGACGACGGCGCCGTGGACGAAGTTGTCCCCCGGCCTGGCCCAGTTCACGCCCTGGAACTTGCTGGCGTCCGTCGGGTTGGTTTCCGCAGCCGCCGGCGACGCGGTGGACAGCATGGTGATCGGCGCGGCGATCAGTGCGGCCGCGAGGCAGGCCAGCGCGCGGCGGAGGAAGCGGGTACGGGCGGGGGGGAGTGCGGCTGAGTGAGGACTGGGTCGGGTGCGTGGGGAATTGGGCATGTCGTGTTCCTTTTCTGCATGCGGCTCTGTGCAGGCGGTCGTTGCCGCCTTGGGCGCCACGAAGCGATCTGCCGCGGTGGGCGGTTGTGATGCGGTGGTGTCGCCTGGGTGTGTTCCGGAGAGGGCACGGCGCGAGGTGGTGATGGGCGCCGGGCGGCCGGGGAACGTGGGGTCGGCCGAGTTGACGTGCTCACTTTGGGCTGGCGGGCACGGCCTTTGTTGTGGAGAACGGGCCACTGCGGATGGGGCCGCTACGGCGTTGTCACCGCCCGCTGATGTCCTTGCTCGGGACGGCGGCACGGGATGCTGTTGGCGGCTGCGCGGCCGACCGCGGTGATCACGACCACCGGTGCCCGAATCCGCGCGGGCGGTGGCCTGGGCAGGATGCCGGGCGAGCGTCTGCGCATCCGGGTTGCTCCTTCGGGTAGGGGCGGCTCAGGGCATGGGGGAGGGAGGCCGCGTGTGGCTCGGTGAGCCCGGGGTGGGACCCCGCCGGCCTGTCAGGTGGCCGACGGGGCGATGGTGGGGGCGGGTCGCTGAGGTCGTCGTCAGCGGCGGCCGTTGGCGGCCGGTCGTGCGGCCTCATGCCCTCAGGGTGGAGGTGCGAAGAAGTGCCGTTGGACGGTCCTGCTGTCCCGCCAACAGGCGGGCGGGCCACGGGCCGGGGGCGTGTTACTCGACGGTGAAGCCTTGTTCCTGGCCGTACTCGCGGGAGGCGTCCTGCCAGGCTTCGAGGCCGTCCTGCAGGGTGGTGTCGCTGACGTAGGCCTTGCCGACGGTGTCGTTGAAGATGCTGTTGGCGTAGACCTGGAAGGGCAGGTACGACCATCCGATGAGGACGTTGTCGGCCGACTCGGCGAGCACCTCGTTGATCTTCTGGCCGCCGAAGTACGGGTCCTTCTTATTGAGGAAGTCCGGGGACTTCAGCTGCTTGGTGGTGGAGGGGAACGTCCCGGCGTCGACGCGGGTCTGCGCGCCCTCGTCGACGGTGGCGTACTTGAGGAAGGCGTAGGCGAGCTTCTTCTTGGTGCTTGCCTCCATGACGGCCAGCGAGCTGCCGCCGTTCTCGGCGGTGGCCTCCTGCCCGCTCTTCCACTGCGGCATGGGTGCCACACGCCACTTGCCGGCGCCGGACTTGACGCCCGATGCGAGGGGCGCGGGCATCCACGCGCCGGTGACGAGGGAGGCTATCGTGCCGTCGCCGAGGCCCTTGTACCACGCATCGCTCCAGGGGGTGACCGGGGCGAGCAGCTTGTCGCTGATGAGCTGCTGCCAGGCGGTGGTGAACTCCTTGGTCCCGGCGTCGTCGAAGTTCACACCGACCTGGGTGCCGTTCACGGTGTACGGCCTTCCGCCGGCCTGCCAGATCATGCTGGTGGTGAAGCCGGCGTCGCCGGTGTCGGCGGCGAGATACGCCTCGGGGTCCGCCTTGTGCAGCTTCTTGGCCGCGGCGATGTACTCCTCCCAGGTGGCCGGCACCTCGATCTTGTGCTTGTCGAAGACCTCCTTGTTGTAGAACAGGGCCATCGGGCCGGAGTCCAACGGCAGGGCGTAGATATCCTCGGTGCCGGCGTGGACGGCGCTCCACGGGCCGGCGGAGAAGGTGCCCTTGAGCTTGTCCGCACCCAGGGCACTGAGGTCGGTGAGGGACTTGGCGAGCGAGAACTGCGACAAGGCGTAGTACTCGATCATGGCGACGTCAGGGACACCCGATCCGGCCTTGACCGCGTTCTGCAGCGCGGTGTACTGGTCGTCGTTGGTACCGGCGTTGACCAGCTTGACCTTGACCTTGGGGTACTTGGCCTCGAAATCGCTGACGACCTCCTTCAGCGTCGGGTCCCAGGCCCAGACCGTGATCTCGCCGCCGGCGTTCAGGGCGGCCTGGATGTCGGAGTTGGACGCAGGCTTGGGGCTGCCCGAGTCCTCGGTGCCGGAGGAGCTGCAGGCGGTGGCGGTGAGTGCCACCGACAGGGCCGCGGCGCCCAGCAGCAGGACGCGACGACGGGTTCTCGTCATGGGGTGTTCCCTTTCGTGCGGTGTACCTGGGGAGGGATGGCAGTCGGCGGGCGCAGATCAGCCCTTGACGCTTCCGGCAGACACGCCGGACTGCCAGTACCGCTGGAGCAGCAGGAACGCCACGATCAGCGGGACGATGGTGAGCAGTGATCCGGTGATCACGAGATTGAAGACCGCTTCGCCACCCACGGTGGAAGCCTGGGCGTTCCAGCTGTTCAGGCCGAGGGTCAGCGGGTACCAGTCGGGATCCTTCAGCATGATCAGCGGCAGGAAGTAGTTGTTCCAGGTCGCGACCACGTTGAAGAGAAGAACGGTGACGACTCCCGGCGCAAGCATCGGCAGGCTGATCCGGAAGAACGTGCGGAACTCGCCGGCGCCATCGACGCGCGCCGACTCCAGGATCTCTTTCGGGACGGCGTCGGTGGCGAAGGTCCACATCAAGTAGAGGCCGAACGGCGAGACCAGCGACGGGATGATGATCGCCCACGGAGTGTTGGTCAGCCCCATCTCGGAGAACATCAGGAAGGTGGGAACCGCCAGTGCGGTACCGGGCACCGCGACCGCTCCGATGACGGTCGCGAACACAGCCTTCTTGCCGGGGAAGTCGAACTTGGCCAGCCCGTATCCGGCGAGCGTCGCGAGGAACGTAGCGCCGCCCGCCCCGACCACCACATACAGCACGGTGTTGAGCAGCCAGCGGGTGAAGATCCCGTCGTCGTAGCTGAAGGTGTCGGCGATATTGCCGAACAGGGCGAAGTCGCCATCCAGCCACAGGCCGAAGGAGTCGAACAGCCCCTTCTGCGTCTTGGTCGCGTTGATCACCAGCCAGGCCAGCGGCAGCAACGTGTACACCAGCATGATCACCGTCAGGGCGGTCAGCGTGGCGCTGCGCCGCTTCCGGCGGGAGGCGCGCCGGGCTGGGCGGACCAGCAGCGGGCCCGCATTGGCACCCGCGTGCCGTGCGGTGCGCGGCTTGTGCCCAACGCGGGGAGTCGTGGTCGCCATGATCAGGATTCCTTTCGCATGCCGCGCAGCTGGACGGCGTAGGCGATGATCATCGTGATCACGCCCATGACGATGGCGACCGTGGCCGAGTAGTTGAACCTCTGTCCGGCGAACGACAGCGAGTAGGCGTAGAGGTTCGGCGTGAAGTTGGACGTGATCGAATTTGGCGCCAGGTTCTTGAGGACGCTCGGCTCGTTGAATAGCTGGAAACTGCCGATGATCGAGAAGATCGTCGCGATCGACAGAGCCCCGCGCAGCGCCGGGAGCTTGATCGCCCGGATAATCCGCAGCTGCCCGGCCCCGTCCATCTCCGCGGCCTCGTACAGCGCCGGATCGATCACCTTCAGCGCCGAGTAGAGGATCAGCATGTTGTAGCCGACGAACTGCCAGGTCACGATGTTGCCGATCGACGCCAGGACCAGACCGGGCGACAGCGGGTCGGGAAGCGAGATCCCGAACGCCTCATTGATGTTGCCGACCAGGCCGAACTGGGTTCCGTACATGAAGCCCCACATCAGCGTCGCGACGACGGCCGGCACCGCGTAAGGCAGGAACACCGAGATCCGGAAGAAGCCCGCCCCGTACAGGCGGCCGCTGTCGATCGCCAGGGCCAGCAGAAGCGCGAGGAGCAACATGATCGGGACCTGCACGGCAAGGAAGACCGCCACCCGCCCGAAGGCGGACCAGAACTGCGCGTCCCCCAGCGCCTCGGTGTAGTTGTCGGCCCCGACGAAGGTCGTTCCGCCGATCAGCTGCGTACGGAACAGGCTCAGGTAGATCGAGTAGCCGATCGGCGCGAGGAAGACCAGCGCAAACACCGCCACGAACGGCCCGACGAACCGCCAGCCGACCCATGACCGCCGTCTCGAGGCCGATGGCCTCCTGGCACCTAGAACCCCTGCCTGTGGTGCTGCGACCACCGCTTCACTCCTTGCTGCGCGAACGCTGACCACACTGCGTGGTCACGTGAACATAGAGTCCGGCTCAACGCGCCGACTCAAACCTTGTTCGCGTGACCATCCAGCCCGCAGAGGGATGGTCACGTGACCATGATGCGGTAGCGTGGCACCCGTCACGGCGAGAGGTCAAGGTTTCTCGCACGTTAAAACTTCCGCCGCGGAGCCTTCAGCGGACGGCGACGAGTGGACAGACAGGAGCAAAGGCCCGATGGACCTGAGTGAGCGGGGACAGCAGGATCCTGTTCCTGCGGTGGGCGCACAGCAAGTCGGTTCGGCCGTACCGGGCGGGCGCCACAGGCAGCACGTCACGAGGGCCGACGTCGCCGCGCTTGCCGGCGTTTCACGTCAGACCGTGTCCAGGGTGGCCAACGGCCATCCCGGCGTGATCGGTTCGACCCGGGAGCGGGTGCAGGCCGCGATGCGGGAACTGGGCTACCGGCCCAACAGTGCCGCGCGCGCCCTCAGGTACGGGCAGTTCAAGACCATCGGCGTGATCCTCCACAGCCTCTCCGCCACCGGCCACAGCGACACCGTGCAAGCGATCGCGGCCCAGGCCGCGGCCGAGGGATACGCGATCACGGTGATCCCCGTCGATATTCCGACCCAGGACAGTGTGCTGGGCGCCTTCACCCGGATGGGCGAACTGGCCGTCGACGCAGTCATCGTCTTCATCGAGGTCCACCTGCTTGACGCGGGAACCGTGAAGCTGCCGCCCGGCGTGCGCGTGGTCGTCGTGGACTCCGACGCCGGAGACCGCTATCGCGTGGTCGATACCGACCAGGCCGGCGGCACCCGAGAGGCCATCAGCCACCTGCTGGAACTCGGACATGAGACCGTCTGGCACGTGACCGGTCCGGAGACGTCGTACGCAAGCCAGCGCCGAGCCCAGACATGGCAGACCGTGCTCGAGGAAGCCGGACGGCCTGTGCCACCGCCCCTGCACGGCGACTGGACCGCCGAATCGGGCTACGCGGCCGGCCTCGAACTCGCACAAGAGCCGGACTGCACCGCGGTGTTTGCCTCCAACGACCAGATGGCACTCGGTCTCCTGCACGCCTTCCAAGAACGAGGCAAGGCCGTCCCCGGCGACATCAGCGTGGTCGGCTTCGACGACCTCCCCGATGCCGCCCACTTCGCCCCGCCCCTGACCACCGTCCACCAGGACTTCGCCGAGGTGGGCCGGAAAAGTGCCCAGGAGGTCTTGCGGCAGATCCACGAACACGACGTCCCCCGATCCGGCACGGACATCGTTCCCACCCGCCTGGTGGTCAGAAGCAGCACGGCGCCGCCGCCCCTGAAGCGGTAAGGGTGGGTGGCTGTTGGCTTGCCGAACTTGAGGACGGCGTTTCAGCTGGTCAAGCTTGGGGTTGGTGATTCCGTGGGAGCTGTGGCCTGTTGTGTCGTCGCTCGCCGGGAGGCCTCGAATGCCGTCGGGGTCGGGCTACTGGAGACAGTACGAGTTCGCCGCTCGCCGTCGAGCCGACGGGCTGAGTGAGGAGGCTGCCGTATCCAGGCCGAGCTGGCCGCGGCCGAGCTGGAATGGCAGGAGTGGGCGATCGCCCGCAGGCGGGTCAACACGGTGCTGGCTCCGGACGGCGGCAACACCGTCGGCACGGGGGTCACCCCGGATCCGCGGGATGCGAACGCGCCCCCAAGCACCCACGACCCCCTAGCCTCCCCGTTTCGGTTGGAGGGGTCACCCGGGCTGGTCGCGGCGGACTGTGGTTGTTGGTCGCCTGTTGTCATGCGGGCATGGCTGGGGCCCGACGTTCGGGTCGGGTGCTCCAGTTCCTCGGGTCGTGGGTGGGCAGGGACGGTGCTGCCGGTCAGGTGGCTGGCCGTGGCAGGGTGGCGAGGCGGGTGAACGCTGTGACGAGATCGTTGCGCCAGGGCCAGGTGGCGGAGGTCCGCAGGTGGAGGCGGTGTCCGCCGCGGGTGGTGCGGGCGGCTGCGTGTGGCAGCCGGTAGCGGAGCTTCTTCGGCTCGGCGTAGGCCAGTTCGCCGTCCAGTAGCAGAACTTGGGCCCAGGTGAGTAGGTCGATGGCGGTCGGGGGCAGTTCGAGCCAGGCGGTGTTGATGGCGAAGCGGCGGGAGGGAAATCGGCCGAAGCCGGTGGTTTTGCCGCAGCGGATGCGGTCCTCGATGCGGGCGTGTGCGCGGTGGCGGACCTCCAGATGCTGCAGGGAGCTTTCGCCGTGAGGGGTGTCGGTGAGGAGGACCTGGTGGCGCATGCCCTCGTCGAGATCGAACAGGGACAACTGGGCGCCGGGGTGCGGGCGCTCGCGCCGGACGATGATCCGGGTGTCGTCCGGGTGGTCGGCCAGGTCCACCATGCCGGTCAGTTCTGCCACTTCGGCGCCGGTGCGCAGGGTGCCGTCCTGCTCGAGTGCGGGGCGCCACAGATGGTCGGGCAGGGCCCGGATTGCGCGGCGGACCGGTTCGGTGACGGGATGTCCGACGGAGAAGGAGGTGTGGGTACCCCGCTCGCGCAGTGCTCGGATGTGGGCGAGGAAGGCTTTCGCGCCTCCGGCGCTGTCGGCGCGGATGAGGACGGCGGTGCCGGGGCGGTGGGTGTCGGGGATCTGGGCCGGGGCCGCGTCCCAGGGCGTCGGCATCGGTGGCAGCGAACGGTATCCGTGCCGGAAAGCGGTTGCGGTGCGGGAGGATCCGGCCACAGTTGCACCAACGCGGTGTCGCTCGGGAAGAATGCCCTGCGATGAGTGCTCCCGAATCCGCGCCGCACGAGGCCGGGCACGGCCCGTTCGCCCACCTCACGGTTCCCCGTGCCGCCCTCTACCGGCAGGTGATGGCCGTCTTCACCGGGGCCAAGGAGCGCTTCGCGGTGCATCTGCGGCCGGAGGACGTGCACGCCGCGTTGCCGCCGGAGGAGCGGCCGGCCGAGGTGGAGGCCGTGGCCAAGGCGCTGGACAGCCTCGTGCAGTGGGGCAACCTGCGGGCCGATCCGGACACCTCGCGCGTCACCGCGGTCGAGGACTTCTACCGCAAGCGGTTCATCTACCAGCTCACTCCGGCCGGCGAGGCGGTGGAGGTGGCCCTTGCGGCGTACGACGAGGCGCTGGGGCGGCGCGGCGCACTGCAGGCAGTCGCGCTGCACGACATCATCACCCAGCTGCGGGCGCTGCTGGTGCTCGCGGCGGACGAGGAGCCGGACGCGGCCAAGGCGCATCTGGCGCTGGCCGCGCTCGCGGACCGGTTCGCGGCGCTGGCGGAGAACGCGCGGGCCTTCATGGGCTCCCTGCAGCGCACCATCGATCTGCACGGCGTGGAGGTCGAGGTCTTCCTCGCGTACAAGGACCGGCTGATCCAGTATCTCGAACGGTTCATCCAGGACCTGATCGCCCTCGGCGGGCGGATCGCCCGGCTGATCGGGGAGCTGGAGCAGCAGGGGCGGGTGGAGGTCCTGCTGCGGCTCGCGGCCGGCCGGGAAGCGGCCGACGCCGCCCCGGAGGAAGCGGAGTCCGCGCAGGCCCAGGCGTATGAGCGGTGGGCCGCCCGGTGGTCGGGGCTGGCCTCCTGGTTCGTCTCCGCGGACGGCCGCGAGTCGCAGGCCCGGCTGCTCCGCGGCCGGGCACTCGGTGCGATCCCGCAACTGCTGGCCGTCGTACGGCAGCTCAACGAGCGGCGGGCCGGACGCACCGACCGCTCCGCGGACTTCCGCACGCTGGCCCGCTGGTTCGCCGAGGCACCCGATGACGGCGCCCGGCACCGGCTGTGGCGCGCCGCCTTCGGTCTCTATCCGGCCCGGCACCTGACCATCGACGCCGACACCCTCGCGGCGCGGGCCGCGGAACCGGTGCCCCCCGCCACGCCCTGGGCGGAGGCGGAGCCGCTCAGGATCAGCCCGCAGTTGCGCAGGACCGGCAGCTACGAGCGGCGCGGCAAACCGCGGCGGGTGCGGGACCGCTCCGCCGAGCGGCGGCGGCTGGCCGAGTACGCGGGCAGGCAGGCGGCCGAGATCGCCGAGGCCCGGGCCCGGCTGGCCACCGGCGGCGAGATCCGGCTGTCCCAGGTCGGCGAACTCGACCCGGTGGCGTTCGGCCTGTTCCTGCGGCTGCTCGGGGATGCGCTGGCCACCTGGTGCCCCGATACCCTGACCACCACGGCGACCAGCACCGACGGCACGATGGAGATCCGCCTCACGGCTCTCAAGGACGGCGGGCGGGCGGAAGTGCGCACGCCGGGCGGCGTGTTCCGAGGGCCGGATCACCTGGTGGAGATCATCACCCGGGTGGGCGCCGTACAGGCCGTGGACACGTCCGCGGACATGCCGGTGGACACGGGGGTCCGTGCGTGAGCAGCCCTCTCGGCGAGTTCCTGGACGCCCACCGAAGCGCCGAGTTGCAGAAGGCGGCTCGCGCGCTGCTGAAGGAGCCGCTGCTGCTCGCCCGCGGCCCGCAGGCTGACAGCTTCCGACTGGTCCGGCGCCATGCCGCCGAGCTGCGCGAGTGGTTCGACCGCAACACCGGCTGGCCGCTGCGGGTGGACGCCGAGTCCGCCCGGCTGCTGCGCGTCCCCGGCGCTCTGGCGGACCCCACGCATCCGGCGCGCGAAGTGAGCCGGTCGCGGGCGCCGTTCACCCGGCGCCGGTACGTGCTGCTGTGCCTGGCGCTGGCAGCGCTGGAGCGCGGCGAGGCACAGATCGCGCTCGGCCGGCTCGCGGAGCAGGTGGTCCTCGACGCCGCGGACGAGCACCTGGCCGCGGCCGGGTTGGAGTTCACCCTGGATCGGCGCGACGAGCGCCTCGACCTCGCGGCCGTGGTGCGGCTGCTGCTGCACCTGGGGGTGCTGCGCCGGGTGGCGGGGGACGAGGACGCGTACGTCTCCGGTTCCGGCGACGTGCTGTACGACGTGGAGCGGCGGGTGCTGGCGGGGTTGCTGGCCGCCCGCCGCGGCCCCTCGCTCGTCACCGCGGCCGGCTTCGCGGAGCGGCTGGCCGACATCACCGCCGAGACCGAGCTGGACAGTGATGAGCTGCGCTTCCGCGCCATCCGCTACCGCCTCACCCGGCTGCTGCTCGACGACCCGGTGCTGTACTACGACGAGCTGACCGACGAGGAGCTGATGTATCTGACCCGGCAGCGGGCCTTCCTCACGTCCCGTATCACCGAACTGACCGGGCTGGTCGCGGAGGTGAGGGCCGAAGGCATCGCGATGGTGGACCCTCCCGGCGACCTTCGCCCGGGCGGCGCCTCCTACGACCTGACCGACGTACGTATGCCCGAGCAGGGCACGTACGGACATGTCACGCTGCTGCTCGCCGAGCACCTGGCCGCGGCGGATGGACCCGTGACCGAGGCCGCGCTCGGCGCCAGGGTGCGGGAGCTGGCCCGGCAGCACGCCGGGTTCTGGGCCAAGAGCGCCCGGCAGCCCGGCGCCGAGGCGGAGCTGACCGGCCAGGCCCTGGACAGGCTCACCGCGCTGGGCCTGGTGGCCCGTACGGCAGCAGGAGTCGTCCCACGGCCGGCACTCGCCCGTTACGCGGTGGGAGAACCCGTCGTACGCCCCCTCCCCGGCTCCCGAAAGGCCCCCGATCAGTGACTGCCCTCCCGCGCCCCGCGCCCGGCCGGTGGCGTCCGCTGCGCATCGGCCTGGTCGACCTCTTCTACTACGACACCGAGGAGTTCTGGTTCCGCGACGGCCGCCTGCTCCTGCGCGGCAACAACGGCACCGGGAAATCCAAGGTCCTCGCCCTCGCCCTGCCGTTCCTGCTGGACGGCGACCTGTCCGCGCGCCGCGTGGAGCCGGACGCCGACCCGGGCAAGCGCATGGAGTGGAACCTGCTGCTCGGCGGCGAACACCCGCACTCCGAGCGGCTCGGCTACACGTGGATCGAGTTCGGCCGACTCGACCCCGGCACCGGGCAGCCGCACTTCGTCACCCTCCTGTGCGGGCTGAAGGCCGTCGCGGGCCGCGGTATCGCCCGCCACTGGTACGCCGTCACCGACCAGCGGATCGGCGCGGAGCTGAGCCTCGTCGACGCCACCGGCACCGCGCTGTCCCGCGACCGGCTCACGGAGGCCGTCGCGGGCCGCGGCATGGTCTATGACCAGGCCAAGGCGTACCGCAGAGCGGTCGACGAGACGTTGTTCGGGCTCGGCGAGCGGCGCTACGCCGCCCTGGTCGACCTGCTCATCCAGTTGCGTCAGCCGCAGCTTTCGAAGCGGCCCAGTGAGGCCGCTCTGTCGCGGGCGCTGACGGAGGCGCTGCCGCCGCTGGACCAGGCGGTGGTCGCGGACGTGGCAGAGGCGTTCCGTTCGCTGGACGAGGAGAAGGAGGAGCTGCGGCAGGCGGCCGAGGCGGAGCGGGCCTCCTCCGCGTTCCTCGCTCACTACCGCCGCTACGCCCGCGTCGCGGCCCGCCGCCGCGCACGGCTGCCGCGTACCGAGCACGCCCGCTACGAGCAGCTGGGCCGCGACCTCGGCACAGCACGGGACGAGTTGGCGCAGGCGGAAGCGAACCGGCAGGTGGCCGAGGCCCGGATCGCGGAGCTGGAGGAGACGGCCGTACGGCTGAAGGCGCAGGAGGAGGCGCTGCGGGCGGGGCCGGAGATGCGCAGCGCCCGCGAGCTGGAGCAGGCCGCGGACGACGCCCGGCGCACGGAGGCAGAGCTGCGGCGTGCCGAGGCCGACCGGGAGCAGGCAGCGCAGGACCACACCCGTGCGCTGGGTCGGCTCGCGGATGCCACCGCCCGGCTGGGGGAAGCGGAGGACCAGCTTGCGCGGACCCTGGAGCAGGAGCGGGAGATTGCCCGGGCCGCCCGGCTCACCGGCGGCCTGCGGACGGACGGCGTCCCGGAAGCGGAGCTGCGCCGGGCGGCCGAGGAGGCGGTGGACCGCAGGCGACGCACCGTGGACCACGTAGCGGACCTGGCGGCGCAGGCCGAGCAGGCGGCGGCCGAGCGCCACGCCGCCGCCCGCCGCCTGGACGAGGCCGAGCAGGAGGCCGGGCACACCGCCGAGCGGCAGGCCGAGGCCGAGGCGGCGGCTGCCGCCGCGGGACGGGTGCTCGTCGCCGCCGTACGCGACCATCTCCGGGACTGCGCCGAATTGGCCGTCGACGACCCCGAGGGGCTGCTCGACGTCCTGACGGACTGGACGACTCATCTCACCGGCCCGTCACCCGCCCGCGAGCACGCCGCCCGGGCCCATGGCGTACGGGCCGCGCGGCTGGCCGACGAGTCGGCGGCGCTGGGTCGGCGGCTGACGGACCTCGGCGCCCGGCGGGAGGCGGCCGAGCGGGAGCTGGCAGGGCTCGAAGCGGGCGGCCAGGTTGGGCCGCCGGTGCCCCACACCCGTACCCCCGGGCTACGCGAGGAGGCGCCGGGCGCGCCGCTGTGGCGTCTTGTCGACTTTAGTGAGCATGTCGGTGCGGAGGAACGCGCCGGCCTGGAAGCGGCGTTGGAGGCATCCGGGCTGCTGGACGCCTGGGTGTGCCCGGACGGCACGGCGCTCACGGCGGACGGACACGACGTGCTCCTCGCCCCCGGCGCTGTGCTCACCGCGCGCCCCCGGCTCGACGGGGCCCTGCGCCCGGCGGTGGACCACGGCGACACGCGGGCCGCCGCGGTGGGCGAGGCGGCGGTGGTCCGGCTGCTCGGGGCGATCGGCCTGGGTGCCGGCCCGGAGGGCGGTCCCGGCAGCGGACACGGTGACACCTGGGTGGCTTCGGACGGCCGCTTCCGCGTCGGTGCGCTGACCGGCAGCTGGGCGAAGGACGCCGCCGTGTACGTGGGCGAAGGCGCCCGCGAGGAGGCCCGTCGGACCCGTATCGCCGAGCTGCGTGGTGAACTCGGCGAACTCGCGGCGGCACGGGAAGGGCTGGAGGCACAGCGGGACGCACTCACCGCCCGCCGCCGCGCCCTGGACGCCGAACTCGCCGCGGTCCCCGACGAGGCGGACCTTCGTCACGCCCACGCGCGGACCGCCGCCGCCGCGGAGGCCGCCCACCGGGCCCGTAGCCGCCGCGACGAGCACGCCGGGACGGCCCGCGAGGCCGTCCGCGCGGCGGAGGCCGCCGCTACCGAACTGGCGGAGACCGCCGCGGCCGTGGACCTGCCCGCAGACCGGCCGGGCCTGACCGCCGTACGGCAGGCACTGGCCGACTACACCGCCGTACTTGCGGCGCTGTGGCCGGCTCTGCGCGAACGGGCCGCCGCCGCGCGCGCCGCCGCCGAGGACCGCGGCGAGACCGAGCGGGCCGGGGAGCGGGTGGCGGAACTGGCCGTACGCGCCGAGGAGTCGGCCCGTGCGGCAGCGGCGGCCGGGGAGCGCCACGCCACGCTCCGCGGCACGGTCGGCGCAGCCGTCGCCGAGCTGCAGCGGCGGCTGGCGGCGACCGCGGACGCACGGGACGTGTGCGAGCGGGGACAGCGGCAGGCGCGTACGGACCACACCGCGGCGGAGAAGAGCGCCGGGCGCGCGGAGGGGCGGATCGAGCAACTGGAGAAGGACACCCGGGAGGCCACCGCCGCCCGCGCCGAGGCGATCGCCGCGTTGCAACGGTTCGCCGCCACCGGGCTGCTCGCCGTGGCGCTGCCGGATGTGGCGGTGCTGGCGCAGGACATCGGCGGCTGGGCGCCGAAGCCCGCGATCACGCTCGCCCGCACCGTGGAGGCGGAGCTGGCGGAAGCCGGCGTCGACGACTCCGACGGCGCCTGGGAGCGGGTGCAGAAGCGGCTCGGCGAGGAGTACAAGAAGCTGCAGGACGCCCTCTCCCGCGGCGGCCACGGCGCCAGCGCGCGGATGACCGACGACGGCATGGTCGTCGACGTCCGCTACCAGGGCAGGGAGCGGGCCGTGCCCGAACTCGCGGAGGCGCTGGCGGTCGAGGTGGCCGAGTTGCAGCGCATCCTGTCCGCGCACGAGCGCGAGATCTTGGAGACCCACCTGCTCACCGAGGTCGCCGGCACCCTCCAGGAGCTGATCGGCGCCGCCGAGCGGCAGGTGCGGCGCATGAACGACGAGCTGGAACACCGCCCCACCTCCACCGGAATGCGGCTGCGCCTGATCTGGCGCCCCTCCCGCAACGCTCCGGCCGGCCTGGACCGGGCCCGGACGCGGCTGCGGCAGGCCGCCGACGCCTGGGCGCCGGAGGACCGGGCCGCGGTCGGGGAGTTCCTGCAGGCCCAGATCGCCCGGCAGCAGACTGACGAAGGGGCAGGAGGAGGGAAGGGCAACTGGCTGGAGGTGCTCACCGCGGCACTGGACTATCGCTCCTGGCACGAGTTCGGCGTGGAACGCCACCAGCAGGGCCGGTGGGTGCCGGCCACCGGACCCGCCTCCGGGGGAGAGCGGGTGCTGGCCATGAGCGTGCCACTGTTCGCGGCGGCCTCTTCCCACTACGCCACCGCCGCACCGGACGCGCCGCGGCTGGTCGCCCTGGACGAGGCGTTCGCCGGTGTCGACGACGACTCCCGTGCCAAATGCCTCGGCCTGCTGCACGCCTTCGATCTCGACGTGGTGATGACGAGCGAGCGGGAGTGGGCCTGCTATCCGCAGGTGCCGGGGATCGCCATCGCGCAGTTGTCGCGGGTGGACGAGATCGCGGCGGTGCTGGTCACGCGTTGGGAGTGGGATGGGGCGAACCTGGACCAGGGGGTGGAGCCGGAGCGCAGGGCGGCAGGGCCGGGCGATATCCCCCTGCCGCGGGACGGCGCCGCCCATGAACCCGGAGCGGAGCCGCTGTGGAAGTGAGCGGGGACTTGCTGCCCGCCGGAGCCGGGCCGCCCGCCGGCGACGAAGCGGTGTTCATCGACCCTGACCGCCTCACCCGCCTGCTCGGCGATCCCGGCCTCGACTGGCTGGTGAAGCGCGCCCGCCGTCGGATGGCCCGCGGCGAGCCCTTGGCCGGCACGGTCACGCTCGCCTCCGCCACGGCCGCACAGCGCGCGGCCGTCGAACGCCTGCTGGGCCGCGCCCCGCGTCCGGGCCGCTCACTGAGCGTACGGCTGGACGAGGTCGACGCGGTGCTGCGGCGCTCGCGTGCCAGCTCCGCGGGCCTGGCCGCCGCCGTGACTGCCTTGACCGGCCCCGTGTTGCCGCTCACAGAGGCCCGTGAGGGGGAGATGCGGGCATGGGAGGAGGCGTACGCGCCACTCGCCACCCTGCCCGCGGACCTGGCGGACTGGGCCGATGGCATCCGCCGGGACGGCCTCGTACGCCGCCTCGCCCGCACCCCTGATGCGGCCCGCCCTCTTCTCGCCGCGACCGTGTCGGCGCTCGTCGCGCTCCCCGCCGAGCCGGCCCGCTCGCTGCCCGAGTTCGCGGCCCAGACGCTCGGCGACGCCCACGCCCTCGACGACGGCACCCCGCTCGCCACCCTGGTCCGCTCCGGCGTCCGGGCCCTGACCGGCTTCCCCGACGGCGAGGGCGCCGAGTGGCGCCGGGCGGCCTGGGCCTCGGCGGGCCTGCTGAAGGACGCCCTGTCCGCCACTGTGCTGGCGCTGGGCGTGCGCGGCACCGCGGCACTCGACGCGCTGGCCGACGCGGGCGAGCCGGCGGTGCTGACCCTGCGCCAGCTCGCCGGCGGTACGCCCCTTGCGCCGGCCACCGCCCCCACGGTGTACGTATGCGAGAACCCCGCGGTCGTCGCCGCCGCAGCCGATGCGTACGGCGCCGACTGCGCCCCTCTGGTCTGCCTCCAGGGCCAGCCCTCGGCCGCCGCGCTCACCCTTCTGCGGCTCCTGCACACGGCCGGAGCGCGGCTGCGCTATCACGGCGACTTCGACTGGGGCGGCCTGCGTATCGCGGGCGGGCTGTTGCGCCGTGTGCCGTGGCACCCCTGGCGATACACCGCGGTGGACTACCGGGCGGCGGCGGCCACCATGCCGCTCGCGCGCCCGCTGCGTGGCACCCCCGCGTCCGCCCCCTGGGACCCCGGGCTGACCGCCGCTCTCACCGAAGTCGGGGTCCGCGTCGAGGAGGAAAGCGTCATGGACGACCTGCTTAGTGATCTGATTCGCTGAGTCCAAGAGCACTGACAGCGAAGGCACTGCTTGCACCCCAGATGGATTCGCGCTGGGTCTGCGCCCAGACAGGAGGTGTGCTTGCCGGTGGCAACCTTCGCCCGGTTTCGACGGCTGGATCCTGGCTGGATCTTTTCCGGTCCTCCGGGCATTTCCGCAGGTCAAAACTGTGCACCTGGAGTTTCGGTTCAACGTGTGAATGATTCCATCCTTGGTCTCGCGTGATGAATTCGCAGGTCAGGGGCGCTTTGTGGGTTGTGTGGATGGTGTGTTGTCGCGGTCCCGGGGAATGTTTGAGCAGCTTGGGTGACAGCTACGGGTTGCACGTGTTCGCAGGTCGGGGGCGCGGGAGGGCTGCCGGGAGCGGTGTGTGACGGTGCGGTCACCGTCACGGTGGCTGGATTGTGGCTGGATGAACTGACGTGCCGTCATGTCCATCGCGTTGAATGCGTGCACGGGATGGTGGCCGCCGGTCTCGCGTTGCGTTGCCTGGTGTGCCGCTCAGCCGGCGGATCCAGGGGGAGTGACCCACTGGGCATCGCCGGCCGGTCATCGACCTGGTACTGGCCTGTAACGCCGATACCGTGCGGCTCGATCTCCTGCTCGATCTGGCGTGGGTCACGGACGAAGATCGCGTCTCGCGACGTGGTGTGGTGGATCCGACGCCGCAGGTCGTGGCCCCGACGTGTGGCCCTCGGCCGCCCACAGCCGGCACTTCCTCCGCCGGAGCGGCCACTTCGTCGCGCTGAGCGCGAAGCCGGCATGCGGAGTCGGGATAGCCGCACCCGGTGGTGCGCGTCGCCAACACCACGCCGTGGGACGCAACCCGGGCGGCGGGCGCGGGGGCGCGGGCGGCTTCGTTGAAGCGCAAGGATCAGCGTGCGTTTGGATTGTTACCTGCGTGGGCTGACGCTGGACGGACGGCGCAATGCGACAGGCCGCTGCCGTACCCTGAGTTTCTGGCCATCCGGCTGAACTGAGCCAGAGAGGACAGTAGTTGACTTGGTTACCGGCTGACTTCTATGCAGCGTCGGAGAGCGGGGTCAGATGCACCCTGTGCCCTCTGCGCTGTAGGTTGCGGGATGGCGAGTCCGGTGCATGTCAGGTGCGCAGGCGGCGCGGCAACGCGATCGAGACGCTGACCCGGTCCACCGCGGTCACCCACTGGGACCAGGTCGAGCGCAAGCCCTTCTACCACTTCCGCCCCGGCACGCGGGTGCTCACGCTCGCCCCGCCGGGCTGTACCTTCCGATGTTCCTACTGTGTCAACCACCGGCTCTCGCAGTACGGCCGCGACGGCGGCACCGAGCTTGCCACGGAGCCGGTGAACGTCTTCGAGGTCGTCGAGTCAGCGGCCCGGGAGGGGGCAGCGGTGGGCCTCTCCTACTCCGAGCCCTCGCTTGCCGCCGAACTGACCCTCGAACTCGCTGAGCAGGCACGGCCGTCGGGCGTACCTGTCATATGGAAGAGCAACGGTTTCCTCTCAACGGAGGCCACGCGCCGGCTCGCCCCCGCGCTCAGCGCCGTCAACATCGACGTGAAGGCCGCCGAGGATGAGCCACACCGGCGTCTCACGGGTGCCTCGCTCACCCCAGTGCTCGACACGGTGCGGCGGCTCTGCGACGCCGGGGTCTGGGTGGAGGTGAGTACCCCGCTGATCCCAGGGACCAGCGCCGACGACGGCCAGTTGGAGCGGATCGCCCGATTCTTGGTGTCGCTCGACCGGGACATCCCGTGGCACCTGCTGCGCTTCACACCGACCTTCCGGATGGCCGATCGCCTGCCGACGAGCCCGGACCGCCTCGCCGACGCACGCGCCATCGGGCACGCCGCTGGTCTGCGCCATGTCTACGTGGAACGTGCCCTGGGAGCGGAAGGCCGCACGACCTACTGCCCCCGGTGTGTGCGGCCCCTGGTCACCCGCAAAGTGTGGGGGCTCGAAACGGCAGGGGGCCTCAAGGATGGTGCGTGCGGGCACTGTCGGGTGGAGGTGGCGGGGGTATGGCGGTGATCTGGCGCCAGTGCCAGCAGCGCCAACTGCCCTTATGCGCGTACGAAGTATCCCGGGAGGATTCTTCCGACGACGAGGAGGTACGGGCCATGCGTGCAGCAGCATCGGAACCGACGGAGCAGGCGTCCGCGGAGGTGTGTTACCGCCTTGTGCCGGAGTTGCCCGACCTGATTGAGGCCGAGGAGTACGCCGCGCATCCGGAGGGTCGCCTCGTACGTGTCCGGATCTCCTGGTCCGCCGACGGGGTGGAGGTGCTTGCGGACGCCTTCCGGCCCGATCGGCTGGAGGAGTTGCTTGAGGCATTGGGGCCGGAGGAGATCGAGCAGATGATGTGCGGCTGAGCGTGCAAGGGAGCGCTCAGAGTGCCGCGAGCATCGTGTCTAGGACCGCGCGCAGCCGCTCCGGGCGCGGTGTCGGTGAGAGGGTCCAGCAGTCCGGCTCGGCGGTACGGACCGGGCGGCCGGGGTAGTGCACCCGGAGCGTCAGGGTGCCGGGCACGTCGAGGCGCGGCTCGTACGGGTGGGTGAGCATCACGGCGCGGGGCGAGGCTGCGGCGCTGTCGGACAGACGGGCGAGCGTGGCCCGGACCCGGTGGCCCGTATGCGCGGCACTTGGCGGCCCGGGTGCCGTGGCGGGCGTCGGCAGCCACAGCAGCCGCAGGTCGGTCGGGCGGAGAAGACGTCGGCCGCACTCTGCTGTCCCGAGGTGCAGCAGTTCGACGCCGCGGCCTGCGCGCAGCAGAGTGTCGGCCAGGATATGCGCGCACACCCGTAGACAGGTGCCGACCTGGCCGTGGGCGCCGGGTCCTGTGTCGAGCACCAGCGCGGCGCCGCCGCTCGCCGCCTCGGGGGCGGTGCCGCGCCGGGTGCGGTAGAGCAGGGCGTCCTGCGCGTCGAGCGCGTCGAGCACGTCGTCCGGCAGGGCTTGGTGGCTCGGCACGAGCCGGTCGGGCGATCCGCTGCGGACGAGCCCGGCCGGCACGCCCTGGGCGGCGGGGCCGTCGGTCTCGTCGCCTGCGGGGACGCTCCGGTCGGTTCCGGTCGAGCGGCGGCGCCGTACGGCGGCGTCCATGTCGCGTACCAGCCCACGGGTCAGGCTCAGGGCCAGGCCCGGGTCCCTGGCGAGGGCGTCCGGCCCGAGGAGCCGCAGTGTGGGCAGCAGGTCGCCGCGCGTCCGTTCCAGCGCCGCCGCCACGTCGGATGTGGGCACGCGGGCGACCAGGGGCGGTACGGGGGCGCCACGTAACCCCCATTCGAGGGCGTCCCGCAGCTCGGCAGGGCGGACGTGCTCCGGTGGCGCGAACCGGCTGTCCGGGGGTAGCTGTGCCGCGACCACCGCGGTCAGGGCGGCCCGGGCGGCGGGGGGCCACTGCAGGGAGCGCAGCGCGGCGGCGGCCCGGCTGTCGTGCGGGCGCGTGGCGTCGGCAGCGTCTGGCTCCAACGGGGTCAGTACACCGGCCAGTTCGGCTAGGGCGGACAGGGGTACGGCGGCACCGGCCGCGGCAGCGGCGGCACCGAGGCCGGCCAGGGCGGCGGGCTGCAGCGGGAGCGCCCGGTGCGGGGCGGTCGCCAGCGCGTTTCGTCGCGGGTCGCGCGCCTCGGGTGCGGGCGCACCGGAAGCGCCGAGCCCGGCTGCCGCCGGGCTCGCCCCACCCCGCCGCGGACGTATCTCCCACAGCAGAGTCGTACCGCCGCGGTACGTGGTCGCCAAGCGGCGGCCGTCGGGGGACCAGCGCACCGACCACAGGTGGCCGGACACCGGCGAGGGCGGCTCCAGGGTGAGCACGACGGCAGCGGCGCTGACGTCCCAGACCTGCACCAGCGCGGTGCCCTCGCCCGGGCCGGGCGCGGCCAGCAGCGTGCCGTCGGGCGACCAGGCCAGAGCGGGTGCCCAGGCGATGCCGCCCGGAGCGCCCAACTCGCGCTGGATCTGCCAGGTGCCGCAGTCCCACACCGTCAGCGGGCCCTGCCCCGCGGAGGGCGTCACGGCGAGGCGGGTGCCGTCGGGGGACCAGGCGACGCGGGTGGCGAACGCGGCGGCGGGCAGCGGCAGCACCGGCCTGGTCCGGCTGAACTCCGGCATGCGCCACATGAGTACGCCGCCCCGGGTGCCGGCCGTGAGCAGCCTGCCGTCCGGGGACCAGGCGGGGCGGCCCACGTGCGTGCGCACGTGGCTGCTCAGGCGGGTGCCCTGGGACACGTCGTAGACGAAGAGGTGCGTCGGTGCCGGGCCCGGCTCCGGCACCGCGAGGCGGTCGGCGTCCACCGGCGACCACGCCGGGGCCTGCCCGCCCGGCACGGTGGTGCGGACGGCGCCCCGGCGCACGCTCACCACGGTGAGTGGTACGGCGCCCGAGCGGGTGGCGACGGCCAGCGACCCGCCGGGGGCGGGGGATATCTCCAGGTCGTAGGCGCCGTGTTCACCGGTCGGTACGTCCGCGGTCCACAGCTCTTCTCGGAGGTCGGGGTGGCGTGCGGCCAGGGTGCCGGGCCGGGGCTCGTACACGTACCGGCCGTCCTCGCCCCAGGCGAAGCCGGGCGCGGCCGAGCCACCGCCGGACGGCGCCAGGACCACGGGCGGGCCGGCGGACGGGGCCGTGTCGCCGGGCAGCGGCAGGGCGCGGCCGACCGAGGCGCACATGGCCGCGGCCCAGCGCCGTAGCCGTGCGGCGGGCCGGTGTGCCGACGGCTGGGCCTGCGCGTCGGACAGCTCCCACAGCGCGGTGCCGCTCTCCCCGCGCTCCGCGCAGCGGACCAGGAACCGGCCGCACGCGGACATGTCGAAGTCCCCGGCGGTACGCGGCGCGGCGGGCAGCGAGACGCTCCGGTCCAGGCCGTGGTCGAGCGGGAACACGAGGACCCGTTCGGTGGTCGCCGCGACCAGCGAGCGACCGGAAGGGCTGAAGGCCAGCGCGACGACCGGGGCGCCCGGCTCCGCCGAGGCGTGCGGGCCGTCCGTTCCCGCGTACAGGAGGTGCACTCCCGCGGCGTCCGCGAAGGCGACGGTGGCGTCTACCGGCGAGCACGCCACCGCGCTCAGCCCGCTTCGGCCGGCCAGGGCGGGGCGGTTCGGCTGCCGCAGCGCGGGGTTCCACCACCGCAGCGCCTGGGGGGTGGCCACACAGAGCAGCCGCCCGGCGGCATCCCACGCGAGGCCGGTGATCTGCTCGCGCACAGGCAGCCGCTGGCCGGGGACCGCACCGGACCGGTGGCGCACGGCCACCCCGTCCCCGACCGGGTACGCGATGCGCAGACCGTCCCCGGTGACGACGGGTCCCGCGCTGCCGGGACCGAAGGACGCGGCGGCGGCCGTCTGTTCCTCGTCGGCGGCGCGCAGCACCCCCGTGTCACCGTCGTGCACCGCCACCGCGCCGCCGGCCGTGAGCACGACGACCTCACCACCCGGGCTCCACACCAGCCGGGCCACGCCGCTCGGGGGCTTGGCTGCCGTCCACACGGTGTGCCCCTGCTCGTCCACCGCGTACAGCCTGCTCCCGTCGGCGCGTACGACCATCGAGCCGTCGGCGGAGAGGCAGCAGCAGTGGCAGCCGCCGCCCCCCGGTGCCGGCCCGTCGGGGCGGAACCACAGGCGGCGGGCGAGGTCGGGGCCCGGTCCCTCCGGCCCGCCCGGTGCGCTCACAGCCCCTCCCCGATGCGCAGCGCCGCTTCCTCGTAGAGCCGGGCCGCCTCCAGCGGGCTGCCCGCCGCGCGGTATTCCTCGGCGGCCTCCGCCAGGCGGCCCTCGGCGTAGTGGCGGGCCGCCCGCGCCAGGGCCGCTCCGGGGTCGTCGTCCTCCGCGGGCAGCACCCCGGGCACCGTGGTCTGGCCCGTCAGCGTCTCGAACTCCGCCAGGATCTCCCGCGCCAGAGCGGACAGAGCGGGCTCGACCGGCGGCACCGCGGCGGGGGCCCACAGCGTCCACAGCGGCACCAGGCGCTCCAGGCTGAACGTGCACCAGCCGCCCTGCCAGCACGCCGTCGCCACTCCCGTGCGCAGCCGCAGTGTCCGGGCGCGAGCGGCTGGCGGCAGGTCCGGCACCAGCGCATGCCCGGACTGCAGAAAGCAGGCCCCAGGCCCGATCCGGCGCAGCGGCACCCCGAACGGCAGGGAGGCCGCCAGATCGTCCGGAGCGAGCAGCAGATGACGGCCGTCGCCCGGGGCGAAGTGGCCGCGCTCCTCCAGGGGCCTGCCCGGCAGGAAGCGGCGCAGCAGCGACAGGTCGTCGTCCGTGAGCAGCGCCGCGTCGATCCGCGTGGACGCCCGGGGCGAGGGCACCACGCGCAGCGCCGGAGCCGGCGGTGGCACGGCGGGCGCCGCGGCGGCCTGCGGCCGGCCGGCGGCGGGCGGGCGCGGCGGCCCGTCCGGGGGCTGCACCAGGAGCGGCGCGGGCGCGCCTCGGGTGCGCAGGGCCAGGGGCGGCCCTTCCAGGGAGTCGCCGAACAGCCACAACTCGCCGGTCGGCACGGCCGGTTGGAACAGCTCCTCCAGGGCGGGGACGGCCATGCGTACGTCGAGCAGCAGCCGCTCGCAGAACGCGGCGGGCCGGCACACGGACGTACGGGGGAGCCCCGTGAGGAAGCGCACCAGGTGATCCGGGATCTCGTCGGCCTGCTCCGGCGCACCCAGGATCAGCAGCAGCCGCTCCCCGTGCACCTCTCCCGCTCCCGGCTCCGCGGTCCAGTGGCGCTCGTCGACCTGGACGTAGGAGAGCGCAACCCCGGCGGTCAGGGTGCGTTCCACGGCTTCGCGCAGGAGTTCCGGCGCCGTCAGGACGTGCAGCAGGCGGTGGCCGGGTGCCGGCGTCCCCTGGGTCGGGACCGCGGCGAGCAGCTCCAGGGCCGTCACCGGCGGAAGGTCCACAACCTGGGGGACATGCTCCGCCGGCGGGGCGGGCTCCCCGCCCTGCAGGGCCATCACCTGGCGGCCTACGGTGCCGCGCAGGGAACTCAGCAGCCAGTACACCGACCCGTCCCCGCCGGGATCCCGGTGGCAGGCCCAGTCGGCGCCACCCGCGGTGTACAGCGAACCCAGGGCGGCGAGCGTCTGCCGCGCCGAAGTAAACCGGCCCAGGCAGCGCCAGGGCTGCCGGCCCGTCGTGTCCTCGGACAGGTGCACGCCTTCCTCCTGTTCCTCCTGATCCCGTCTGTGCCGGCCGTCACCCGCCGGCGGTCGCGACGTCCGCCTCCCGGCCCGGCAGCCACGCCGTGCCACCGAGCCGGTCCGTGGCCCACTCCTCCCAGCGCGACCGCAGGTCCCCCCGCTGCGGGGCGCCCGCCGGCAGCGAGCCATACGCGGTGTGGAAGAGGCGGGCCCCCCAGTCGAAGCGGGCGAGGAGGTCGGCGGCCTCGACGCCCCACTCCAGCAGCGTGAGGCGCTCACGCACAGCCGCCGTGGCCGTGCCGTCGCCGGTCAACTGCGCCGCCACGTCCGGGAGCAGGGCGAGCAGCGGCTCGCGGGTGTGCTGCCGCAGCAGCGCCGACACCTCCTGCGCGAGCCGCAGCCGCAGCCGTCGCGCCGGCGGCTCGGCAGCGGTCCGGCCGGTCGCGGCAGCCCCTAGCAACGGCTCGGCCACGTGCGGCTCTCCGGCAAGCAGGTGCTCCCAGGCGGCCCCCAGCAGGTCGCCGTGCTGCCGCAGGCAGCGTGCACCCTGGTCGGGGCGGCCGAGGGCACGGAAGCAGCGGGCCGCGTCGTACGGCCGGCCGGCCCGCTGGTAGCTCTCCGCAGCCGCCGCGAGGTCTCCCGCCTGCCGGTAGGTCTCCGCGGCGGTCCAGCTGCGGCCGAGTGCGTCGTAGCAGCGGGCCGCATCCCGATGGGCGCCCGCCTCGGCGTAGCAGCGGGCCGCGCGCAGCAGCAGCGCGGTGCGGTCGGTCACAGCGCGGCGGCCTCCGGGCCCTCGGTGACGTCGTCGTCGACCGCTGTCCAGCCGTCGAGTCCCGCGGGGTCGTGCCGCGCCGGGGAGCGCGCCGCCGGCACCCCGGACGTGACCTCCTCGATGTCCGGCTGGCTGGCGACGACCGCGCCCACCTCGGCGCTCACCTGGTCGTGCGTGGCGTCGTGTGCCGCCCCGGACCCGCTGCCCGTGTCATCCACCTGGAAGCGCTCGACCACACCGGTTTCGAGGTTGTACCGGAACCGGACTCTCAGCCGCATCTGTCACGCCTCCACCTGGAACTCCATGTCGAGGACACCGTCCTCGGAGTCGTCAACCCTGATGTCCGTCGCCCCGTGCTCACGCGCATAGACGAGCAGCGCTTCCCGGTACGCCTGCCCGAGCACCGCGTTGACGGCGTTCATGCCCGCCTGCCCCAGCTCGTTCAGGCGGTTGCGGTTCTGCTCGTCGAGGGCCTGCTGCTCCTCGGCGCGCCGGGCGTCGAGGTCGCTGCGGGCGGCGCGCTCGGCCCGGGCCTGTACGCGGTCGGCCGCTGCCTCGGCCGCCTCCCGTGCCGCCGTGTCGGCGCGCTGCCGGAGCCGGTCGCGCATCGCCGCCGCGTTGCGCTCGGCGTCGGACCGGGCAGCGCGGTCCGCCTCGCCGTACGGGCTGCCGAACCCCGAACCGGTCGCGACGTCCTGCTCGACCCCGTGGAGGTCCTCGGACGCCTCCGCCTCGGCGGTGATCGTGCTGCGCAGCCGCGCTGTGATGGTCAGCTCGCCGGTGCTCGGCCGGTAGGTGACCTCGGCGTCCTCAAGGGGGAGCCGGTGCACGCCGTCCGCCTCCTGCCACTGCGGGTCCGCCGCCAGGGCCTGTTCGAAGACGGCGCGGGTGCGTTCGCCGAGCGTGCTGCCGAAGGGGCGGGCTATGCGGACCTCGCTGTTCACCGTGTCGCTCACCGAGGCGGTGCGCCGGACCTCGCTCTGCCATGCCTCGACGACCGTCCTGGTCGCCACGACATGGACCCGGCGTGGATTGCACATGGGTGGGGCCCCCTGTCCGACCGTGTCTCCCGGACCCTCACCGGGGCAGGAGAGCGATGGCCTTGTCGATGATATCGAGAAGCTCCTGCTTTGCAGGCTGGTTGTGCGGTTCGGCCGAGTTCAGCCGCAGTTCCAGCCTTCTGAGCTGCTGCAGCACGGGAACGATCGCCGCTCTGGTCGGCCCGGGACCCAACTGCCGCAGCTGGAGCCTCGCTTCGGTGAGGATCCGCTGGGCGTTGTCCGCCGGGCCCTCCGGGTCGCCCTCCGCGACGCCGACAAGCCGGCGCAGGGTGTCGGCGAGGACCTGCTCGTGCTGCGGGTCCGACCAGAAGTGGCGCAGCGGCCACAGGTCGCGCGGCTCCGCCTGCCCGCGCTCGGCGCGCAGGGCCGCCGCGGCCACGAGCCGGGTGCCGCGCACGATGCGCCGGTCCGAGAGGGTGACCCCCTGGGCGGCCAGCTCCTTGATCAGCGCTTGGTACGGCGCCTGCACGTGGCTCAGGTCGACGTGGGACACCTGGCGGCCGAGCCGGTCGAGCGCGGCGAGGGACACGCGTTGGTGATCCGCGCTCGGGGGCCTGGCCGCCTGGGTGAACGCGCGGTGGAGCAGGTCCTCCAAGTGGGTGTCGGCGACCGGGGCGAGTTGGAGGCGCAGCAGGAAGCGGTCCGCGAAGGCGAGCAGGGCGGGGTCCTGCGGGACCGCGTTGGACGCCCCGATCAGCGAGATCAGCGGCACGTTCTGGGCGAGGGTGCCGTGGTGGAAGAGGCGCTCGTTCATGACGGTGAGCAGGGTGTTGAGGATGGGGCTGCCGCTCTGGAAGATCTCGTCGAGGAACGCGATGTGCGCTTCGGGCAGCATGCCCTCGGTGCGTACGACGTGCCTGCCGGCGCGGAACGCCGCGATGTCCACCGGGCCGAACACCTCGGCGGGCTCGGTGAACCGCGTGAGCAGCCGTACGAAGGGCAGCGTGCCGAGGCCCGCCGCGAACCGGGAGACCAGATCGGTCTTGCCGGTGCCGGGCGGCCCGAGCAGCAGCACGTGCTCGCGGGCGATGACCGCGATCTCCAGCACGTCGACCGCGACCCGCCGCCCCACGAACTGGTGCGCCACGTGCACGCCGAGGGACTTCAGCGCACGCACGGCGTCCAGGTCGCCCTGGCTCCACGGCGACGCGCCGACACGCTGCCCGGGTGGCCGCGTCACTGCTGGGTCCCCGCCTTCTGCTCGCGCCGGTCCTGCTGCAACTTGCCGACCAGCATCCCGATCTGACGGGCGGTGAGCGGCTTCTTGTCGAGGTGCTGGGCCACACACGCCTCACTCATCAGCGACCGCAGCTCATCCCCGTTCCTGTTCTCCGTGGCCTCGGCGATGAGTTCGATCAGCTCGTCGTCCAGGGTGACGGCGTACCGCTGGGCGTGCCGCCGCAGGATCGCCCGGCGCGCCGCCAGGTCGGGCAGGCCGATGGCGATGCAGCGGAACCTGCTGGGGCGCTTCAGCGCCTCGTCGATGATGTCGATCCGGTTCGTGGTGCCGATGACCAGGAGCGGGACCTCGGGCCGGAAGCCGTCCATCTCCGTGAGGATCTGTGCGACCACGCTGTTGCCGACCCGGGTGCCGCCGTCGGGGCGGGCCGAGCGCTGCATGGTGATGGCGTCGATCTCGTCGAAGACGATGACGGAGGGCGCGCTCCGGCGGGCCGCGGCGAACACCTCGCGTACCTTGCGCTCGCTCTCGCCCACGTACATGTCGATGACCTCGGGGCCGGAGATCACCTGGATCGTCGCGTTCATCTGGTTGGCGATCGCCTTGGCGAAGAGTGTCTTTCCCGTGCCGGGCGGGCCGTGGAAGATGAAGCCGCGCGGCACCAGTTCGTTGCGTACGCTCTCCATGGCAGGGGGGAAGCCCTGGGCGCGGGAGACGATGGCGAGGGCCTTCAGGATCTCCGCCTTGACGTCGCTGTAGCCGCCGATGTCGTCGAAGACGACCTGCGGGATCTCGAAGTGCGAGGACTGCTGCGCCTTGAAGCTGAGGAGCGTCTGGCGCAGGTCCCTGAGCGTGGCGTCGCTCTTGCCCTCGTGGGTCTGGCGCGCGTAGCGCATGGCCTGCCGCAGCCGGACGGCGTTCATGCCCGCCACGTGCTTGTAGAACTCGATCGGGTTGAACCCTTCGAAGCAGTCCGCCTCCTGCCTGGTCACCAGGGCGCGGCCGAGCGGCACCTTGGTGGTCCCGTCCGGAGTGGCCACCTGCGGGGGCAGGCCCGTGATGGACACCCGGACGCTGAACCGCTCGGCCAGCACGTCGGGCAGCGGCAGCGTGGTGTCGGCGAAGGCGAGCACCAGGCTCTCCGGGTACTCGTAGAGCAACTCGACCAGTTCGCGCGCCTCCGCGTGCCGGCTGAGGTCGTCGCCGCCGCACAGCAGGTCGAGGTGGGGCAGCACGATGACGTCGCCCTCCTTGAGGCTCTCCAGCCGCGAGCGGAGCTGGTGCAGGCGCCGCTGGCGCGGGCTGGCGACGAGGTCGCCCGCCGCCTCCGGGGGCGCGGGTCCGAGGGGCGGGAGTCCGACGGGCGGCACGGTCGGCGGACCCCCGCCCGGACTCCCTCCCGGACCTCCTCCGGGCCCTCCCCCCGGGCCCCGGGGCGGCCCGGCCCCGCCGATCTGCGCGTCGGCCGGCTCCGCGGTCTCCTCCAGGAGGACGCCGCGCCGCTCTGCGAGATCCGTGATGCCCCGCCACAGGTGGGACACGACCAGCTTCTCGGCGATCACCAGGACGGGCAGGTCGTGCCTGAGCAGCGAGGCCACCTGCTGGATCTGGGGCCGGTACGCGAGCTGCACGGCCTCGACGTCGGTCATCTGCACCGGGTGCGCGTCCGCGGCGGCGCCGCCCGCGGCCGGCTTGTGCAGCGACGGCGGGACGTCGGGGCCGGCCGGGGGCGGGGGCCCGGACGGCGGGGGCCCGGACGGCGGCGCGCAGGCGCTCCCGTCGGGATCGAACAGCGGCCTGTCCGGGGGCAGTTCACTCCTGAGCAGGCAGTCCGCGGCGAACTCGCCGAACGGCCGGTCGAGCAGGTCCGCAGGCAGCGGCTCGGTCAGGCGGTAGGCGCCGCGCGCGAGGACGGTGCGCAGGACTTCGCGCGGGTCGGCCGAGTAGAGCGCCCTCCTCTCCTCCTCGGTCTCCGCCACCAGGTACAGGGGGTGTGTCATGGGGTGAGGAACGCCTCCAATCCGGCGCGGGCCTGGAGCCGCGTGTGGATGCGGCAGAGTTCGATCCCGGGCTCGTGGCCGCGCAGACCGCCGCGCTTGCGCAGCTCGTCGGGGTGGCGGTGGACGAGAACCGCCAGTGGGCGCCACCACACCGCGAGCGCCTCGGCCCAGGCGAGCCGGTCCTCGGCGTCCTGCGCGCCGCCGCCCGGCCTGGTCCCGCGCAGGGTGGCGGTGGCCTCGGAGGTGCGGTGCAGCCAGGACCGCCCGTGCGTGAGCAGCGCGGTCTCGTACACGTCGTAGAGCCACTGCCGGTCTCCGGGGAGGTAGCGGTAGCGGTTGAGCAGCCTGCCCCGGTGGCGGGCCACGGCGGGGGAGCGGGGCGGTTCGGCGAGCGCCGAGGTGGCGAGCTGCCGGCCGTCGGGATGCCGGCGCAGCCGGTTGAGCAGGTCGGTGTACGGCTCCGGGGCGTCGTCCGGCGGCTCGTCGAGCAGCGCCGTGAGCGGCGAGTGACGCGTCAGCTCGGCGCGCAGCCACGGCGACCTGGGGCCGTCCGGCGCGGCGAGCACGCGGGCGACCAGGCCGTGCCGGGCGAGCAGGTCGCGCTCGGACTCGGGGGCCGCGAGCAGGTCGAGGGCCGTGGCGAGCCCGGCGGGCACCTGGTGCACGGTGACGGCGACCGCGAGGGGAAGACAGCCGAGGCCGGTCGGCCGGCTGTCGCCCAGGGGAGGGTCGGCCAGCCGCAGCCGGGCGGCCGTCACCGCGGCCAGGCAGGCGAGCAGGCGCGCGGCATCCGCCTCCGGCCCGGCGGCGGCGCGGCGCTCCGGGTCCGTCAGCCGTGGCAACGGGCCGTTCTGCGCGCCGGGTTCACTCGCCGCCCAGCGCAGAAGGCGTAGGACGGTACTGCTCACTGTCCTCATCCCGGCTCCAGAGCGGACAGACCCGCATGGACGTCTCTGTCTGCGCGTAGCAGCGCAGGAGACGGCGGTTGTCATGGATGTTGATGAGCGCGGCGATCTGCCAGGGGCGCCGGAATGTCTCGCGGTGCAGTTCCACATCGGTGACGGAGAGGCCGAACGGGCCGGACGGGGCGAAGAGATGGGTGTGGTACCAGCCGACGAGCTGGTCCTCCGGGTGGCGCTCGGCGTGGACGCGGCGCATGGTGCGGAACGAGTCGCCGGTGAAGGTGAAGTGCATCCGGGAGGCGCCGCTGTGCTCGGCGGGCACCACGTACTCGACCAGCACCACGTGCTGGTCGGGGGCGTCCGGCCTGCGGAACACCTTGCCGAACAGGAACCCGCCCTCCTCCACCTCCCCCGAGAGCGGCAGGTCCTTCTCCAGGAGCCGCTTCACGTCCGGTGACAGCAGTACGGAGACGGGGTGATGGCCCAGCTTCGCTGGGAACCGGGCCGCCTCGGCGTCGAAGTCCGGCACCTGCGGCTCCCGGGCGCGGCGCACCCCGAACGAGAGGCGGGAGGAGCGGGCCACGTCCACGTCGATCGTGCCCGTCACCTCCGGAGGCATCCGCAGTCCGGGCGAGTCCTCGAACGACGGGTCGTCGATGCGGAAGCTCCAGGAGTCCTGGCCGGGGTCGGTCGCCCGCGCCACCCGCGCAATCGCCGGGCCGAGCAGTCCGATCACCGAGTGTCCCTGCCGGTACACCACGCTGCCGTCCACCTGGACGACGACACTGACGTGGCCGAACTCCTGGTCGAGGTACGTGATCCGGGGCGGCCCCGCGTAGGGCGCGGGTTCCGGCCGGGGCGCGAAGGCCAGCACGAAGACCGGGTCGGAGGCACAGTCCTTCAGCTCGTCCGCCAGGGCGTCCTTGAGGAGCGTGGGCAGCGGGAGCCTGCGGGCCGGTTCGTCTCCGCCGTCGCGGTACAGCTCGATCTCAACTGTCATCGCTGACCACGTCCGACTTCCGGAGGCGTAGCGCCCGCGCCGTGGGGCTGTCACCCTCCGGAGCGCCCTCGGCCGACGGCGTGCCGCCGATCGCCGCGATCATCTCTGCCCCCTTCTCCGACGCGGCCCACATGGCCGCACGATCATTGAACCAGCCACTGCCACCGGCGCTTTGGACCCGGACGTCGTAGTTGCGGTACCCCGCCATGTCCACGAGCATCTGGCACAGCTGTCCGAAGTCGAGCGTGGGCCGGTACGACTCGTCGAGCGGCCCCAGGCAGACCAGCCCTTCGGGGAGGTCGCCCCTCGGCTCGGGCATGATGTTCGGGTGGAAGACCGGGCTGAGCCAGATCACCGCCGGGGCCTCCAGCGGGAACTTCGCCCCGAGCAGGATCACGGCGCTGTGCTCGGGCTGCGGCTGCGGCAGCGCGCAGGGCGAGTCGTCGTCGGGCGGCCGGAACCCCGGCGCCCGGAACCGGATGTCGTACTCCGTGGGGAAGTCCGGGTCGTCGACGCGGTCCACCCAGAACTCCCGGCGCTCGTTGGCGTAGCGGAAGATCTCCCGGCGTACCCGCAGGATCGCCTGGATGCGCAGCTGTGTGACGCCGGCCGTGCTCTCGGGGTAGACGTTGAGGGTGTCGCCGTCGCGGACTCCGGCGTCGTGCAGCGACAGCGAGGGGTCGAGGCGCTGGAAGCTGCCGTCCGGCATGCACAGGTCGACCACGGTGCGACGGCGGCGGCGCAGCCGGTCGCGGATGGGGCCCGAGTCGTAGCGGGCCAGGACCGCCGACGCGATGTCGCTGACCGGAGTCGTGGACGGCACCCCGGACAGGTCGAAGGGCTGCTGGTCCGGGCCGAACGCGCGGACCAGCTTCAGCAGGTACGGGCGGTGGTCGCACTCCTGCTCCAGGATCTCCAGGTCGGCCGGTGCGCCCGCGTCGACGAGGCGGCTGCGCAGCGCGTCCAGGCGGGCCTGCGGCAGCGGTTGTGACAGAAGCACGGCGACCTGGCCGACCGCGGCGTCGTCGTCCGCGCTCACGTACAGGAGCGTCGACTTGACGTCCTCCTCCCAGACACCGCGGATGAACTCGCCATGGTGGCTGTCCGCGACGAAGACGAGGATGTGGCAGGGCTCGGCGGCGGGCGTCGAGTCGTCGGCCGACCTGGTGCCGGCGCCGGTGATCCCGTCGTCGGTGGCGTCGGGACCCGGCTGTTCCGTGCCGTGCTCGGCCGGATGCGGGCCTGTGGCCGCAGCGTCCGTTCTTTCGGGTGCCTCCGGCTCCCGGGAGGCGGACTCCGGCGGGCCCGAGGTGCCTGCTGCGCTCAGACTCCCGCCGCTTTCGACCACCGCGAAGGCTTCGCTCACCACGGGGTTGCCCGGATATGCCGCTGCGACCGTGCGGACGAGCAGCGCGTCGCCGTCGACCAGTACTCCGGCGTCGAGCTTCTGCCGGACGATCCGCCAGAACTCCTGGAGGGTGTCCACGCGGACGTTCACCCGGTCCTTGGGGAACTCGATGGAGTCCAGGAAGATGTGTGACTCCGCCATAGTCAGGATGCTCGCGAGTTCGGCGTAGAACCGGTCCTTGAGTGTGTTGTTCACGCGAATGCCTCTTCGTACGGGTGGGGGGCGGCGGCGAGTTCTGCGTAGCGGGGCCGGGAAGGCTCCGGGCCTACGATGCCGAGAAGCTCACGTGGGGCGACGCCGAGAGCCGACAGGGTGGTGTCCGGCGGCGCCGCACGCAGGCGGAAGGTGGTGGCGAGCCGGAAGCGGTCGCCGCCGCCGGCGCGCGGGAATCCGGCCCAGGCCAGCGGCTCCTCGTCGGCCCGTACCGCCTTCAGGAGGTCGCCCACGGGGGCGTCGGCGCCGAACGGCAGCCTCGTCACGTCCTGCGGCCGGATGCGTTCGTGCAGCGGACAGTCCGGGTCGGGGCGGTCCATCGGCCCCCGCGGTGCCACGGCCCCGGCCGCGCCGGACGAGCTGATCCGCAGCGGCCGGCGTTCCACCGGCAGGCCGAGCAGCAGCCGCACCGCATGGCTGGCGAGCCACGACCCGACGAGGAAGGACACGGCGGCGGTCGCGCCGATCGGCACGGAGGCACGCGGCACCGCGCACGACCACGGGCTGTCCTGCGCCAGGAGTTCCGCCTCGTCGAGCCCGCAGCCCCAGCAGCGTCCGCCGGGCACGAAGTGGGTGACCTGGCCGCCCCACTCGTGGGTCCCGCCGTCCAGCAGCGCGGCGCCGACCAGATTGCACCGGGTGGCGAGTTCGACGCGGGCGCTGACGCTGTCGAGGCAGCCCACCACCAGCTGGGCGTCGCGCAGCTCCGCGAGGCCGACCCCGGAGAGCAGCGGCGCCGTGCGGGGCTCGGTATGGACGTCCGGCGCAAGCCGGTCGAGCGCGTCGGCGGCGGCCACCGCCTTCGGACGGCCCAGGTCGGCCGTGGTGAACAGGGGGCAGCGGCTGAGGTTGCCGGGCTCCACCACATCCGGGTCGCACAGCAGCAGCCGGCCGACCCCGGTGAGGGCGAGCGTCTGGGCGAGGATGTTGCCCAGGGCGCCGACGCCGAGCAGGACGACCGTGGCGGCGCCGACGCGGTCCTGGTCCCAGCCCGGTACCAGCTCGTGCCGGTCGTAACGGGACGGCGCACGAGGGCCGTTCACAGGCTCTCCCTCGGGGCGTTCACCGTCAGGCACGGGATGCTGCCGTGCTCTTCCTTCCACTCGTCGTAGCAGAGGCTGCCCCGGTCGGGGTCGCGGTGGATCGCCCACTGGCAGGACGGGGCTGTGGGCGAGCAGGTGCAGTGGATGACCAGCTCTCCAGGGCGCAGCGTCATCCCGCAGACCCAGCAGGTGAACCGGGTGGGCGGGCCGCCCTGCACCCCGGCGTGCAACGCGAGCAGCGGATGTCCCGGCCACAGGCGCACCGGGTGCAGCTCGGCGGGCGGCGGGTTGGCCGCGTCGAGGCCCTCGTGGAACTCGGTCGCCGCCCGGCTCATGTCGTCCGCGCCGGGGGCGGCGCAGCTCGCCTTCGGGCCGTGGTGGCGGAGCACCGGGCGCCGGGTGCCGGGCGCGCGCTCGATGGTGACCTCCTCGCCCAGCCGGAACGTGTGGTGGCAGGTCGGGCACCGCTGCTCTATCTGGCCCAGCTTGTCGAGGAGTTGGGCGGTCACCACGGTTGCGTCCGGCACGTCCGCGACTCCCTCGCCCGGCCTGCCCGGCCCGCCCGGCTCGCCTGTCCCGGGTCCGGCCGTCGTGCTGCCGCCCGCGAGCCCGAGCTGGAACTCCTGCCGGAGTTCGCTCAGCCGATCGGGACCGCCGTCCACCGAGGCGGAGAGGCTCTCACGGGCGCGGCGGCGCCGGGCCGCCAGGTCGACGCCCTGCCAGGCCCGGGCATCCTCGCTCATGCGCCGGACCGCTCCCCGAGCAGGCGCCCGCCCAGGCGCAGGCGCAGATCAGGGGCGCCGCCCGCGGCCATCCGGATGGCCGCACGGCCCATCGCGAACGCCTCGGGGACGGACCGGCCGTGGCTCAGCGCGCCGTAGAAGTCGCGGCTGAACGCCAGCGTGGCCGGGTCCGGCAGCGGCGCGTCACAGCCGATCGCCGCCCGCGTGCTCTGGTCGAAGCGGTTCAGCTCGCGCCCCAGGTGGCAGGTCATCAGCACCAGGGCGTGGATCCCGCCGTACGACGTGAGCGCCTCCGCCAGCCAGGCGGCGCGCACGGGCGCCACATCGCCGTCGTCCCCCTCCATGAGCAGGAAGCCGTTGGGGGAGCCGTGCCCGGCGAAGTGCACGATGTGCGGCTCCTCGGCCAGCAGCGCGGGGATCACGTCGCGGTTCCGGGCGGCGACACGGATCCGCATGTCGAGGTGGCGCCCGCGGCCGACGGCCGCGGCCTCCTGGCTGTTGCGGAACTCCTCCGACTGCTGCAGCGGTGGCGGGCCGTGCGGCGCGGAGATCAGGAACAACACCGTTGCCGGGTCGGGCAGTTCGCCGCCTTCCGGTTCGGCCGCCCCGGTGAGGAGCCGGTGCAGCTGCGGATGGTTCGGGTACTCCAGGGCCGCGGCCTCGAGTAACCCTGTCAGCGTGACCGGGAAGGCGCCGTTGTCGACCTTGGTGCACGTGGCGTACCAGAACTCCTGCGGGGTGCCGCCGGACAGCGTCGGAAGACGGGCCAGATCGACTCCGAGGGGATCGAGCAGCCGGCGCACCTCGGCCTCACCCTGGAACAGCTCGGCCAGCGCCAGATGCGCGTCCCGCCTGAGAGTCATCAACGTCCCCCTCTTCCCCTGAGGTCGTGCGGTCCCAAGCTACCGTGACGAGCAGTCACCTGGCCGTCACATGCAAATAGTTGATCAAGGTCAGAAAAATGTCGGCTGATTTGCGCGCAGGGCCGGCGCAGGATCTGCAACCGGCGTTGGCGGCACATGCATCTGTGGTAGATAGAGCACTGGTGGGCCGTTTGGGCGTGGGCGCGGGCCGGAGCGGCGGGGGAAGGGCGGAGCGGTGGGAGACGAGTTCAGGGGCGAGCGGCCCGGTGCGCGGCAGGGAGAGAGCAGGATCTTCCGGCTCGGCGCCGCCACGGGCGACGAGGCGGCGATCCGCGGCGGCTTCCGACTGTACCGTCGGCGCCTGGCCGTGAGCGGCAGCCAGGTCATGGTCAAGGAGCCGGTCGCGAGCACCGATGCCCCGTACCTCGACCACGAGTTCGGGGTCACCGAGACCCTCGTACGTGCCTACGGCCCCGAGCAGGTGCCGCAGCAGCTCCCCCGGGTTCTCGCCCGTGACCGCGACCAGGAACGGCCGCGGCTGCTGCTGGACTGGCGCGGTGACTGCCTCGGCGACTGGCAGGACCCCGACGCACTCCACGACGGAGGTGCACTCGTACCCGCGGTCCGGGACCTGTTCACCGCGCTCGCCGCGCTGCACGAGTGCGGCTTGGTGCACGGCGCGGTCTCGCCGGAGCACCTGTGGTGGGACGGGGGCGGGCTGCAACTCGCCGGCCTCGACCGGGCGCTGTACGCGGGGGCGCGCGCCCACGACCGCCCCCCGACGCTCTGGGACCCCCCGGGCCGGGCTCCCGGCCGGGAGGCCCGGACCCAGGACGACGTGTACAGCGCGGGCCTCGTCACCTTCTGGCTCGCCACCGGGGAGACACTCCCGTACGGCGCGGACCAGGAGGACATCCGCGGCAGGCTCGACCTGTACGACGTCTGGGTCGGAGACCTGCTGCGCTACGTCTTCCCCGGGCCGGGCGGCGCCCCGCTGCCCTCGGCCGAGTCGGTGCGCCAGCGCCTCACTCCCCGGATCGAATGGCTCTTCCCGGATAGCGTGCGCAAGCAGCTGGAAGAGCGCATCCGCGAGGCCGACGCGGAGTTCACCCGGCTCCGCCAGCGCCAGGCGACGTTCAGGAGCAGCAGGGCGGTACGCCCACGGCCCGCCGGGGTCCCGCCTCCTCCCGGCGCTGCACCGCCAGGGGACGCAGCTGGGGCTGGACGGCCGCCCGGCCCGTGGCGCAGGCTCTTTCGCCGGAGCAGGCAGGCCGCCCCAGCCGTGCCTCCGCCCCCTGCCCCGTGGCGTGTCGAGTGCCCGGTGTGCCTGACCGAACTCGACTGGAACACGCTGCCGCGCACGGTCGACGACGGCTCCGGCGAACTGGTGCCGCTCGAACCCGGCCGGCACCAGCTGGGAAGCGCCGCCGAGAGAGCCCAGGAGGTACGGACCTACCGCACCTGCCCGGGCACCAGCGCGGTCGACGGGCACAACCTGCCCGAGCGCTACCCGTCGTTCGGCACGGAGCCGGTGCGCATCGGCCTGGTGGGCGCCTCCAGCACCGGCAAGAGCCATCTCCTCGCCGCGATGATCCACGGGATCACCGACGCGGAGGTGGCGTCCCGCCACGGATTCACCGTGGAAGGGCTCGACCAGCGGCAGTTCGGCGACTACCGGCGCAGGGTCATCGACCCGCTCGTCGGCGACCGCCAGGAACTCAAGCTGACCCCCGGAACCGCCCGCCTGCACTTCGCGGCCGGCCTCGTCGTCACGGACCGTGCCACCGGACGCCATCACTCGGTCGTCTTCTTCGACGTGGCAGGCGAACGGCTGGCACACACGGGCCCCGAGGTCGACTACCTCAACCGGCTCGGCGGTCTCATCTGCGTCGTCGACCCGATGAGCGTGCGCGGGCTCGCCCGCCTCGGTCGCGACCCCGCATCGGGAGTGGCAGGCGACGTCTCCGTCCGGGCGGTGCTCCAGCGGCTCAAGGCGAGCAGGCCGGAACGGGGCGAGGAGTTCCTGCGCCTCCCGTGCGCCCTGGTGGTGACCAAATCGGATCTGCTGCGGCACCGCGGCTACGACGAGGTCGAGCCCTGGCTGCCGCGCGGCCTTCCGGGCCCCGACGGCGTCGGCCCGCGCGCCCCGGGCGCCGTGGACCAGGAGAGCAGGGCGGTCTACCGGATGCTCCGGGTCCGCGGCGGCGAACGGTGGCTTGACCCCGTCAAGGAGTGCGAGAACGCCACGCTCCATCTGGCGTCCGCCACCGGCACGGTCGCCAACGACCACCTCGACCCGGACGGCGTGCGGCGTTTCCCGGCCGCCTCGTTCGGGCAGCACCGCGTCGTGGAGCCACTCCTCTCCCTGCTCGCCATGAAGGGCGTCCTGACCGGTACCGGGCAACTCGGAGGGGAACGTAGCGCCTTATGAACCAGCCCTCCCCCGCGCCGCCCTACGCCGACCTGCTTGTCTATCGCTCGACCGAGCGCTCGCTCCTGGGCGGCTCCGGCGTGGGTCCCGTCTCGACCTCGCTCGACGACGAGCAGTTGCGCCGCTGGGACGGCCGGCTCGACTCCCTGCTGTGGGCAGCCGAGGGCAGCACGCGAGACGGCTTCCTCTACACGCGCCATGCGGACACCGCCGCCATGCTGCGCAAGCGGCCCGTCCGGGACCGGAACGGCCGCGTCGGGTCCTCGCTCACCCACGCCCTCATTGGCCCGGCCGACTGGCTGGACCCGCCCCTGGCGCTGGCCTTATGCCGCAGCGACTGGGCGGGCTGGCTGCCCCCGTACGGCGCTGACGGCAGCAAGGAGCGGCTGCAGCGGGTGCCCCTCGGCGAGCTGCGCAAACACCTCAAAGGCACGGGCGACACGCTTGCGGCCGAGGCGCGGGAGGCGCCGGTCGGCCTGCTCGTGCCGCTGGCCGCCGCCGTTCTCGACGCCCCGGGCGAGCCCGTCACCGTCGTGGACTCGCCACTGCCACCCGAGGTGGTGCTGTGGGCGCTCCACGGCGTTCTCGGCCCGCTGACCGCGGGGGAGTGGACCTTCGCCACCCGCGAGAACAGTGACAGCGGTCCCGGACTGCCACGGTTCGTCTTCGTCGACGGTGCCGACCGCGGTTCGCTCTACGCACCGAGTGACCGGCGGTCGGTCCGCGCCGCGGACGCCGGCACGGCGGAGACCCCGGGCGGGCAGCAACCGGCCGAGGCGGCGTCCGCCGACGGCGGCACCCGTGAACTGGCCGCGCAGCTCGTCGAACTCCACCGCCGCCGCGGCTCCGAGGGCCTGGAGCGGCTGCTGCCCACCCACCGGCTGAGCACCGCGGGCGAGGTGGCCTCCTGGCAGCAGGCCCACCAGATGGCTCCGGGCGTTCTCGCCGACGTACGGATGCTCCTTGAGGACGCCCTGGCCGGCCGGCTCGAACCGGCGGCCCGGACCTACCTGGCCGGCGCGGCGGTTCTGCCCCGCATCGAGGTCCAGCTGCGCCAGACGGACGACGTCACACTCGCCGGGCTGGTGCGGGCCTGGGCGCCCCATCGCGCCGATCTGCAGCCGTACGCCGAGGTCCGGGACCTCATGCACCGGACGGTCCTGCGTCGGCTGCTCTCGTCCCAGCCCGGTGACGACGCCGCCCTCCTCGGCGCCCTGTGGGAATCCCACCCGCATCTGTCGGTGACCCGCGACGCCATCCACACGGCGCTGCAGTCGGCGTGGGGTAGGGGCGTGGCCGTGGACGTGGTGCGCATCCTGCGGGTGGCGCAGCGGGCCGGCCTTGGGAGGGATGAACAGGCCGGCCTCCGCGCGAAAATGGTCGAAAGGACGCCGTCCTGGCAGCTGATCGAGCAGGTCCACCGGATCGCCGAGGCCGCCCCGTCCCTCGGCCGCGCGGTCCTGGCCGACTGCGCCCGCCGGAAGCCGCCGCGCGGCGACGAGCGCGAGCAGCTCATGAACGTTCTGCACCACCGGGCGTTCCTCGCCGAGGCGGTCCCCGCGCTGGCGGGCGACGACCCGGGCACGGCCGTGCAGCTGTACGCCTCCCTGGTCGCCTGCGTGGCGGGAGGGTCCGTGGGGCGGGAGGACGTCGAGGACGTGCTCGCCCTGGCGGGTCGCAGCTGCCCGCCGGCCCTCCTGAGGGCGCTGTACGAGTCGGCGTCGAACCGCCGCGCGCGGCGCTTCGTCGAGCGGATCGTCACGGAGGAGTACTTCCGCAGACACCCGGTGCGCGGCGACCGGAACGAACCACCCACGGACCCGTCCGACACGGGCCGGTGAAGACGGGGAAGAGAGGCGCACGGGGATGGGGAAGCAGACCGAGGGGAAGCGGCGCGAGGGGGAGCAGAGCGAGCCGCCGAGTCCGCTGAAGACGGCGGGCGTGACCCTCGAAGGGCTTGCGGAACGCAGCCCGGGGGAGTCGGGCAGGACAGTGCTCCGGCACATCGCGCGCGAGGCGCAGGAGGGCGGCCTGGCCCTGGCCGGCGTCGACCTGATCACTGCGTATCCGCCCGAAGTCCTGGTGCCCGACGGCCAGTTCCAGCGCGGTCGCTGGGCGGCCAGGTTGGCGACGCTGCGGGACGTCTTCGTGTTCGTGCCGATCGTCGTGACCTGGATCTCGCTGTGGCTCGCCTTCGACGACTTCGAGGAGGAACCGGCCGACACGAACTTTCTGCATGTCTGGTCGCACGGGTTCGGCGGTACGGCCATTGGGCTGGTGGTGGGCCTGGTGAGCGCCGTCGTCCTGTTTACCCTCCTCCTGCACGCAATGGACGAGGCTGCCTCGAACGACGCCCTGCGGCAACAGGTGGCGGAGCAGCTCCTGGTGATCAACGCCGAGGTGTCCATCGCTGTCGCGGGCGACGCCGCCCAGCTGTCCAGCGGCAAGCTGGTGCAGATCGGGCAGGAGATCACTGTCGCGACCGGCGACCTCGCCGAGACGATGCGGGCCGGCACCGAGCGGCTTGTTTTTTTCTTCGAACCGGGCCCGGAGGGGGGCTTCACCCAGGCGCTGGAGAAGTGGAGCAGCTCCGCTGACGAACTCGGCGCCATGGGCCGTTCGCTGACGGTGCCGCACGGCATGCTGCGGGACTTCACCGCCATGCGTGACCGGCTGTCCTCTGAGGAGCAGGCGACCCGCGACGCGCTGCAGGCCCTGGTCGCGGAGCTGGGCGAGGCGACCGAGACCTCCCGGGTCTCCGACCTGGCGCACAGCAGGGTCGCCGAGGTCGTCGTCGAGGGCAGTCGCCAAGTGGCGCTCGCCATGGAGAAGTTCGTCGCGTCGAGCGAGAGCCTCCACGGATACATGACCGTGCTCCAGCGCGTGCTCGATCGCCTCGACTCGGGCTGGACGGCAGAACCGCAGGCGGGCCTGGCCATGAGCAACGCCGAGCCCTACCCGATGCCGGGCCCGAGGGGTGAGCAGCCGAACGGGCACGGCAACGGTGGCACGCGCGGCGCCGAGCGCTCCGCGGGCGCCGAGCGACCCGGTGGGGTCGACGGGTGGTACGAACCGGAGGGCGAGTGAAGCGCCGAGGCGTCGGCCGCCGGGCCGGGATGGCGCCCCGGCACCTGGCGGGCTGGCTGTTCGCGGACCTGTTCCTGGTGCTCTTCATCATCGCCCTTGGCATGCTTTCCACGGGGGCCGACGAGGGTGACAAGTCACGTGAACCGGATCCGAGCACCACGCCCTCGCCCACCAAATCCGAGAAGCCCCCGGAGCAGGGCCCCGGCGGTCTCGACCCGGACTACCGGCCCATCACGGTCGAACTTAGCCGCGATTCCACGAGCCGGGCGAGCGGTAGGGGCAGCCTCTCCAAAGGAGACGCCGCCAAGGTGCGCGCCGCCGTGCGCAAGGAGATGCGCCGTACGTCCGACGGGCGCCGCATCGGCATGGTCATCACCTGGGGCCTGGGGCCGCAGACCAGCCTCGATGCCGCCACCGCACTGGCAGACGACACGAACCGGGCGCTGCGCAAGGGCGGGCAGGACACCTTCTGCGGCTCCAACGTGGGTATGCGCTCGCTGTGGAAGGGGAGGCTGCAGGCCGATGCGGTGAAGATCGAGATCTACTACGTCAACGCCTGTGCCGACGACGAGTTCTGAAGGAGCACCCGCGCATGGCAACCCTCGAGCCCGCTCAGCCGCCGGAGGCCGGCGCGGTCCGGTTCACCGAGGACGGCAGGGTCGAGTACTACGACGGCACCGTCTGGGCGGCGTACGCCGAACTGCCAGACGGGGGCGACAGCCCGCTGCTCCGCGGCGGCGACGGCAGCAGTAGCGAGGCCGGCGACCAGGGCGGAACCCGGTGACGACACCGCAGCCGCACGCCGAACCAGCCTCGGCGCTCAGCTCGGCTCAGGCCGCGGTCGCCGATATGCGGGCCACCGCGCGCTGGACCATCGCTGCCACAGCGGCCGTGGGCGGGCTGCTGCTCGGCGGGGTGCCGCTAGCCGCAATCGGGAACGCCCGGGGGGCCACCGACATCGGCCTCGCCGTAGCCGGCCTCGTCCTCGCCCTGGCCGGTGTCGGCTGGGCCATTTGGTGGACCCAGGAGGTCTTGAAGCCGCGCTTCGTCACTCTGCGGGCCGTCGCCGAACCGGAGCTGGCGGGGCTCCGCCGGGAGATCGCTGCTGCGCCTGAGACGTTCTTCGGCCCGTTCGGCGACTCCGTGGAGGCTCTGGGCCGAGCCTGCACGCTGCATGCCAGAGTTGCCGTCGGACTCACCGAACTGCTGGCCGGGGAGCAGGACGAGGCCCGCCGCGCCATCGCATCACACCGGCTCGACGCGGCCCGTGCCAACCTGGCCCACGCCACGGCCCGTCGCCAGACACTTCTGGAACTCGTCCTCGCGTGGCAGGTCTCCGAGGCCCTCCGCCGCGCCCGCTTGCAGACTCTGCTCGGAGCGCTGGCCGTTCTGGCGGGTGCGCTACTGTTCCTGATCGCCACGCGCAATTGACTTACGAGTCCGCGATGTGCCGCCCGTGCCCGTCCCCGCGATGGCAGGCCCCGCCCTGAGCCCCGACGCGTACGGCACCGGCAGAGGACGATGACCAGTATCTTCAAAACCCGATCAGGGAGAAGCGGCGCTCCGACGACCCCACCGACGGCATCAAGCTTCCGCGCGCGGGATCCGACGCCGTCGACGAGGACAAAACCCCCGTCCTCCATGAGGTTGACCTCACTGCCAAGCAGATCTCGCCCCAGTACCGGCTCACGATCTACCTTCGAAGCCGGTGCTGGGCTACGGATCAGCGAGACCCTCGCGTTCTCCGCCGACCGCCACCGCGACGGGCTTCGTCCGATTCGCCGCCAGGCCAGCGCCAAGGCTCACTGCGAGGACTGCCTCACCCGGTTCACCTCGCTCAAGCACCGCGCCGAGAGTGAGTACCGCGACGTCCTCACCCCTGCCTTCCTCGCCGACGAGATCGAGGCCCACCTACGGCAATGGGGCACCAGGGCCACGGGCGGCGTCGAGACCCTCTGCGCCCCGCGCGAGCACGGCAAGCGCACCATGCCCACCGCCACCACTACGCCTACCACTTCCGCAAGGCACTCACAGAAGCGGGCATCTTCAAGCCTGGCGCAGTCCCGAGTGCACCCCCCACGCCCTGCGGCACTTCTCCGCCTCCACAGCTCTGGCACACGGCGTCCCGATCCACGAGGTGTCCCCCTGACTCGGCCGCAAATCGATAAAGACTGCCGTCGATGTACACGCCCGCCGGGCAGCTCGATCAGCCCCACCAGCGCGCGGTCGGCGTGGTCGGGACCCTTGCCACCACCGGTCTTGGCGAAGACATGACCGGCGGCGGGCGAATCCACCTGGACCTTGGCCAGGGTTCCGTCCCTGCCCATGATGGGCAGAGCCTGGCGATACTGCGGCAGATAGGCCTGGCGCGCGATGTGGGTCAGGAACTGGACGAAGAAGTCCGGGGAGTACTTGCCCTCCTCCGAGCCGGGTGGCTGCGGATCAAGGCCGGCCTGTACGAACAGCGCGCTGCGCATCTCCTCGTACGCCGCCTCCGGCTCGTCGTGCTCGTGGCCCGCGATCGCGCCGACGACGTACGGCCAGTGCGCGGCGTGCGGATTCGAGCTCAGCTTGAGCATCACCTTCACCGCCTCCGACAGCGGCGGGGAAACCAGCGCGGCCACCTCGTGCCGCGGCGTTCCGGGCGCAGCCGATACGTCGGCATCAAAGGCGTGCACGACCTCGATTCCCTTGTCCCGCAACGCTTCGGTGAAGGCCAGCTCCGCGAACCGCACCGGGCCGGGGACGTCGTAAGGCCGCAACGTGTCGAAGCCGTCGAGGAGGGGGACGGTGCCGGTGAGCCGCACCGTGTGGGTGCCGTCCGGTCGCTCGACGTCGTCGGCGAACGTCAGCTGCCGCGGCGTCTCGTCCGGTGCGACCGTCGTCACCTCGTTGGTGATGTCGACGTATCCCAGCTGCGGTGTCACCTGCAGCACCGCCCGATCGCCGACGCCGCTGCCGGGCTTGACGACCACGTCGACGATGTTGTCGTTGACCATCATCGGCGTGATCGGCACCACGGCGCCGTTGCCGGTCGGCTCCTCGCCGTGGCGGAACAGCGAGGCATCCACCAGCACGCGGCCGTCGATCCGCCGGACGCCGCGTGCTGCCACCTGGTCGGCGAGGTCGCGCAGTGACCGGAGCGGGTCGCCCGGCACCGGAATCGAGTCGTCGCCCCCGTAGGAATGATCCGCGGTCCGCAGCCAGAGCGAGCCGTCCGGCTGGATGCGTCCGCCCAGCAGCAGGTCACCGCCGGCCACCAGCACCAGATCTCCTCTGAGCACGCCGCGCACGACGGGGCCGGTGCGGTGGACCGCGGTGCGGATCCGGTGGTCCGGCCCAAGCATCTCGTACGCCGTGCCGGCGATGAAGTGCTTCCTGGCCGAGGCGGGGTTCATCGGGCGGTCGGCGGCCATCGCGTAGAGGGGCTCGGACGCGCCCACTTCCTGGAACCGCATGGCCCAGACCGCGTCGGCGAACTCGGGCCGCCCGGTGATCTCCCGGATCCTGGCGTCCAGCGCGGCCCCAGCCGGACTCGTCCGGCCAGGGCTCGTGCCGGCGGCGTGCGCGGCACCGGGAACCGCCAGTACGCCACCGGCGCCGAGCGGGACGGCGGCCAGCATCCCCAGTACCGAACGTCGGGACCGCTCACCCGCGGACCGTGGCTGGTCAGTCATGGCAGCAACTCCCTTCCGTCACCGTGCGCCGGTGATGAGCTCGCGGGCCTTGTCACTGACGTCATTCGCCACGTCGTCGTAGTTGCACAGCACCACGGCGACCCAGCCCGACTCGGGGAACCACTCCACGTTGTTGCTCGCCCCCTGAGAGCCGCCGTTCTTCGCGTAGGACCACTGGCCGTTGGTGAGGCGGGCGGTCATCCCGTAGCCGGCGAAGCCGTCTTTGTCCGTCAGGGGCAGCTTCGGGCTGGCGACGAGATAGGCGTTGGCGCGGTCGAGCAGTGTCTCGCCGTCCTGGAAGGCGTGTGCGAAGCGGGTCAGGTCCGGTGCGCTGGCGAAGGCGCCGCCCGCAGGCGTGCCGATCAGGAGATTGCGGGCGAGGACGTCGACCCGTTCGCCCTCTTGCAGGGCGTAGGGGTGGGCGACGCGCCGGTCGCCGAGCACCTCGGGGGTGGTGGAGAAGTCGCTGCTGGCCATGCGGGCCGGCGTGAAGAGGTGCTCGCGCATGTAGTCGTAGTAGGGCTGCCCCGACACCTGCGCCACGATCGCACCCAGGATGATGAAGCCGGCGTTGCTGTAGGACTCGGCGGTGCCTGGCGTGAAATCCGGCTTGAGGGTCCGGACGTAGGCCATCAGGCCGTCCCAGAACTCCTCGACGGTGTCCCAGTTCTTCGCCTGCTCGAAGAACTCCGGGCTGTGGATGTCGCCGAGGCCGGAGGTGTGGGTGAGCAGCTGGTGCATGGTGACGGTTTTGGCGACCTCGGCCGGGAATCCGTCGAGGTAGGTGCCGACCGTCGCGCTGTAGGGGAGTTCGGGCTGCTGGGCGAGTTGGGCGAGCGCGACGGCGGTGAACGCCTTGGGGATCGATCCGATCAAGAACTTGGTGTCGGGCCCGTTGGCGATCCGTCGTGCCTTGTCGGCCCAGCCGTGGGAGCGGGACAGCACGGTCTCGTTCCGATGGGTCAGCAGGACGGTGCCGGAGACGGCGTCCTCGGCGGCCAGCCGGTCGAGATACCGGTCGAACTCGCCGCCGGGTCGCAGCTCGTCGGGTACCTGGCCGGATCGGGGCGAGTCGTCGGTGCCGGCGTCGGCGGTGACGCCGATCGCCAGCACGCCGCCGGCGGCCAGCGGTGCGACGCCGAGTGCGGTGACGACGGATCGGCGGGACAGCCGGGATGGTTCGCGGTGCTTGGTCATAGGCGCGAGCGTGCCGGTCGCTGGTCAGGATCTTGTCAGGATCGTGTCCGCCCGCTGTTTTCTTAGCCGATTCACAGGTACGTGGGAGAGACTCCCGGCATGCCCGCGCGCATTCTCGTTGCCGAGGACGATCGCAAGCAGGCGGAGGTCATCCGCCGCTACCTCGAATATGAAGGGCACGAGGCCACCGTCGTGCACGACGGCCGGACCGCCCTCGACCAGGCGCGCCGGCGCGTGCCGGACCTGCTGGTGCTCGACCTGATGCTGCCGACGGTGGATGGTCTGGAGGTATGCCGGACGCTGCGGTCCGAGCGGGACGTGCCCATCATCATGCTCACCGCACGGGCGAGCGAGGACGACGTGGTGGCCGGCCTGGCCGAAGGCGCCGACGACTACCTCACCAAGCCCTACCGGCCGCGTGAGCTGCTCGCCCGGATCCAGGCGGTGCTGCGGCGGGCCGCCCGCGCCACCCGCGCCGAGCAGCAGCGGTACGACGTCGGCGGCCTGGTCGTCGACACGGCTCGGCGCGGGGTCCACGTCAATGGCGTGCCCGTGGACACCACGCCGGCCGAGTTCACCATCCTCGCCTGCCTGGCGGCCGCGCCGGGCCGGGTGTTCACCCGGTGCATGCTGCTGGAGCGGGTCGGCGGGTTCGAGCGGGAGGTGACCGGCCGCACGATCGACATGCACGTGATGAACCTGCGCCGCAAGATCGAGCCGGTACCCACCCGGCCCCGATACCTGCTCACCGTGTACGGCGTCGGCTACAAGCTCACCGAATCGTCCGGCAAGGAGGGTGCCGGTGCGTCGTAGTCTGCTGCCCCGGCTGCTCGGGCTGTCGCTCGGGGTGGCGGCGCTCGCGGTGAGCGCCACCGCGTTGCTCGCCACCTACGGCACGGGCCACCAGCTGCGCGACGAGCTGGCCGGCGACGCGTCGCTGCTGGCAACCGACAGCGACATCCTCGCCGCGCTGTACACCTACGCCAACGAGCACCGCGACTGGGACGGGGTCGAGTCGTTGGTGCGTGAGCTGGCGGAACGCACCGGCCGCCGAATCGCCCTCACCACACTGGACGGCGAGCCGATCGCTGACTCCGCACAGCCGGCGGTCGGCCTGCCATCGGTGGCCGCGGCCCAGATCGACGCGACCACCCGCCCCACCGAGGACATTGCCGCGCGGCCGAATGTGGTCCTGCGGGAGCCCGCACCCGGCTCCGGCTTCGGGTTCTACGTCTGGCAGCTCACCGAGCAGGAGCAGCGAGAGCGACGGGCACTCGCCGACGAGGCGGAGCGCTGCCTGCGCGACAACGGCGGCGGAGGAGGGCAGGCGGGGTCGAGACACCACCCCGCCGGTGGTCCGGGTGCGGCGCAGCCACTGCCGGTGAACCCGTGCATCCCCACTGCGCTGGTCGAACCGTCGGAGGCCAGCCGCAGCCTGCACGAGCAGGTCGTCGCTCAGACCACCGCCTGCCTGGACGAGCACCACCTGGACTACGAGGTCGCCACCGACTCCCACGGCATGCGCACCGTCCGACCCCAGCCGGAGAGTCCTGAAGGGACGCAATGCGCGGACACCGCGCTCGCCGCGGCGAAACGGCCGTACGTCGCCGCACCCGCCGACCTGTACCTGGGCGAGAGCGACCGGTTCGACCCGTTCTCGCCGGACGGCTGGTGGCGGACCGCGACAACGGTGGCGGCGGTCCTGCTCGTCGCGGGCGCCATCACGGTACTGGCCGGTCGCCACCTGGTACGCCAGATCAACACGCTGACCGCCGCCGCCCGGCGGATGGCGGCCGGCGACCCTGCGGCCCGGGTTCCGGTGCGCGGCGACGACGAAGTCACCCGCCTCGCGGCCGCCTTCAACACCATGGCCGACTCGATCGCCAGCACCAACCGACAGCACAAGACACTTGTCAGCGACGTCGCCCACGAACTGCGCACCCCGCTGGCCAACGTACGCAGCCACCTCGAAGCCGCGCACGACGGCGTCCTCCCGCTCGACCCCACCCTCGTCCGGTCACTGATCGAGGAGTCCGGCCTGCTCGAACGGCTAGTCGCCGACCTGCAGGACCTCGCCCTCGCCGACGCCGGCATGCTGCGCATCCACCCCGAGGAGCGGGACGCCGCCGACCTCGCCGAGCGGGCCGTGGCGGCACACCGCGCCCAAGCCGTAGCGTCCGAAGTGGACCTGCGGCTCACCGTCGAGCCGGTCGTCGTGCACGCCGACCCCGCCCGGCTCCGCCAAGCCCTGGGCAACCTCGTATCCAACGCGATACGCCATACCCCCGCCGGCGGGTCGGTGTCGGTAACGGTGAGCGGCTCCACGGACGCGCCGACAATCACGGTCACCGACACCGGGCCGGGCATCGCCCCTGAACACCTGCCCCACATCTTCGACCGGCTCTATCGCGCCGCCCCCTCCCGCAGCCGCGCCACCGGCAGCAGCGGGCTCGGCCTCGCCATCACCAAACACCTCGTCGAGACACACGACGGCCGTCTGGAGGTCACCAGCTCCCCCGGCAAGGGCTCAACCTTCACCATCCGACTGCCTCCACAGACGAGTTGACGCTCCAGCCTGCAGCCCAACTACGTGGCCTTGCCCACAAAACCCGGGGCTTGACAGGGTGCGTGCTGGGCGCCGTCCGGCTCCGCGGGCACGGCACGAAGCGGGGCGAAGGTCACCCTGACGGTGAGCCCGCCGTCGGGTGGGGCTCCGGCGTGCAGCTCGGCGCCGTGGGCGGCGGTGACGGCCGCGACGATGGAGAGCCCGAGGCCGTGCCCGTGGCGGCCGCCCGTCCTGCCCGGCTGCAGCCGCTGGAACGGCTGGAAGAGCCGGCCGACCTCGGTGGGCGGGATCACCGGGCCGGTGTTGCGCACCTCGAGTGTCGGCCGTCCGTCGAGGAGCTGCGTGCGCACGTCGACTGTGCCGCCGTCGACGTTGTAGCGCACCGCGTTGTCGAGGAGGTTGGCGAGTAGCCGCTCAAGCAGCCGCGGGTCGCCCGCGACGGGCGCGGGCCGCAGCGTGGAGGCCAGGCGCAGCCTTGCGCCGGCCCCGGACCGGGCGGCGGTGAGGAGTGGGCCGGCGAGCACGGCCAGATCCGACACCGAACGGCTGCCGGGGCCTTGCTGGCCGCGAGCGAGGGTGAGCAGCGCATCGATGAGCTGTCCCTGCCGTTGGTTGCTGGCCAGCACCCGTCGGCAGGCGTCCCGCAGGTGCGCGGCGCTCAAGTCCGGGCGAGACAGGGCTATCTCCAGCAGGTTGCGCTCGTACGCCAGCGGTGTGCGCAGCTCGTGCGAGGCGTTGGCCACGAAGCGCCGTTGCGCCTGGAACGCGTCCTCCAGCCGGTCGAGCAGCGCGTCGAAGGTGTCGGCCAGGTACGAAACCTCGTCCGCGGGCCCGGGGGCGGCCAGCCGGAGGTGCAGGTCGTGCGCGGAGATGGAGCGCACGGTATCGGCCATGGCGTGCAGCGGACGCAGGGCGCGCCCCGCCACCAGCCAGCCCAGCCCCGCGGACAGCACCGTCAGCAGGGCCAGTGCGCCGGCCGAGGCGACGAGCAGCTGGTCCCGGTCCGTACCCGCGGCTCCGGGAGCGGCGGCGGGGACGGACGGCTGCGGCGTAAGCGCCGCCGCACCGCCAGGGGCGGTGGGCTCGGGCGGCTCCGGCGGGCGTACGTCGGCCCACGTCGGCGGGTGCAGCGCCAGCATGTACGTGACGGCCAGCAGCGCCACGCCCGCGGCCAGGAACAGCGCCCCGTACAGCAGCGTCAGCCGGGTGCGGATCGTCCACTGGAAGCGGCGGCTGCCGGGCCGCCCCAGCCTGGTCATGTCGCTCTTCATATGCGTCATATGCGGTAACCCGCCTGTGTGACGGTCTCGATGACCGGCGGGTCGCCGAGCTTGCGGCGCAGCTTGCTGATGACGACCTTGACCGCGCTGGAGAACGGATCCGCGGCCTCGTCCCACGCCCGCTCCAGCAGCTCCTCCGCCGAGACGACCCGTCCGCGCCCGGCCAGCAGCAGCTCCAGCACGGCGAACTCCTTGGGGCTGAGGTCGAGTCGGCGCCCGGCACGCACGGCCACCCGCCTGCCCGGATCCAGTCGCAGGTCCCCGTGGATCAGCACCGGCGGCAGGGCCGGCTGCGCCCGCCGGCCCAGCGCGCGGATCCGGGCGACGAGCTCGGCGAAGGCGAACGGCTTGGTCAGATAGTCGTCCGCGCCGCAGGACAGGCCGTCCACCCGGTCCTCGATCGTCCCCGACGCGGTCAGCATCAGCACCCGCGCCGGGCAGCCGCGGGTCACCAGGGTCCGGCACACCTCGTCCCCGTGCAGCCCCGGCAGATCGCGGTCGAGGACCACGACGTCGTAGTGGTTGACCGTGGCCCGCTCGAGCCCCGCCGGGCCGTCGAACGCCACGTCGACCGCCAGCCACTCGCCGCGCAGCCCGTCCGCGAGCGTCTCCGCGTGCTCGCGGTGGTCCTCGACTATCAGCACCCGCACCCTTCACCGCCCTCACCGTCGCACGGACCATCGTCCACGGCAGGCGGTTGCTGGTGGACCGAACGCGGCGCGGATCGCAGCTCACCGACGCGGGCCGAGCGGTGGCCGGCTGGGCGCAGCGGGTCCTCCAGGAGCTGGAGGGGTTGTTGACCGGCGCGGAGGCGTTGCGCACGAAGCGGGACGCCGAGCTGAGGGTGGCGGCGAGTATGACCGTGGCCGAGTACCTGGTACCGGGCTGGATCGGCGAACTGCGCCGAGCACGACCGGAGTTGCACGTCGGCCTCCAAGTGACGAACAGCGAGCACGTGCCGGAACTGCTGCGCACTGGAGCAGTGGACCTCGGGTTCGTCGAGTCGCCGCAGGCCCCGGCCGGGCTGTCAGCCCGTCAGGTCGCCAGCGACCGGTTGCTCGTGGTGGTGCCGCCTGGGCACCCCTGGACGCGCCGCCGACGCCCGCTGCGCATCGCCGAACTCGCCGCCGCACCCCTGGTGCTGCGCGAACGCGGATCGGGGACGCGCGAAACCCTGGACCAGGCGCTGCGCAAGGCCGGCGTGGGCGAACCTCTGCCCCTCCTGGAGCTGGGATCAGCCACTGCTGTGCGTAATGCGGTGATCGCCGGCACCGGCCCCGCAGTGATCAGCGAGTTCGCTGTACGGGCCGACCTCGCCGATGGCCGCCTGGTCGCGGTGGATGTCGAGGGCATGGAACTACGCCGTGCCCTGCGCGCTGTCTGGGCATCGGGACGCACCCTGACAGGCCCCGCAGCGGAACTGCTCACTGCGGCAAGACGCCGCGCGCAATGAGGTTCAGCGCCCGCCACGCATGAGGGGGCCGGTGGACTCCGCGGCACGCTGGCGCGCGGCCCTGAGAAGGACTCCTCTGTGGGGCGTGGCCCTGGCCGTCACCGCCCTTTGATAGGTCACGGCCGGTCGCCAGTTCGTGCCCTGGGCAGGGCACCACACAGATGGGAACGGTTATAAGCCCTGGTCACCGGGTGCACGGATCACCATCGAGTCCACTTCGCCCCTCTGTAGCCCGAGTGTTGGCCGCAGGCTCGAGAGGGAGTCCTGGGTGGGGGCGCAGAGCAGAGGGCAGAACCATTTGCACGCCTGTTGTCAATGTGCGCCGAGCACGGCCGAGCACACCGGAAGGCCGCCCCGAGCGGAGCCGAGGGGCAAGCCGGCTGCACCTGTCCGGACCGGGCTGAGGACGACCGCCCGGCGACCGGAACTTCGCGCACGCCGCCCGGGACGTGGAGCAGGTCCTCGTCGGCTATCTCCCCGTCCCCACGACGGGGTCGGACGACTCCCTCCGGCTGGCTGGCCAGCTGGTCGGCGTCCTGACTCGACTCGGCTTCCTGACGCCGACCCCGTAAGGGCTCCACTGCACTATCCCTGTGCCCCCAGGACAGTGGAGCCCTGCCGGTGATCAGACGGCAGGCCGCTGGCCGGTGAGGGCCCCGATGAACTGGTCCATCTCGGAACGCCAGTAACGGGCGACGTTGAGCCGGGTCGGCTGCGCCTCCCCTGGTATCTGGAACCGGAACGAGCTCCACATCGCGCCGCGAGTGACCTCGCTGATGAGCCCGCCGGCCTCTGCCAGCGGCACCGTGAACGCCAGCTCCTTGGGCCGGCTGCTGACCCGCCCCGCCTTGTGGAACACCACGGCCTGCTGCGTCACCGTCACGAAGTAGTACTTGACGAGCAGCTGGCCGAGGACGCCCAGGCTGTTCGTCAGCCAAGGGCTTGGACCAGTCATGGTGTGGATGGTGACCACAGGCTGGTCACCCGGGTTGATCTGCGCGATGGCCTGAGCGACCTGCTCCTGCATGGTCGACTTACGGATGGCCAAGGTCGCCTCCTTACTGGGGTGATGGGATCCCCTCGCTGCGAGGGGCGAGGAGCAGCCTAGTCATACTGCGCGGGTTCAGGGACGGTTGGGCCAGGAGAGACGACAGATGCGCGCAACGCGAGGAGTTCGGGGGCGAGGACGGTGACCGTACGGTTCCCGTAGGCGACGATCCCGTCCCGGCGAAGCAGTGTGCAGGATCATCCTTCCTTCAGGGGCGGGGCGGACGGCCCGAGGGCTATTGCCACCGCCAGCTGCTGGACGCGGTCCGTCCTCCCTTACCCCGAGCGAAACCATGCCTGACCAGCAGAAACCAACGGATCACAGTCGATTGAGATACGGCTTCTCAGACACTCCCCTCGGGGGAGCCGGAGGGACCAAAGCCGGACGGCGACACCGCCTGATCGCTTGGGCGCGGCTACTCTGCCCAGAAGGTCTGACGTGCCACGGCTCCGTTCACGGACCGGCGGTACTGGCCCGGTGACTTGCCGGTGTGCTTCTTGAACACGACGCTCATGTATTCGGAGTGGCTGAAGCCGAGTCGTTGGGCGATTTGCTGGAGCGTCCAGTCGGTCGAGGACAGCAGTTCGGCGATGTGTGCCACCCGGACGCGCACGATCTCGCCGTGGACCGTCCGGCCCAGGCTCTTGAGGAACCGGTGGTCGAGCGCGCGCCGGGAGAGCCCGATGTGCCGGAGTACGGCGGTGACCGCGAGATTCTGGTCCGAGCGGTCGCGGATGAACCGCAGGGCCTCGGCGACGAGGGGATCATCCACGGCGAGGATGTCCGAGGACCGGCGGGCGACGAGCCGGGTCGGTTCGATCAGGCGCAGGCCCGGTTCGAGGGTGTGGCCCTGCATGATGCGGTCCAGGAGTTCGGCGGCGAGGTATCCCGTCCGCGTCGTGTCCGGCTCGATGCTCGACAGCGGGGGTGTGGTGAGGTTGCCGATGAGTTCGTCGTTGTCGACGCCGATCACGGCGACCGAGTCGGGCACCGCCAGGTCGGCGGTTTTGCAGGCTTCCAGCACCTCTTGGCCGGCGATGTCGTAGCAGGCGAAGACGCCCACCGGTTTGGGGAGGCCCGTAAGCCAGTCCGCGAGCAGCTCGCGGTCAGCGGCGCGCATCCCCGAGGGCTGCATCCGGAACTCCCGGGGGACGGAGCCGCGTTCGCGTACATGTTCCGCGAACCAGGCGCCGCGCTTGAGCGACCAGCCGAAGCGTTCGTCGCCGCAGTAGGCGAAGTGCCGCAGGCCGCGTTCCTCGAAGTGCTGGAGGGCCCACCGCGCGATGGTGGCGTCGTCGGTCTCGACGCCGGGCAGTTCGGGTACGAGCCGTGCCGCGCTGAGGTCGACCGTGGGGAGGCCAAGCCGGCGGATGAACGAGGCGGTCTCGGCGCTCTCGATGCGGGCCAGTACGCCGTGGCCGTGCCAGTCTTCGAGCCACGAGAAGTCGGTCTCGTGCCGGCTGTGTTCCGCGAGGTACATCGACCAGCCCGGGTGCGCTTCGACGTACTTCTTCACACCCACCAGTACACCGCGGGCGTAGGCGTTCGAGGTTTCGACCAGCAGCGCGACGTGACGTGTCCTGCGGACGGGCATGTAAAAATTCTAAGGCACCCTGCGAGATAACGCATGGTTGGTCTCCGCGGCCCTCCGTAATCTACACGGCCATGGGAGGTCAACGATGACGCAGAAGGTACGGGTGGCGATTGCCGGACTCGGATTCGGTGCCGAGTTCATCCCCATCTATCAGGCGCATCCCGATGCCGAGTTGGTGGCGGTCTGCCAGCGCACTGAGAACGCGCTTTCCGAGGCCGCCGATCACTTCGGCGTCACGGGCCGGTACACCAGCTTTGACGCGATGCTGCAGAACCCCGCGATCGACGCCGTCCACATCAACACCCCGATTCCGAACCACGCCGAGCACACCGTCTCGGCGCTGCGCGCCGGGAAGCACGTCGCCTGCACGGTGCCGATGGCCACGACACTCGACGAGTGCCGGGAGATCGTCGCCGCGGTCCGGGAGTCGGGCCGGAAGTACATGATGATGGAGACGGTCGTCTACTCCCGCGAGTTCCTGCACGTCCGCGATCTCGTGGAGAACGGCACGATAGGCCGGGTCCAGTTCCTGCGCGGCGCCCACTACCAGGAAATGGCGGGCTGGCCCGGGTACTGGGAAGGTCTGCCGCCCATGCATTATGCGACCCATGCGGTGAGTCCCGTGCTGAGCCTCGCCGGTGCGCTGGCGGAGAGCGTCGTGTGTATCGGTTCCGGCCGGATATCCCCGCATCTCGCCGGCAAGTACGACTCGCCTTTTGCCGTAGAAAGTGCCCTCATCACCCTCCGCGGCTCGCCCGTCGGTGCCGAGATCGCGCGCTCGCTTTTCGAGACGGCGCACGAGTACGTCGAGAGCTTCACGGTGTTCGGAAACCGGGCGAGCTTCGAATGGGAACACACTCGGGGCGCCGGGCACGTGCTGCACACCGGAGAGATCCCGAAGACGATCGAGATCCCGGACTTCGCGCACCGGCTGCCGCCTGAGATCGCTCCGTTCACGACCCGTGGCGTCTACGACGACGAGAACGAGCACCTCTCGTTCGTCCAGGGCGGCGGCCACGGCGGCTCGCATCCGCATCTGGCCCACGAGTTCATCAGGTGCATCGTCGAGGGCCGGTCGTCCGCGATCGACGAGGTCACCGCGGCGAACTGGACGTCGGTGGGCATCTGCGCGCACGCGTCGGCCATGAACGGGGGAGCGCAGGTGCAGCTCCCCGACTACGCGGGATCGCCGTGAACGCGAGCCTGGGGGGTGGGCCGGTGGACTCCGCGGCACGCTGGCGCGCGGCCCTGAGAAGGACTCCTCTCTGGGCCGTGGCCCTGGCCGTCGCCGCCCTTGCCGCGTGGGTGGCGTTCCTCGCCGACGACACCCCGGCCGGGCCGGCGACGGAGGACCCGGGCCAGTTCCTCGTCACGGTGCTCGACGCGGTCACGTTCGCCGGGCTGCTGTTCGTCGCGGCGTCCGGCTTCACCCTGATCTTCGGGCTGATGCGCACGGTGAACATGGCGCACGGCTCGCTGTTCCTGCTGGCCGCCTATATCGCCATCCGCGTGCAGGAGTCGATGGTCGGCCAGTCCCGCAACATCGAGCCGGGACAGGTCGGCGTGCTGGACTGGCTGGTGCCGATGCTGGCCGGCGCCGGCGTCGCGGCCGTGGCCGGCCTGGTGATCCAGCAGCTCTTCCTGCAGTGGAACGAGGGCCAGGAGTTGCGGCAGGCGCTGATGACGCTGGCCCTCACGGTCGTCCTGGCCGACCAGATGCTGCGTGAGTTCGGCGGGCTGGCCCAGACGATGGTCTGGCCCGGCGCGGTCACGCACTTCTTCTCCGTCGAGGGCGAGCGCTACCCCGCCACCCGGCTGTTCATCCTCGGCGTGGCCGCGCTGGTCGGCGTGCTGCTGTGGCTCTGGCTCACCAGGACGGGCACGGGGATGGTGATCCGGGCCGGCGTGGACGACCGCGAGATGGTGCGCGGGCTCGGCATCAACATCAAGCTGGTCTTCGCGGTCACGTTCTTCGTCGGATCGTTCCTGGCCGGGGTGGGCGGTGTGCTCGGGGCCTCCTTCGCCGGAGCCGCGCCCGGCACCGACGGCAACTGGCTGCTGAACTCGCTCGTCGTCGTCATCATCGGCGGCCTCGGCTCGCTCCGGGGCGCCGCGGCCGGCTCGCTGCTGTACGGCACCGTCGTCGCGTTCTCGCCCGCCTACCTGCCGAGCGAGTACTCCTACTACGCGATCATCATGACCTTCGTCCTGCTGGCGCTGGTCCTGGCGATCCGGCCCTACGGCCTGTTCGGGAGGCCGGCATGACCGCGCGCGACCTGCTCACCCGGCGCAACGTCCTCGGGACCGCCCTGGTCGTCGTCCTGCTGTTTCTGCCGAGTCTGGCGACGGCGTACTTCGTCAACTTCGTCATGACGCAGACGTTCGTCCTGGGCCTGGCGGCGGCGACCATCGTGTTCCTCGCCAAGTACGGGGGCATGACCTCGCTCGCCCAGTTTCTGCTGTTCGGCGTCGCCGGCTTCATGTTCGGCAACGCGGCCCAGGAGACCGGGGCCCGCGGCCTCAACCTCGGCTGGCATCCCTGGGCGGCGGTCGCCTTCGCCCTCGTGGTCACCACCGCGGCCGCCTTCGTCCTCGGCGCACTCGCGAGCCGCTCCACGGGGCTCTACTTCCTGATGCTCACGATGGTCTACGCCGTCGTCGGCTACTACGTGTTCGCCCAGATCGTCGAGATCTCCGGGCCCGGCGGCCTCACCAGCATTCAGCGGCCGGACCTGCTGGGCCCGCCGGTGCGGCTGTACTACGCGGGCCTCGGGCTCTCGGTGCTGGCGTACCTCGGCTTCCGGGCGGTCGGGCGGACCGCGTTCGGGCTGGCGCTGCGGGGCGTCCGCGACGATCCGGTCCGGATGGGGTCGCTGGGGTTCAACGTGCCGTTGCACCGGGCGCTGGCCTTCACCCTGGCCGGGTTCGTGGCCGGGGCGGCCGGCCTGCTGAGCGTGTGGTGGAACGGCCAGATCGATCCCGCGTCGATCGCGATCGGCCCCACCCTGATCCTGCTGATCATCGCGGTGATCGGCGGCATCTCGTCCTTCGAGGGCGCCTGGCTGGGTGCCTTCGTCTACGTACTGATCTTCACCTACCTGCGTGATCTGCCGCTGATCGACCGGATCGGCATCACCGAGGCGCGGTTCAACACCGTGATCGGGGTGATCGTCCTGGTGATCATGATGCTCTCGCCCGAAGGACTGACCGGGATCGCCCGGCGGCTGCGCCGCCGCCTCCGCCCGCCCACCCGGACCGGGCCGACCCCGTCCACCGGACAACCGCTGCCCGTTCGCACGACCGAGAAGGAACTGGGGGTAACACGACCATGAGAAGACTCAGCCGCCCGGCGGCACTGACACTCTCCATGGCGGCGAGCCTGGCACTGCTGGCCGCGGGATGCAGCGGGGACGGCGGCTCCTCCGGGCTGCCCGCGGATCAGGAGTCGGCGCAGTTCTCCGCGAAGGGCGACGGCGTCCGGCTGGGGATCCTGGGCCAGTGCGAGGGCCCGTTCGGCGGATTTCACGAGGACGTGGTGGCGGGCACGACGCTCGCCTTCGCCCGCTACGCCGGCGCGAGTTCGCACTCTTCCACCAGCGCGCTCGACGGCTTCAAAGATGCGGAAGTGGCGGGCACCCCGATCGAACTCGTCGGCATCGGCTGCGGCGACGACACCGCCGACCGCATCCTCCAGGAGGTGCGCCGCCTGGTGGAGAAGCAGGGGGCCAACGTCATCATCGGCCCGCTCTCCGGCGACGAGGGCATCGCGATCGCCGAGTACGCGAAGGGCAAGCCCGATCTCACGGTGCTGGCGGGCATCTCCGGCTCGCAGGAGCAGACCCTGCAGGTCCAGGCGCCGAACTACTTCCGATTCTACGGGGACGGCGCGATCTGGAACGCCGGTCTCGGCGACCTGCTGTACAACGAGAAGGGCTGGCGCAAGGTCGCGGTCATCGCCGACGACTACAGCTTCGGCCACACCTCGGCGGCCGGCTTCGTCGCCGACTTCTGCGGCGTCGGCGGCGAGGTCACCCACCGGGTGTTCGCGCCCCTGGGCACCACCGACTACTCCTCCTACATCGCGCAGCTGCCGGACCCCGACGAGGTGGACGGCTACTTCTGGGCCGTGGGCGGCACCGGCACGCAGGCGGCGCTGGAGGCGTTCGTCAACGCCAAGGGCGACCTGACCGGCGAACAGCACGCGGGCAACTTCTTCTTCAACCCGGACCTCGCCCAGGCGCTCGGCACCGACATCGCCGGCGCGCACATCGGCGGCTTCGCCACCCTGCCGGGCGACATCAAGACCCCGGAGATCAAGGAGTACCTGGCCGCCGCCGACGAGACCTGGGAGACCATCCCGGGATCGCTGAGCGGCAACGAGCCCGCCCCGCCGTCGACCGCCGCCGCCTTCGGGTTCTTCTACGGGTACTACACGGCCGGCGTGGCGCTGGTCGAGGGGCTCAAGGCGGTCGACGGTGACATCTCCGATCCCAAGGCGTTCCAGAAGGCCGTCGGCGGCCTCACCCTCGACCTGCCGCACGGCGACATCAGCCTGGACCAGAACCGCAGCGGCATCGTCGACGTCGGGCTCTCGCGCCTCGCCGTCGACGACTCCGGCGAGGTCGTACAGGAGAGCGTGGCCATCGTCCCCGGCGTCGACCAGACCTTCGGCGGCACGTTCAGCCCGGACACCCCGTCCCCCGGCCGGGACTTCCCCAAGTGCCAGGAGCGGGACCTGCCCTGGGAGGGCAAGGCCGTCCCCGTCGTCGACGGCGTTCCGCAGCGATAGGAGGTCCGGTCATGGTCCACACCCCTGCGGCACCGTCCGGGTCCACCGGCCCGGCGCCCGTCGTCCAGGTCCACGCGGTCACGGTGGCGTTCGGCGGCCTGCTCGCACTGCGCGGAATCGACCTCGCCATCGCGCGGGGCGAGCGGCTGGCGGTCCTCGGGCCGAACGGAGCCGGAAAGACCACGCTGTTCAACGTGATCGCCGGCGATGTCACCCCGACCAGCGGCTCCGTCGTCATCAAGGGTGTCGAGTGCGTCCACCGGCCGTCGCGCTACCGGCCGCGCCTCGGCGTCGCCAGGACGTACCAGAAGGCGCGGGCCCTGGCCGGCCTCACGGTGCGCGAGAACATCTATCTCGCACTCGCCGGGCTGCGGGGCCGGCACCGGGCGCTGTGGCGCTCGTCCGCCGACCGGCGGATGGGCGACGAGGCCGCCGACGTGGCGGACCGGGTGTGGCTGTCCGGGCAGCTCGACGCCGCGGCCGGGGCGCTGTCCCACGGGCAGCAGCGCCAGCTGGAACTCGGCATGGCGATCGCCACGAGGCCGGACGTGATGCTGCTCGACGAGCCGGCGTCCGGGCTGTCGCGCGGCGAGCGCGAGCGGCTCGTCGAGCTGCTGGAGTCGTTCGGCGAGGAGCTGACCCTGCTGCTCATCGAGCATGACATGGACGTGGCATTCCGTATCGCCCAGCGGGTGGTGGTGATGGCCGACGGCGAGCAGGTCACGGCCGGCACCCCGGACGAGGTCCGCGGCGATCCCCGAGTCCACCGGATCTACCTCGGTACGGAGGCGCCGGCATGAGTACCGCACCCCTTCTGGAGGTCCGCGGGCTGCGCTCCGGCTACGGCGCCTCCGTCGTCCTGGAGGACCTCGACTTCAGCATGGGCGTCGAGGCGGTCGGGATCGTCGGCCGCAACGGCATGGGCAAGACCACGCTCTGCGACACCCTGGTCGGGTTCCTGCCGCCGACGCGCGGAGAGATCCGGCTGCGCGGTGAGCAGCTCGACGGCCGGACGCCGGAGAAGATCGCGGGCGCCGGCATCGCCTACGTCCCGCAGGGCCGGCGGCTGTTCCCGTCCCTCACCGTCGACGAGCACCTGGCCATGCTGGCCCGCAGGGCGCGCGCCAAGCGGTGGACGCCCGAGGCGGTCTATGAGCTGTTCCCACGGCTGGCCGAGCGCAAGAAGCACGGCGGTGCCGCGCTGTCGGGCGGCGAGCAGCAGATGCTCGCCGTCGGACGGGCACTGCTGCTCAACGCGCACCTGATCGTCATGGACGAGCCCTCCGAGGGGCTGGCCCCGACCATCGTCGACGTCCTCGTCGACGTCGTGCACCGCCTGGTCGCGGAGGGGGTGGCCGTACTCGTCGTCGAGCAGAACCTGCGCGCCGCGGTCCGGATGGCCGGGCGCCAGCTCGTCATGGTGTCCGGCCGGCTGGAGGCCGAGTTCACGGGCGGCGAACTGCTCAGCCGGCCGGACCTGCAGAGCAGGTACCTCGGCGTCGGCGGCGCCGACCGGGCGCCGCGGTAAGACGTCCGCCCCGCACCGCGCGGTGGACGAAGGGAAACGCGATGGGAGGACCGATGGAGGCGACGAGGACGTTCGGGGTCAATACCTGGGTGTGGACCTCGCCCGTGACCGACGGACGGCTGGCCGAGCTGGCGCCCCGCATCCGGGAGTGGGGCTTCGACGTGATCGAACTCCCGGTGGAGAACATCGGCGACTGGGAGCCCGGCCGGACGGCGAAACTGCTCGACTCGCTCGGCCTGTCGGCCACCGTCGTGGTGGCGATGGGGCTGGGGCGCGAGCTGGTGGCGGCCGACCGGGCGACGGTGACCCGCACGCAGTACTTCCTGCGACAGGCGGTCGACGCGGCGGCCGCGGTGTCCTCGCCGGTGGTCGCGGGGCCGGTCTACGCGTCCGTGGGACGGACCTGGCGGATGGCCGACGCGGAGCGCCGCACCTGCTACGAGCAGCTGCGGGACAACCTCGCCCCCGTGGTGGAGCACGCGCGGAGCGCCGGCCTCACCGTCGCGGTCGAACCTCTCAACCGCTACGAGACGAGCGTGGTCAACACCGTCGGCCAGACGCTCGACGCGCTGGCCGGCCTGCCGCCCGAGGGCTGCGGGGTCGCCCTGGACGTCTACCACATGAACATCGAGGAGCAGGACATCCCGGCGGCCGTCCGGCGGGCCGGGGACCGGATCGCGCACGTCCAGGTCTGCGGGAACGACCGCGGCGCCCCGGGCGCGGACCACCTCGACTGGCCGGGAATCCTCACCGCCCTCGACGAGGCCGGTTACGGGGGGCCGCTGGTGATCGAGTCGTTCACCGGGGACAACGAGACGATCGCGACGGCCGCCTCGATCTGGCGTCCGCTGGCGCCGAGCCAGGACGCGATCGCCGTCGACGGCCTGGCCTTCCTCACCGGGATGTCCTCCGGGCACCCCCGTACCCCCTGATTTCCGTAGTCCCATCCGCAACGACGCGACGGAGAGGGCAATGCGACAACGCCATAGATTCACCCTGTTCACAGCGGTGATGGCCATCCTGGTCTCGTTCCTCCCAGGAATGGCCACCAGCGCGGCGGCGCAGGAAGCCGCGGAGTACGACGTCCTGTTCTTCCACAAGACGACCGGTTTCCGGCACGACTCGATCCCGTCCGCTCTCGCGGCCGTGGAACAGCTCGGCCAAGAGAACGGGTTTACGGTGACCGAGACGCAGGACGCCGCGGTCTTCACCGACGAGGGCCTGGCGCAGTACGAGGCCATCGCGTTCTTCACCGACGGCGAGAACACCCTCAACACCGACCAGCGGCACGCGTTCGAGCGCTACATCCAGCGCGGCGGCGGGTTCGTCGGGCTGCACTCGTCGTCGAACATGGACAAGACGGACTGGCCCTGGTGGTCCGACCTCATGGGCGGCGCGTTCTTCAAGAGCCACCCCTCCGGCGCCGACCAGTTCCAGGAGGCGACCGTACGGATAGAGGACTCCACACATCCGTCGACGGCCGGGCTGCCGGCCGAGTGGGTCCGTACGGACGAGTGGTACAACTTCACCGCCAACCCGCGTGAGAAGGTCCACGTCCTGGCCACGCTGGACGAGTCGACGTACAACCCCGGGCCGGACGCCATGGGCGACGACCACCCGATCGCCTGGTGCTCCAACTACGACGGCGGCCGGACCTGGTACACCGCGCTGGGCCACCAGCCGGAACACTACGACGAGCCGCAGCTGCGCCAGCACATCCTCGGCGGCATCCAGTGGGCGGCAGGCGCCGCCGAAGGCGACTGCGGCGAGCCGCGCGAAGGACCTCCCACGGAGGCGTCCTTCGAGAAGGTCGCGCTGGACGACAACACCGCCAACCCGATGGAGTTGGCCGTCGCCCCCGACGGGCGCGTCTTCTACGTCGAGCTGGCCGGCACGGTGAAGATCTACGACCCCGAGACCAGCGCCGTGAAGACCGCCGCGCAGATACCGGTCCACCGCGGCAACGAGAACGGGTTGCTGGGCATCGCCCTCGATCCCGACTTCGAGACGAACAACTGGGTCTATCTCTTCTACAGCGCTCCATCGCCCGAGGTGCAGCACGTCTCCAGATTCACCGCCGACGGCGACACCCTGGACATGGAGTCTGAGAAGGTCCTCCTGGAGTTCACGCACCAGCGGGAGGTGTGCTGCCACTCCGCCGGCTCGATGCGGTTCGGCCCCGACGGCAACCTCTTCATCTCCACCGGCGACGACACCGCGCACTTCGCCTCGGACGGCTTCGCGCCGATCGACGGGCGCGTCCACGACGAGCAGACCAGCGAGGACGCCAAGCACTCCTATGACGCGCGGCGCACCTCCGGCAACACCAACGACCTGCGCGGCAAGATCCTGCGGATCACACCCCAGGACGACGGCACCTATTCGGTCCCGGAGGGCAACCTGTTCCCGCCGGGCACCGAGAAGACCCGGCCCGAGATCTACACGATGGGCCACCGCAACCCGTTCCGGATCGCCGTCGACGACGAGACCGGCTGGGTCTACGCCGGCGAGGTCGGCCCCGACGCCGGCGCCGACAACCCCGACCGCGGCCCGCGCGGCTACGACGAGTGGAACCAGATCCGCGAGCCGGGCAACTACGGCTGGCCGTACTGCATCGCTGACAGCCAGGCGTACCGCGAATGGGACTTCGCGACCAGCACCCCGGGCGAGTCCTTCGACTGCGAGAACGGCCCGGCCAACAAGTCCCCGTTCAACACCGGCCTGGAGACCGTCCCGCCGGCCAAGGACTCGTTCATCTGGTACCCGTACGGCCCGTCGCCACAGTTCCCGGAGCTTCCCGAGGGCGGTGGACGCTCCGCGTACGCCGGCGACGTGTACCACTACGACCCCGAACTGCTGGGTGACGGGCAGTTCCCGGAGTACTACGACGACGCCGTCTTCGTCATGGAATGGTCGCGCAAATGGATCGGCGCCCTCCGGCTGGACGAGAACGGGAACTACAAGAGCTTCGAGCAGTTCATGCCGAACACCCTCTTCCGCAGCCCGCACGACATGGAGTTCGGGCCGGACGGGGCGATGTACCTGATCGAGTGGGGCATGGACTTCAACTACGGGGGAGGGAGCGTCAACCCCGACTCCGGCCTCTACAAGATCAACTACACCAAGGGTGCCCGGACGCCGATCGCGAAGGCCGCGGTCGACAAGGACTCCGGACCCGCTCCGCTGGACGTCACGTTCTCCAGCGAGGGCACCAACGACCCGGACGGCGACGAGCTGACGTACACGTGGGACTTCGGCGACGGTACGACGTCGGACGAGACCAACCCGGCCCACACCTACGCCGAGCCCGGCCAGTACACCGCGCGGCTCACGGTCACCGACCCGTCGGGGCGCTCCGGCACCTCCAACGTCACGGTCACCGCGGGGAACACCCGACCAGAGGTGACCATCGCGCTGCCACACGACGGCCAGGTCTTCGAATGGGGTGATGAGATCCCCTTCACCGTCTCGGTGGCGGACGCCGAGGACGGCACGGGCGACGCGATCGACTGCGAGCGTGTGACCGTACAACAGGGCCTCTACCACGACGAGGGCGGCAACGCCCACGTCCATCCCGGACAGTCGCAGAACGGCTGCGAGGGCGTGCTCACCACCCAGTCCGACGCGGAGCACGGAGAGGCCGCGGACATCGCGCTGACGGTGACGGCCAGCTACACCGACCTGGGGGGCGAGGCCGGCGCACCGGAACTGACCGGCGGCAAGACGCACTTCCTGCAACAGAAGCGAAAGGAGGTCGAGCACTTCGGCGACTCCTCGAACGTCGGCGTCGGCGCGGCGAACGACGAGGAGACCGGCGGCGGTGAGGCGATCACCGGCCAGAACGGCGCGTGGGCGTCGTACGACCCGTACCACCTCGACGGCGTCGGCGAGATGAAGCTGCGCGCCGCGGCGGCGGACGACACCACGGTCGAGGTGCGGCGCGGCGCGCCCGACGGCGAGCTGCTCGGCACCGCGCAGATCGAGGGCAACGCCGAGGTGCCGCGGACCGGCGGTCCGGAGGGCTTCGGCAACGGCGTCCCGCTGGGCGGCTCCGGTCAGTCGGAGAAGGTGGAGATGCCCAAGGGCATCGTCGACGGGGTCGAGGAATTCACCGTCTCCGCCTGGGTGAACTGGTCCGGCGACCAGACGTGGGCCCGGATCTTCGACTTCGGCTCCGGCACCGGCAACTACATGTTCCTCACCCCGAGCGCCGGCGACAGCGGCAACCTGAAGTACGCGATCACCACCGGCTCCGGCGAGCAGCAGATCAACGGCTCGCAGCCGCTGCCCACCGACGGCTGGCAGCACGTCGCGGTCACCCTCTCCGGCACGAAGGGCACGCTGTACCTGAACGGCGAGCCGATCGGGACCAACGACAACATGACGGTGAGCCCGGCGGACCTCGGGCAGACAGAGCAGAACTGGATCGGCGACTCGCAGTGGGACGCCGACCCGCTGCTCAACGGCTCTGTCGACGACTTCAACGTCTTCGACCGGGCCCTGACGCAGAGCGAGGTGCAGTCGCTGACCGCGAAGCCCGGCGGCGACGTAGGCGGCGGCGACGTCGCCTGGTACAAGTTCGACGAGGACGGCGGCACCACGGCCGTCGACTCCTCCGCACAGGGCAACGACGCGAGCATCATCCCCGCCGAGGGGGCCGTGCCCTGGCAGAACGTGACGCTGGATCTGAAGCCCACGACGGGTACGTTCCCGCTGCACCTCGTCTTCCCGGACAGCAGCGTGCGGGTGAACTGGATGGAGCTGATCCCGGGGACGGCGGCGCCAACCAGGAATGGGAGTCCATAGAGGTCGGCGACGCGATACAGCTCCGGGCACGACACAGCGGAAAGTGCGCGGACGTCGATGACGAGTCCACCGCTGACGGTGCCAGGGTTCAGCAGTGGACCTGCCACGGCCGCGGGAACCAGCCCTGGCAGCGTCGACCCGTCTAACCCCGGCAACCCCCGGCACCGGTCACCCGCATCGCGCGGGTGACCGGTGTTCGGTGGTACGGGCGCGGCGTCTGGCGGCGGCGGGAGAAGGTCTCGTGCCTCGCCGTCGATGACACCGGCTTCTGGCTGGCCGCCGACGGCGTCCCGGATACGACGGACTGGGACTTCTCCGGCGAGGGGCGGCCAGTACCGCTCCGCAAGCCCCGTTTACCGGTCGGTGTAGACGCGGACCTGCTGCGGGCGGACGATGCGCTCGTCCATCCGATAGCCGTGCCGCAGCACTTCGGCGACCTCACCGTTCTGCTCGGGGGAGAGCGCGGAGACCGCTCCGACGGCCTCCTGGACCTCGGGATCGAACGGACCGCGGGTGACGGGGATACGCGTCATGCCGTACTTCTCCAGCACCGTCAGCAGCTCCGTGACGACGGAGCCGGCGAACGCGTCGTCCTCCGCGGCCTGCCGCTCGACGCGGTCGACGAGGAGCACGATGTCGTACAGCAGCGGCTGCACGATGCGGCCCTCGGTGATCTGCCGCGCGTGGTCGAGCTCAGCCTGCAACCCTTCGAGGCCGCGCCTGGCCTCCCGGTCGTTGAGCAGCCGGCGGCGGAACTGGTCACCCAGCGCGGCCAGCTCCTCGCGCATGCCGTCGACCGCGTCGGCCACGACGGCGAACGGGTCGGGTGGCGGCGCCGTCTGCTCCGGAGGGGCTGCGGCCGGCGCGGAGCGCGGGTCCGGCGGCAGGCGGGCGGGTTCGGCGGGGGGTGGCACGGCGGGCTCCGCCGGTTGGGACGGCGGCGGTGGGGCGGTCATGAGACTCTCCCGTTCGGTGGTCTGACGTGCGGGGGCAGGTCGTTGCGGGTGTGCTGCCACCTCGGCTTGACTCCCATCGCGACCGGCAGTCCGAACAGTCCGGCGAGCGCCAGCACAGAGACGGCACCAGGCAGCACAAGCAGCAGTACGAAGCAGACGGCGATGACCGCGATCATGTTCTTGCGCCATCGCCAGGTCTTGCCGGGCGCCCTGACGGCATCCATGCGATGCGCCGTGAGCTGGTTCAGCAGCCGACTGTCGGAGACGCCGACGGCCAGCGCCTGGTCCACGCAGTGGATGACCGTCGAGGCGCTGGTCGCAGAGGCGATGACGTACCGCTGCCGGATCGGGTGCCAGACCATGGCTCCCTCGGCGCGTAACGACCAGATGCGCCCGATCTGATCCCGGATGCTCGTGTGGTCGGGCTGCTTGACCAGAGCCTGCTCGTAGTTGGTAAGCGCTTCGTCGTAACGCCTGGCAAGGAAGAGGCTGTTGGCGGCATCGACCAGGGGACCTGCGTCACCCGGAGCGAGCCGGACCGCCTTCAGGTGCCAGTCGGCGGCGGCGGAGTTGTTGCCGACCTGCTCGTGCACCCGGGCGATCAGGGTGTGGGTCAGGGCATCGTGGGGGTGCAGTGCGCGGGCGCGCTCGAACTCCTGCAGCGCGTCGGCGAACAGGCCCCGCTTGGCGTGGACGGCGGCGAGCAGACGCCAGGCGTCGCCATCGCCGTCGTCGTGGTGTACGGCCTGCCGAAGCTCGTACAGCGCGGCCTCGTCGTTGCCCTGGTCGATGAACCTGCGGGCGTGCCCCACCCAGTCCCGGGTGCCCTGAGTGGGCTGCGGCTCAGGGCCGATGTCGGGATCGCGGCCAGGGCCGGAGTCCGACCGGGGGCTTCGGCGCTGCCGCGCCGTGTCGAGTCTGCGGTCGTAGGCGTGGCGCTTGGCGCGATCGAGCAGTTCCCTGCGCGCCTCGGAGATCATCTCGACCTTGTCCTCGGCTTCCCGCCGCTTCTTGGCGTCGGGAGCTCGGCTGGCCCGGCTGGACCAGGTCCGAAACGCCCGGTCGAGCCGCCGGGAGATCTCCTGCCCGGTCGCGGACCGGTCGATGTCGAACTCGGCGTAGTAGTCGGGAGCGTCGTCGGCAGTCATCTCGAATCCCCTAGAGGGTCGGGACTCGGGCGACACGGTCGCTGAGTTCGGCCATCTCGGCCGCGCCGAGATTGTCGGGGCGCTCAAGCTCGAACTCGCCGAGCCACTTGCCCGTGGTGCCGTCCTTGACCTCGACGTGGATGATGCCGTCGACGTCGTAGGAGTAGAAGACCTCGAACGGCGCACCCATCGGGTACTGCGGGATGTCGACGGTGCTCTCTCCCACCGTTTTCACGTACTCCAGGTCCTCGTCGTCCCCCTCGGTCACCTGCACCCTCAACCGCTGCTGCCGTTCTGTGATGGTGTGGAAGGTGTCGCTCTCCTTGGCCGGCACAGGCGTGTTGTGCGGGATGATCACCGCGTTGTACTCCAGATCGTGGTTCTCCTCGCGGACGGCCACCATGCCCAGCGACTGCGAGGTGACGTCCTTGATGGACTTCACCCTGCCCTTGGTGAGCCGGGCCAGACCGTCACCGGGGGCGGACTCCGTGCTCGCCCCGCTGCCCACGTACTTCCGCTTCTCCTGCGCCTCCTCCGCACGCACCGCGGCGTCCAGCGCGACGAGGGCGGCGCCGAGCGCGACCACCTCGTCCTGGGAGATGCCGCGCTCCGGCTCCTTGCCGGACAGCCGGTGGATCAGCTCCTGCACCATGGGCATCCGGGTCGAGCCGCCGACCAGCAGCACCCGGTCGATGCCGGCCCAGTCCGTCCCGGCCTCCTCCAGCACGCCTTCGGTGATGATGCGGGTGCGGTCGAGCAGCTCGGCGGTGATCTCCTCGAACTTCTCGCGCGTCACCCGGATCTGCTCGTGTCGGCCGCCGGCGGAGAGCATCACCACGGCCTGCGGGGCGTTGGAGAGGGTCCGCTTGGCGATCTCGGCCTTGTCGCGCAGCTCGGCCTGCAGTGCGCTGTCCTCGGTGAGATCGGGGCCACCCGAGGCCATGAAGGCGCCGTTGAGGTGGGTCATCAGCGCGCCGTCCCAGTCGAAGCCGCCGAGGTTGCGGTCGCCGTCCGTGGCGGTCACCACGTAGTCGCCGTCCTCGACGCGCATGACGGTGACGTCGAAGGTGCCGCCTCCCAGGTCGTAGACGAGCACGGTGCCGATCCGCGCGCCGTCAGGCCCGTCTTCCTCTCCCTCGTCCTCCCCGGAGGACTGCTCGATGCCGTAGGCGAGGGCCGCCGCGGTGGGCTCGTTGACGATGCGCAGCACCTCGAGCCCGGCGAGCCGCCCGGCGTCTTGCGTCGCCTTGCGCCTGGCATCGTCGAAATACGCCGGCACCGTGATGACCGCCTGCTCCACCGGCTCGCCGAGCATCATCTCGGCGTCCTCCTTGAGGCGTTTGAGCAGCAGCGCGGAGATCTCCTCAGGCCGGTAGGGCGTGCCGGACTCCGAGTGATAGACGGGCTTGGCCTCCCCCATGTACCGCTTGACGAACTGCACCACATGGTCTGGTGCCGTGACCGCCGACCTCTTCGCCTGGGAGCCGACGACGACGGTGTCGCCCTGGAACATCACCACGGACGGCGTGATGTTCTCGCCCTCCCGGTTACGGACGATGGACGGGCTGCCCGATCGGTCGGCGACCGCAACAGCGGAGTACGTCGTCCCCAGGTCGATGCCTACCACGCGTGTCATGCCCATTCCCCCTTGAATGCGAGACGCTGACAGCGGCAATCATGCCGATTCCGGGCCTGCTTGACCGCCGCTTTCGGCCAGAGCCCGCACACGCCAGTGGGGCACCCACCCCTGTGATGTCCGCCCGGCGACCTGCTCACGGGGCGGCTGACGCCAACCCGCCGCTGCGGCGTGCGCTCGTCCACCCGGTGGCCGATGGGCCGGGAGTCACCCGGAAGAGTGGTCATGGTGCCGTCCCGGTCGGTGGCCTGACGTGCGGCGGCAGGTCGTCGTAGGTGTGCTGCCACTGCGGTTTGCGCCCCATCCGGATGGGCAGTGCGACGAAGCCGGCGAGTGCCACCACTTTGAGCGCCGTCGGCAGCGCGACCAGGAGGATGAGGCAGACGACGAACACCGCGGCCATGTCCTTGTGCCATCGCCAGGTATGCGTGAGCGCCCCGGCGGCGTCCCCCCCGGTACGCGGTGAGCTGGTCGAGCAGCCGGCCGTCGGAGATGCCGGCTACTCCCGCCTGGTCCACACAGCGCATGACCGTCCTGGCGCCGTCCTCCGAGGCGATGACGTACCGCTGCCTGACCGGGTGCCAGACCATGGCCCCCTCGGCGCGCAGCTTCCAGATTCGGCCGATCTGATCGCGTACGTCCTCGACGACGGCACCCCGCTCGCCACCCTGGTCCGCTCCGGCGTCCGGGCCCTGACCGGCTTCCCCGACGGCGAGGGCGCCGAGTGGCGCCGGGCGGCCTGGGCCTCGGCGGGCCTGCTGAAGGACGCCCTGTCCGCCACTGGGCGTGCGCGGCACCGCGGCACTCGACGCGCTGGCCGACGCGGGCGAGCCGGCGGTGCTGACCCTGCGCCAGCTCGCCGGCGGTACGCCCCTTGCGCCGGCCACCGCCCCCACGGTGTACGTATGCGAGAACCCCGCGGTCGTCGCCGCCGCGGCCGCCGCACACGGCGCCGCCTGCGCCCCCCTGATCTGCCTCCAGGGCCAGCCCTCGGCCGCCGCGCTCACCCTGCTGCGGCTCCTGCACACGAGCGGCGCGACGCTGCGCTACCACGGCGACTTCGACTGGGGCGGCCTGCGCATCGCGGCCGGCCTGCTGCGCCGCGTACCCTGGCGCCCCTGGCGCTACACCGCGGCGGACTACCGCACGGCAGCGGCCACAACGCGGCTCGTGCGCCCGCTGCAGGGCACCCCCGCGTCCGCCCCCTGGGACCCCGGCTGACCGCTGCCCTCACCGAACTCGGGGTCCGTGTCGAAGAGGAAAGCGTCATCGACGACCTGCTTAGTGATCTGATTTCGCTGAGCCAAGAGCAATGCCGGCTTGCCTGTCACCCAGCGGAGGTACCGCGGCGACGCTCACGTCCATGCGCTGGTCCTTGATCGAGGCGAGGGCGCGTGACGAGCAGACCAGGAACGGGGCGCGGCCCTCCAGGAAGAGCGGTAACGCTTCCGCGCGGCCGATGTCCGGAACGGACCGCGGGGGCGTCAGCGGCGGAACACCTCGGTGAGCCACCGCTCCGACGACTCCGCGCGCAGCAGGGCGCGGCGGCGCGCCGCGCTCGGGTGCGCGGCCGGGCGGCCGTCGAGGGCGGCCTCCATGACCTGCCCGTTCTGTTCGAGGTCGAAGGGGTCGAGCGTCAGGGAGTACGGGGCGAGCTGTTCGTGCACGCCCGCGTTGGCGGAGATCAGCAGCGAGGTGTCGTCGCGCAGGAGGTACGCGGCCTCCTTGGCGAACAGGTTGAGGCCGTCGAACGTGGAGTTGACCATCGCAGCCGTGGCTCCGCGCAGCGCCGCGATGACGGCGTTGCGGGAGTCGCCGCCGCTGCCGGGGTAGATGAGCGAGACCGCGTCCCGGCCCGGCGGGGCGAACCGCTCGTTGATGCGCCGCACCGCCGCCTCGGTGGCCTGCTGGTACGCCAGGTGGCGGCCCGCGGCGCGGCTCGGCTTGGTCACCACCGCGCCGAACCAGCACTCCGACGCCAGCCCGGGGCGGCGTTCGAGCATGGCCTCGTAGGCGGCGAACCCGCGCGGCAGGTTCTTCCAGAGGTCCAGCCGGTCGGCCCGCACCATGGTCCGGCGACCCGCCGCCAGCACGTCCAGCCGCTCCGCCCACTCCGCGGTGGCCGGTTCGGACACCATCTCGTCCAGCACGTCGATGTCGAGCGGGAAGGGGACGGCGACCAGCTCCGTCTCCTTCCCGCGGTGCACCACCACCCGGTCCTCGACGCGCGCGCCGGGCAGGAACCGCTCGCAGCAGCGCAGGAACGCGTCCGCCCACCGCCGGGCGTGGAAGCCGACGACGTCGCACTGCAGCAGGCTCTCCAGCAGCCGGACGCGGATGTCGCCGGGCAGCAGCGTGAAGTAGTCGGGCTCGCACCACGGGGTGCCGAGGAAGTACGTCAGCCGGGCCGCGCGCCGCTCGCTGCAGCCGCCGTACAGCTCCGGCACGAGCATCAGGTGCGGGTCGTTGATGAGGATGTGCAGCTCGGGGGAGTCCTCGGCCAGTTCGTCGAGGCGCTTGGCGTACATGCGGTTCACGGTCTCGTAGCCGGCCCACGCTGCCCGGGTCGCGGAGTCGAAGACGGGCTGCTCCGAGGCGTCGTGCAGGTAGTGGAGCAGCCCGAGGAAGAGCCGGATGGAGACCGTGTCGTAGTGGTGCCGGCGCAGCTCCTCGTCCACCTGCATCGGGTGCAGCCGGACGTCCCCGCGCAGCGACACGCTGTCGGGGCTGCCGGCCGCCTCCGCGGGGGCGGTGAAGACCCAGTCGCCGCCGTGCCGGTCGAGCAGCGCGATGAGCATGGGCACGAGTCCGCCGGGGGATCGGGGGCTGAGCTCGCCGCCGCTCCAGCGCGGGCAACTGTTGCTCAGGGTCAGGAGCTTCATGTACGGGACCTCGTTTCAGACGGTTCCGGAAGTCGGTGGGGGCGATCGGCGGGGAGCAGCGGGGCGGCGGCGGAGCAGACGGCCAGCAGGAGGAACGCGGCCGGGACGGGGAGCACCCCGACGAGCAGGGCCGCGGTGGCGGCGCCCGCGCCCATTGCCACCTCCCCGAGGCCCTCGGCGGGCGGGCGCCACTCGTCGGGCACGGCCCGGACGAGCAGCGCGCTTCCGCCCACCACGGCGCAGTTCCACCCCAGGCCGGCGAGCGTGAGCTGGACGAGCACGCGGGCGGGGTCCGCGCCGCCGGGCAGCGCACCGCCGAGGGCCGACGCGAGCAGCAGCGCGCCGCCGACCTGGACGACGGCTCCGGCGCCCCAGCGGTCCGCCGCCCGCCCGGTGATCGGCGACGGACCGAACATGGCCAGCACGTGGCCGGCGACGAAGGTGCCCACCAGCTCGTGGCCGTGGCCGTGCTCGGTCAGCGTGAGCGGCACCAGCGTCATCACGCCGACCATCACGAAGTTCGCCCCGGCGAGCGCCGACAGCGCCGCCCGGGCGGCGGCGCCGCGCGGTCCGCGCAGCGCCTCGGTCCAGGAGCCGCCGGAGCGCCGCCCGCCGGCCGGGACCGGCGCGCCGCCGGTCCGCGGCTGCGGGCAGGCGGCCAGCAGCAGGGCGGAGACGCTGAAGACCGCGGCGGCGACGAGGTAGAGCCCGGTCAGCGCGGGCAGGCCGAGGACTTCCGCGGCGGTGCCGCTCGGCCCCAGCAGGAGCGGGCTGCACACCGCGCCCACGGCCGTCGCGAACAAGACCGCGCCGAGCGCCCTGCCGCGGTCCTTCTCGCCGGTGGCAGCGGCGGCGGCGTAACGGGCCAGGAACACGGACGAGTTCGCGCAGCCCAGCACCGTACTCCCCGCCAGCATCCCGGGCAGTGAGCCGGCCCCGGCGGCGCAGACCACCAGGACGGCGCCGAGCGCGCCGAGCGCGAACCCCAGCGCGAGCCCGCGTTCCCGGCGCCCGATGGCCGCCTGACGTGAGAGGAGCAGGGCGCCAAGGGCGGAGCCGGTGAGGTGGAGCAGGACGGGCAGGCCGGCCGCCGCGTGGGTGCCGGTCATCTCGACGGCGAGCAGCACACCCGAGGTGCCACCGGCCGCCAGCCCCAGGCCGCCGATCGCGTTCGCCGCGCACAGCACAACCAGTGTCCGCTTCGGCGACGGCCCCGCGCCCCGAGCGTCGTTCCGGCCGGATGCGTACGGCCCCACGGTGACCACCTTGGAGAGGAAGGGAACGGACGTCAGGCGGCTGCGGGCTCGGGCATGTGGCCGGACTCGTACGACAGGCGCCCGGCGAGGGCGGCGTGCCGCATGGCCGACGCCATCTTCAGCGGGTCCTCCGCGCGCACGAGCGCCGTGTTGACCAGGGTGGCCGCGGCGCCCAGCTCCATGGCCTGCGCCACGTGCCGGGCGCAGCCCAGCCCGCCCTCGACGATGATCGGGATGCCGGACTGCTCGATGATCTCCCGGATGGGCTCCGGCTGCACGATGCCGGCGCCGGACGCCACCGGGGCGGCCATCACGCGCAGTGCGGCGCAGCCGGCCTCCTCCAGCTTCCGGGCCATCGCCGGGTCGGGGAGGATGAAGGGCATGAGCTCCATTCCCTGTTCTTTCAGTTCCACCGCCGCCTCGTAGGTGGACTGGTTGTCCGGGACGTTGTTCTCGCCGCGCACGTCCAGCTTCAGGATGTCGATTCCCAGGGCTTCCCGCAGAATTCGCGCGGTGCGCAGCGCGGAGTCCTTCGAGCGCGCGAACGAGGTGGTGCCGATCCAGACGAAGTCGTCCAGGTCGAGCGCCGCGTCCAGATCGGAGAGCAGCAGGCTGGACCTGCGGTTGTCCGGGTCGACGGTGGTGATGAACACGTCGCCGCCGCTGGCGGCCAGCACGTTGCGGACCATGTCGACGTCGTCGTACTGCTCGATCCCGACGATGATCCGTGACGTGAACGATCGGCCCGCGATGACCAGCCAGGGCTCCTGCGCGACGGGCATCTCGTGACAGATGGAAGTCACCTGAGTACCTCTCTCTCCGGGCGATCGCAGCCTTCTGTGCAATCGCGGGAATTTCACACGACTGCAATAGTGGAGCCGTTCGCCGCGGAAGATCCGGTTCCTTTCATTCCTATGTCCGGCCGCTTCGCCGCCGTCCCGGAAAGCCCGTGCGCGGTGCGTCAGAGCACCGCCCAGCCCCGCAGGCGCAGCCGTTCGGTGAGCACCGCGGCGCCCACGGCGTCGACGGTGAGTTCGGCCACGCCGGAGGACGGCTCCGGGGTGCCGTAGAGCCGTAGGTCCTCGACGTTGACGCGGCACGTGCTTATGTCGGCGAGCAGGGCGGCCAGTTCGCCCTCCCGGTCGGTCAGCCGCACCCGCAGGGCGCGGGACGGGCAGGACTCCGCCCCGTACCGGGCGGGCAGCGCGGCGCGGCCTGTGCGGCCCTCCTCCAGCAGCCGGGTGAGCCACTTGCGCGCCACCTCGGCCGTCGTGGCGGTGCCGCGGTCCGGCGCCTCCGCGAGGTCGGCCAGGACGTCCACGGCGGCGTTGAGGTCGCGGGCCAGGTCCCGCGCCTCGGCGTGCACGGACCGGGCGTTGGCGCCGAGGATGTCGGTCCACAGGTCGGGGTCGCCGTCCGCGATCCGGGTCACGTCGCGCAGCCCGGAGCCGGCCAGGACAAGGTCGGCGCGGTCGACCCCGCGCAGCCGGGCGGCGAGGAGGCTCGCCAGCAGGTGCGGCAGATGGGAGGTGAGCGCGATGACCTCGTCGTGGTGCGCGGCGGTCATCGTCACCGGGCGCGCGCCGCACAGCTCCACCAGCGTGCGCGCCGCGCGCTCCGTGCCCGGCGAGGTGCTGGCCGTCGGGGTGAGCACCCAGGGCTTCGCCGCGAACAGGTCGGCGCGGGCCGCGCCGGGGCCGGAGTACTCCCGCCCGGCGATGGGGTGGCCGCCGATGAAGCGGGAACGGTCGTAGTCCCCGCCCGGCAGCCCCTTCACGCTGGCGACGTCGGTGTAGTGGTGGGCCAGACCGTGCCGTTGCGCCTCGGCGAGCGCGGCGCACACGTTGTTCGGCGGCACGGCCACCACGGCCAGGTCGGTCGGCTCCGGGGGTCTTCGGGCGCTGCCCGCGCCGATGGCCTCGGCGATGCACAGCGCCTCGGCGCGCGTGTCGCGCAGGTGGACCGCCATGCCCCGGGCGGTGGCCGCCAGGGCGATGGACGTGCCGATCAGACCGGTGCCGATGACGGTGACGGTGCGCAGCGGACGGGTCACGGCTGTGCACCGTCCGTGGGGCGCCCGGGCGTGCCGCGGCGGGGCGCGGGCCGCGGGCGCCTCCGGAGCGCGGGCGTCCGGCCGTACACCGGCGGAACACCCGGCCCGGCCCGCCGGCCGGTACGTCTGAAGAACGGCCAGAAGTGCCAGAACATGGTGCTGCTCCTCAGTCCTCGGGAACCGCGCTGATCACCTGCATGCCGCTGGGCAGCACCTGCGTCGCGCAGACCCGCAGCCGCGCCTTGGCCAGCAGGGCCTGCACCTCGGCGGCCGTGCGCTCCTGGCCCCCGCCGCCGCCGAAGAGGCTGAGCATGTAGAGATCCATGAGCGCGGCGGCGCGGGCCTCCGGACCCCGGTCGCCGCCGTCGGCCGCCGTGAGGTCCACGACCGTGAGGGTCGCTGCGGGGTCCATGGCGCGCCGGCAGGTGCGCAGGATGCGCACGGCGCTCTCGTCGTCCCAGTCGTGGAGGATGTGTGACAGCAGGTAGAGGTCGCCGCCCTCCGGGACGCGCTCGAAGAAGTCGCCGGCCACGACGGTCAGCCGCTCCTCCCCGCCCGCCGGTTGCTCCTGCCCGCCCGCCGGTTGCTCCTGCCCGCCCGTCGGCTTCCCGCCGCCCGGCAGGGCGGCCCGGGCGACCGAGCCCGGCAGGTCGAACAGGACCCCGCGGGCCGCCGGGTGGGCGTCGATGACGCGGCGGATGAAGGCGCCGTCCCCGCCGCCGATGTCCACGATCGTGCGGTAGCCGGAGAAGTCGACGTGGCGCATGATCTCGTCGAGTTCGAGCGCCAGGCCGAACCGCTGCGAGCTGTCGAACGTCGCGCGCAGCCGGGCGCCGCCCGGCGACTCCATGTGCGTGAACAGGTCCGTCCCGTGGTCGTCCAGGAAGGGCGACCGTCCGCCGCGCACGGTCCTGGCCAGCCGGTCCCACGCGGCGCCGAACTCCCCGGCGACCAGCAGGGCGGAGGGCAGGGCGGACGCAGGGTGGTCGGGGGTCAGGGCGGCGCCGAGGGGGGTGAGGGCGTACGCCCCCGTCCCGTCCACGGCGAAGACGTCGAAGACCGTCAGGGCCCGCATGAGCCGGCCGACCGACCCGGCGTCCGCGCCGGCGCGGTCGGCGAGTTCCGCGGCGGTCGACGGCCGTTCGGCGAGCAGCGCGGGGATGCCGAGCTCCGTGGCGGCGGCCAGCGCCCGGCCGGCGAGCTGGCCGTAGAGCAGCTCGCGGGCGGTCACGGCGGCGTCGCGGTCTGTGCTGCTGAGTTCCTGCAACGTGTCCTCCATCCACCGGTACGGCGGCGTGCCGGCCCGCGCGGCTGCGCGGCGCCGGCCCGCTCAGCCGCCGACGCTCTGGCCGAACGAGAAGAAGCCGTACCGGTCGTAGTCGCGCTTCACCCGCACCAGCCGGGAGTAGTTGGCGCCGTAGTAGGCGGTGCGCCAGTCCGCGAGGTGCGGGTCGGGGAAGTTGACGTAGTTCTCCGGGATGCCGTAGCGGTCGCTGACCTCGAAGCCCTTGTCCGCCCAGGACTGCGCCGCGGCCCGGCTGCCCGCCTCGGGCTCGTCGACCTGCAGGCCGACGGTGTAGCCGATGTAGTAGTGCGACGTCCGGTGCACGTACGCGGTCGCGTCCGCGGGCACCCGGTTGGCCTGGCCGCCGAGCGCGAAGAACGTGAGGTAGCGGAACTGCTCCGCCGCCCGGTCGGCCTCGAAGGCTTCGAGCAGCTCCCGCACGGCGGCGGCGGTCAGCGGGTGGTCGGCGAGCCGGCCCCGGTCAACCGCGAAGTGGTAGCGCGGCAGCTTCGCCTCAGGGTTGTTGCCGACGAGGTGACACTCCTCGACGCTGAAGTCCCCGCAGCCGTAGTACTGCATCGCCGCCTGGTCGAACGGCAGCTCGGCGGTGTCCTCGGTGGCGGCCGGCCGCCCGATCGCCGAGACGAGCGACTCCCGGGCGGCGTGGTACTCCGGCTCGCTCCCCAGGTAGGCGCCCTGGATCAGCAGCACCGGCACGGCACCGGGGGCCGACTCCGCCATGAAGGCCACCAGCGAGGAGCCCCACGCGTCGGGCCCGCCGGGCAGCCACTCGGTGTAGCCCCGGATGACGTCGACCGCAGCCTCCCACGGCCACGTCAGGGTGAAGTTGATCAAGGAGGGGATGGCGACCGGGGCCACCTCGAACTCGGTGACGATCCCGAAGTTCCCCCCGCCGCCGCCGCGCAGCGCCCAGAAGAGGTCGGGCTCGTTCTCCTCGTCCGCGCGCACCACCCGGCCGTCGGCGAGCACCACCTGCGCCGAGCGCAGGTGGTCGGACGCCAGGCCGTACTTGCGCGTGCCCCACCCGATGCCGCCGCCGGAGATGTAGCCGCCGGGGCACACGGTCGGACAGAGACCGGAGAGGACCTGCAGGTCGTACGGGGCGAGCTTGGCGATCGCGTCGACCGACTGGGCACCGGGGCCGAGCCGCACGGTGCGGCCGGACGGACGCGCGCCGTTCATCATCGACAGGTCCACGATCAGGCCGGGCGTCGTCGACCAGCCGGCGTAGTTGTGGCCGCCGCTGCGCGGCGCGACCGGCAGCTCGTGGTCCTGGGCGAAGCGCAGGCAGACGGAGACGTCGCGCGGCGTCCGGCAGTACGCCACCGCCTGCGGGTGCACCGAGTCGAACTGCCCCAGCACCATCGCCTTGGCCCGTTCGTAGTCCGCGTCGCCCGGCAGGACGAGCGGGCCACTGAGGGCGGCGCGTAGCCTGCCCCACTTCGGCCGGGCGACCGCCGGCGACGGCCCGCCGGCCACGCCGCCGGCCAGCAGCCCGGCCGTCGCGGCGGCGGACCCGGCGCGGATGAGGGAACGCCTGTTCAGCATGGTGATCAATCCTCGGGGAGAAGAGAGTTGCGGCAAGGGCCGCCGGGGGTGGCGGGGAACGGGAGGGACTGGCCCGGCGCACCCGAGGCGTGCCAGGCCACGCCGCTCCCCGTGCCCCCTACTTGGTGGCGACGATCACTCCGTGCGGCGTCCACCCCGGGAAGGCGGTCCGCTCGACGGTGCTGAAGCCCGCTTCACGCAGGCACTGCTCGTGCTGGGCCCAGGAGTAGATCATCCCGCCCTCGGCCGGCAGCGAGGCGAAGTAGACGCTGTCCAGCGCCGCGACCACGGGGCCGTCGCCGTCGTCGTTCGACATCGAGTTGAAGATGACGAGCCGGCCGCCCTCGGGCAGCGCCTCGTACGCCTTGCGCAGCAGCCGCGTGTTCTCCTCCAAGGTCCAGATGACGAGCTGGTGGGCGAACATGATGGTGTCGTAGCCCGTCGGGAGGGGCGCGTTGTGCATGTCGACGGGCTGGACGTCGATGCGGTCGCTCAGCCCGGCCTCGGCGATCTTCTTCTCGGTGATCGGGGTTGTGGCCTCGATCTCCAGCACCGTCACCTGCAGGTGCTCGTTGGCCGCGGCCAGCGCGATGGCGTTGACGGCGTCGCCGCCGCCGCAGTCCAGCAGCCGGCGGGAGCCGGACATGTCCAGGTGCTCGACGAGCTGCTGGTTGGCCAGCTCGGACCACGAGCGCATGTAGCGGTAGAAGACCGACTCCATGTGCGGGTTCTCGCTCAGCCGGTGGTAGAGGTCCCGGCCGGTGCCGCGGACGCGGCGCAGGCCGACGTTGCTGTTCGTGCGCAGGGACTCGGTGAAGTCGAGCTGGCCCTCGTAGACGATGTACTGCTCGAAGGCCACCGTGTCCTTGAACCGCTGCCAGTCCGGGCCCGCCATGAGGTCGGCGACCACGGGGGCGAGCTGGTACCGGTCGTCCTCCTTGATGAGCATGCCCTGCGAGGTGACGCCGAGCAGCAGGATGTCGTTGGCGCGGTGCGACAGGCCCAGCTCGTCGGCTATCTCCTGCCGGGTCCGTCCGGGCCGCTGCTGCAGCACCTCGAAAAGGCCCAGCTCGCAGGCCGCGTTGAGGTACTGGAAGGCCGCGTGGCCGAAGAGGATCCAGGCGAGGCCGTCCATGTCCAGGTCGGTCCGGCCGGTGGGTACGGTCGTGGTCATGCGTCGTCTCCTCGGGTTGCCGGTTCGGTGGTACGGGCTCCGGGGTCGGAGCCGGTCGGGTCGGGCCACACGGCCTCGATGTGCTCCAGGCAGGAGCTGCGGGGGCCGGTGAACCCGGCGGCGTGCCAGCCGTCGGGCACGTCCCGCCCGGCCGGCCAGATCGAGTACTGGTTGCGGCCGTTCACGACGACGACGCAGGGAACCGAGTCGTCGTCGCCCAGGAATGCCGCCATGGTCAGTCACCTCCTTCGTCGGACGCGGTTCCGGGTTCGGGTGCGGGGCCGGATGTGGGGACGGTCACGGTGCGGGCCGTCAGGGCGGCGTTGCCCCAGATGTCGACGTCGAGGGCCGCCGCGGGGCTGAGCGCCGGCGGGTCCAGCTCGGGCGGCAGCCCGTCCTCGCGGTCGAGCAGGCGCAGCCGTACGGGCGTGGTGGGCAGTTCGAGGACGACCTCCTCGCCGGCCGCCGGCACCGCGTGCAGCCACAGCTCCCAGCCGCCCTCACCCGCGGTGTCGTCGGGCTCGGTGAACGCGCCGTCCGCGACCCGCCAGCGCCGCACCTGATCGTCGGGAGCGGCGAGGGAGATGACGCGGGCGCCCCGGGGGCTGCGCAGCCGCAGCCGCACCAGGCGCCGGCCGGCGTCCCCCGGCTCCTCGCCCAGGACCGTCAGCTCGGGCGCGGGGAGGTCCAGCACGGGCGCCGGGGCGTGCAGGAAGTCCCGCTGCCAGCCCGGGAAGTACGCCTCCAGCCGGCCGCGCTCCGGCCGGTCGCCCAGCGCGGGCCGGGTGGCGCCGCTCACGGCCCGGTCGCTGCTGATCCACAGCGCCCGGCCGTCGTCGGGGGCGAGCAGGTAACTAAGCGTCGCCGGCGGTTCCGGCGCGTCGGGCGGCCGTCGGGCGAGCCGGTGCGCCGCCACCCCGGCCGCGGTCGCCAGCCCGCCCGCCGCCAGGGCCCGGCGCGCGGGCCGGGGGAGGGCGGCGATCGCGGGCGCCGCCAGCTCCCCGCAGAGCTGCAGCACCACGGCCGAGGTGCCGGCCATCCGGGGCGTGAGGCCGTGGAAGAGCAGCCGCGAGAGCGGGACGAGGAGCGCCGCCGCCGGGGCCGCCGCCGCGGCGGCGCCGACGGCGTGCCGCACCGGCCGGGGCCGGTCGGTGCCCGTGTCGAGCAGCCACAGCCCGGCCGCCCCGCCGAGCAGCGGGACGACGGCGACGTAGCTGCCGCCTGGCAGCGTCGCGGCCAGCGCCGCGGAGGCCAGCACCAGCGGCGCCGTGGCGCCGGCGGTCCGCTCGACCGCCGTGCCTGTCTCCGCGCCGGCGGCCAGCACCACCGCGCCGGCCAGGCCCGCGACGGCCGCGTAGACGCCGGCGGGGTCGTGGAAGTCGCCGTGCCGGCGGAACTCGGGGGCGCGCGCGCCCATCCCGGCCACCAGCGCCGTGGTGCCGGCCGCCCCGGCCGCCAGCCGCAGCAGGCCGGCGGCGGTGGCGCGACCCCAGCTCCCCGGGGTGAACGCGCCGCGGCGGCCGGCGCGGCGCGTCCCGCCCGCCCAGAGCAGCAGCGCCGCCGCGGTCGCCGGCCACACGGCGCCGGCGGGCACCCGGGCCAGCCGGCCCCGCCCCGCGGGGAAGAACACCGCGTCCGAGCCGCCGAGCCGCGCGAGGTCCGCCGACGCCAGCTCCCGCAGCAGGCCGAGGGCCAGCTCGCCGTGCTGCTGCAGCGCGGCCGGGTCGACGTGCCGCACGTCGTCGTGCGGGCCGTGGTAGCGGGCGAAGCCGCCGACGTGGGCGAAGTTCAGTCCGGGCAGGCCGCGCTCCTTGGCGTGCGAGAAGTCCGTGGCGTTGTCCATGCGCCGGTAGACGGCGTCGAACAGCGAGCTGGCCACCACCGGCACCCCGGTCCGCGCCAGCGCGTCGACCAGCGGGCCGTTGCCGTGCCCGGACTCGAACATCAGCACCGGGCCGTCCGTGCCGCGCGCCTCGAAGTTGAGGACGACGCGCACCGTCGCGGCGAGCGGGTGCTCGTCGAAGAACGCGCGCCCGCCGAGGGTGCCCGCCTCTTCGCCGTCGGTGAAAACGACGAGCAGGTCGTTGAGCGGCTCCGGGGCCGGCAGGAAGGCGCGCAGCGCCTCCAGCAGCGCCGCCACCGGCACGCCCGCGTCGCTGGCGCCCGGCCCCTGCGGCACGGAGTCGTAGTGGGTCATCAGCAGTACGGCCGCGCCCCCGACGGTGCCGGGGAGCCGGCCGATCACGTTGCGCACCCGGGCGGCGGCGCGGTAGCGCGGCCCGTACGGGGTGGGGCCGAGGTCGGCGCGGCTGACCGCCTCCTGCACTTCGGTCTCGAAACCCAGTTCCTTCAGCTCCGCCAGCAGGTACGCGCGGACGTCGTCCGCCGCCGGCGACCCGACCGGGTGCGGCCGGGCGGCCACCCGGCACACGTGGCGCATGGCCCGCTGCGCCGAGAACGCCGCCTCGGGGGCGCCCGCGGAGCGCGGTCGGGGCGTGCCGAGTCCGCGCAGTCCCTGCGCAGCCGCGGCGCCGGCGGCGACGGCGGGGCCGTAGCGGAGCAGCCGCCCGAGCGCCGTCCCGGCGCCGGCCGCCTTCCTCACCTGGTTCCTCATCGGGCGTCCCCTTCTCGCGCTTCTCCCGTGTCGGGCAGCGACCTCAGCCGGATGCGCCGGAACTGGCCGAGGACGTCGGTGGCATAGCGGGAGGAGCCCTTGGTGGCGAGCAGGCTCGGCGACCGGTCGCCCACGAACTGCTCGCAGACGTCCCGGTGCGCCCGGTAGGCCGCGTCCAGCGCGGTGCGGTACTCGTCGAGCAGGTCGGGGCGGAACCCGGCCAGCACGCTCCACGCGGGGCGGGCCGCCGTGATGGCCGCGACCAGCGCCTCGTGATCCCGCCAGTGCAGGCCGCTCATCTTGGGCGGCGCCACGGGCGGCATCAGGGTCGGCCGGATCTCCTCGCGGTACTGGGTGCGCCGCGCGTCGCCGGCGTAGAGCAGCGCGCCGTGCGAGCCCTCCATCAGCGCCACGGCCGCCGCTGCCGCCGCCGCCGCGTCCTCCAGCGCGCCCAGCTCGGCGCTGTGCTGCAGGCACGACATCATCACGGTCGCCCCCTGGCAGAAGGTCATGAACACGTGGTGGCCGCGCACCCAGCGGCGCAGCGCGTCATCCGGCTGCTGCCGGTGCAGCGCACCAGGGTGCGCCGCGCGGTGGCGCACCGGCGCCTGGCGCGGGCGGGCGAGCCAGCCGATCAGGGCCTCGAAACCGCCGTTGAGCAGGTCCCAGGCCGGCTTGTCCACGTCCGAGCCGTGCGCGACGGCCATTTCCAGCACGCCGGCGAGCGAGGCCAGCACCGCGTCCTGCAGCAGCGCGCCCGCCGGTCCCCGGGTGCGTACGATCCCGAAGGCCAGGTCGTTGTCGCGGTTGGCCGGCGACTCCCCCGGGTCGGGGCCCACGGGCTCGCCGGGCGCGGGGCCCAGCTCCGCCCGGGCGTACGCCACCCGCTCCAGCAGGACCGCGGCCTCGCGGCCGGCGCCGTCCGGCGCCGCGGGGTAGAGCAGTGCCTGGATCGTCGCCGCCCGCTCCGCGTCCGCGGCCACGACCCGGTCCACCGTGTTGGGCAGGTCGGACGGCCGCGGCAGCCGGAACGGCACCGTGGCGACGCGCTCGACGTACTCCGGCCGCTTCACGACGACTCCCGTGCGCTCACGAGCGGCGGCTCCGGCACCACGTCCTCCGGCCCGGCCATGAAGCCGGTGCGCACGAGGTAGTCGAGGACCAGGTGGGCGTCCGCCTCCGACGTGGGCGGGCAGGCGATGCCGCTGCCGTCGAGCATGCTCAGGGTCCGGGCGCACTCCAGCTCCGGCCGGACCTCCGCCAGGTACCGCGGGTCGAGCGCGCGGTGCGGCTCGGCCTCCGCGTCCTTGATGAGCGGGACGAGCGGGTAGAGCAGGTGGCCGGGGCCGACCGCCAGCGCCCGGCGCCGGCCCTCCTCGAAGGGGACGGTGTCGAACTCGTAGCCGTAGCTTCGGATCCAGTCGCAGAAGGTGGCCAGCGACACGGGGGCCGGGTTGAACAGGTGGTAGAAGCCGCCGAGGGCGTCGCGCCGCCCGGCGATGTGGACGACCGCGGACGCCACATAGTCCACCGGGACGATGTCGAAGATCCGCGGGTACTCGGGGAGTATCCGCATCGGCAGGAAGCCGCGCAGCGCGACGAGCAGGTAGTCGATGCTCTGTGTGGCCCCGTTGCGGGTGTGGCCGAGGATCAGGCCCGGGCGGAACACCGTGACGGGGACGCCGCGCCTGCGGGCGACGTCGACGACCTTCTCGGCGACCCACTTGCTGCCGGTGTAGCCGGCGGGCACCCCGACCGCGGAGCGCAGCGGGGCGTCGTCCTCCAGGAACGGGCGCGGCGAGTGCGTCGCCAGCAGGGTGTCGATCGTGGAGATGTGGTGGACGGCCTTGAGCCGCCGCTCGCAGGCCAGCCGCAGGACCTCCTGCGTGCCGCCCACGTTGGGCGCCTTCAGGGCGGAGTACGGGTAGACGAAGTTGACCATGGCGCCGCTGTGGTGGATGACGTCCACGCTCTCGGCCAGGTCGGCCCACTGCTCCTCGGTCAGCCCCAGCCGCGGCAGTCCCAGGTCGCCGGTCAGGCAGGTCACCCGGTGGAGCTCGGCGGCGCAGTCCACCTCGTACTGGGCCATCGTCCGCTTGACGCGGCCGAGCGCGTCCTCGGGGCTCTCGCCCCGGCACAGGCAGACGACCTCCGCGTCCGTGCCCCGCAACAGCTCGGCGAGGACGTGGACGCCGAGGTAGCCGGTCGCCCCGGTCAGCAGGACCCGGGACGGGTGCTCCCAGTCGGCCTCCGGCAGCCCGGCCGGGGTGATGTCCGCGTCCAGGTCCCCGTCCGCCTCCAGCGTGGCGGCGTGCCGGCGGCCCAGCACGCCCGACAGGCCGTCCCGCCGGTAGACCTCGATGGTCTCGGCGACGCCGGCGACGGTCGGCGTGCGGAAGAACTCGTGCAGCGGCACGTCCACCCCGTGCCGCTCGGTGAGGATCGTCGCGAGCCGGGCGAGCAGCACGGAGTTGCCGCCCGCGGCGAAGAAGTCGGCGTGCACGTCGGGTTCGGGCGCGGCGGTCCCCGCGTACAGCACCTGCGCGAAGGACTCGGCTACGGCGCGCTCCAGCTCGCTGCGTGGCGGCGTGCGGCGCGTGTCCCCGTCCGGGGCGTCGGCGCGGGCGAGGAGCCGGGCCGCCTCCTGGCGGTCGGTCTTGCCGCTGGGCGTGCGCGGCAGCTCCGGCAGGGCGAGCAGCCGGTCGGGTACGAGGTGCCGCGGCAGCGCGTCCGCCAGCGCCGCGTGCACCCCGTCGGTGCCCGCGGCGGGGTCGGCGGGCACGAAGGCGGCGGTGAGCCGCGCGCCTTCGGTACCGGCGTCCAGGGCGACGACGACGGCGGCCCGCACCTCGTCCAGCCCGGCGAGGACTGCCTCCACCTCGCCGACCTCCACCCGGTGCCCGCGGACCTTGACCTGGTCGTCGAGCCGGCCGAGGAACTGCACGGTCCCGTCGGGGAGCCGGCGGCCGAGGTCGCCCGTGCGGTAGAGCCGGGCGCCGGACCCGGTGAACGGGTTCGGCACGAACCGGGCGGCCGTCAGTGCGGGCCGGCCGTGGTAGCCGAGGGCGAGCCCCGCGCCGCCGACGACGATCTCGCCGGGAACGCCCTCGGGCACCGGCCGCAGCTCCGCGTCGACGACGTGGACCTCGGTGTTGTCGACGGCCCGGCCGATGGGCACGGGCACGGTGGCCTGCCGCCCGGTGGCGACGGGGTGACCGGTAGCGTCGATCGTCGCCTCGGTCGGCCCGTACAGGTTGGCCACCTCGGCGGACCACACCTTGCCCATGCGCTCCAGCAGCGGCTCGGTGAGCGGTTCGGCGCCGCTGAGCACGGTGCGCACCGACGTGCACAGCCCCGCGGAGGGGTGGTCCACCAGCAGGCTGAGGAGCGACGGCACCCCGCCGAGCAGCGTGACCTCCCCTTCGCGGACGCACGTCAGCAGCTCGGCCGGGTCGGCCATCTGCTCTTCGTCGGCCAGGACGACGGCCGCGCCGGTCGACAGCGGCCAGAAGACGGCCCAGACGGAGGGGTCGAAGCTGAAACTGTGGTTGTGCAGCACCCGGTCGGACGACCCGATCGGCCAGTTCGCCTGCCGCCACCCGATGTTGTTGACGACGCTGGTGTGGCGCACGACGACCCCCTTGGGCCGCCCGGTGCTCCCCGAGGTGTAGATCAGGTACGCGGGCGCGTCGCCGGCCAGCGGCACGGGACCGGGCAGCGGCGCGGCGCCGGAGCCGGCGGGGGGCAGCTCGTCGAGCAGCAGCACGGGGACGCCCGCGCCCTGCGGCGCACCCGCGGCGGACGACTCGGTGACCAGCAGAGCGGGGCGGCAGTCGCCGAGCATGTAGCGCACGCGCTCCTCGGGGTAGGCCGTGTCGACGGGGACGTACACGCCGCCCGCGGCCAGCACGGCCAGCAGGGCGGTGACGGCCCCCGGGCCGCGGGACAGCCGGACCGCCACCCGGTCCCCGGGACGGACGCCGCGGGTGGCCAGCTCACCGGCCAGGCGCAGTGCGTCCGCCCACAGCGGCCCGTACGCGAGCGTGGCGTCCCCCTGCCGCAGGGCGACCGCCTCGGGGGTGGCCCGCGCCTGCCGGGCGACGAGGTCCGTGAGCGAACCGGGCTCCCGCGTGGCGTCGTTGCCGTGGCCCGCCGCCACGGCGGCCCGGTCGTCGCCCTCCGGCAGCAGCCGCGTCGTCGCCGGGGTGGCCGTGGGCACCGGGGAGTCCGGCGCCAGGGCGTCGAGCACGGCCTCGAACTGGGCGGCGAGGCCGCGGACGCGCGGCTCGTCGTGGACCCCCGAGTCGTACGAGAGCTGCAGCCGCGCACCGGTGTCCTCCAGCCGCGCCGTCAGCTCCAGGTCGTACTCGGTGCCGCCCGCCTGGGCGGGCACGGCGCGGGTGCCGCGGGCGTCGACGGCCCGCACCACGGTCTGCACGTAGGGGGTACGGCTGACGTCGCGGCGCGGCGGGCGGACCTCCAGCAGGTACGCGAACGGGGGCTCGTCCGGGGACCCGGCGAGCCGCTCCGCGACATCGGCCACCAGCCGGGGGAGCGGCACCCTGTCGGCGCCGTCGACGCGCACGACGCGCAGCGGGTCGAGCGGGCCGACGACGCCGGCCGTCGCCGCGGGGCGGGGCACGCGCACGCCGCACTGGGCGGAGCCGCTGGCCTGCGAGCGCATCAGCACGACCAGCCAGGCGGCGACGACCGCGGCCGTCCAGTCGCCGGTGCGGGCGGCCCGCTCCGCGACCGGCCGGCGCAGCGGCACGGTCAGCGAGGCGGTCGCGTTCACCTTGACCGGCGGCCTGGCGCGGTAGCCGGGGACTGCGGACGCGGCCGGGCGGTCCAGCAGCCGCGCCCGCCGGTCGGCCTCCTCGCGGACGTCCGGCGCGGCGAGCCGGTCCATCTCGGCCTGCAGCACCTCGGTCAGCGTCGTCGTCGGCGCGGCCGTCGGCATGCCGGACACGGCCTCGGCGTCCGCGTCGTCGGGGCGGACGAGCGCCTCGGCAAGCAAGTCGCAGGAGGTCTCGTCGAGCACCAGCCGGTGGCCGGCCAGCACCAGTTCGTCCGTTCCGCCGTCCACGCCGCGCAGCAGCAGGGCGCGTAACAGCGGCCCCTGGCCGAGAGAGAACTCCTCCTCCGTCAGGTGCTCGACCAGCTCCCCGGGCGACCGTGGGGTGTCGACGACGCGCAGGGCGACGTCGCCGCGCGGCAGCACCAGCCGCACGGGTCGGCCGGCCACCTCGACGAAGACGCTGCGCAGCGCCTCGTGCTCCGCCGTCAGCCGGCTCAGCCGCTGCTGCAGCCGGGTCTGTTCGAGCTCCGGCGGGATCCGGTAGCGGCCGGTGACGGTGGCCCAGGAACCGGCCCCCATCGAGCCGAGCAGCCACAGCCTGCGCTGCTCGGCGGAGAGTGCGGTGGCGGATTCGGCGTCGCGCTCGGTGAGCACGCGGTCGAGTGCTGCCGCGAACGCCTTGTTGCTCTGCCGGCGGGTCACGAGGGGACCTCCTGGGACACGGGGCGGGAGCGGTGCGCTCCGCCGGGGCGGGTGGGCGATCGGTGCACGGTGGGGAAGTCCCAGCCGTCCGCGGGTTCGGCCGCGGTGTTCTCGGCGGTGTTCTCGGCGGGGGCCTCCGCGGCGGGGGCGGGCACGAGGGCGGCGCCGGCGCGGGCGGAGGCGATCCGGGCGACGGTCGGCTCCATGAAGAACTCGGCCACCGGCACCCGGGCCCCCAGCTCCCGCTCGGCGCGCTGCAGCAGGGTGGCCGCGAGTGCGGAGTGGCCGCCCAGCAGGAAGAAGTCGTCGTGGACGCCGACGTCGGGCATGTCCAGCAGCTCGCACCACAGCGCGGCGACCGCGCGCTCCGCGGGCGTACGGGGCGCCACCTGCTCCGCGGCGCCGGCGAGCGGTCGTCCGGTGCCGGCGAGCGCCCGGCGGTCGGTCTTGCCACTGGGGTTCAGCGGGATGGCGTCCACCTCGTACAGTTCGGACGGCAGCAGCGCCGGGGGCAGCGTCCGGGCGAGCGCCCGCCGCAGCCCGGCGGCGGCGTCCGCGTCGTCGAGCGCTCCGCCGTCGGCCACGAGGTAGCCGGCGAGCCGGGTGCCGCCGGGCGCGTCGCGCACCGTCGCGGCGGCGTCCGCGACGCCGTCCAGCGCGCGCAGGGCCTGCTCGATCTCGCCCAGCTCGACGCGGTTCCCGCGGACCTTTACCTGGTCGTCGGCCCGGCCGACGAACTCCAGGGCGCCGTCGGCGCGTTGCCGCACCAGGTCGCCGGTGCGGTACAGCCGCTCGCCGGGCCGGACGGGGTCGGGCAGGAAGCGGGCGGCCGTGCGCGCCGGGTCGCCGAGGTAGCCGAGGGCCACCCCGGCGCCGCCGACGAGCAGTTCGCCGCAGACCCCGCGCGGCACGGGCCGCATGGCGCCGTCGGCCACGACGACGTGGGTGCCGGGCAGCGGCTCGCCGATGGTGACGCGCTCAGCGGGGTGCAGCCGCGCCGCGCAGGACCAGATCGTCGTCTCCGTCGGGCCGTAGAGGTTGTACGCCCTGACCGGCCCCTCGGAGAGCAGGTCGCCCAGGTCCTCCGGCAGCGCCTCGCCGCCGCAGAGTACGGTCAGTCCCGGCCGGGGCCGCCAGCCCCCCGCCGCGGCCAGCCGCCAGCCGGCGGGCGTCGCCTGGGCCACGGTGACGGCCGGGTCGGCGAGCCGCTCGGCCAGGTCCGCGGCATCCTGCTGCACGCCCGCCGGGGCGACGACGACGGTGCCGCCGGCGACCAGCGGGCCGAGCAGCTCCAGCAGGGAGATGTCGAACGAGACCGTGGTGAGGGCGAGCAGCCGGTCGCCGGCGCCCAGCCCGATCCGCTTGCCGACCGCCCCGAGGAAGTCGCTGAGGCGGTCGTGGCCGACGACGACCCCCTTGGGCCGTCCGGTGGAGCCCGAGGTGAACATCACGTACGCCGCGTCCCGGGACCGCGGGCCGCCGCCCCCGGCCGGCTCCGCCGTGGCCGGGCCGGACTCCGGGCCGGGTGCCGTTCCGGCGGCGTCCCGGCCGACCGCCAGCGCGCGCGAGCGGTGGCCGTCCGGCACCCGGTCCGGGTCCGTGCACAGCACGACGGCGGGGGCGGCGCCGTCGAGGATGGCGCGGCGACGGTCATCTGGGGCGGCCGGGTCGACGGGCACGTAGACGCACTCCGCGTCCCAGCAGGCGAGCATCGCCACCACGGCGCGCGCGTCGCGCTCGGTGTGCACCGCCACGTGGTCGCCCGGCCGGGCGCCCGCGGCGCGCAGGGCGGAGCTCACCGCGGCCACCCGGCGGACCAGTTCGCGGTAGCTGACCGTGCCGGTGCCGTCGGCCACGGCGGCGGCGGCGGGCGTCCGCGCCGCCACCCGGCGGATCTGCTCCCACACCGGGGGCCGTCCCCCGGCGAGCGCGCCGCCGTCGAGCCGTCCGGCCCGGCCGTCGCCGTACTCCTCGGCGGCGGTGGTCAGCGGCACGGTGGACACGGCGGTCGCGGCCTCCTCCGGCAGCCGGCCCAGCACGGCCCGGAACCGCTCGGCGAGACCCGCGACCGTCGGCCGCTCGAACAGCGCGGTGGCGTACTCCAGGAACCCGCTCACCTCGCCCGCCCGCTCCTCGAAGAGGAAGAGCGACAGGTCCACCCGCGACGAGCCGCAGTCCACGTCCGCCACCTCGGCGCGCAGCGACGGCAGCGCGTAGTCGCGCCGCACGTCCTGCTGGAGCCCGAACATGGCCTGGAACACCGGGGACCTGTCGGGGCTGCGCGGCGGGGACAGCATCTCCACCAGCTCCCCGAACGGCAGCACGGAGTGCTTCAGCACCCCGCCGAGCGCGGCGTGCGTCTGCGCCACGGCCTCCTCGAAGGAGGGGCCGGCGCGCAGGTCCACCCTGATCGGGCAGGTGTTGGCGAGGTACCCCACCGTGCCGTCGAGTTCGGCGTGCGCCCGGTTGCCCACCGGGAGGCCCACGAGCAGGTCGTCGGTCCCCGCGGTGCGGGCCAGCACCACCGCGTAGGCGGTGAGCAGCGTGCTGAACAGTGTGGCCCCCCGCGCGGCCGACCAGCGGCGCAGCCGGTCCGCGAACACGGCGTCCACCCGCACGGGCACCCGGCCGCCGGCGTACGACTGCACGGCCGGCCGCCGGTGGTCGGTGGGCAGGTCCAGGACCAGCGGCGCGCCGCGCAGTGCGCCGGTCCAGAACTCCCGTGCCGCCGCGTGGCCCTGAGCCTGCCCGGGCCCGGTCCCCTCGCCGGCGGACCACATGACGTAGTCCGCGAACTGCGGCGGAGCCTCGCCGGCCGGCTTCGCGCCGGCGTAGTGGGCCAGCAGCTCGCGCAGCACGACCTGCAGCGAGAGGCCGTCGCAGACGGCGTGGTGCACGCAGAGCACCAGCTCGTGGTGGTCCGGTTCGAGGCGGATGAGCAGTGCCCGCAGCAGCGGCGGCTGCGCCAGGTTCCAGCCGCGCTGCGCCTCCCGGCGGCGCAGCAGGTCGCGCTCGGCGTGCCGGTCCGGCCCGTACGAGGTGAGGTCGGCCAGCGGCAGGGCGGCCAGCACCCCGGGCAGGACGACCTGGGTGAGGCGGCCGTCGACCTGCCGCAGTCCCGTGCGCAGGGCCTCGTGCCGGGCCACCACCGCGTTCAGCGCCGTCTGCAGGGCGGTGCGGCGCAGTTCGCCGCGCAGGTCGATACGGACCGCGAGCGTGTACGCCCGGCCGGCGGCGGGGCTCATCCGGTCCAGGAACCACAGCCGTTGCTGACCGGGGGAGGCGGGGAACAGATGGGCGTCGGGGGAGATCCGTTCGGTCACGAGGCGCTCCAGTGCGTCGGCGGGAGGGTCGGGCGTCAGCGGGAGGAGACTCTGAACCGGCTGCGGTCGAGTCGGGGCAGCGGGGCAGGCGCGGCGGCGGGCAGCCCGGCGGCGGCCAGCAGCTCCGCCTGTTCGGCGACGGTGGGGCGGTGCCAGAGCTCGGCCAGCGGCACGTCCACCTCGAACTCCTTGCCGAGCAGGTGGGCGAGGCGGGCCAGCAGCAGGGAGTGGCCGCCCGCGTCGAGGAAGGAGTCGGTCACGCCCACGGCGCCGGGATCGCCGCCGAGCACCGCGGCCCAGCAGTCGGCGATCCTGCGTTCCGTGTCGGTCCGCGGCGCCACCCGCGCGCCGCTGACGAGCTGGAGCATCGGCGTCGCCAGCAGCTTCGCGCGGTCGAGCTTGGCGTGCCGGTTGCGGGGGAGCTGGTCGAGCACCGCGTACTCGGTCGGGATCATGTAGCCGGGCAGCTCGCGCGCCAGCCGGCTGCGCACGCCGCGCAACTGCTCCGCCTGGTCGGCGTCCCCGGGCCAGGGCGGCGCGAGGTAGGCGGCGAGGCGCCGCGCGCGCCCCTCGCCGACCGCCATCACGGCGACGTCCCGGCCGGGCTCCACGGCGCGCAGCGCCTGCTCCACGTCGCCGAGCTCGATACGGAAGCCGCGCACCTTCACCTGGTGGTCCGTGCGGCCGACGAACTCGAGCTGCCCGTCCGGCCGCCAGCGCACCAGGTCGCCGGTGCGGTAGCGGCGCTCGCCCGGCGCGTGCGGGTCGGGCAGGAAGCGGGCGGCGGTCATGCCGGCCCGGCCCGCGTAGCCGAGAGCCGCGCCGGCACCGCTGATGAGCAGCTCGCCGGTGCCGCCGGGCGGCACGGGCCGCAGCGCGGCGTCGACGACAGCCAGAGAGGTGCCGCCGACGGGACGCCCGATCGGCACCGGTTCGACGGTGCCGGGGCCGAGTTCGGCGTAGGTCGAGTACGTGGTGGTCTCGCTCGGCCCGTACAGGTTGAAGACCCGGACGCCGGGGACGGCGCGGTGCACGGCACGGGTCAGCTCGGCCGGCAGCGGCTCCCCGGCCATGTTGACCACCCGCAGCCCGGCAGGCAGCGCCCCCTGCTCCAACAGCCCGGCGACGGCGGAGGGCACGGTGTTGAGGAGGGTGGCCCCGGCGGCGTGCGGGGGCGTATCGGCCAGGTCGAGCGCCGAGCCGAGCATGATGACCGAACCGCCGTGCGCCAGTGGGACGAACATCTCGAACACCGACAGGTCGAACGTGGCCGGGGTGACCGCGAGCGTCATGGCCAGCTCCGCCGGGGTGAAGACGCCGCCCGCCCAGCCGATCAGGTTCGCCGCCCCCCGGTGTGGGATCACGACGCCCTTGGGGCGGCCCGTGGAGCCGGAGGTGAACAGCACGTAGGCGGGGTCGTCCGGAGTGCTGCCCGGGTCGGGCGGGGGCGTCTCGACGGGATCCAGCCGCTCCAGCACCAGCGTGCGGACGGGCAGGCCGCGGTCGACCGCGGCGAAGGCGGCCGAGGTGAGCACACAGCGGCAGCCGGCGTCCTCCAGCACGGCCGCCAGCCGGGCCGGCGGCGCGGAGGTGTCGAACGGCACGTACGCGGCCCCGGCCCGCAGCACGCCGAGCAGGGCGGCGGGGAGGTCCTTGCCGCGGGGCAGCAGGACGCCGACCGTGCTGCCGGGACCCGCGCCGGCGCGGCGGAGGCCGGCGGCAACGGCGCCCGATCGCAGGTCCAGTTCGGCGTAGGTCAGCGTGCCGTCCCGGTCGACCACCGCCGGGCGCCGCGGGTGCCGGCGCACCGCGGCTGCGACGAGCCCGTGCAGGGTGTCCTCGCCGGCCGCCCCGACGGGCGAGACGGACCAGCGCCGCAGCCGCTCCGCCGCCGCGCCGCGGACCGCGGTGACCTCCGCGACGGGGCGCCCGGCGTCCTCGGCGAGGGCGTCGGCGACGGCGAGGAAGGCGTCGGCGAACCGCGCCGCCAGCCACGCCGGGTGGCGTCCGGGATCGACCTCGACCCGGCCGGTCAGCTCCGTGCCCCCGCCGGCGCCGGCCTCTTCCCAGAGCAGGGAGGCGAGCCCGAAAGGACCGACGCTCGGCAGGGGCACGGCGACCGGCACCCGGTGGTTGCCGAGGGGGAGGCCGCCGGTTCCGAGTAGCGCGCCGGCCAGGCCGGCGGGCGCCCCGGGGGTGTCCTGCTGGAGCAGCAGGGCGGCGTCGGGCGCGGGCACCGCGGGGCCGTGGACGGCGGCGGAGTGGGCGACCAGCTCGGGGTAGCCGACGGTGCGCCGCGCCAGCGCGGAGCGCACCTGCTCGGAGGTGCGCGCGACCATCTCGGCGACGGTGCCCGTGGCGGTGTCCACCGGGACGGGCACGGTCGAGACGAGGTAGTCGACGGCGTGGAAGGTGGCGGCGGAGCGGCCGTGCAGGGGGACCGCGACCGGGACCCGGTCCGCGCCGGTCAGCCGGGCCAGGACGACGGCCTGCACGGCCAGCAGCGTCGCGTAGAGGGTGGTGCCGCAGCGGTCGGCGAGCGCGCGGAGCGCGATGGTCCGCCGGGCGCCGAGGGCGAGCGCCGCGTGCACGGTCTCCCGGGCGGGCGTACCGTCGGCCGGGGGGGCGCCGGCCGTACCGCCGGCCGCGGTGGTGCCGCCGCCGGTGGCGCCCTCCGGCGCGGGCGGCAACTGCAGCGGCGGCGTCTGCTCGTACGCGTCCGCCCATTCCTGCCACGTCCGCTCCAGGTGCCGCAAGCCGGCGGCGGTGTCCGCCGCGGCCGGAGGCGTCGCGGGTGGCAGGCCCCGGCCGCTGAGGAGTGCGGTCATCTCAGCGGCCAGGACACCTGTCGACCAGAGGTCGGCTATCGCGTGATGGAGCCGGACCACGAGGTGCGCGGCGTGCCCGTCGGCCAGCACCGCCTCGACGTGGAACAGCGGGCCGGCGGTGAGGTCGGGCACGCGCCGGCAGCGCTCGCGCAGCACCTCGGCCAGCCGCGCCGTGTCCGGTACGGCGTCGGCGGCGAGCCTGGTCACGGTGAAGCTCCGGCACTCCGGCGGCTCGCCGTCCTCCCGCGCGGTCGCGGCGCCGGGCGGGTCCACGACCTTCACCCAGCCCTCGCCGCGCCGCACCAGCCGGGTGCGCAGTGCCTCGTGACGGTCCGTCAACTCCAGGACGGCGCGGCCGGCGTCCGCGACCGTGGTGCCGTCGGGCAGCGCGAAGGCGGTGCCCAGGACGAGACCGGGTGTCGCGGCGTCGACCTCCTGCAGCAGGCACAGCGCCTGCTGCCGGGGCGTGGCGGGGCTCTCCGCGGGCCCGGACCGCGCGCCGGTCCCGGGGCCGGCCGGGGCCGGGGGAGCGCTGCCGATCAGCTCCGCGAGCCGGGCCGCGTCCACGCCGGCGAGCACGGGCTCGATGGGCACGGCGACCTGGAACACGTCGGCGATCACGGCGACGAGCCGGGCCGCGGCCAGCGAGTCGAGGTCCCGGGTCGTACCGTCGCCGCCGACGTGCGCGATGAGCGTCCCGGCGAACTGCTCGGCGAGCTGCTGCCGGGCCGTCAGGGCGGGGGCCCCGCCGGTGGCGGGGCCGCCCTCGTGCCCCTCGCCGCCGGCACGGGCCGCCGTCGGCGCCGCGTCCGTGTCGCACAGGACCGAGTCGAGCGTCCCTCGAAGGTGTGCCGCGCGCGCCGCAGACCGCTGCACCTTGCCGCTGGAGGTCTTCGGCAGCGTCGAGGGCCGGATGAGGTGGACGGCGTGCACCGGCACCGAGTGGCCGCCCGCCACGGCCTTGCGGATCGCCGCGGCGGTCTCCGCCGCCGTACCCGCGTCGTCAGCATGGCCGCCGCGCAGCTCGGCGATGACGAGGACCTCCTCGCCGCCGTCGTCCCCGGGGACGGCCACGGCCGCGACGCAGCCGGGCCGGACCGCGGGATGGGCCTGCTGTGCCGTCAGCTCCAGGTCCTGCGGGTGCACGGTGCGGCCGCGTACGACGATGACGTCCTTGATCCGGCCCACCGGCACGAGCTCGCCGTCCGCGCTCAGGAAGCCCAGGTCCCCGGTGCGCAGCCAGCCGTCGCCCGTGCCGGCCACCGTCAGCCCGAACGTGGCGCGGGTCGCCTCCGGGCTCTCGTGGTATCCGGCCGCGACGCTGCCGGAGCGGACGAACACCTCGCCGACCTCTCCCGGTTCGCGCGGCGCACCGGTGGCGGGGTCGGCCACCAGGATCCGGGTGTCCGCGACCGGCGGCCCGGCGGAGACGAGGTCGACGGCGCGTACGCCCGGCGGCGCGGGCACCGCGCGCCCGGCGGCGAGGGCGTCCGCGTCCAGATGCAGCACCCGGGCGCCGGCGCCCGGACGGCCGCCGGTGACGATGAGCGTGTTCTCGGCCAGCCCGTAGCAGGGCAGGAAGCTTGCCGAGCGGAAACCGGCCGGGGCGAACGTCTCGGCGAACGCGGCGAGGGTCTGGGACCGCACCGGTTCGGCGCCGCAGAACGCCACCCGCAGCGACGACAGGTCGAGGGCGTCCGCGCGCAGGCCGGCCTCGCGGGCCCGGCGGGCGGTCAGCGCGTAGCCGAAGTCGGGTGCCCCGGTGTGGGTGGCGCCGGTCTCGGAGCAGAGCCGCAGCCACGCGAGCGGGTCGGCGAGGAAGGTCTGGGGGGCGAGCAGGTGGATGGGGAAGCCGGTGAGGAGTGGGGTGAGCAGCCCGCCGACGAGCCCCATGTCGTGGTACGGCGGCAGCCACAGGACCGCGGTGCTCGAACGGTCGAGGCCGAACCGCTCGGTGATGGCGGCCACGTTGGCGAGCAGGGCGGCGTGCGTGACGACGGCGGCCTTGGGGTCGCCGGTCGAGCCGGAGGTGAACTGCAGGAACAGCACATCCTCCGGACCGAGGGGCGGCGGTCGCCAGCCGTCGGCGGTGCTCAGGGGCGCGTCGGTGCCGAGGAACCGCCGCGGCGGCGCGTCGGTCCGCTCCCCGTCGAGCAGCGCGCGCAGGGACTCCCGCAGCGGCGGCTCGGTGAGCAGGACGGCGTCGGGGAGCCGGTCGAGTACGGCCCGCACCCGGGCCAGGTCGCCCGGCCGGCCGCCGGGAGCCGGCGGGTAGACCGGCACGGCCGGCACCCCGGCGTAGACGCAGGCGAGGAACGCCTTGAGGTAGGTGGGCCCGGGGGGCAGGAGCAGCACGACGGGCCGGCCCCGCACGCTGCGGTCGAGCCGCGCGGCCAGCGCGCGCGCCGCGCGGTCGAGCGACCCTCGGGTGAAGCTCACCGGTGCGGCCAGGCCCGCGGCCGGCTGGGCGGGGAAGACCGCGGCGAGCGCCTCCGGCCGGGCTTCGCACCGGGCCCGGATGACGTCGCGGACGGTTCGCGTACCCCTGGTGGAATCCATCTCAGACTTCCCCCTTCGTCGGAAGAATTCCGACGGGAACGACCGTAGGTTGCTTACCTGGCGCTCCTGCTGTTCCTGTCAGGAAACTGCGGGATACCGGCGGGGATCCGGAAAGAGGGAAACCGTTCCGGCCGCCGTTCGCCGCCGGGCGGAATCGCGGAATCCCTCATTCAATGCGGACGGGCCGATGCGCAAATTGTTGGCGGCGGTCGCCGCGTACCGGTCGGACTCTGTCAGGACTCCAAAAGAACCGGCCCTGCGGCCCTCCCGGCGGGCGAATCTCGGAGAACTTCACGTCTGTTGAATGAGGTGAGCCATGATGTATTCGGGGGTGCGGGCCGGGACGGCCTCCCCGCGTTACTTTCCCGCCCTGGAGGGGATGCGCGCGCTGGCGGCCATAGCCGTGATCGTTTACCACGTGGCGATCTACACGGGGGCCACCCTGCAGCCGGAGCCGGGGATCCTCGCCAACGTCGCCAGCCGGGGGGATATCGGCGTACCGATCTTCTTCGTGCTCTCCGGCTTCCTGCTCTACCGGCCGTTCGCGGTCGCGTCGCTGCGGGACGCCGGCCGGCCCTCGGCGCGCCACTACCTCTGGCGCCGCGGGCTGCGGGTGCTGCCCGCCTACTGGGTGGCACTCGTCGTCTGCCTCGCGGTGTTCAATCGCGACACGGTGACGGGCGCGTGGGAGGTGGTCCGGCCGGTGCTGCTGCTGCACGTGTACGAGCGCGACGTGCTGCCGCTGGGCATCGGGCAGACCTGGAGCCTGAGCGCCGAGGTCGCCTTCTACCTGCTGCTGCCGCTGCTGGCGGCGGGTCTCGCCCGGCTCGGCCGCGGCGCGGCCGGACCGGCGGCCCGCGCGCGCCGGCAGACGGCGGGGCTCACGGTGCTCGCGGCGGTCGGCGTCGGCTCGGCGGTCCTCACGCACCTGCCGTCCGCGGGCGACTACCCGCCGGCGCACCTCTGGCTGCCCGAGTACGCCGGCTTCTTCGCGGGCGGCATGGCGCTGGCGGTGCTGCTCGCCCGCACCGAGGCCGACCCCCTCCGGCCGCCCGCCGCGGTGCGGCTGGCCGGCGACCGGCCGGGCCTGTTCTGGGCGGGCGCGGCGGCGGCGTTCGCGCTGGCCTGCACGCCGCTGACCGGCCCCGTCGACATCTCCTATCCGTCGGCCGCGGAGGCGGTCGCCGAGCAGCTTCTCTACCTGGTCTGTGCGGTGCTGCTCGTCGCGCCCTGCGCGCTGGGCGGCTGGCGCGCGCCCGTGCTGTCCGCCCCGGCGGTGCGCTGGCTCGGCCGGATCTCCTACGGCCTGTTCCTGTGGCACCTCGCCTTCCTGGAGGGCTACTTCAAGGTGACGGAGGACGAGTTCGGCACGGGGTCGTTCGCCGTCGTGCTCGGGGTGGTCGCGGCCGGGACCTTCGTGGCCGCCACCCTGTCGTACTACGTCGTCGAATGCCCCGCGCAGGCGCTGCGGCCGCGGCTGGGCCGGGCGCCGGCCGACATCCGCGAGCGCCCCGCCGCCACTGTCTGAGCGCGGTACGCACGGCGCGGAACGCGGCCCCGGACCCGCCCGCACGGGTGTCCGGGGCCGCGTTCCGCGCCGCCGCCCGGACAGCGGCGGGCGGCGGGCGGGGGCGGACGGGGGGTCAGGAGAGGCTGACCGACCGGTGGATGTTGCCCTTGACCCGCGGTGCCGGCAGCGACGTCCCGCTGCGGTGGAGCACCATCGGCAGCCCGTGGCTCGGCACGAGCGAGATGCGCTGGGCCCGGTCGACCCGGGACCCGGGCACGAGCGAGGGCCGGAAGCGCTGCAGCAGCATCGCCAGGATGATCTTCATCTCGAAGAAGGCGAAGTGCCGCCCGATGCAGTGGTGCGGCCCCGCGCCGAACGGCACGTACTCGTAGACGGGGCGCTTGACGGACTCCCACCGCGAAGGGTCGAAGACCGTGGGCCGGGGGTACAGCTCGGGGATGCGGTGCGTGACGTACGAGCTGAAGAACACCGCGGCGCCCTCGGGCAGTTCGTACTCGCCCAGCGGGGCCGCCCGGTCGGCGTAGCGGATGGCGAACGCGGCCGGCGGCAGCAGCCGCAGGGCCTCCGTGACGACGCGGTCGAGGAGCTGCAGCCGTGGCAGCGACGCGGCGTCGGGCGGGCCGGATCCCAGCACGGTGCGGACCTCGTCCGTCACCGCGTCGAGGATCTCCGGGTGCTGGTCGAGCAGGAACATCGTCCAGGCCAGTCCGGCGGAACTGCTGTCGTGGCAGAAGCTCGTGTACGCCTCGCCGATCAGCTCGTCCTCCGTCAGCCGGGAACCGTCCTCGTCCTCCGCGCTGATCATCGCGGACAGGATGTCGTCGCGCCCGGCCGCGGTGGACCGGCGCTCGCGGATGAGCGCGCGCAGCGTGCCGTCGATCTGCTCCGAGATGCGCAGCGCGGAGCGGTAGGGGGACCCCGGCAGGTCGTACGGCAGGAGCAGCGTGCCCGGGGCAGCCGCCACCTTCAGCAGCCGGGTGACCAGCCCCTGCAACTGCTCGATCTCCACCCGCTCGGTGACGTCGAAGATGGTCCGCACCGCGATGGACATGATCAGCCGGAAGAAGTCGCGGTCCAGCCGCCGCGTCTCACCCGCCCGCCAGCCGGCCAGCTCCCGCTCCGTGAGCTCCACGATGGCCTCACGGTGCACCTGGATACGGCGCGCGGTGAACGCCGGCTGCATCAGCTTGCGGTGCTTGCGGTGCTCCGGCCCGTTCAGCCGCAGCAGCCCGCTGCTCAGCCGCCGGAACGCGGACCCCTCGGGCATCTTGACCTCGCGGAAGGCGTCCGAGATGAACACCTGCGGCTCGGCGAAGAGCGCCCGCAGGTATTCGGGGCCGAACGCGAAGACGTGCTTCGGCCGGTCGGGGTCCCAGGCGGAGATGGGGCCGTGCCTGTCGTAGAGCCCCTGCAGATGCGTCGCGGGGTCGCGGAGCAGGCTGAGGCCGCGCCACCGCCAGCCCAACAGCGGGACGCGGGGCGGGCCGGGAAGCCGGGGAGCGGGGCGGGTGGCGGTGACGGTCATTGGTCCCCCTCGACGGAGATGGCCTCGGCGGGGCACGTGCCCACCGCCGCGAGCGCCTCCGCGCGGTCCGCGGGTCCGGGCACCGGTTCGAGCAGCACGACCAACCCGTCCTCGTCGCTCTGGTCGAAGACGCCGGGCGCCTGCAAGGTGCACGCCCCGCTGCCCACACACCTCTCCCGGTCGATTTGCATCCGCATGGCTCACCAACCTTCTCGTGGGTGTCTCGCCTGCATCCTTCGCAGGATGGACCACCTCGGGGCCCCGCTCCTTCCGGGAGGCAAGCTCTCCGACAGAACTTGACGAGCGCGCGGGGCGTCGGGCAGTTTGACCGCTTATGCATGAGACCGAAGCCGATCTGGCGTACCTCGACGACCTCGGCGACCGGAGCTTCGCGAGTGCGGGCAGCCACTTGCTGTCGATCATGAAACCGGAGCATCGCATGACCGCCCGGCAGCTCTCCGAGTTACTCACCGGCGTGCAGGTGTTGGCGCTCTCCACCGTCACGGCGGCGGGCGAGCCCCGCGTCGCGCCCGTTGACGGGCTCTTCTTCCGTGGGCGCTTCTGGTTCGGCTCCGCCCACGACTCCGTACGCTTCCGCCATCTGCGCAAGCGCCCCCAGGTGAGCGCCGTCCTGCTGCGCGGCGAGCAGTTCGCGGTGATCGTTCACGGCCGGGCGCACGAGATCGACGTCTCCGACCCGGCCGAGGCGGACTTCCGCGCGTACTGCCTGGAGGTCTACGGGGACTCGTGGCTGGAGTGGGGCGCTCCGGCCGCGTACGCGCGCATCGACGCCGATCGTATGTACACCTACCGGACCGGCTGAACAGCGGTCTTTCCGGTGCCTTTCCGGATCGCGGCGAGCGACTCCGGCCGTGCCTACGCTGAGCGCCATGACGCCGATCCACACGCCTCCGTCCGTTCTCGTCGTCGGGGCGGGGCCGACGGGTCTGACCCTGGCGGCCGAGCTGTCCGCGGCGGGCGTCGCCTGCCACGTGGTCGACAAACGGCCCGAGCCCTCGCCGCGTTCGCGCGCGTTCGGCCTGCTGCCGCGCACCCTGGAGCTGCTCGATCTGCGCGGGCGGGCCGAGGAGTTCGTACGCCTGGGCCTGCCCTGGGCGCACTCCGCGCTGGGCGACGGCAAGCGGTGGGTGGATCACAGCGGCATCGATAGCCCGTTCCCGTACATCTTGGTCATCCCGCAGAACCGCACGGAGGCCGGGCTGGCGCGCTGGGCCGGCGAGGCCGGCGCGGTCATCGAACGCGGTACGGTCCTGACGGGGCTGCGGCAGGACGCCGGCGGCGTGACAGCCGAACTCGACGGCCCGGCGGGACCGCGCACGATGCGGGTCGACTACGTCGTGGGCTGCGACGGCGTGCACAGCACCGTCCGGGGGCTCGCCGGCATCTCGTTCCGCGGCTCGGCCTACGACTGCTCGCTGACGATCGCCGACGTCCGGGTGAGCACGCCACCCGACCCCGTGGTGTACGCCCGCACCGGCCGCCGCGGCATGGTCGTCTTCTTCCCCTTCGGCGACGGCACGTTCCGCGTCATCACCCTCGACCACGAGACGATGGGCACCCCCGTGGACGTGCCCGTCACGGTGGACGAGCTGCGGGCGAGCTGCCGCGCGATCCTGGGCACGGACTTCGGACTGCACTCGCCCCTGTGGATGTCCCGCTTCCGCAGCGAGCAGCGGCTCAGCGACCGCTACCGCCTCGGCCGCGTGCTGCTCGCCGGGGACGCGGCCCACACCCACATCCCCTCCGGCGGCCTGGGCCTGCAGACCGGAATCCAGGACGCCATGAACCTGGGCTGGAAGCTGGCGGCCCAGGTGACGGGTACGGCGCCGCCGCACCTGCTGGACACGTACCAGCAGGAGCGCAGGCCGATCGCCGAGGCGACGCTGAAACGCACCGACCTCATGTTCTCCTTCGAGACCTCCCGGTCCGCCGGCGCCCGGCTCCTGCGCGGGCTCGCCACCCGCGTGCTGGGGCTCGGATTCCTCCAGCCGCACGTCGCGGCGCAGTTGTCGGGGCTGACGCTGCGCTACCCACCGCCGCGCACCGCCGACGGGCGCCCGCACCCCCTCGTCGGCCGCCGGCTGCCCGACGCGCCCCTGCGCACGCCGGACGGCGCGCCGGCGGGGCGGCTGTACGAGCGGTTCCGCGGCGGCCGTTTCGTCCTGCTCGACCAGTCGCGCGGGGCGTTCTGCGGCGGCGTCGCCGAGGGCGGCTGGCCCGGTCGGGTGGAGGTCGTCCGCGCGGTCGCGGAGAGCCGTACGAAGCTGCCGGAGGCCGTTCTCGTACGGCCGGACGCATACGTCGCCTGGGCGGGCCACGCAGGCACCACGCCGGCGCTGCGGAAAGCGGTGAATTACTGGTGCGGGGCGCCGGAATTGACGTCCGCGACTTCGGCCGCGAATTCCTGAAACAGACCTGACGTAGTCGTCACCGGGAATCGGGCGAGTATCTTACGTTGACTCCGAGTCGTACGTCTGAAAAGCGAATCGGAGTAACGATGACCCAATCACTGCACGAGGAAGTGGTGGCGGGGCAGGAAATTCCCTCCCCGCCGCCCCAGCGTCGGACATTGCCGGGCTGGGCCGCCGTGGTGCTGACCTTCGGCTCCTCCGGGGTGGTACTGCTCCTGGAAACCCTGGCCATCCGGATGGTCGCCCCGTACATCGGCATCAATCTCCAGGTCAGTTCCGCGGTCATCGGCATCGCCCTGGCCGCCATCGCACTCGGCGCCTGGACCGGTGGCCGGCTGGCGGACCGGCGCCAACCCGCCTCCCTGATCGGCGTGCTGCTGATCGGCGGCGGCGTGGTGACGCTGCTCGTCCAGCCGTCGGTGCGCTGGCTGGGCCGGACGCTCGACGGACCGAGCCCGGGCGCCGTCATCGTCCTGGCGCTGGCGGCCTGCTTCCTGCCCGCGTTCCTCCTCTCCACCATCACGCCGCTGGTCGTCAAGACCCAGCTCCACGACCTCGGGCGGACCGGCCGGGTCGTCGGGCGGCTGTCGGGGATCAGCACCCTGGGCGCCGTCCTGGCCACCTTCCTGACCGGGTTCGTGCTCGTCGCGCAGTTCACCAACACCGCCATCCTGGTGAGCGTCGGGCTGCTGCTCGTCGCGGGCGGCGTGGTGACGGACCTCGCGATCCGGCGCCGCGCCGTCGTCCCGGTGGCTGCGGCAGTCTTCGCCGCCGCCGCCCTGGGCGGTACCGCACTCGGGCCCGCCGTCTGCGACATCGAGACCGAGTACAACTGCGTGCGGCTGGAGCAGAGCCCGCAGAACGCGGACACGGTGGTGCTCAAGCTGAACACGTCGGAACACAGCTACGTGGACCCCGACCGCCCGGCGGACCTGCACATGGGCTACGTTCAGGGCCTCGCCGCAGCCGCCGACACCCTCCGCCCCGGCGAGCCCCTCGACGCCTTCCATATCGGCGGCGGCGGCATGTCCCTGCCCAACTACCTGGACGCGAGCCGGCCGGGTAGCTCCCAGCTCGTCTACGAGATCGACGCCGGCCTGATCGACGTGGCCCGCGACGAACTCGGCTTCCGGGAGCACGAGGACCTGCGCGCGGTGGCCGGCGACGGCCGCATGGGGCTCCAGGAGCAGGCCGACGACTCCTACGACGTGGTCATCGAGGACGCGTTCGGCGCGCACAGCCCGCCGTGGCACCTGACGACGCGGGAGGTGGTCGAGGAGGCCGAGCGGGTGACCCGGCCCGACGGCTACTACCTCGTCAACCTCATCGACTTCCCGCCGGGGGACTTCGCCCGGGCCGCCGTCGCCACGGTGCGTGAGGTGTTCCCGTACGTCAGCACGATCACGTTCGACACCGTCCTGGACGGCAGCACCGGGGGCAACGTCCTGGTCGTGGCGTCCGAACGGCCCGTACCCGAGGTGGAGATCACCGATCGTCTCAAGCACCACGACAGCACGAAGATGCTCCGTGTCGCCGACGAGGAGCGCACCGCCCGCTTCGCCCGCGACGGACAGGTGCTCACCGACGCCTACGCCCCCGTCGACCAGCTCATCACCGTGCCGATGCAGTACTGGTGAACGGCGCGCCCTCCGGCCCCGGCACGGCCCGGACGACCCGCACACGACGACGGCTTGGGCGACCCCGCGGGGGTCCCCCAAGCCGTCGGCGCGCTTCTCAGCGCTGTTCCACCTTCTCGTCCGCGTCCTGTTCTCCCTGACCGTCCTGCTCGCCCTGTTCGTCCTGACCGTCGGGGCCGACCGGAGCGCTCCGGTCCTCCCTCGGCAGCGCCAGGACGCACAGCACCATGCCCACGGGCAGGATGAGGGACGCCAGGAAGCCGGTGCGGAAGCCGTCGATCAGCGCCTGGTCGCCGGACCCGTCGCCTGCCGCCGCGACCACCGCGTTGAGCAGCGCGAGGGAAAGCGCCGCACCGAGCTGCTGCGAGGTGCTCAGCAGACCGGAGGCGAGGCCCTGCTCCTCGTCGGGCACGCCGGTGGTGCAAAGGATCATCGCCGGGGCGAGGCTGAGCGCGGCGCCGGCACCGCTGATCGCCAGCCCCGGCAGCACGTGCGTCCAGTAGCTGCCGTCGACGGCGACGAAGTACAGCAGCACGGAGCCGAGCGCGAAGAGCGCGGAGGAGGCCAGCAGGAGGTTCCGTACCCCGAACCGCTTGATGAGCTGGCTGATCCGCAGGGAGATGACGAGGATCAGCGCGGTGATGGGGGCGAAGCCGAGGCCGGCCTCCATGGGGGAGAGGCCGAGGACCTGCTGCAGGTAGAGCGTGCACAGGAAGACGGACACCGTGGCGCCGCCGGCGCTGAGCACCGAGATGATGTTGCCGTAGCGCACGTTGGGGTTGCGGAACATCGACAGCCGCACGATGGGCTGCGCCACCCGCGACTCGTGCACGACGAACACGGCCAGCACCACGACCGAGGCCGCGGCGATCGGCAGGACCAGCATCCCGAACCCGTGCTCCGCCGCGTACGTGACGGCCGTGACCAGCAGCACGAACCCCGCCGTCAGCATGGTGGCGCCCGAGATGTCGATGGTCCCGCGGGTGCGCTCGCTGTCCCGGGGGACCAGCTTGACGACGGCGAGCATCACGAGGACGGCGACGGGCAGGTTGAGCAGGAAGATGGAGCGCCAGCCGGCCAGGTCGGTGAGGACGCCGCCGAGTAACTGGCCCGCGATGGCGCCACCGGACGCCACCGCGCCCCAGATCCCGAGCGCCTTGTTGCGCCCCTCGCCCTCGGCGAACGTGGTCGTGACGAGGGAGAGCGCGGCGGGGGAGACCAGCGCGGCGCCCAGCCCCTGCACGGCCCGCGCGACGAAGAGCGTCACGTCATCGGGGGCGAATCCGCAGGCGGCGGAGGCCACCACGAAGACGACGAGCCCGCCGAGGAGCAGGCGCCGCGGGCCGAAGAGGTCGGAGATGCGGCCCGCCGCGACCAGGAAGCCGCCGAAGGTGAGTCCGTACGCGGTACTCACCCACTGGATGTCTGCGGAGGAGACGTCCAGGTCGGATTGGATGGAGGGGACCGCGACCGCCACCACCGCGACGTCGAGGATGAGCATGAACTGTGCCAGGCAGAGGACGGTCAGCAGGACCTTCGCTCCCTGACCTGTCACCTTGCGGTCTGAGACCATGTCAATCACCTTTCGTGATTGTTCGTCGTTACCGTTCGGCGTCTTCGTCGACGTCGAGTGCGTAACCGCGCCCCCAGATCGTCCGCACGCATAAACCGAGCGGCGCGATACGCCGCCGTATGCGCATGACGTGGAGATCGAGCGCGTTCCTGTTCGCCTTCGTGCCGCCCGGGAGCAGGGAGAGGAGCACGTCGCGGTCGACGCCCTCGGCGAACGACTCGGCGAGCCGGGACACCAGGTCCGCTTCGGTCGGGGAGAGCACCACCGACATGGACCGGAACCGCAGCACGCCGCTGGAGTCCATGCGCGGCACGAAGTCGGCGCTGCTGCGCATGCGCAGGGCGTCGGCGCGCGCCTTGAGATCGCCCTTGCTGATCGGGGCCCGCACCCAGTCCTCACGGATGTCGGCGCACACCGGTGCGGCGACCCCCGCCTCCAGCACCAGGATGCGCATGATTCCCTCCGTGCGGCAGCGCTCACGGCGCCGGGACTCGACCGGCCAGCGGATGAACTCCACGCGCGTTTCCAGTTTGGTTCGCAAGGTTTCCTCCAACCCGCTCATCGCTGCCGCAACGGGTGGTTCGGCTCCTTGCGGCAAGTACCTCGAACGTCCGGATGGGATCTGAAGGGCAGTTGGGCCGCGGAAGGGCGTTGGACCCTTGGCTGCGGGCCCGCGGTACGGGTGGAGAAGAGGGCCGGCCGGTGGCCGGACGACGCCTCGCAACTCCCCCGTGGGCGCCTCAAGCGTGTTCCGGTTAAGATACCAGGAGGCTGGTTTGTTTCCAAGGCCCCGCGAGAGTTGGTGTCTCCCGTGCCCAATATCGGCAGATTTTGGTTGAGTTGCCATGTATGACCTGCGGTGCGGGGCGCAGGGGAAGAGGATTAAGATACCAGCATCCGGGTTTCTTTAATGCCTGTGTCAGGAGGCATGATGGCCAGACAGGAACGAGCCGACCGGACCCGGGAATCCCTCATCCACGCCGCCGCCGTGGAGTTCGAGCGCCACGGCTACGCGCTGGCCAAGGTCGTGGACATCAGCACGCGCGCGGGCGTCAGCACGGGGGCGCTGCACTTCCACTTCGACGACAAGGCGGCCCTCGCCGAGACCGTCGAGTCCGAGGCCGCCGCGCGCCTGCGGCGCGCGGCACGGCGGGTCCCGCGACACGAGGGCAACGCGCTGCAGCGATTGGTGAGGACGTCGGAGGCGATCGCCGGCCGGCTCCGCGAGGACGTGGTGACGCGCGCGGGCCTGCGGATCAACTGCATGTCCGCCGGCGAGGCGACGCTGAACCTGCGCGAGGAGTGGCTGCGCTGCGTCGCCCGGTTCCTCGACGAGGCGGCGGACGAACGGCTCCTCGCCGACCACGGCCTCCGCGGTGAGACCGCCGAGGCCGTGGTCGGGGTGACGTCCGGTCTCGCGGTGCTGAGCTGGCGGAACCTCGACTGGCTGGCGGACGGCACGCTCGCCGGCGTCTGGGAGGCGCTGTTGCCGTGCATCGCCACCCCGGCGGCGCTCCGGGACGCCCGGCCCGGCGGGTCCGGTGGGGGCGGCGGCTGAGCCGCCTCCCCCGTACGCGTACGGCGTCGTGCGCGTACGGCCCCGGGGGTGCGGGGTGCGCCGCGCCGTCAGCGGACCGCGCCGGGTGCGGGCGTCGAGACCCGCGGGAGCAGCAGCGACCAGAGCCGGTCCAGGGCGTCGGGCGCCGCCTCGCTCCCGGCGCAGCAGCGCATGCCGAGGTCGGCGGTCGCGGCGGTCAGGACGTACGACAGCCCCCTCGCCGGCACGTCCGCCGCCAGCGAGCCGTCCCGCTCCGCGCGGACCAGCATGCCCTCCACCCAGCGCTGCCAGCGGACGTCCGGGTTCTGCGCGCCGCCCAGCCCGCGCACGTCCCGGCTCAGGTTGAACCCGGCCCGCAGAACCGGGTCCGCCTCGAGTTCCGCCAGGAGCCGGCGCATCGTGCCGGCCACCGCGTCCAGCACGCTCCCGGTGTTCCGGGCCGCACCCTCCGCGGTGATCCGGCCGAGCCGCTCGGACGCCGCCTCCAGCACGGCCTCGGCGAGCGCGCGCTTGCCGCCGAAGTGGAAGCTGAGACCTCCGCCGCTCACCCCGGCGCGCGACGCGACGTCCGCGAGGACGACCTTCTCGTATCCGTGCCGGACGAAGGACTCCGCGGCGGAGGTGACGAGCTTGTGCCGCGTGCGTACCGCACGCGCCTGCTTGGGCATGAGTGCTCCGCTGTCAGACGGGGCCCGTGCCTGCCGCGTGCAGCAGCACCGGCAGGGAGCCGTAGCCGCTCACGATGAACGACTCCAGCGGGTCGACCGAGTCCAGGGGGTGGAGCGGCCGGAGGCCGGGGAAGCGCCGGTAGAGGGTGGACAGCGCGATCGTGGTCTCCAGCCGGGCCAGCGGCGCACCGAGGCAGCGATGGGCGCCGTAGCCGAACGCAACCGATTCGCCCCGGTCGTCGCGCAGCAGGTCGAAGTCGTCGTCCCCGCCCGGCCGGGGCGGCTCCGCTGGGGTCGCGAACGAGACCAGGATCGGGTCGCCCTTGCGGATGAGCACGCCGTCGAACGTGATGTCCTCGACGGCGAAGCGCATCGGGGAGAAGCTCACGGGGCTGTGCCGGCTCAGCGTCTCGTCGATCAAGTCCTCCCACCGCGCCCGGCCGGAGCGGATGTGCGCGAGCTGCTCGGGGCGGGCGCTCAGGTGGGCCAGGGCGTTGGTGATCAGGGTGCTGGTCGTCTCCTGGCCGGCGGCGATCATCAGGTAGAGCGTGCTCAGCAGTTGCTGCTCGGTCAGGCCGCCGTCCTCGTCCCTGACCTTGATCAGCAGGGAGGTCAGGTCGTCGCCCGGCGCCGACCGCTTCCGCGCCACCAGCGCCCCGAGCAGCTCGAAGACCCGCACCTGCGCGGCGGCCATCTCCCCGGCCGGTACCGCCGTGCCGAAGCACACCAGGACGGCGCTGCGGAGCGGCTCGCGCTCCTCCTCGGCGACGCCGAAGAGGCTGCAGATGACTTGCGCCGGCAGCGGCGCGGCGTACGCCTCGCGCAGGTCGACCGGGGCGTCGGCGGGCAGTGCGGCGAGCTCGTCGGCCAGCCGCTCGGCGACCGCCTGCACCCCGGGACGTAACGCCTCCACCCGCCGGGCGGTGAACGCACCGCCCACGAGCCGGCGTAAGCGGGTGTGCTCCTCGCCGTACGCGAAGAGCATGTTCTCGTTGGCCACCCACGGGTACAGCGGCCAGTCCTCCTTGATCTGCCCCTCGATGAACGCCGGCCAGTGCTGCCGGGCGTCCTTCGACACCCGCGGGTCGAGGAGGAGTTCCCTGACGTACTCCTGCCGCGTCACCGCCCAGGCGACGACCCCGCCGGGGAGCGTCACCTGTACTGCCGGGCCCAGGGAGTGCAGCAGGGCGGTCTGCCCGGCCAGCTCCTTCCCCGACACGTCCAGCATGAACGGACATGGGGTCTCGTGCATACGCGCGCCTCCGATCGGCTGGTCATGGGTCTCCACGGGGGAGGGCGTGTCCGCCCCCGCCTCACCCTCCCTCGCCGGCGAGGGAGGGGGATCACGGTGCCACCTCTCCGGCCTCCAGCGCCCCCACCACTTCCTCGTACACCTTTCGCCCGCGCTCCGGGGAGAAGTCCAGCCGCGCGAGGATGGTCGGCACCGCGACGGACGGGAAGAGGTGCCGGTACAGGTCCAGCACGCGCTCGGCCATGTCCGCGCGGTCCGTCATGATCCGCGACAGCTCCTGGACCCCGGTGAAGGCGCCCACGACCAGCCGGGCGAGCGTGGGTACGTCGGTGTCCGGCCAGATCTCCTCCTGCGCCTGCGCCTCGTGCAACACGGATTCCGTGCGCTCGATCCACGCCTTCATGGGCGAGCGGCCGTCCAGCGCCCCCCTGCCCTCCCCGTATTCGACGGTGAGGCGGACCCCGCCCCTGATGATCGGGTCGCCCGTGTCCGGCATGAGCAGGAAGGTGAGCAGCAGCGCCTCGTCCACGGACTGCTGCAGCTTCAGCTTCCGCTCCGGAACCGCCGGCAGTGCTCGCGTCTGCTCGTCCATGACCGCCTGTCCGAGCTCGGTCTTCGACGTGAAGTGGAAGTAGAACGCCCCCTTGGTGACGCCGGATCTCTCCAGGATGTCCGTGACATTCGCGGCTGTGAAGCCGACTTCGTCGAAAACCTCCGCGGCGGCGATCAGGAGCGAGCGACGCGTTCTCATGGCCCGTTCTTGCAAGTACCCTCCAACCCAAGCCGACCGGCCCGTCGTGCCGGCGGCATCCACGGCTCTCGTTGGCCAGGATAGTACCGGCGTGGCGGTTTCTCAATGAGGCGAGGGCCGTGCGAAGCGGGGATGGTTATCCTTAGTTATCCGGACATATGCCCCCGTTGACGATCGCTAATTCGTGATCAGCCGCTCCAGACCCCTTTCGGACGGCCCTTGAAAACAAACCGCGGTACCCGTATTGTTGCAGTCGCCGCGCGATTTCGATCAACTCTGCGCCGGGTAATTGATCCTGCTGTAGAGGAACGATCAATTCATCAGTCATCTGGGGGAGACGCACATGCGTACCACGTCGCTGCTGAAGGCCGGCCCGGCGGACGATCTCGCAAATGGTGATCAACCGCAGAACAGCATCCGGATCACCGGGAACTTATCGACTACGTCGGCAGACACGGCCGGCGAACTCGCACGCATCCTCTTCGACGAGGGGGCGAACAGATCGTTCCACAAAGAATGGCGCGCCCTCATCTCCCGGCCGGAATTCGATCACAACACCACGCTCACCCACGACGAGCGCGTCGGAGCGTCTTATCGCCGGCTCCGGCTGCTCAACAACGCCGTCGGGCACGCGGAAGAACTCGCCAACGCCCCGCACCTGCTCAGCAGCCTCCACGAGTGGACGAGTCTGGTCGACGGCGGGCTGACCGCCATCGCCGGCATCCACTACAACCTCTTCCTCGGCAGCATCCTCGACCACGACTGCGCGCAGCGGGACCTCGCGCCGTTCACGGAGCTGAGGGAGACCGGCACGTTCCTGTGCACCGAACTGGACCACGGCAACGACGTCGCGTCCATCGAGACGACCGCGACGCTGGACCGCCGCACCGGCGGGTTCATCCTCGACACCCCGACCGTGGGCGCCCAGAAGTTCATGCCCAACACCTGCCACGCCGGCGGCCCCAAGTCCGCCGTGGTGGCCGCCCGGCTGGTCGTCGACGGGGCGGCCCAAGGGGTCTTCCTCTTCCTGGTCAAGCTGAGCGACGAGTGCGGTCACCTGCCCGGGATCCGCGTACGCCCCCTGCCGCACCGCGCCGGCGCCCCCATCGACCACGCGCTGACGGCCTTCGACCAGGTGCGGCTGCCGCGCGAGGCGCTGCTCGAGGGCGACCACGGACGGTTGTCGACCGACGGCACCCTCGTGAGCGCGGTGGGCAGCCCTCGCAAGCGTCTGCTGCGGGCCATCGGCCGGGTCACGACGGGGAAGCTCTGCATGAGCGCGACAGCCCTCGGCATGACCCGGCTGGCCCTGACGATCGCCGTGCGCTACGCCCACAGCCGGCAGATCGCGGGCCCGCGGGCCGGCGACCGCATCCCGGTGGTGCGGCACCGTACGCACCACGCCCCGCTCGTGCACGCGCTGGCGACCGCCTACGCCATGACGTTCCTGCACCGGTCCGTGGTCGACCGCTGGGCGCGGCGCGACGACGACACCGTGGAGGAGCTGGAGCGGCTGGCGGCGGTCGCCAAGGGCTGGATCACCTGGCAGGCCCGGGACATCGCGATCGAGTGCCGCGAACGCTGCGGCGCCCAGGGACTCTTCCCGTCGAACCTGCTGACCGAACTGGCGCTCAACATCGAGGGCGCCATCACGGCGGAGGGCGACAACCTGGTCATCTGGGCGAAGGCCGCCGCCGAGATGGTCTTCGGCCACCGGCCCGCGGACCCGTGCCGCCCGGCCGCCGCCACCGGCGGCGGGCTGGCCGATCCGTGGTTCCTGCGCGGGCTGCTCGCCGCGGTGGAGGGGGTGTGGCAGCGGCGGGCCCGGGCGGCGCTGCGGTCCGGTCCGTCGGGGGACTCGCTGGGCCGGTGGAACGCCGCGTCGGGTGCCGCGCTGGAGATGGTGTCCGCCTTCGTCGTCGGCGAGGCAGGGGAGAAGTTCCTCGCGGCAGTGGACCGGGTGGTGGACCCGGTCGCGCGGGGCGCGCTGCGCCGGTTGTGCTGCCTGTTCCTGCTGCAGGGCGTGAGCGAACACGCGGACGTCCTGCTCACCACCGGCCGGCTGACGGTCGACGAGGTGATCGCCCTGCCCCAGGCGGTGGACGACGCGGTCGCGGACCTCGTGTCGTTCCTGCCCGATCTGGTGGGCGGGTTCGGCGTGCCGCCGGAGGTGCTCTCCGGTGTGCCGATCGCGTGCGACGACAGGGGCGACGAGGGGCTGCGCGGATAGCCGTGCCGGGGGAGCGTCCGGCAGGACGGGCGGCTACCTCCGGCCGCACGGTCCCGGCGCGCACGCGGCCGCGGCGGCCACGGCGCGGACGCCGAATCTCGTCGGGGATCGCGGTGCGTGCCGCGGTGTTGCCGGCGCTCAGCGGGCGGTGCGGTCACCGCCGGAATGAGCCGCGGCATGGGAGTCCGTGGGCAGTTGGCAACAGCTTGCTCAGTTGGTTTCAGGATCTCGCCTAACCGCCCTGGTGTGCGTAGCCTCTTCACTACGCTCTCAGGTCTGGCGTACGGGTATCCGCGGGCACTGGCGGAGCCGTGCACGTGGCGCAGGAGGGGCGAAGGGTGTCGGGCGAGTGGCGGGTCAGGTTATGCGTCCCTGGTCGCGACGTCGTGTGCGGTGCCGGGGTGCTGCTTCCCGATGGGCTGATCCTGACCTGTGCCCACGTCGTCGACATCGCCCTCGGGAGGGCCGAGGCTGACCCCTCCGTGCCCGACCGCCCCGTCGACGTCGACTTCTCCGCCGTCGGTGACCGCACGTCGCGGCCCGCCCGGGTGGTGGCCGGTGGCTGGTTCCCCGCGGCGCCGCGCTCCGGGGACATCGCCGTGCTGGCACTGGAGTCCGGCGAGCCGCCGCCCGCGGCCGGGCCGGCCGTGCTGGCGGCGGGGGAGGGAGCGGAGCCGGGGGTCGTCAGCGTCTACGGGTATCCCCAACCGGGTCTGGCGGACGGGGTGTGGCGCGACGTCCGGGTTTCCGGAGCCGGTGGGCCGAACCACGCCTGGCGGCAGCTTGACGGCGCGGGCGGGGGCGTTGTCCCCGTACAGCGGGGCTTCAGCGGCGCGGGGGTGTGGGATCCGCGGCTGCGCAGCGTCGTGGGTCTGCTCGTGGCGGTGTACGGGCCCGGTCGTGAGCAGCTCTCCTGGATGTACCCCCTGGGCGCCGTCGCCCGCGAGTGGCGCCCGCTCGCGGGGATGCTCGGGGGCCCGGCCGAGGGGCGCGCGAACGGTGCGAATGAGCTGTCGCCGCGCCAGTGCGCCCAGTTGGCGCGCGTCATCCTGGAGATTCCGCTCTTCGAGTCGCTTTCCGGTCGGCTGGACCTGGTGTCGCTCCTGCGTCCGGAGATCCGCCTGCTGATCGCCGAGCGTTCGGAGCCGAGGACGCACATGTATCGGATAGTGCAGACCAGCACCGACTACGACGGAGGCGTCGACGAACTCGTGCAGGCCATCGAAGACCTGGTCGGGAGTTCGCCGGCCGTACAGTCCGTGGTGGATGCCGTCCGGCGCTTCAAAGGTGAGGCACCGGAATGAGCGGGCGGCGAGTCTCAGACGCGATCGGTTTTCTCTCGGGCCGCAGGGCCAAAGGGGGTTCGCATGACACACGCTCTCAGTGGGCAGTCGGACTGGCAGCGTGTGAGCAGACTCGTCGAGGCCCTGGAACGGACCAGACCGATGAGCGACCCTGAAATGGCCCGGCAGTGCCTGGAGATGACGGGGCACAGGCTGAGCGTCAACCTTGTCGCCGAGCTGCCGGCCGACTCGGCACTGCGCGGCCAGTTATACGAGGTCGTCCGGCATCTGCAGGACCACAGGGGCGGTCTCCAGGCGCTCGCCGACTCGATCGAGTTCTTGGCGCCCAAAGCCCGGTCCACCGAGGCGTTCCGGCAACTGGTCTTCGAGGTGCCCGCACAGCCGGTGCTGACGACGGGGGACCTGGCGGAGATCCGCGGGCTGCTGACCGGGCTGGCCGTGCTGCCGGGGTTGCCGGTGGCGGAGCTGCACCGTGCGGCGCGCGGCGTCTACGAGCGGCTGCCACCCGGACCCGCCGACGTTCTGCGCGCCTTCGAGCACCTCCTGGAGGCGAACGCGCGGTCCGACGGCCTGTTGCCCTGCATGGTCTACGTCGAACACGTCGCCGCGTTCGCGCCCGCCGGGCCCGCCGGCCGGCTGCGCGACTGGAACGTCGCGGTGGCGACGTCGCTCGACCTGCTCCCCGCGTGGGAGGAACTGCGCCGCACCCTTGCCCCCGTGCCGGCGTCCGCCGGCGAGCCGACCGCCTACCTCGCCATTCAGGTCGAGTGGTTCGACGTCGAGACGGACGAGTACGTGCTGTCGTCCTGGACGAAGGAGGACGCGTCGTCGTCGGCCGTCCCCGGGTTCGCGCACTACCGGTGCACGGGCGAAGAGCTGGAGAGCGCCGTGGCGGAGGTCATAGCCGACGGCGAGGACACGCTGGCGAGCCTCGACATCCAGGTTCAGGTGGAGTTCCTGCTCGGCCGGGAGCTGATCTGGCTGCCCGTCGACGAATGGGCCACCCACCGCGAGTCGGGACTGCCGCGGCCCATAGTCCAGCACTACCCCGTCGTGCTGCGGTGTCTGGAGCGGCAGCGGGACCGGACGCTGCAGCGGGTGTGGAACAGGCGCTGGCGGACGATGAGCGAGAACCCGCGCGACTGTGGATGGCAACTCTGTGGGGGCCCGGAGGGAATCGGCGCCGCCGGTCTCCAGGACATCCTGAACAAGGACACGGACACGCGCGTCGTCGCGGTTGCCCTCGCCGATCCGCCGCGGCGGCCCCACACCGCGGCGCCGCACGCCTACGACGTGGCGTTACGTGAGGGGATCCCCGCGATGCTGTGGCACAACGACAGCGCCGAAGGGGAGGTCGTTCACGCGATTGCGGAACGCCTGTTCGACGGAGGGATGGTCGCCGGCCTGCCGGCGCGCGTCCACGAATGGCGGGGAACGGAGATCCGGGGCGGGGTGATTTTGCTCCACGACGACCCGGGCAACATCTATACGCAGCCGACGCGTCGGCAGTCGCCGAAGGCCATGGGGAGGACAGAGCGGTGAATGACGATCGGCCTACCCACGAAGGGCCGGATCCGGTAACCGGCGGCGGGAGCGGCCCTGCCGGCAATCCCCCCGCGTGGTGGGTGTATCGCGGCGACGGCGGGAAGCTCGCCGCGCGTGATCTCGATGAGGTGCTGATGGGCCCGCCGCCGTGGCGCAGATTCGACGGCGGGCCGCTGCAGCCGCGTCCGCCCGAGGACGAGGCCGAGGTGACCCGCCGTATCGGCCCCGCCGACCAGGGGTCCGGCACCGGGCGTCCGGTCAACGTCGACGAGGCGGACATGGTGAACGCCGCCCTGTACCTGCGGCGCCCCCTCCTGATCACGGGTCGGCCCGGCTCGGGCAAGTCCGCTCTCGCCTACCGGATCACCCGGGAACTGCGGCTGGGCCGGGTGCTGCGCTGGCCCGTGACGACGAGGACGACCCTCCGGTCGGGTTTGTACGACTACGACGCCATCGCCCGCGCACAGGACGCCGCGACCTACCGCGCCGCCGCCGAGGCGGGCGCCGAGAGCGCCGACGACCGGATCGTGGACAAGGCCCGGGTCGGCGACTACATACAACTGGGCCCGCTCGGTACGGCTCTCCTGCCGTACCGGCTGCCGCGCGTGCTGCTCATCGATGAACTAGACAAATCGGATATTGATCTTCCGAACGACCTGCTGAACGTCTTCGAGGAAGGCGAATACACCATTCCGGAACTCGTGCGGAGCGCTCCCCGCGAGCCCGAGGCGACCGTCCTCACCGACGACCCGGGGGTGACGGCGCGTATCCGCGACGGCCGGGTGCGCTGCCGCGCCTTCCCGCTGATCATCATCACCTCGAACGGCGAGAGGGAGTTCCCGCCCGCCCTGCTCCGGCGGTGTCTGCGCCTGGAGATGCCCGTGCCCGACCAGGAAGAGCTGGCCGCCATGGTGTCCGCCAGGTTCGGTCTTGAGGCCGGCGGGCGCGGCGACGAGCTGGTACGTCTCTTCGTGGCCCGCAGCGCCCGCGAGGGCGGCCTGCCCGCGGACCAACTGCTCAACAGCGTCTATCTGGCGACCTCCGACCGCTTCACCCCGGACGGCGACTGGGAGCGGCTGCTGGCCTCGCTCTGGCGCAATTTCGATGCTGCGAGGCCGGGATGACCACCGGGCGGACGGCATCCGACCCTCCGCCGGAGCCACTCCGCGGCGGGGACCTCTCCCCGAACGAGGTGGCGGACGCGCTGTGGCTTGCCATGTGCCTGGCCGGGCGCACCCGTCCGCCGGACAGGCTGCCGCCGCGTCCGTGGCCCGGCGGTTCGGCGTACCCGCGCCGGGCCGCACCGCCGCCCGGCCGGTCCAGCCGGTCCGGCCGGGCGGAGCCCCGCCACGACGAGCCCCGCCACGACGAGCCCCGCCACGACGAACCCGCCCCCGGCGAGCCCCGCCCCGGCGACCGCTGTCACGACGAACACCCCCACGACGAACACAGCCACGCGGAGGACCGCCGCCCGGGCGAGGCCCGTCAGCCCGGCCACGACGACGGCGCGCGGGCGCCCGACGCCGGGCCGCGCCGCCCGCTTCAGCGCACCTCGCCGCCCGACGAGCGTTCCGGCGGCGGGCACGGCAACCCCGGTGAGACGGGCGCGTGGTACGACGGCTTCACCGGGCCCGGCGGCCCGCCGCCGCCCTGGTCCGTACGGGACTCCGGGGGCCCGCCCACGGGCAGCATCCCGGCGGAGGAGGCGCCGGTCGCCTGGCCGGCCGTACCGGGGCTCACCGATCACCGCCTCCTGGAGCGGTCGTTACGCCCTTTACGCCGGACGGTCCCCTCGGTGCACGCGACGGAGCTGGACGAGGAGGCCACCGCGGACGCCCTCGTGGAGCCCGAGCCGCGGCTGCCCCGGTTCCGCCCGGCCCGGGAACGATGGCTCGACCTCGTCCTGGTCGTCGATGACGGTGCCTCGATGGCGGTGTGGCGGCACACCGTGGCCGAGTTCTCCGACCTGCTGCGGAGCATCGGAGCGTTCCGTACGGTGACCGTCCGCCTGCTGGACACCGACGCGGAGCAGGACTCGCGGCTCGCCCTGCGCGGCCCGGACAGCGGAGGGCCGCGCTACGGCCTTCTCGATCCGGCGGCGGCCCGTCGCCGGATCGTCATGGTGCTCACCGACGGGATCGGGCCGGCCTGGCGCTCGGGTGCGGGCCAGCGACTGGTCACCCGTTGGGGTGAGAGCGTCCCCGTCGTCATCACTCATTTGCTGTCACATCTCTCGTGGCACCGGACCTGGCTCGGTACGCGCCCCGCACGGCTGCGGGCGTCCGGTCTGCGGATCCTGGCGGAGCCCGCCGAGCCCTGGCTCGCGGCCGGCGCCGAGGCCGGCCCGGAGGAGCCGGTCGTCCCCGTGGTCGGCCTCGAACCGCGCTGGCTCGGCCGCTGGGCGCAGCTGCTGACGGGGGAGCGCGGCGAGTGGGCGGGCGCCCGGGTGCTGTCGGCGGTCCCCGAGGCGGATGACGACGAGGCGGAGAGCTCGCTGCCCACCCCGGCCGAGCGGGTCGTCGGCTTCCGCGCCGCCGCCTCCCCGGTGGCGTTCCGGCTGGCCCGGCATCTGGCGGTCGCACCGCTGTCCCTTCCGGTGATGGAGATGGTCCAGTTCTTCGCCGAACCGGGCTCTCGTCCCGCCGATCTCGCCGAGGTCATCACGTCGGGTCTGCTGGTCGCCACGGAGGCGGCAGCCGCCGGGGACGCGGCCCTCGACACCGTGCGCTACGCGTTCCTGCCGGGGGTCGCCGAGGAACTGCTGGCCTCGGGGCGGCGGACAGAGACCGCCGAGGTGATGCGGCGGGTCATCGACCATCTGACGCCCTCGCTGCCCGAGCTGCGGAAGCTGGGCGACGTGCTGGCGGAACCCGCGCGGGTGGCCGGAGAGGTGCGCATGCCGGCGGGGGACGAGCACTGGGACTACTACGCTCCCGTCGTCCGGGCGCTGCATGCGCTGTCCGGGCCTTACCGCCCGTGGGCCGGCCGGTTGAGCAGTTTGCGGCCTTCCGGGGACGAGCCGGTGGCGCGCTCCGGCGGCGACTCGCGCTCGCGCACTGCTCCAGTTGATAAGTCCGTTACGCTACGATATGAGGCGGTTGCTGTGCCCGAGAATCCCTTAACCGATCCCGGCACCCCGGCTGAATCAGCGGAGAGTCCACTGTCCAGGAACGCTAGCGGGGCATCCGATCTCGAATCGGGTGCGACGGTGGGACGGCACTTGCCGCGGCCGGGTGTGGTGGAGCGGGCTATCGCGGACCGGCGCAAGTCCGGCAGCCCACCCCCTGTCTGGGGTAACGTGCCGCCCCGCAATGTCAACTTCATCGGCCGTGTCGATGCGCTCCGCGATTTGCATCACAGGCTGACGCAGGGGACCACCGCCGTGTTGCCGGAGACGCTGCACGGGATGGGTGGGGTCGGAAAAACCCAGATTGCGATCGAGTATGCCTACCGGCACAGTTCGGAGTACGACATCGTCTGGTGGATTCCGGCCGGGCAGCCTGCTCAGATCCGCGCGGGATACGTGGACCTGGCGCAGCGGCTGCGACTGCCGACCGGTGCGGAGGCCAACACCGCCATTCCCGCGGTGCTGGAAGCGCTCCGGCTGGGCGAGCCGTACCGCAATTGGCTACTCGTATTCGACAACGCCGAGAATCCCGAGTCCGTGCTCCCCTTCTTCCCCCAGGGCGGTACGGGCCGGATTCTCGTCACTTCCCGGAACGGACAATGGGTCAACATGGCGCGGACTATCGAGGTGGACGTTTTCGCCCGTGACGAGAGCGTCGCGCTCCTGCGGCGCCGCGGTCCCGAGCTGACCGACCGGCAGGCCGACCATCTGTCCGAGGAACTCGGCGACCTGCCGCTGGCGATCGAGCAGGCCGCGGTCTGGCTTGCCGAGACCGGCATGCCGGCCGAGGAATATCTCGAACTCTTCCAGGGCAAGCGGGCGGAGTTCGTGAACCGCCGCAGCGAACTCCTGGAACTGGCCCCGCCGATGGACTACCAGCTCCCGGTGGCAGCCGCGTGGAACGTGTCACTCGACCGTCTGCGCGACACCAACCCCGCCGCCCTGCAGCTTCTCCAGGTGTGCGCCTACTTCGCACCGGAGCCGGTCTCCAGGACCCTGTTCATGGCGGGGCGCAACGCCTCTCTGCCGGGGCTGCTCGGCGACGTGCTGAGCGACCCGATCCGGCTCGGCCACGCACTCCGCGAGGTCAACCGGTACGCCCTCGCCCGTATCGACCACCGCACGAACAGCATCCAGCTCCACCGGCTGGTCCAGGCGGTGCTCATCGACCAGATGACCGAGGACGAGCGCGTCTCGATGCGCGAGGCCGCGCACCTGCTGATGGCCGGCGGCGACCCGAGGGAGCCCGGCGTCACCGCGAACTGGGCCAGGTACGCTGAGCTGCTGCCGCACATCCGGGCGTCCGAGGCGGTCAGGAGCGAGGACCGCTGGGTCCGCGGCCTCGTGGCCAACACCGTTGCGTACCTCTACGTCTGGGGTGACCACGAGGCGTGCCGCGAACTCGGCACCGAGGCGCTGACGACATGGCGGGAGACGCACGGTCCCGACGACGCCCAGGCGCTGTCCGTGGCCCGTACCGTCGGTCACGCGCTCCGCTCGCTGGGCCGGTACGCCGAGGCCGCCGAACTGAACAAGGACTGCCTGGAGCGGCTCCGCCGGATCAAGGGCGAATCGCACGAGGACACCCTGCTCGCCACTCGCGCGGTGGCCGTCGACCTGCGCGCCGCCGGCGACTTCGAGTCGTCGGTGAAACTCAACAAGGACGCCTACGACCGCGCCATGCGCTCCTTCGGCGAGCGTGACCCGTACACCCTGGCCAGCGCTGTTGACTACGGCACGGCGCTGCGCACCGTCGGTGACTTCCCGTCGGCCCGCGACCTCGACGCAGTGACCCTGCAGCTCACCGTCGAGGTGCTGGGGGAGAACGCGCTCCTCACTCTGCTCCTCGGCAGCCTGCTTGCGGTCGACCTGCGCGAATGTGGTGACTACGTCGGGGCCAGCGAGGTGCAGGAGATCAACTCGACGCAGCTCGAACAACTGGCCGGAAGCGAGACGCCGGTCACCTTGATCGCGCTGCGGCACCTCGGCGTCGCGCGGCGCAAGGCCGGCGACCACGACGGCGCGCACGATGCCTGCCGGGAGGCGTGGCAGCGCTACCGGCGCCGCTACGGTGACGACCACTTCGACACCCAGTGCGCGGCTGCCAGCCTCGCCATCGCCCAGCGCCAGGTCGGCCAGGCCGAGGAAGCGCGCCGGACCGGGCAGGAACTGCTGGAGCGCCTGCGCCGGAACCTCGGTGCCACGCACCCGTACACCCACGCGGTCGGCACCAACCTCGCGGTCGCGCTGCGCCATCTCGGGGAGACCGAGCAGGCGCTGGCTCTCGATCAGGAGGCGGTCGACGGGCTGACGTCCACGCTGGGGCCCGAGCACCCCTACACGCTGACCGCCGCCATCAACCTCGCCAGCGATCTGTCCGCCCAGGGGAAGGACCAGGCGGCGGCCGAGCTGGACGAGGACACGTACCGGCGCACGCACCAGGCGCTCGGCGCGGGTCATCCGACGACGCTGGCCTGCGCCCTGAACCTCGCCGCCGATCTGCGTACGCTCGGCAAGTCCAAGCGGGCCGAGACGCTCTACGCCGCCGCCCTCTCCAGCCTGCGGCAGAGCCTGGGGCAGGACCACCCCGCGACGACCGCGGCCACCCGCGGTGCCCGTGCCGACTGCGACGCCGAGATCATGGTCATCTGAGGACGGGCCCGGTGCGGCGGAGGGACGAGTGCCCTCCGCCGTGTCGCCCTCCGCCGTGCCGCGCTCAGCCGGCGGAGCCGAGCCATTCCGCCAGGGACACCGGGGACACCGGGGACACCGCCGCGTCCGGGCCGGCAAGGGAGACATGGCGCAGCCAGACGGCCCGTACGAGTTCGGGCCGGTCGAGCAGCGCACCGGCGGCGCGATCGTCGCCGAGGCCGGCCAGCGCCAGGCCGAGGCCGGCCCACGGGCTCGACGCCTCGGGCCGGCGCCGCACCTGTGCCACGTAGCCGCACACCGCCGCGGCGTACTCGCCCGCCACCAGGGCGAGGTCCGGGGCCGGCGCGCCGGACAGCTCGGGCCGCCCGCTCCACCACGCGAACTCCTCCGGATCACGCCAGCGCGACTTCACCAGCCGCGCCCGGTAGGACTGTTCGGCGGGCAGCACCCCGGGACGGATCGCGGAGGCGGCCGGTTCGGGGGCACCTGCCCGCGGCCCCTCCCGGCCCGCTGCCCAGGCACGCGCCAGCCCTTCGACGGCGTCCGCCGACGGCTCCGTGTTGCGCAGTCGCCACATGGCCCGGTGGTCCGCGGCCAGCAGCCGCGCGTCCGCCGCCTCACGTTCCGGGACGGGCTCCTCGCACCAGGGCGCCACCACCGCACACAGCCGTGCCACGAAGTCCCGCCCGAGGTCGGTGAGTTCCTCCGCGGCGCCCAGGTCGTCGAGGGCCCGCAGGGTGCCTCCGCGCCACAGCGCGAACTCGAAGTGCGCGAGGCTGGTCGCCGCCGCCTCCGGCGCCGTCAACCGCCGGCCGCGCCAGAAGCCGGTGACGCCCACGTGCGCGTACACGCCCTGCAGCATGCCGGCCGCGGGCCGGGGATCCCCGCGCCACGGGGCGTACAGCACCTCGTCGCCGGGTGACCGGCAGAGGGTCGCCAGGTCGAGCAGGGCCCCCAGTTTGACGTGCTGGAACTCGTGGACGAGGGCGACGGCCAGGCTCGTGGGCGTACGTGGCAGCCCGATCATGGCGCTGCCGTACGACTCTGGCGAGGTCGCGCTGTACGGTTCGCCGCGCACCTCGGGTGCCAGCGGGATGAGGCAGCGCATCGTCTCGGCGAGGCTGCCGGCCAGCTCGGGCTGGTCCCGTGACAGCATCTCCCAGGCCCCGTCCAGCAGCGACTGCCAGCTACGCAGCCGCTGCGCACTCAGCCGCGGCACCTCCCGGCCGCGGACGAACGGGCCGTACGGGTCCGCGTCGTCCAGCTGGACCGACCAGTGCCGCGTCCCGGCAGTCGCCCGGACGGCCGGTGTGGGCCGCCAGCCGCGGGTCTCGGAGCGTACGTCGTCCGGCAGCAGGACACACGACAGCCGGGGGGTGATCACGGCGACGCTGCCCCCTACGCGCCGCACGGCGGCGATACCCGGGCCCGCGCCCGGCGCCCGCAGGCCCGCGTAGGGGAGGTCGCCGGGAAAGGACACCGTGCCCAGCGAGGGCAGATGGACGCCGTGGCCGTCCCGCACGGGCACCTTGATGTCGAACTCGGTCCCGGCCCGGATCGCCGCCGCGGCGGCGAGCGCGTGCAGGTGCCCGGCCTCGACCCACAGCGGCACGTCGCCCGGTGTGACTCCCCGCATACGGCGCAGCAACCGCGACGCCCACACACCGGTGGACGGATGCATCAGGACGGCGTCGAACGCGGCGGCGTCGGCACGCTGGGCCCCGGCCAGTAACTCCCATGCCACCGCGGGCGCCGGTAATCGCCCCAGGACCGCGGGGTCCGCCGCGAGAGCGTCGTGCACCATGCGCAGCAGGAGCAGTTTCTTGCTGCGCTGGGCGCGGCCGAGGAACCGCGCGGTCTCCCGGTCACCGCCCCCGGTGGCGAGCTGGGTGTACGCGCGCGCGGGGAGCAGATGCGTGCCGAGCCCGTCGCCGACCGGGGCCGCCGGCCGGTTCGCGGACGACAGCGGCGCGCCGCTCGGCGCCACGGGGCCTCCCGGAGCTGCCGGCGGCCGGCCCGGGCTCAGCAGTTGCCTCCGCCTTCGGTGCTGCTGGTGGCCACCAGCGGTTTCGGCAGGTCGACCTGGAGCAGGACGCGCCCGGCGGAATCCTCCAGTGCGGCCGTATCGCACAGGAGGACCTCGTCCAGCGCCAGTCCGGCCACGTCCACCAGCTCCGTCTCCATGAACTCTTCGTACCGCTCCACTTCGCGGTACCCCCTGTCTCGAGCCGACGCGTGCCCTGAGGCCATGATGCGCCGTCAGTGACGGGCGCAACAGAGGGCGTCGCGCGCCCGCGGCGCCACCGTATGGTTTGCGCCAGTCCGCAGCGGGACGTCCGGACGGTCAGGCGCCGCGGTCGCGGTCCCGGTCCCGCGGGCCGCCCTGTCCGGATTCCCACTCCAGCGTCACGGTGAAGTTCGCCTCCGCCGTGCCCCGGGCCACGATCACCCCGGCCTCCGCCGACAGCTTGACGCCGAACTCGACGGTCACCCGGTCCGGCGCCGCCGGCAGTGCGCGCAACCGCTCGTGCACGGCCGCCGCCACGGGGCGGATGCCGTCGAGGGCGTCCTGCAGCGTCCGCCCCGCGCTCGCCGCGACCTCCCCGGGCCGGCCGGCGCGGACGATGGCGTCCGCTTCCTCGTCCGCCTCGACGCGAACGCTGCCGGCACCGTCGCCGGCGAGCGGAAACTCGATCAGATGCACGACGCTGTCCCTCCCCGAGTGCCGCCACGGCGGCGACGGAGCCCAGCGTAGGACCCCCTCCCCCGCCCGGACACGTCTCCACGGATTCCACCGCACCGGCCCGGGGCCACTGCGCCGAGTGCTGGTCGGGGTCAAGCACGAGCCGAAGTACGTCGCGCTCCAAAGCGTCGTACACAAGCGCTTGCTTATATCGTTTCACCGAGCCGACCGCTGAGCCCGGAGGCTGCCAAGCGGTGACTCCTACGGCCCCAACCGTGAGCAGCTCCCCCCGCGCAAGACTACGTGCCGCGGGGATTGTTGGTCGGCTGCCCGGCTGTTACGGTCCTCATCGAAACGTTTCAGCAGGCGTTTCGACGACATGACTCCGGCCCCGGGGGCGTATGTATGGCAGTCGACCGTCGGACCTTCGTACGCACCAGCGTCACCGGCGCCGCGGCCGCGGTCGTCGCCGGCTGGCGGGTCGGTGACGCCGCCGCCCGCCCTCGGGGGCAAGAGCCGCCCGGCCGGATCGACCGCAGAGCCGTCGTCGCCCGGCATCCCGTGATCCGCACCGCCGGCAGCCCGGACACGCCCCTGCAAGTAGGCAACGGGCAGTTCGCCTTCGGCGCGGACATCACCGGTCTGCAGACGTTCCAGCCCTTTGCCACCATGTCTCACTGGGGCTGGCACACGGACCCGCTGCCGCCCGGGGAGACCCCGGCCGATTATCTGGGGCAGGTGTGGGACACCCACGGCCGGCCGGTGCGCTACGACATCGAGGACCCGGACCATCCGGCGATCTCCGAGTGGCTGCGGGCCAATCCGAACCGGATGAACCTCGCCCGCATCGGGCTGCGGCTGCTGCGCGCCGACGGCACCGAGGCGGCGGAGGCCGACCTGCGGGACCGGCATCAGGAGCTGGACCTGTGGACCGGGATCCTGCACAGCCGCTTCACCCTTGAGGGCAGCGCGGTGTCGGTGGTGACGAGCTGCTGTCCCGACCTGGACGCGGTGGCCGTGCAGATCGACTCCCCGCTGGTGGCCGACGGCCGGCTGGGGGTCTTCCTCGACTTCCCCTACGCCAGCGGCAAGGACAAGTTCTCCGCGCCCTACGTGGGCGTGTGGGATCGCCCCGAGGCGCACGCCACCCGGCTGCAGACCGTCGGTCCCGGCCGTGCGGACATCGCCCACACGCTGGATGACGCCGCCTACCACGTGGGGCTCGCCTGGACGGGCGCCCGGGCGCCGTCACCCGTCCCCGGCCGGCCGCACCGCTACCTCCTGCTGGGTGATCGCCACCACGGACGGCCGTCCGAACGTATCGAGCTGACCTGCCTGTTCGCCCCCCAGCAGGCCGCCCAGGTGCCGGCCGCGGGTGCCGTCGCCGACGCCAGCGCCCGGGCCTGGCCGCGGTTGTGGAACTCCGGCGGCGCGGTCGATCTCTCGCGGAGCACCGATGCGCGGTGGCGGGAGCTGGAGCGCAGGATCGTGGTGAGCCAGTACCTGATGGCGGTCAACGAGGCCGGCGGCAGCCCGCCGCAGGAGTCCGGGCTGGTGAACAACGGCTGGTACGGCAAGTTCCACATGGAGATGTACTGGTGGCACGGGGCCCACTACGCGCTGTGGAACCGCTGGCCGCTGCTGGAGCGTAGCGTCGACGTCTACGGCAGCTTCCTGGACTCCTCCCGTCAGCGGGCCGCCGAGCAGGGCTATCGCGGCGCCCGCTGGCCGAAGATGACCGATCCCGGCGGGCGGGCGGGGCCCGGCGAGATCAACGCGCTGCTGATCTGGCAGCAGCCCCACCCCGTCTTCCTCGCCGAGCTGGACTACCGGGCCCATCCGCGGCGCCGGACCCTGCGCAAGTGGCAGGAGGTCGTCTTCGCCACCGCCGACTTCATGGCCTCCTACGCCCACCGGGAGGAGTCGGGCCGCTACGTGCTCGGCCCGCCGCTGCACCTGGTGTCGGAGAACAGCGACCCCAGGGACACCGTCAACGGCGCCTTCGAGCTGTCCTACTGGCGGTTCGGCCTGCGGCTGGCGGCCGAGTGGCGGCGGCGTCTCGGGCTGCCGCCCGAGCCCCGGTGGGAGGCCGTGCGCTCCGGCCTGGCGGAGCTTCCCGTACGAGACGGGCTGTACGTCGCCCACGAGCGCGCCGAGAACATGTGGACCGACTACGTCGACGACCACCCGGCGGTGACCGGCGTCTACGGCTGGCTGCCGGGCGACGGAGCCGACGTGGACACCGCGCGCGCCACGGCCCACAAGGTCTGGGACGTCTGGGCGTGGGACCAGGCGTGGGGCTGGGACTTCCCGATGCTGGCCATGAGCGCGGCGCGTATCGGCGAACCCGGGCGCGCGGTGGACTTCCTGCTGCACGAGAACCTCGCCTTCGACGACGCCGGCTATCCCGTCGGCGGCACCCGGGTCCCCACGCCGTACTTCCCCGGACCGGGCGGGCTGTTGTACGCGGTGGCCATGATGGCGGCCGGCTGGGACGGCGCCGAGGGCGATGCGCCGGGCTTCCCCGCGGACGGGACGTGGCACGTCCGGTGGGAGGGGCTGAGCCGGGCGCCCTAGCGGCCGGGCGTGCCAGACCGAGCGGGGATCCGGTCGCCGAACCGCCCGCGAGGGCGACCGGCCGGCGGCCCCCGCCCGGCCGGCGAACGGGCCAGGGCCGCGTCGAAGAGCCGTACCGCGTCCATACCCGAGGGACGACAGGAGTGAGTCATGCGGAAGGCCAGGACAGCCCTCATGTGTGCCGTGGCGCTGGGCGCCGTGCTGCTGCCCGGGCCTGCCGCCGGGTCCGCGGCGGACGTCCCCGTCGGCTGGGCCGCCACCGGCGACGGCACCACCGGTGGCGAGGGTGCGCCACCGGAGAGCGTCCACACCGTCACCACCTGGGCCGAGCTGAAGGCCGCGTTCGACAACGGCGGCAACCCCGATGGGCCGAAGGTGATCCAGGTGTCCGGCGCCATCGACGGAGCCGAGGCCGCCGACGGCTCGATCCTCGGCGAGCAGGACTACGCGCCCGGCTACGACATCGACAAGTTCATGGCCTGCTTCGGCCCCGACGGAACCGGCTGGAGCGACGACGCGCACCCCTGGTGCGACGAGCAGAGCAAGCTGCGCCAGACCGGCTCCAACAACCAGAAGGCGCAGATCCAGACCGAGGTGCCGAGCAACACCACCATCCTCGGCCTCGGCGACGACGCCCGGCTCCTCGGTGTCTACCTCAGCATCAGGGCCACCTCGAACATCGTCATCCGGAACCTCCACTTCGAGGCGCCCGTCGACTACTTCACCAACTGGGACCCCGCCGACGGGGACGACGGCGCCTGGAACGCCCGCTTCGACGCGCTGTCGATGGTGACGGGCCGCAACGTGTGGATCGACCACTGCACCTTCAGCGACGGCCGCTTCCCCGACAGCGAGGCACCCGTCGGCTTCCACGGCGAACGCGTCCAGCGCCACGACGGGCTCCTGGACATGGAGGACGGGACCGACCTCGTCACCGTCTCGTCGAGCGCCTTCCTCGGCCATGACAAGACCATGCTCGTCGGCTCGGGCGACGGCAAGGGCGACCGCGACCGCGGCCACCTGCGCGTCACGTACCACGGCAACCTCTTCGACGACTCCCTGCAGCGCAGCCCGCGCGTCCGTTTCGGTCAAGTCCACGTGTTCAACAACTACTTCACCGGTGCGACCGACGACCCCGACTACCCGCTCGTCAGCCAGGACCGGGGCGGTGACGGCTACTTCCTGGGCAGCGGCATCGAATCGAAGATCGTCTCCGAGTACAACGCCTTCGAGCAGTCGGGCCCGGACGCCTCCGCGGACGTCGTCCTCGCCAACTGGAAGGGCAACGAGTTCACGGACCGCGGCTCGACGTTCAACGACGCGCCCGTGGACGCGGACGGCATCGCCAAGCGCAAGTTCGAGGCCGCCAGGGCGGAGGCCGTCGCGGAGGCGGAGGCGAACGGAGAGCCGGTGCCGGAGTGGGCCACGCGCGAGTTCACCACCGACGTCGGATGGGAGCCCGCCGAGGTGTACGACTACCGGCTCGTGCGCGACCCGGGCGCCGTCAAGGAGGCCGTCCTCGCCGACGCGGGGGCGGGCCGCTGAGCACGGTGACCGGCGGCCACCACACGCAGCCCAGGAGGCACAGATGGCAACACCATGGTCGCGGCGTACGTTCCTGGCGACGGGCGGCGCGGCGGTCGCCCTCGGCGCGGCGTCCGGAGCAGCCGCTTCCGGCGCCGCCCGCGATGCCGGGGACGACGGTCGGGCGGCGCCGCTCGCGCCCGCCGGCCTGACCGTCGGCGACCGGGCGCGGCCGCTCAACGTGGAGGGCACACCGCAGTTCGGCTGGCTGCCCCGGGACAGCAGGACCGGGGAGATCCAGACGGCCTACCGGATACGGGTCTTCGCCACCCGCGGCGGCCGTCCCACACCGACCCAGCCCGTGTGGGACAGCGGCCGGGTCGACTCCGGCCTCCAGTCGTACGTGCCGTACGCCGGCGCCGAGCTGGCGCCCGGCGCCACGTACACCTGGACGGTGCGGACCTGGGACCGGGCGGGGCAGGCGTCGCCGTGGGCACCGCCCGCGTCGTTCGACACCGGCATCGCCGACGGCGACTGGCAGGCGGAGTGGATCCGGCGGACGACCGAGGAGCCGGACGACTACACCCTGGCGCGCAAGGAGTTCGCCGTCGGCGCGAGCCCGGTGGTACGCGCCCGGCTGTACGTGGCGTCCCAGCACCAGTACGAGGCGCGCGTCAACGGCGAGCCGGTCGACCGCGGCCAGGCGTTCAACCACCCCGACCAGGGCTACTACCAGGCCACCGACGTCACCCACGCGCTGCGGGCCGGCGCTCCGGCGGCCGTCGGCGTGCTCGTCCACTGGTACGGCGGCGGCCAGGGCCGGCCGGCGGCGGCACCCGGACTGCTCGCCCGGCTCGTCGTCGACCACGCGGACGGCTCCCGCCAGGTCGTCGTCACCGACGCCTCCTGGCAGGTCGCCCGCGCCCCCTGGCTCACGGCCCCGCGCCGCAACGGCGACGGCGGCGACTACGTCGAGCACATCGACGGCCGGCTCGCGCGGCAGCTGCACGGCTGGGACGAGCCGGGCTTCGAAGCGGCCGGCGCCTGGGCGGCGCCGCAGGTCGTCGGGGCGCACCCGGCGGGGCCCTTCACCCGGCTGCGCGGCCAGGAGCCCCGGCTCGCCTTCGAGGACGTGCGCCCTGTGAGCGTCACCACGCTCGACTCGGGTGCGGTGGTCGTGGACTTCGGCAAGGTCGTCCCGGCCCGGCCGGTGATCCGCTTCCGCGCCGGGACCGCCGGCCGGGACGTGTCCATGCACGCCGGCTACGTCCTCACCGCCGACGGCAGCGTGTCGAACTCCGCCGACGACAACCAGGACACCGACCTCTCGTACGGCTACGTGCAGCACGACGGCCCGCAGACGTTCGAGGCGTTCACCTACGAGGCGTTCCGGTATCTGCAGATCGACAACCCCGGCGAGCCGCTGGACGCCCGCTCGGTGTCGGCGGTCGTCCAGCACACCGACGTGGACCCCGGCAGGGCGGCGACGCTCCACAGCTCCGACGAGACGCTGGACGCGGTCTTCACGCTGCTGCGGAGGTCGGCGGTGTACAGCGCGCAGGAGCAGTTCCTGGACACGCCCACCCGCGAGAAGGGGCAGTTCCTCGCGGACTCGGTGGACATCTCCCGGGCGCTGATGGCGGGCTACGGAGAGCGCACGCTGACCCGCAAGGCGATCCGGGAGTTCGCCGAGTCGCAGCGGCGCCACTGGCCGGACGGCAGGCTCAACGCGGTCTATCCGAACGGCGACGGCAAGCGCGACATCCCCGACTTCACCGAGATGTACCCCGGCTGGGTGTGGGAGTACTACCTGAACTCCGGAGACCGTACGACGCTGCGCGACGCCTACCCGGTGATGTCGGCCGTCGCCGACTACGTCCGCCGCTACGTCGACCCGGACACCGGCCTCGTCACCAACCTCGCCGGCGGCTCCGGCGCCTACCTGGGCGGCATCATCGACTGGCCGGTCCGGTACGGCTACGACACCGAGACCGCGGCCCGTACGACCGTGAGCATCCTCGCGGTCGACGTCCTGCGCCGGACCGCGGACACCGCCGCCGAGCTGGGCCGGCCGCAGGCCGAGGCCCGGGCCCTGCGCGCCGACGCCGACCGGCTGCGCGACGCGGTCAACGCACGGCTGCGGCGGCCCGACGGGATCTACGTCGACGGGCTCACCGCCGAGGGCGCGCAGAGCACCCACGCCTCCCAGATCGCCGGCGCCTACGCCATCGCCTTCGGCGTCGCCCCGGAGAGCGACTGGCCGGCCCTCACCGACCACCTCGTCGCGCTGGGCCTTGAGATGGGGCCCATGACGGCGAACTGGCTGCTGACCGCCCTGCACCGGGCCGGCCGCGACGGCGAGGTGCTGCACCGTCTCACCGACGCCGGCACCAGGGGCTGGGCGAACGTCCTGGCCCGGGGCGGGACCTTCACGTGGGAGTCCTGGGAGGCGCCGGAGCGGGGCGACAGCCTCTCGCACGGCTGGGGCTCGACGGCCCTGGTCGACGTCCAGCAGGTGCTGCTCGGCGTCACGGTCACCGCGCCCGGCGCCGCGGCCGTACGGATCCGCCCGCCGCGGGACACCGCGCTGACCCACGCCGCCGGCACGGTGCCGACCCAGCGCGGCCCGGTCGGGGTGCGGTGGCGCACGGCCGCCGACGGTACCACCGTCTCCGTGGACGTGCCGGTGAACGTGACCGCCGAGGTCCTGGTGCCGGTCACAGGCGACCGGCCGCCGCTGGCGAGCGGCGCGGGCCCCGACGGCGAGCGGTCCCCGCGGTTCGAGGGCGTCCGCGACGGCTACGCGCGCTACGTCGCCGGCTCCGGCCGCGGCACGTTCGGTCCGGGGAACACCGCCTGACGCCGCCTGACGCGGCCTGACGCCGTGCGCGTCCGCCGGCCGGCAGCCGGCGGGCCCGGCCCGTGGCGTCGTGGCGGGTGGCCGGGGTGTGGCCGAAAAGCCACAGGTAAAGCGCTAAAGTTGCCGGGGCAACCACACTCCGGGCGCTCCGCTCGTCCGCAGGCCAGGTCTACGATGAGCGACCCTCGACACGATGGGGCTTCACATGGGAACCGATGCGCGCCGTCCCACCCTGCGCGACATCGCCGACCGGGTAGGCGTCTCCGAGGCCGCCGCCTCCTTCGCGCTCAACGGCAAGCCCGGCGTGTCCGAGGCCACCCGGCAGCGCGTGCTCCAGGTGGCCCGCGAACTCAACTGGGCGCCGCACCACGCGGCGCGCGCGCTCACCGGCGCCGGCACCGCGACCGTGGGCCTGGTCATCGCGCGCAGCGCGCAGGACGTCGGCTCCGAGCTGTTCTTCCACCGGCTGATGACCGGCATGCAGGCGGTGCTGAGCCGTCGGCGGTACGCCCTGCTGCTGCAGGTCGTGGACTCCGTCGACGAGGAGGTCGACGTCTACCACATGTGGAAGCGGGAGCACCGGGTCGACGGCGTCGTACTGGTTGACCTGCGGCGCGACGACCCGCGCCCCGAGGCCGTGGCGGAACTCGGACTGCCCGCGCTGATCGCGGGCGGGCCGGACCCGGCGGGCGTCGTCCCGTCGGTGTCCATCGACGACGCGGCGGCGATGGCGTCCATCATGCGTCATCTCAAAGAGACCGGTCACGAGCGGATCGCCTACCTGTCGGGGCCGATAGCCCTGCTCCACGTCCACCGGCGGGTCGAGTCCTTCCTGCGCGCGTCGGCCGACCTCGGCATCGCGGACTGCCGCAGCCACGCGACGGACTTCTCCGCCGGCGCCGGCGACACCGCGACCACGTCCACGCTGCTCGGCGACCCCAGGCCGACCGCCCTGATCTACGACAACGAAGTGCTCGCCGTCGCCGGTGTCGGCGCCATCCGGCGGATGTCGCTGCGCATCCCGGAGGACGTCGCGGTGGTCGTGTGGGAGGACACCCCCGTGTGCACGGTGCTCCAGCCGGCGCTCACCGCGCTGCGGCGCGACGCGGCCGGCTTCGGGGCCGACGTGGCGGAGCGCCTGCTGGAGGTCCTGGCGGGGGAGCGGGTGGCCGACTTCGAGGAGCGGGTGCCCACGCTGGTGCCGCGGGCCAGCACCGTCGGCGAGACGCCCGCCGACGCGGGCTGACGCCCGCCGGCGGCGGGCGCCCGCGCGTCCCGCCGCCGCTCGCCCCGGAATCTCACGTCCCGGAATCTCATGTCCGGAAGGCGTTGACACCGGCAACTTAAGCGCCTTAGTGTCCGGTCAGCTCGTTACCCATCACGATCCGGCCAGGGAAGCACACATGCACAACGCGCCGCGTACGACGCTCGACCGGCTGGAACGCGCCCTGCGTCAGCGCCTGGTGCCCCGGATCCACACGCGGTCGTCCGCCGTGAACGTCTCCGCGTGGCCCGTCGACGGCGACGGCGAGCCCGTGCCCGCCGCGCACGCGCTGGGCCTGGCGCCGCTGCCGGGCCGGTCCACCCCCGTCTACGAGCCGCTCGCGGCCGGCGACCCCTGGGGCCCGGCCTGGGGCACCACCTGGCTCCGCGTGGACGGCGCCGTGCCCGAGGAGGCCCGCCGCGACCCCCGGCGGATCACCGAACTCGTACTCGAACTCGGCTGGGAGGACCACTCGGTGGGCGGCCAGGCCGAGGGCATGCTCCACCGGCCGGACGGCTCGGTCATCAAGGCGATCCATCCGCGCAGCGGCTGGCTCCGGCTGACCGGCCCGGGCGCCTCGCCCCGGGTGTTGCGCGCGGACGGGACCTTCACCGTCTACGTCGAGGCCGCCGCCAACCCGCTGGTGCTCGGCCTGCCCCCGTTCGTCACCACGCCGCTCGGCGACAAGCTCACGGCCGGGCCCGCGCCGCTGTACCGCCTCGCCCGCGCCGAGGTGTGCGACTTCGACGCCGACCTGTGGGAGCTGGTGCGCGACCTGGAGGTCGCCGGCGGCCTCGCGGCCGAGGTACGCGAGGACGAGCCCCGGCACTGGCGGCTGCTGCGCGCGGTCGACGCGGCGCTCGACGCCGCCGACGAACAGGACCTCGCCGCCACCGTGCCCCGGGCGCGGGCGGCGCTCGCCCCCGAGCTCGCCAAGCCCGCCCACGCCAGCGCCCACCGGGTCACCGCCGTCGGCCACGCGCACATCGACGCCGCCTGGCTGTGGCCGCTGCGCGAGACCGTCCGGAAGGTCGCCAGGACCGTCGCCAACGTCCTGACGCTGATGGACTCGGACCCGGACTTCGTCTACGCGATGTCGTCGGCGCAGCAGTTCGCGTGGCTGGAGCAGTACTACCCGGAGCTGTTCGAGCGGGTCCGCGCCCGGGTCGCCGAGGGCCGGTTCGTGCCCGTCGGCGGCATGTGGGTGGAGTCCGACACGACGATGCCCGGCGGCGAGGCGATGGTCCGGCAGTTCACCTATGGCCGGCGGTACTTCACCGAGCGGTTCGGCGTGGAGCCGGAGGAGGTCTGGCTGCCGGACAGCTTCGGCTACTCCGGCGCGCTGCCGCAGCTCGCCCGGCTGGCCGGCTTCCGCTGGTTCCTCACCCAGAAGATCTCCTGGAACGACACCAACGCCTTCCCCCACCACACCTTCTGGTGGGAGGGCATCGACGGCACCCGGGTCTTCACCCACTTCCCGCCCGCCGACACCTACGCGGCCGAGGTGACGGCCGCCGAGCTGCACCACGCCGTCGCCACCTTCCGCGACAAGGCCGCCTCCTCGCACTCGCTGGTGCCCTTCGGCTACGGCGACGGCGGCGGCGGCCCGACCCGCGAGATGCTGGCCCGCGCCGCCCGCTTCGCCGACCTGGAGGGCGCCCCCCGCGTCGCCGTACGCGGGCCGGCCGCGTTCTTCGCCGACGCTGCGGCCGAGGTGGAGGACGAGTTCGGCGACGGCGCGGCGGTGTGGGTCGGCGAGCTGTACCTGGAGCTGCACCGCGGCACGTTCACCTCCCAGCACGCCATGAAGGCCGGCAACCGCCGCTGCGAGGCCCTGCTGCGCACCGCCGAGTACCTGGCCGCCAGCGCCACGGTGCGCACCGGCGCGGAGTACCCGGCCGCCGAGCTGGACGCGATCTGGCAGACGGTGCTGCTCCACCAGTTCCACGACATCCTGCCCGGCTCGTCCATCTCCTGGGTGCACCGCGAGGCCCGCGCCACGTACGAGGACCTGACCGGGCGGCTCACCGCCCTGATCGACCGCTCCTGTACGCGGCTGGCCGGATCCGGCACCGCCGCCGCCACGGACCGCACCGCCGGGATCCTCTCCCCCCTGCCCTGGGCCGGCCGCGGCGCGTGGGAGACGGCGCCGGCTGCCTCTGCCTCCGGCCCTGCCGCCGCCGAGGCCGTACGGCTGACCCCGCTGGACAACGGCGGACACGAACTCGACAACGGCCTGCTCCGCGCCGTCGTGGACGCGGCCGGCCACGTCGTCTCGCTGCGCGACGCGGCCACCGGCCGCGAGCTGGTGCCCGAGGGGCAGCCGCTCGGCGTGCTGCAGCTGCACCGCGACGAGCCGGTCCGCTGGGACGCCTGGGACATCGACCGGGACGCGGCCCGCATGCGCACCGATCTGACCGAGCCCGTCTCCGTGACGGCCCGTACCCGCAAGGACGGCACGGCGGAGGTGACCGTGGAGCACACCGCGGGCCTGCCCGGCGGCTCCCGCCTCACCCTGAGCCTGAGCCTGGCGCCGGGCGAGCGGCAGCTCGCCATGGAGCTGGACGCCGACTGGCGCGAGCGCGAGCGGCTGCTGAAGGTCGCGCTGCCGCTGGCCGTGCACACCACCACCGCCCGCCACGAGACGCAGTTCGGCTACGTCGAGCGCACCATCCACGCCAACACCAGCTGGGACGCCGCCCACTACGAGGACTGCGCCCACCGCTACGTGCACGTCGCCGAGCCCGGCTTCGGGATCGGTGTCGTCAACGACTCCGTCTACGGCTGCGACGTCACCCGCCTCGGCGGACCCGGCGGCGGCGCCGTCGTACGGCTGTCGCTGCTGCGCGCGCCCACCTTCCCCGACCCCGAGACCGACCTCGGCGTCCACCGGATCCGCTGGGCCGTCGTCCCGGGCGAGGACCACGCCGCGACCGTGGCCGCCGCCCACGCCCTGGGCGCACCCGTCGTCGAGAACCTGCCCGCCGTCGAGCCGCTGCTGCGGCTGACGCAGGCCACGGGACTGCCCGTGCTGGACACCGTCAAGCTCGCCGACGACGGCAGCGGCGACCTCGTCGCCCGCGTCTACGAGGCCCAGGGCGGCCGGGCCACCGCCACCCTCCGGTGGGCGGATGTGCTCGGCGCCGACGCCGCCGTACGCGAGACCGACCTCCTCGAACGCGACCTCACCGCCGGCAGCGGCATCCGGCGCGCGCTGCAGGACGGCAACCGACTCTCCCTCGACCCCTTCCAGGTCGTCACGCTCCGGCTGACGCCCTCCGCCGACCGCAAAGGAGCACCCCGATGAGCAGAACCAAGCGCCGGGCGTCCGCGAGCGTCGCCGCCGGTGCGGCCCTGACCCTCGCCCTGACCGGCTGCGGCGTGGGAGGCGGCGGGAGTTCCGACTCCGGCGACTCCGACGCCGACGGGAAGATAGCCGGCAAGATCACGTTCCAGACGTGGAACCTCAAGGGCGGCTACGAGAAGTACTTCGACGGGCTCGTCGACGCCTTCGAGAAGAAGTACCCCGATACCACGGTGAAGTGGGTGGACCAGCCCGCCGAGGGATACCAGGACAAGCTCTCCGCCGACGCCGCCGCCGGGAACCTCCCCGACGTCGTCGACATGGGCCCCGAGGCGGCCTACACGCTGGCGGGCGCCGGAATGCTCCTCAACGTCGCCGAAGCCGATCCCAAGGCCGAGAAGGGCTATCTGCCGACCGCCTGGGACGCCATGACGTTCGACGGCATCGACGGCGGCACCTACGGCTACCCCTGGTACCTCAACACGGGCCCGTCGTTCTTCAACACCGACCTGTTCGAGCAGTGCGGTCTCGACCCGAAGAAGCTCCCCGAGAGCTACGACGAGCTTTTCGACCAGGCCGCCGTCATGTCCGAGAACTGCGGCGACGAGGGCATCTCCATGATCGGGCGGATGCCCACCATCGAGACGTTCGGGATGTACGGCGCCGAGCTGATGAACGAGGACGGCACCGAGTTCACGTTCAACGACGCCAAGGGAGTCGAGCTGGTCGAGCGCTACCAGGCGCTGTACAAGGACAGCGGTCTCACGGAGGAGTCCCTCAACGCGCTGCAGACCGGCGAACTCGACTCGTTCAAATCCGGTGAACTCGGCTGGCTCCCCGGCAGCTCCTACACGCTGAGCGACCTCAAGAAGACCGCGCCGGACGTCGCCAAGGCGGTCGCGATGGGTCCGCTCATCGCCAACACCGCGCCGAACATGTACCTCGAATCCCTCGTGGTGAACTCCGAGTCGGAGAACACCGCGACCGCGAAGGCGTTCGCCCAGTTCGTCACCAACCCCGGGAACCAGATGGCCTTCGCCAAGGAGGCGTCGGTCTTCCCGTCCACCGCGGACACACTCGACAACCCGTACTTCACCAAGGACGACGGCACCGACGAGGGCCGGCTCCGGGCCGAAGCCGCCGAGCAGGTCGGAGAGGCCGTCGTGTGGTGGCCGCCGGCCTTCTCCGGCGGCCCCGACGTGGAGAACCTGCGGGAGGAGATCGCGGGCGCGCTGCTCGGCAAGAAGACCGCGAAGGACGCCCTCGACGACGCCGTCGACTACTCCAACGACCGGCTCGCGAAGCAGTGACCGATACGGCCACCGCCCCCGGGCGGGGGGTGCGCCGGGCGGGCCGCGGACGCCCCGCCCGGCGCGTGCACTGGGCACAGGGCCCTTGGTACGTACCATGGCTCTTCCTGGGCGTCGCGCTCCTCGTCATAACGACGTTCGTCCTCTTCCCCTTCTTCAACACGCTGCTGCTCTCCTTCACCGACGCCACCCTGCTGCGCGGCGGCGGGTTCATCGGAGTGGAGAACTTCCGGGAACTCCTGGGGGACTCGCGCTTCAGGACGGCGCTGCTCAACTCCACGCTCTACGTCATCTGCGTCGTACCGGTCATGGTCGTCCTGCCGCTGATCCTCGCGGCGCTGGTGGCCGGCAAGGGCCGTCTTCTGGGGTTCTTCCGGACCAGCTACTACCTGCCCGTGATCATGTCCCCGGTCATCGTGGGCCTGGTGTGGACGAACCTGCTGGACCGGCGGGGTCTGGTCAACGCGGTGCTCGGCTGGGTGTCGGCCGTCGGTGAGCCCGTCCCGTTCCTCACCGACCGCTGGCTCCTGCTCTTCAGCGCCATGTTCGTCACGATCTGGATGGGCATGGGCTACTACATGGTCATCTACCTGGCGGCGCTGGCCAACATCGACCCGTCGCTGTACGACTCCGCCGCCGTCGACGGAGCGGGCCCGGTGCGGAAGTTCCTGCACGTGACCATGCCCGGGGTCCGCAACACGATGGGCCTCATCGGGCTGTTCTCCTCGATCGCGGCCTTCCGTGTCTTCGGTGAGGTCTACGTGCTGACCGACGGCACCGGCGGCACCGGCGGCGACAACCTCACGATGACGATGCTGATCCAGCGGGAAGGCACCGGCCTCCAGGCGCGGACGGGTTACGCCGGGGCGATCAGCCTCGTCATGTTCGCGATCATGGCCGTCCTCCTCGTGCTGCAGCTCGTGGCACAGAACCGGCAGAGGAGGGACCGATGAGCCGGCCGCGCGGGCGCATCGCCACGGGATCGGTCGTACGGTACGCGGTCCTCGTCCTCATGCTGGTCCTGCTCGCGGGACCGCTGCTGTGGCAGCTCTCGCTGTCGCTGAAGGGCCCGGACGACGACCTCTATTCGCAGCCGCCGCAGCTGGTGCCGTCCGACCCGACGCTCGACAACTACACCGGCGTCCTCGACCGGGTTCCCGTGCTGCGGTTCGTGCTGAACTCCGGACTGGTCGCCCTGCTCGTCGTCGGCGGGAACGTCCTGTTCGCCACGGCCGCCGGATTCGCGCTCGCCCGGCTGCGCTTCCGCTTCCGCGGCCTGGTGACGGCGCTCTTCGTCGCGGCGCTGCTCGTGCCCGTCGAGGCGGTCATCATCGCCCAGTTCCTGCTCGTCAGGTCCGCGGGCCTGACCGACAGCCTGCTCGGCGTGGCGCTCCCGACGCTCGTGGCACCGCTGAACGTGCTGCTGATGCGGAACGCCTTCGCAGGCATCCCCGACGAGCTAGAAGAGGCCGCCGTGCTCGACGGCGCCGGAATCTGGCAGCGCTTCCTGCGGGTCTGCGTGCCGCAGGTCAAGGGCGTGATGGCGGTCGTCGCGATCTTCGCGTTCGTCGGCTCGTGGAACGACTTCCTCTGGCCGCTCATCGTGCTCTCCGACGAGCAGAACTACACCCTCACCGTCGGGCTGAACATGCTCAAGGGCACGTTCTACGACGACCCACGACTCATCGCGGCCGGCACGATCGTCGCGCTCGTACCCATCATCGTGTTCTTCGCCGCCCTGCAGAGATTCTTCATGCGCGGTCTCGAACAAGGAGGCATCAAGGGATGACCGCGCTGCGGTTCGGCGTGAACTACACGCCGCGCAAGGACTGGTTCTACTCCTGGCTGGAGCCGGACTGGGACGAGTTCCGCCGGGACCTGGACGACATCGCCTCGCTGGGTCTCGACCACGTCCGGATCTTCCCCTTCTGGCCGATACTCCAGCCCAACCGCACGCTCATCCGGCCGCGGGCGCTCGCGGACGTGCGCGAGCTGGTCCGGCTCGCCGGAGAGGCAGGTCTCGACGCGTCGGTCGACGTCATCCAGGGACACATGTCGAGCTACGATTTCGTGCCCGCATGGCTGACCTCCTGGCACGCGACGAACATGTTCACCGATGCCGGAGCCCTGCAGGCACAGGCCGGCCTGGCCCGTGCGCTGCACGGCGCCCTCGCCGACCTCCCGAACTACCTCGGCCTCACCCTGGGCAACGAGGTGAACCAGTTCTCCGGCGATCCGCACCCCGCCCCGATGCGCGCGTCGTCCGAGCACGCCGAGAACTGGATCAGGACGCTGCTGGACGCCGTGCCGGCGGACGGCCGGGCCCTGCGCCTGCACGCCGAGTACGACGCCGTCTGGTACCTCGACGACCATCCGTTCCTGCCCACGCACGCGGCGCGGCTCGGCGACCTCACCGCGATCCACTCGTGGATCTTCAACGGCACCGCACAGCGCTACGGCGGCATGTCGGCGCAGAGCGTGCGGCACGGCGAGTACCTCATCGAACTCGCCCGCGCGTTCGCCACCGACGCCGACCGGCCGGTGTGGCTGCAGGAGATCGGCGCGCCCCTCAACTGCCTCGACGCGTCCGAAGCGCCGGCGTTCTGCGAGCAGGCCGTCCGCCATGCCGCGGACAGCCCGGCGCTGTGGGGGGTGACGTGGTGGTGCTCCCACGACGTCGACCGCAAGCTCGCGGACTTCCCCGAACTCGAGTACTCGCTCGGCCTCTTCGACACCGACGGGAACGTCAAGCCCGTCGGCCGCGCGTTCGCCGACGTCGCGGAGGAACTGCGCCGCGCCGCCGGGCCCGCCGCGCGGCGGGAGGCCGTCGTCGTCGAGGTCGACGACGCCGACGTCCCGGTCCACCGCGCCGACCTCGCGCCGGGCGGCGCGGTCTTCACCGCCTGGATGGACCTGGCGGATCAGGGCCGCAGGCCGGCCGTGGCCACCTCGAAGACCGTTGCCTCGGCCGACGACCTGGCGGCACGCGGAGTCACCGCCGTGCACGTGCCCGACGCCACCGGGACCAGCTTCTACTCCGCGGTCAGCGACAGCGCGGCGCTCGCGCCGGAGGCGACGTGACGGGGCCGGGGGCACCGGGCGCCGGGGAGGCCGAGGCCGAGGCCGGCGCCGGGGACGCGCGCGTCGACGCCCTGCTGGCGGCCATGACCGTCGAGGAGCAGGCCGGCCAGGTCAACCAGCGCCTCTACGGCTGGCGCGCCGTCGAACGGGACCGGCGCGGCCGTTTCCGGCTGACCGGCTACGCCCGCGAGGAGATCGAACGGTGGGGCGGGCTCGGCGCCCTGTACGGTCTCTTCCGGGCCGACGCCTGGTCCGGCCGGTCGTGGGTGAACGGCATCCGGCCGGAGGAGCGGGCCGAAGCCGCCGCGGTCGTACAGGACGCCGTCGTCGCGGCAGGGCGGCACGGCATCGGGGCACTGCTGGTGGAGGAGGCGCCGCACGGGCACCAGGCCCTCGGCGGCACCCTTCTGCCGGTCAACCTCGCCGCCGCCGCCACGTGGCGGCCCGAGTCCCTGGCCGAGGCCGCCCGCGGCGTCGGCGCCGAACTTGAGGCGAGCGGCGTCCACATCGCGCTCGTCTCGGCCCTCGACGTGCTGCGCGACCCCCGGTGGGGACGCGGCGAGGAGTGCTACGGCGAGGACCCGCTGCTGGCCGCCGAGATGACCCGCGCCGTCGTCGAGGGCATGCAGGGCGAGGCGCGCTCCCGCGTGGGTGCCGGCGGGGTCGCCGTCGTCCTCAAGCACCTCGCCGCCCAGGGCGAGGCCGTCGGCGGACGCAACGGCCAGTCCGCGCACCTCGGCCCGCACGACCTCGCCGAGATCCACCTCCCGCCCGTCGAGTCCGGCCTGCGCGCCGGGGCGCTCGGCTTCATGGCCGCGTACAACGACATCGACGGCGTCCCCTGCTGCGCCGACCACGACCTCCTCACCACCTACCTGCGCGGCCGGCACGGCTTCGACGGCATCGTGATGGCGGACGGGCTCGCCGTGGACCGGCTCGCCGGGATGACCGGAGACCTGCCGAGCGCCGCCCGGGCCGCCCTGCTGGCAGGGGTGGACATCTCCCTGTGGGACGAGTCGTTCGCCGGCCTCGCCGCCCTGGCCGCCGCCGACCGGCAGGTCGCCGCCGCCCTCGCCGCCGCCTGCCGCCGGGTGCTGACGCTGAAGGACCGGTTCGGGCTCCTTGGCGAGGCCGGTCGTCCTGTACGCCCCGACGCCGCCGGGTCGGTCGTCCGCCTCACCGCGGCCCAGGAGGCGACGCGCGCCGCCTCGCGGCGGCTCGCCGCCGAGTCGCTCGTCCTGCTGAGCAACGACCGGGGCAGCGACGGCACCGCCGTGCTGCCGCTCGACCCCGGCCGGCTGCGCCGGGTCGCCGTCGTCGGCCCCTACGCCGACGACGTCCCCGCGCTGCTCGGCGACTACGTACCGCCGCTGCCGACCGGGGCGGGCCGCAGCGTCGCCGAGGCGCTGCGCGCCGCGCTGCCCGGCACCGAGGTCACCGTCGGCGAGACCTTCGACGACGTGGGGGCGGCGGCCTTCGCCGGCGCCGACGCCGTCGTCGCGGTGATCGGCGGCACCAGCCACCGCTCCTACGACGACGCCTTCGCGGACAACGGCGCCATCGCCGGACGGGCCGGCGAAGCCACCGGCGGCGAGGGGGTCGACCTCGCCGACATCTCGCTGCCGGCCGGGCAGGACGACCTCCTGCGGGCGGTCCGGGGCGCGACGGACGCGCCCGTGACCGCCGTCGTCGTCTCCGGCCGGCCACATGTCCTGACCGTCGCCTTCGCGCACTGCGACGCGGTGCTGTGGGCCGGGTATCCCGGCCCGTACGGTGGCGAGGCCGCCGCCGACGCGCTCCTGGGCGCGGCAGAGCCCACCGGGCGGCTGCCGATGACGCTGCCCCGGCACCCCGCGGCCGTCCCGGTGCGCTACAACGACAGGCAGAGCGCGGCGGACGTCTACCGCGACGCCCCGGAGCCGGTGCTGCTCCCGTTCGGATTCGGCCTGGGCTACCACGACGTGGCCGTCGTCGACCTGGACGCGGCGGTCCGGCCGGACGTCGTCGACGTGACCGTGACCGCGGCGAACCGGTCCGACGAGCCGAGCGGGACGGCGATCCCCGTCTTCGCCCACCGCACGGGCGGGAGGCGCACGCCCCGGATCCGTGAGCTGCTCGCCTTCGGGCGGCTCGCCATCGAACCCGGCGCGACGGCCGAGATCACCTTCACGATCCCGGCCGCCCGGGTCTTCGCAGACCCGGGCGCGCCGACGGCCGTGACCGAGCTGCACGTGGAGGGTCTGACCCGCACCGTCCAGCCCGCTGTTTCAGGACCGGATTCCCTCCCCGCCTGAAGGCGGGGATCCCCCTCGAAGGAGAGACATGGCCAGACCCGTACCCCGACGGCGGACGGTACTCGCCGCCGTCGCCCTCACCGCGACGCTCGTCAGCGTGCCTCTGGCGTCGGCGTCCGACACCCTCCCGTGGGAGGGGGAGAGCGCCAAGGGAGCGAACCAGCCGTACCAGCACGGCTACTCGGCGACCTCTCTCCTCGACTGGGACCCGCGCACGGACACCGACGCCGACAGGCTGCGCGCCCGGATACCCCTGCAGCAGCGCGCCGACGCCGACCCGGCCACGCAGCGCGACCCCGCACTGCCCGCCGAGACCCAGATGCTCACCCTGGCCGGCGACTACGGCAACGCGTTCTTCGAATCGCACCCGTACACCAACGAGTTCAGCCAGTACCTCTTCAACTACTGGCAGTACACCGACGCGTACGCCTCCTGGCACGGCATGCCCACCGAGGGCGTGCCCGAGGAGTACTACGACCCCGCCGCCGAGTGGACCCAGCGCTGGTTCGAGTTCGGCGCGGTCAACCTGCCCAACCCCGGCTACACCAACGCCGCCCACAAGAACGGTGCCCGGTCCCTGGGCACCGTCTTCTTCTCGGACAACGACCGCGGCCCGCAGTCCTACAGCGAGCTGCTCGTACGCGACGAGAACGGCGGCTTCCCCGCCGCGCGCAAGCTCGCCGAGGTCGCCGACTACTTCGGCTTCGACGGCTACTTCATCAACCAGGAGCAGAGCCGCGTCGCCGCCGAGGACGTGGACGACTACATGGACTTCCTCGCCGCACTGCGCGCCGAGGGCCTGTACGTGCAGTGGTACGACTCGGTCGACGCCGGGACCGGCGAGAAGCTCTACGAGAACGAATTCACCGAGCGGAACGCCCCGTTCGTCCAGAACGACGACCGCGGCCCGCTGGCCGACTCGGTCTTCCTCAACTACTGGTGGGATCACGAGAAGCTCACGGACTCCGCCGCCTACGCCGAGTCCGTCGGCGTGAACCCGCGCACGCAGGTCTTCGCCGGGGTCGAGGCCGGCATGTACCAGTTCGACCAGCCGTACGACCTGCGGGACAACCTCGGCGATGACGGCACACCGATGAACGCCATCGCCACCCTCGGAGCGGACTTCGTCCACTCGGACTACGAGCACAAGACCGACGACGCCAAGCAGGCGGCGGTCTTCGACCGCGAGCGGCGGTGGTGGACCGGCACGGCGACCGGGACCGGCTCGGCGGCCGACGGCGAGTGGCAGGGCATGTCCTCCTACATCGCCGAGCGCACCGCCGTCACCGGGTCCACGTTCGCCACCACCTTCAACACCGGACACGGCCTCGGCTACTGGCGCGACGGAGTGCAGGCCGGCGAGCAGGAGTGGGGCAACATCGGCATCCAGGACACGCCGGTGACCTGGCAGTGGTGGTTTCAGGGGGACGGTGCGGACGGCCTGAAGGCCGACTACGACTACGGCCCGGACTATGTCCCCGCGGAGCGCTTCGACTACCAGCCGGTCGGCGCGTACGAGGGCGGCTCCTCGCTGGCGGTGAGCGGCAAGCTGACCGGTGACGCGGTGCTGCGCCTGTACCAGACGGACCTGCGGGTGAAGGACGGATCCAAGGTCAAGCTCACCTATGCCGGACCGAGCGCGGACGAGGCCGGGCTGAGCCTCGCGCTCGTACTCGGGTCGGACCCGGACGACACCGTCCGCGTGCCGATCGAGGAGTCCGAGAACTCCGGAGCCGCCGGCGACGGCTGGCGCACTGCGACCGCCGACCTCTCCGCGTACGCCGGCGAGACGGTCTCCACGCTCGGGCTCGGCCTCGCCCCCGAGGCCGGCCCGATCGACGACTTCCAGGTCAACCTCGGCGCCCTCACGCTCACGGACGGCGCCGACCACACCCCGGCCGCGCCCACCGGCTTCCACATCGACCAGGCCCTGACCGCCACCGACGAGCTGTACCTGGGGTGGGACCTCGACGACTACGAGGACGTCGTCCGCTACGACGTCTACGCCGACGGCGAGTACCTCGGCGGCGTCTACGACGACAACCTCTACGCCAAGCACTTCACCGGCACCAAGGGAACGCTCCAGCTGGTGGCCGTCGGGAAGGACGGCAGCAAGAGCGAGCCGGCGACCATCCCGTACGACTTCACCCGCGGCCCGGGTGACGTCACCGCCCGGGCCTCCGAGGCCGGCACGGTGACCGTGGCCTGGGACGAGCCCGTCCCCGCGGGCGGCGTGGTCACCCTGGCAGCGGAGGACGGAGACCGGTCGGGCTACCACCGGAGCATCGTCCTCGCCCCGGGCGGCGGCGAGACCTCGGCCACCTTCCGCGGCACTCCGGCCGACGGCGCAGCCTTCGTCGCCACGGTGGACCCCGCCGGCGCCGGCAGCACCGTCGCGGCCACGGGAAGCTTCGCCGACACCGAGATCGAGCCGTACCCGAAGTCCGCCGTCGAGCTGTCCGGAACCTCACTCCGGCTCACCCAGCCCACCCTGGCCGACTGGCACACCCTCACGGTGTACGAGAACGGCGAGCCGATCCCGTTCGACACCACGTACAGCCAGGGCGAGCGCGACCGCATGATCCGCGGCCGCACCACCCTGGACGCACTGTCGGTCACGCTGTCCAGCGCGGACAGCAAGGTGACCGCCGAGATCGAGGACTACGCCGGGAACCGGGCCGAGACCACCCTGCGGGAAGGCAGCGCCGGCTGACAGTGAGCGCCGGACCGGGAGACTCACACGCGGCGGCCGTTCTCTTGTCCTTCGTGGCTCGACACCTCGAAGGCGTGGAGAACGGCCGCCCCGCTGCCCCGGGAAGAACCGCAGATCAGCAGGTCGGGTGGCGTGCTGGGTGAGACGTCACGCTCAGACATCCTTGATCTGTACGCGATCGCCACACAGTTTCGACCAGTCGTCGCGGTCCGAGGTCAGCACCAGGACGGGCGCCGGGACGCGGAGCGCCATCGCGGCGACGAGAGCGTCGATGGCGTACTTGTGACCGTGCAGGCCCCCGGCGTCGCTCAGCAACTGCACCGCGGTAAGGCTGTCCGCCTGAGTGACGTCCTGCACCTGAAGCCGGGAGAGCACCCCATGCAGCCGGGCGGTATCCGTCTTCCCGTAGACGGCCTCCACCACTGTCAGGGCCGACACGAGGACAGGCACGCCTACGCGCCGTGCGGCCTCGATCCGGGTGATCATCTGGCGGTCGTTGCGCAGAAGCAGCGACAGCGCCTGGGCGTCAAGGACCAGGGACCTGGCCGCGGGTGCCTTCATGCGGCGCTGTCGCCGGACGCGTACGGTGCCGGTGCGTCACCGAACAGTTCGCGCTGCGCGGCCTGGACCTCGGCCTCGCTCAACGGTTCGTGCTCGGCTTCGTAGGCGGCCACGATCTCCGCGAGGCCGTCCATCGCGAGCTGATGCCGGACCGCCGCGGTCACGTAGGCGGACACGCCGCGCTTGCCGGTGCGCGTGCGCAGAGCACCGAGGAGTTCCGATGGCATCGAGACGGAGATGTTCTCCGTGCCGCCGGGGCGGGGTGACTTCATGAGGGCAAGTCTAGTACAGAAACTATTACAGCTTCTGGGGAGCTGTGCGGCCTCTTCGTTGATGCGCAGGCTTGGCGCCCCGGATCTTCTTCCTCTGTGACGCGGTCGGCGGTCCGCAAGTTGACGGACGCATCCCGTCTGAGGCTGGAAGGGCCCGCAGTCACCAGCGTCAACCGAAACGGCGACGTTAGAGCCCGGCCGGCGCCGGGGGTGGTTATGGCTAGCCGGGGGCGGGGTGGCCGCGCTCCGCTGGTCAGAGGGCGGTGACCTGAAGGACTTATACGCGCTCGTGACCACCAGGGCCGGCGGAACGGGGCTCTCTCCTCCGATGACGAATTGCTCGTTGGGCTCGTACTCCCAAGCCCAGGTCATGCACCACCCACCGCCGTGCGGGCTGCATCGAAGATCGCCCGGATGTCGTCCATCGCGATCTTCCACGCGGGATCGTCCCGGTCCAGGGTCTGAGTAGCGCGCTCGGCGACGCGCAACCGGTGAGCCGTGCCGACGTGCCGCGCGATCTCGATGTGGGTGGCCCAAGTGATCAAGAAGCCGCGCAGCGGAGCGATCGAGCCCGAGTTCACCGACAAGGCGATCGCCTCGTTCTTCTGCTGCTCCATCTCGGCGAGGCGGTGCGGGGCAACCTGTGCGAGAGCCGTATGTAGGGCGTCCGGCGTCCGCTCCGGGCGGGGGATCAGTTCTGCGCCGGGGGCGTCAGTTGGTCGGCCGGCCATAACCGTCATGCTGCCCTCCCTGCAGATGAGCGCCGGCTTCACCTGACCCGGAAATCGCAGGGTCACATTCCGTAGCGGATCACTCCTTGAATGAGCTCTGGCGCCCGCCCACTCCCTACCGCGTTCACGCTGCAGCGCCGGCGTCCACCCTGGTCGGCTCAGCGAAGGTGGTCGAGGAAGGTGGCCCATGCGTCGCGGCTGAAGACGAGTACCGGGCCCTCGCGGTCCTTGCTGTCACGTACCGCGACTTCGTGAGGGAGATCTTGAGCTACTTCGACGCAGTTGCCCTGCCCGCCGCTGTAGCTGCTGGTGCGCCATGCGGCGTCCGCGAGGGCGGTGGCTATGCCGTGGCCACGGCTCATGGTCGGTACTCCTTCGCCATGCGATGGATCAGCGCGTGCGACTCCGTCGGAGGAAGCGCGGTGGTGCGTGCGTCGTCGAAGAGGGTGCGGTAGTAGGCGACGTCGGGCTCCCGCTCTACCCAGATGTTCCCGGTCGGGGTCTCGGTCAGCACGAGGTCGAGTGATGCCACCTGGGGGAAGGTCAGCACCAGGTACGGGCCGAACATACCTGAATGGGCGCCGCGTGCGAACGGCAGCACCTGGATGGTGACGTTGGGCAGCTCGGCCGTCGTCAGCAAGTGCCGCAATTGCTTCTCCATTACCGTGGGGCCGCCGACGTGCTGGTGGAGGACTCCTTCTGCCAGTACTGCCCACACCTCCAGCGGTGTCTCGTCGGTGAGTCGCTGCTGGCGGGCCAGGCGTACGTTCACGAAGCTGTCGATCTCCTCGGCTGTCTGCCAGGCCCGGGAGGCGACTGTCACTGCGCGCCCGTACTCGGCAGTTTGCAGAAGTCCCGGAACGAGCTGTACTTCGTACGTGCGTACCCGGTCGCAGATGGCCTCCAGCTCGATCTGGTCCCGGTAGGCGTCACCGAGCACGGAGCCGTACTGGTGCCACCAGCCGTCGCGCCGACGGCGGTTGGCCTGTCGAGCGAGCGCGCTCAGGCGGTCACGGGTCTCCTGATCCTCGATCCTGTAGGTGGTCACCAGGGTGTTGAGGTCAGGTCCACGGACGGGGACGTGGCCGTTCTCCATGCGGCTGATCTTCCCCTTGGTGCAGTCGAGTGCGTCAGCGGCCTCGGTCATGGACACGCCTGCGACTTCACGGAGTCGCTTGAGTTCATCGCCGAGTTGTCTGCCGAGCATGGTGGAGGGCTTCACAGAAGGCATGGGTAACTGCCTACCAGCCGCAGGACCGGGAGACGGGGTAGTCGCCTCGAAAGAGTGAATCGCGCCCTAAAGGCTCTATGCAATTTTGCATGGAATCTACGCTGCGAATGCCGGTTGACCCGGTCATGCCTCGCCGTGGCGAGGTAGTCCGCCATGAACTTCAGGGGGTCGCTTTGGCCATGCAGCCCGAGCAGCCGAATGCTCGCGAGATCACCTTCCGCCTCCCTCGGCGCCGCAGCACCGTCCCCCGAGCGCGGGCACTGCTGCACGCGGCACTCGGCGAGTGGCACGTCCCCCGGGACGTCGTCGACACCGCAGAGTTGGTGCTCTCCGAGCTGGTGACCAACGCCCTGCGGGTCCCCGTCCCGCCTGACCGGCAGGTGGGAGTGCGCATCGCGCACTCCCAAGGGGACGGGCTGCTGCGGCTGGAGGTGAGTGACGCGGGGGACGGTACGCCGGAGGTGCGGCGTCCGGGCGGGGACGAGACCGGCGGGCGTGGCCTGCTTGTCGTGGAGGCCCTGGCCCACCGCTGGGGCGTAGAGGAACGCGCGTGTGGCATCGGGAAGACGGTCTGGGCGGAGCTGAAAGCGTCGGACATCGTGGCCGTCCCCGCCGAGCGGGAGGTGGCGGCGGTGACGCTTCAACCCGGCCGGCAGGTCAGGGTGCTGGGCCGGTGGCAGACGGTACGCAGCGTCCGGGCCGAGCCGGCGCCCACGGGTGGGTTCGTCGTGGTGCTGGGACTGGACGACGGGCCCGTCCTGCGGATCGGCGCTGCCGAGGCGCGGACCGGGGGGCTGGGACAACGCCCTGGCAGGGTCGTTCTTCGCCACCCGCAAGCGCGAGCTAGGAGCGTGGGTCAGTACACAACTCCTGGAATGCCGTGCCTCGTGGTGGAGTGGGGCTGTCGGGCGCTGCTGTGGAAAAGGCGTGGCTGTCCGTCAGTCGTGATGCGACGATCAGTTCTGCATCTTGATCCAAATCCGCGTCCCGGAGGTCCGCATGGACGTCGCCTCACTGCTGCCGATGACCACGCCCCGGTTGTCGCTGCGTCTGTTCACTCCCGGCGACGCCGACGACCTGTACGCCTACCAGAGCCTGTCGAGCGTGGCGCGCTACTTGTATCGGCCGGCGCACACGCGGGAGCGCAGCGAGCAGGTTGCGGCCGAGCGCGCGGCGCACTCGGTTTGGTGCGCCGACGGGGACAAGCTGGCGCTTGCTGTGTGCCGACGCGATGAGCCCGGCCTCCTTGGCGAGGTGACGCTCACCCTGGCCGATGCCCGCGCCGCCCAGGCCGAGATCGGCTGGACTGTCGACCCACGTCACCAGGGGCACGGCTATGCGACTGAGGCGGCCGTGGTGCTGGCCGGGTTTGCCTTCGACAGGCTGGGCGTGCACCGGCTCTACGCACGGCTGGATGTGGAGAACACCGGGTCTGTGCGGGTCTGTGAGCGCCTCGGGATGCGTCGGGAGGCGCACCTGGTCGAGAACGACCTCGATGGGGATCGCTGGGGCAGCGAGTACATCTACGCGGCGCTGGCCGCGGACTTTGGCGGTCGATCAGGCAGTTGCGCCTCGCACTCCTAGACCCCGCTGTCCGCGTTCCGGCCGTGTGCTGGAAGGCTGGTCAAGTCAGCCGGTCGGGCGGGAGGCAGCGGGCGTGGGCACTGTACAGCCGCCGGATGAGCAGGCTGACATCGGTGAGCTGTTGTGGGCCGGCGCCGCCGCGCAGGCGCAGGCGTTGCGCGATGGCGCCGCTACGGCACCCGAGCTGCTCGAAGCGGTGCTGCGCCGCGCGGATGCGGTCAATCCGCGGTTGAACCTCTTCCGCGCCGTCTACGCCGACAGCGCGCGGGCCCAGGCGGCCGAGGCCCAGCGGCGGCTCGACGCCGGGGTGCGCACCCCGCTGCTCGGCGTGCCCGTCGCCGTCAAGGACGACACGGAGGTGGCCGGTGAGGTCGCCGCGCGGGGCGGGCGGGCGCAGCTTCCGCCGGCGGAGCGGGACGCGCCGGCCGTGGCCAGGATGCGTGGGGCCGGCGCCGTGATCGTCGGGCACACGCACACGCCGGACCGGTGCCTGTGGCCGTTCACCGAGACCCTCGCCCACGGTGCAACCCGCAATCCGTGGGGCCCCGACCACACCCCGGGCGGCTCGTCCGGCGGGTCGGCGGCGGCGGTCGCCGCCGGGATAGTCGGCCTCGCCACCGGCACCGACGGCGGCGGCTCGGTGCGCATACCGTCGAACTTCTGCGGCGTGTTCGGGCTCAAGACCACCCGCGGGCTGATCGACTTGGGCACCGACCCGGCCGGCAACGAGCACTGGCACGGCCTGTCGGTCCTCGGCCCGCTCGGGCGGCGAGTGGCCGACGCGGCCGTGATGCTCGACGCAGTCGTCGACGAGGACCACCACCCCGGCAGGCTCTACCGCGACTCCGCCGACGCCGACCCCGGCCGGCTGCGGATCGCGCTGGCCTGGAAGGCGCCCCTGGGCAAGCAGCCGCCGATCGAGCCGGTGCGCAGGCAGGCCGTGCTGGAGACGGCGGAACGCCTGCGCGCGTTCGGCCACGAGGTGACCGAGGCCGACCCGCCGCTCGGCATCCGGCCGAGCACCCAGTTCATGGCGCGCTACCTGCGCGGGGTCGCCGACGACGTCGGCGCCCTGCCCCACCCGGAATGGCTGGAGCCGCGCACCCGCCGGGTCGCCGCGTTCGGCCGACGCATCCCGGTCGGCGCGCTGGCCAGGGTACGGGCCGCCGAGTCCCGGCTGGACGCGGTGATGCGCGCGTTCTTCGGCGACTACGACGTGCTGCTCCAGCCGGGCTGGACCACCAGGCAGCCGCGGATCGGCCGCTACCACGGCGCGGGCGCGACGCACACCCTCGCCGCGCTGACCATGGGTATCGCGTACTACCCGACGTGGAACGTGCTCGGCTACCCGGCGGCGGCCGTTCCGGTGTCCCGGGACGAGCTGGGCCTGCCGGTCGGCGTGCAGCTGGTCGGGCCGGCGTACGCCGAGCACCGGCTGCTGTCGCTCGCCGGCCAGCTCGAGCGCGCGCACCCGTGGGCCGGCGATCGGCCGGAGATCTGAGGCGCTTGGTGCGGAGCATCTCCGCGCTCGGCGCGGAGCGGGCACGGCTCCTGCCGGAGCCGGCCGGAGCGGATTCGTCGTGTTCCAGGCATTGACGTGGACACGCTTCGAGCCTACTTTCCGTTCGGAAAGCCGATCGTCGTTCGATATTCCGTACGACCTGTGCCCTCCTCCGTGGCGTCCGGCAAGCCCACGTCCCGGAGCGCCATCCGCATGTACCTGAGTGAACAGTCCCGGTGTCCCGTGATCCGGCCCCCTATCGGCAACGACGCCGGTCGGCCTCGTGCGGCAGCCAGCCACGCGATGGCCCGGCCAGCACAGTGACAAGGAGGCACACGAGCATGCAACGCAATGTCACCAGGATCGCGGTGCCCGCGGGCTTCGCGACGAGCCGCCGGGCACGCCCCCGCGCGAGAAGCGGGTGGAGCCGGCTCGGCGCGTCCGCGCTCGCCGCCGTCCTCAGCCTGATCATGGCGGTGGTCGCGATGCAACCCGCGTCCGCCCAGCAGGACTCGTACGAGCGGGGCCCGGACCCCACGGTGGAGAGCGTCAGGGCCGAGCGCGGGACGTTCGCCACCGAGGAGATAGACGTCGAGCCCGGCCACGGCTTCAACGGCGGGAAGATCTACTACCCCACCGACACCAGCCTGGGCACGTGGGGCGCGGTCGCGGTCGTGCCCGGCTACACCGCAAGCTGGGACGCCGAAGGCGCCTGGATGGGGCACTGGATCGCCTCCTTCGGCTTCGTCGTCATCGGCATCGACACCAACACCCCCACCGACTGGGACAACGCCCGCGGCGAGCAACTGCTGGCCGCACTGGATTACCTCACCCAGCAGAGCCCGGTCAGCGACCGCGTCGATCCCGACCGGCTGGGCGTGATGGGCCACTCCATGGGCGGCGGCGGCGCCATCCACGCGGCCACGCAGCGGCCGGACCTCCAGGCCGCGGTTCCCTTCGCGCCCGCCTCGTTCTCGCAGGACCTGGCCAACCTCCAGGTCCCGACGATGATCATGGGCGCAGAGGACGACACCGTCATCACCCCCGGCGCTCTCGACGGGCTCTACGCCACCCTGCCGGCCGGCACCCCCGGTGCCTACGTCCAGCTCAGCAGCGGCGGTCACGGATTCCCCGTGTGGGGGAACGCGAACGTCACGCGCCTGACGATCCCGTGGCTGAAGGTCTGGATCGACAACGACACCCGCTACACCCAGTTCTTCTGCCCGGAGATGGCGGACACCGACGGCGTCGCCAGGTACCAGCACAAGTGCCCCTACGAGCCGTCGGCCCAGTAGACCCACGGGAGACCCACGGGGCTACCGCCCCGGCCGCCCGAGAAAGGGCCCTGACCAGGACGCACGTCCTGGTCAGGGCCCTGCTGCACCCGCCCGCGGGGAATGCGGGCCGAGTGCGGTACGTCAGGGTGACGACGCTTCCGGCGGGAGCAGCGTGACGGTGTAGGCGTCGTGATAGTCGGTCCACGGGACGGTGACCGTGGCCGCGTCGCCCTCGACCGTCAGCACCTCGTCGGACACGGCTTCCGGGCCGTTCACCACGCCGCCGTTCTTCCACGGCACGCGCTCGACGACGGCGCGCACGGTGCCGTCCTGGACCAGGCCGGTCACGGCGTCGAGGCCGGTGAGGTCGACGGACATGTTGCCGGTGGAGCCCTTGGTGCCCAGGAGGACGGAGGCGCGGTGCGCCTCGTCGTCGCCGGTCGCGTATCCGTCGAGATCGGCGCCCGGGGTGACGTCGGCGCGGGTGCCGGTCATCTGGGCGTAAGCGTGGTACAGCTGCCAGTCGCCCAATGGCTGATAGGCACCGCCGGCCTGGGTGACGAGTCCGGCCAAGTTGTCGTGGAGGCCGTTGCCCGAGCCCCAGTTGGCGCGCAGGCCGTCGACGTCGGCGTGCTCCAGGCGGGCGATGAACCACCCCGAGTTGCCCGGATTCTGCTGCTCGGGCCAGGCGTATTCGTTGACCTGAAACTCGTCTACGGTGATGCCGCGCGCGGCGATCATGTCCTGCAGGGCTGCCTTGCTGCCCACGGGGTCCTGGCCGTGCGGGCTGCCGCCGATCTCGTGCCAGCTGAGGATGTCGGGCACGGTGCCGGAAGCCGCAATGTGGTCGAGGTACGCGCTCCACCAGCCGTTGCCCTGAGCGGGCTCGTTCGCGCTGCTGGGGCCGACGATCACCGCGTTCGGGAGTTCCTCGCGGATCCTGGCGTAGGTGCGGTCCCACATTTCCAGGTATTGCTCCTGGGACCGGTTCCAGAATATCGAGAGGTCGGGCTCGTTCCAGATATCCCACTGCGGATTGATGTCGGCGGCCTGGATGTCCGAGATCAGGCGGTCGAGGAAGGCGTCGTAGTCCGACCAGTCGCCGTTGTCGCCGGGGAAGCGGGGGATGGCGCTGCCGTCGGCACCCCAGAGATCGTGGGGCAGCATCTGGAACGTGCCGCCGAGGTCGACGGTGCGCCGGTACTGGGCGAGCGTGGAGTTCCAGCGCCGCTCGTAGCCGTCGGAGACCCAGCCCCCGGGGGCGAGTTGGGCGCCGCCGGCCCGTTCGTAGCGGAAGTCGATGCCGGTGAAGAACTCGTCCGGCGGATTGGAGCCGTCCTCGGTGATGCCGTAGAGGATGCCGGAGGCGTGGTGCTGGGGAGCGCCCAGGTCGGCCGAGAAGTCGACGGTGACGGTGTCGTCGAGGGTCCGGGGCGGCGGCTGGGCGGCTCCGGGGCCGGTGGCGATCAGAACTGTGGCCGTCGCGGCGGCGAGGGCGGCGGCGAGACGGTGCAGGCTGCGCTTGCGGTGGGGGCGGCGCATGGTGGTTTTGCCTCCTTGTGTGGGGTGCCCGCAGGCCCTCCGGTGAACCGGAGGGCCTGCGGGAGTGCTGCGTGGCCCGGTGGTCCGGGAACGTCCCAGACTCAGGGCGTCTGGAATCCGACGGGTCAGCCGGTGGCTGCGGCGCCTACGTGGTCGATGCGGTAGAGGCCGGAGTCGTTGTTGCCGCCGTTGAAGGCGCTGCCCCACTCCAGGACGTAGAGCGAGCCGTCCGGGCCGAAGGTCATGTCCATCGGCTTGATGAACCTGGTGCCGGACATGAAGGCGTTGACGGACCCCAGCCCGCCGCCGTCGAAGCGCATCTCCTTGATGAAGCCGCGGTCCCACTCGTAGAAGAACGACGAGCCGTCGAATGCCTCCGGGAACTTGGTGGTGGAGGTGTTGTCGGCGTCGAAGCGGTAGACGGGTCCGGCCATCGGGGCGATGCCGCCCTGGCCGAGTTCGGGGAACTCCGCCGAGGCGCCGTAGCCGTACCACATGTCGGGCTGCTGGACAGGCGGCAGCTCGGTCAGCCCGGTGTTGTTGGGGGACTCGTTGACGGGATTGGCGCAGTCGAACTTCTGGCCGACCTGGCCGTTGTCGGGGTTGTACGGGGCGTAGGCCTCGTTGTTGCCGTGGCAGAAGGGCCAGCCGTAGTTGCCGGGCTCGGTGATGACGTTGAACTCGCCCAGGCCCGCGGGGCCGCGGTTGTCGGTCCCACCACGGCGGTCAGGTCCGTAGTCGGCCATGTGCACGTCGCCGGTGGCGGGGTCCACGGAGAAGCGGAACGGGTTGCGGAAGCCCATGGCGTAGATCTCGGGACGGGTGTCCGCCGTTCCCGCGGGGAAGAGGTTGCCGTCGGGGACGGTGTATCCGCCGCCGTCGGTGGGCTGGACACGCAGGATCTTGCCGCGCAGGTCGTTGGTGTTGCCGGCGGTGCGCGCGGAGTCCTGCATCTCGTGGCCCGGGCGCCAGTCCAGCGGGGCGTAGCCCTGCCAGGCCGGTTCGAGGTTGGGCGCCGTGTCGTCGCCCGTGCCGATGTACAGGCTGCCGTCCGGGCCGAAGTCGAGGCTGCCGCCGGTGTGTCCGGGCTCCGGGAACGTCCGGTCGCGGTAGGCGGGGACGTCGAGCACCTTCTGCTCGCTTGCCAGATCCAGAGTGTTTCCCTGAAGGGTGAAGGCGGACACTCTGTTGACGTCTTCCGCGCTGTCGGCGGGGGAGTAGTTGAGGTAGACCTTGTTGTTGGTGGCGAAGTCCGGGTCGAGGGCCAGCCCGATGAGCCCGTCCTCACCGCCGGTGTACACCTTGAGGTTTCCGGCGTTGGTGGTGGACTGGGTCGCCGGGTCGAAGATGCGCACCGCGCCGCCGCGCTGGATGTAGAACACGCGGCCGTCCGGTGCGACGTCCAGTTCCATGGGATCGAGGGTGTCGTCGTCGAGCGTCTTCTTCTCGAAGGTGCCCTGGTTGGGTGCCGCTTCCCCGCACTCGCCCGGCGCGGTGCCCGTCGCCCACTGCACGCCGCCCATCACGTGGTTGCGGAAGTGCTCCTCCGCGTAGGTGGCGGCGTCGTGACCCATGGCGGTGGCCCAGACCTTTCCGCCGGAGGCGACGCTGCACCAGGAGATGGGATGGTCGTCGCCCATCGCGAACTGGCCCGGGTCGTAGGTCGATTCGTCGACGGTGGCGAGCACGTGGACGTTCGGCCGCGGGTTGGGGGCGAAGTTGTACCACTCCTCGGTCTTCGTCCAGGATGCGGGGAGCTCCTGGGTCGAGGGGTGGTCCGGGTCCTCGACGTGGACGGTGCCGTTCTGGCCGCCGGCGGCGTGGCCGGGCATGTGGGCGCCGCCGTTGATGGTGTCGTCCCACCAGGGGAACTGGTCCTCGATGCCCGCGTCGAGGGTGTTGTGGATGGCCACCACGCCCCCGCCGCCGGTGATGTAGTCCTGCATGGCCTGGCGCTGTGCGTCGGTGTCCCAGACCATGCCGGAGTTCTGGAGCATGACGACGGCGTCGAACCCGGCGAGCTCGGCGTCGTCGAAGACGGCCGGGTCGTCGGTCTGGACGAGTTCGATGTCCTGCTCGGCCGCCTCCTCCTGGAACATCTGGATGCCGGCCGGTATGGAGTCGTGGACGTAGCCGACGGCCCTGGTGAACAGCAGGACCCGGGACTCGGCGGCCTGGGCCTGGGACGCGGTCGCCGTCAGGGCGCCGGCCGCCAGCAGCGGCGCCATGGCGAGCGCCACGAGGGCGCGTGGGCGTCTGCGGTGTTGTTTCTTCATGTGGGGGGTTCCTCTCGAATGGGATGCGGCTCCGGCGCTGCCGGCCGGAGAAGGGAAGGTGTCCTGGGCAAGCGGGCCGGGTCCGGGCGGCGGCGGGAACCGTCGCTGTCAGACCGGCGCTGTGTCACCCGCCGTTGGCCGATGATGCGTAGCCGGCGGCCGTGATGTTGGCCTGCACCGATTCCTCGGTCTCGTCCGACGGGTAGCCGGAGACCATGGCTCCTTCATAGAAGGTGCCCTCGCTGAGGTTGGCGCCGCCGCCGGGCTTGCAGCAGTCGCCGCCGCTGCCCAGGACGATGGCACCCTGCTTCTTCATGGGGCTGTATCCCGGGGGCAGCGACCCGTCCCACAGCGTGGTGAGGTTGCCGGACTGGGCGTCGGCGCCCTTGAGAGCGAACCGTGTCGTCCCGTTGTTCTTGAGCATCGCCGTGACGTACGGGTCGGTGAAGGCACGCTGCTGGGGGTTCCACTGCTGGCTCCCGCCGGGGTAGAGGCCCCATTCGAGGTCCGCCTGCACCCACGGGCCCGTTCCCTCGCACCCGCCGAACCAGCACTGCGTGCTGAAGTTGATCGCGTCCATGGTGCCGGCGCCGTCGGCCGTCCTCGTCGTCTCGCTGTTGCCGTAGTCGAAGCAGCAGCCGCCGTTGACGTGTGTGCCGCTGGTGACCATGTACATGCCCTCGGGATCGGCGCCGGTGGGAACGCCCGTCTCGTGGCCGTCACGCCAGTAGCTGTTCCCGGGCTTGATGTGGAGTGAGTAGACCTTGTCGCCGCCGACCGCCAGCGACTCGGTCATCGCGTCTGCGGGGCTGCTCTGGTCGGAGCCGGGAACCTGCTCCGATCCCTGGTACCAGAGGTCGTTGCCGTTGCCGGACTGGTCGTAGACGACGGTGACGACGCACGAGGTGCCGGCGCAGAACGCGTCCTGCGCCGTGCCGTCGGCGGGGCCGCCCGCCGTCAGCACGCCGATGTCGAGGGTCGTGTCGTCCGAGGCGCGCCGGATCTGGTAGAGGCTGCCGTCGTACGAGCCGTAGAGCGCGCGGGTCGTGCTGTGCGCGGCGATGCAGGGCGTGCCGCCTGACTCGTAGATGTCGCAGGTGCCTTCGGCCTGTGCCGAGACCTCGGCGGACGACGTCGACGCGGTGGCCAGTACGGCGGCCAGCAGCGCCATGAGGGACACCGCGATCGCGGCCGGGGAGCGCCGCCTGCGCGGGGTGCGTACCGGGAGATGAACCGATGGGGGCTGCACTGTCTGCTCCTTTGCGGGTGACAGGGTGGGGGATGCGGGTGTCGGGGACGGGAGTGCCGGTGCCGGGCAGTCCTCACCCGCGCAGGTCGGGGATCTCGCCGGAGAAGGTCAGCTTGATCACGTAGGCCAGGGCGTCGAACGGCGCGTCGGACGCGGGCATCGAGACGTGCAGGCCGGCACCGTCCTGGACGGTGTCGGGCAGGTCGATGTACGACCCGGCCGTGGAGTCGAGGAGCTGAGCGGCCGTCAGGGTGCTCAGGTCGATCCGGTCCGCGCTCAGCGTCGTCACGGTGAGCATGCCGCCCGGCCAGCCGAGCACCGTCGCGTACAGCACCGTGTTGTCCTTGCCGCGGGTGAACCGGATGTCCTCGCTGGTTCCCGCCACCGGCTCGGTGAAGGAACCGCCGCCCATCTCCGTCGGGCCCTCGCCGTAGTCCGTCCACGCCCGGGTGGCGTAGATGGACTCGCCGAAGCGCCCGAGGTAGTCCCCGAAGCCCCGCAGGAGCGCCTGCTGCTCCTCGGGGATGGTGCCGTCGGCCATCGGCGCGATGTTGAGCAGCATGTTGCCGTTCTTGCTGACCCGGTCGATCAGCGAGTGGAGCATGGCCGCCAGCGAGTAGTAGCCGATGCCCTCGGTGTAGCACCAGCTGGAGCTGGAGATGCTGTCGTCGGTCAGCCAGTAGGGGATCTGGATGTCGGCCGGACCGCCGCGTTCGTAGTCGAAGACCTCGCCCTTGTCGTTGAAGCCGTCCTTGTAGGTGACGACCACGTCCTTCTCCCAGGCGAGGGCCCGGTTGAAGTAGTACGCGAGGAACTCCAGCCGCTTGTCCTCGTTGACCTGCGGCAGGTTGAAGTCATGCCAGATGAGGTCGGGTTCGTACCCGTCGATGACCTCTGCGAGCTTGTCGTACCAGAGCTGGCTGCCCGCGTTCCGGTCGAGCTGGCCGTACAGCTTCTGGAGGCTGGGGTCGGACTGCGCCGGTACGTGCTCGTAGTAGCCGGTGAAGTGGTAGGCGTGGTGCAGGGACACCATGAACTTCAGGCCCTGCGCCCGGATGGCGTCGGCGTGCAGGCCCACCAGGTCGAGCCCAGGTCCGGTGGCGACCGAGTTCCACTCGTTCACCGCGCTGTCCCACATCGAGTAGCCGTCGTGGTGCTCGGCCACCGGCCCGGCGAACCTGGCGCCGGCGTCGGCGAACAGCTGCGCCCACTCCTCGGGGTCGAAGGCGCCGCCCTGGGAGGCGAGTTTCGGGGCGAACTGCACGTGGTTGCCGGCGAGGTCCTGGGCGCCGTTGATGAAGTTGTGGTACGGCCACGCGGACGGGTCCCCGTAGGTGGCGCCGTGATGGGCGTTCTCGGCGGAGCCGCCGGCGTACATGTTGCGGGGGTACCACTCGTTGCCGAACGCGGGGACGCTGTAGACCCCCCAGTGGAAGTAGATGCCGAACTTGGCGTCCTGGAACCACTCGGGAGCCGGTGGGTGCTGGTCGACCGACGGCCAGTCCGGGGTGTACTCCTGCAGGCGGCCGGCGGCCCGTGCGGTGCCGACCCTCAGCAGCAGGCCGCCGGCCGCGGCGGCGCCGGCCGTGGCGAGCAGTCCGCGGCGGCTTAATGAGAACGGCGATGATGGCGATTGTGACGAGGGCATGACACTGACCTCTCGTGGGGGGTCCGTATCGCATGTCCGGCGCCGGTGGTGGGGCCGTCGGATCCACCCCGGGTATTCCGCGTGGCGCGTTGCCGTGAACGCCAACGAGGTTGGGGGAGCCCCTGACGGTGCGGGCGATGCGATGCCTGGGTGGTGCGGCTCGCCGCCTGAGCGGCAATGTTCGATATTTCGACCATTGGTCGACTTGCTGAATGTGATACGTATGATGACCGTGGTTCACGGGAGCGTCAATAGCTTCCGCACCACCCTGGTCTTGAGCGAATGGCCCTGCTCGGCATCTTGAGCGCGCGGTCCGCGACCTCACACGCGTGCCTCGCTGAGCCGGTTCGGCTCGCCGTGCCAGGCCGCCATCAGGATCTGTTCGAGCGCGTCCACGTCGAGCCGCACGGGGTTGTTGTCGATGAGTCTCCTGATGCCGATCGAAGCCTCGGCAAGTCCGCGGACCTCACCGGCCTCGACCCCGATCTCGGCCAGCGACGCGGGCAGCCCGACCCGCAGCCCCAGCTCGTGGACCGCTGCCACGGGGTCGGTGCACTCCATCACCCCGGCCAGAGCGGCCATCTCGGCGAGGCGCGCCGGCCGGTTGAACTCCATGACGTAGGGGAGCAGGAGACCGGTCCCGAGCCCGTGCGACGTGTGGGTCGCCGCCCCGACCGCGAACTGGAGGGCGTGCGCGGCGGTGACGCCGGCGTTGCCGAAGGCGATGCCGGCGAGCAGGCTGCCGTAGAGCATCGCCGACCGGGCGTCCAGGTCGTCCCCGTCGTCGACGACGCGGGCCAGGTTCGCGGAGATGCCGCCGGCCGCGGTCAGTGCGAGGGTGTCGGAGAGCAGGTTCTTGCCGACCTGCGGCCGGGCGAGCACCGAGGACGGGGCCGGGGGCTGGCGGATCGCCATGTAGGACTCCACGGCGTGGGCCAGCGCGTCCATCCCCGAGTGAGCGGTCACCGTCCGCGGTGCGCCCACGGTCAGCAGCGGGTCGCAGAGCGCGTGCCGCGGGATGAGGTGCCGACTGGCGATGCCGACCTTCATCTGCGTCGTCGCGTCGGTGATCACCGAGACCGGCGTGACCTCCGAGCCCGTCCCGGCCGTGGTGGGCACCGCGATCAGCGGCAGCACGGGACCCGGCACCGACTCCACGGGGTAGTAGGTGCTCAGCGGGCCTGGATGGCTCGCCAACAGCGCGGTGACCTTCGCGAGGTCGATGGTGCTCCCGCCCCCGACGGCGACGACCACGTCCGGCCGGTACTCCGCGGCGTACTCGACCGCTTCGGTGATGGTGCTCTGCGGCACGTCCACGACGGCCTCGGAGAAGACGTGTACGTCGACACCCGCCTCGTGCAGCGAGGTGCGCACCGAGGCGAACCCGGGCGACCCGGCGATGTTCGGATCGGTGACGACCAGCGCGCGGTCGCCGTACCCGGCGGCGAGAGGACCCGTCGCCGAGGCCATCCCGGCGCCGAAGATCACCTGGGCGGGTGTGCGCAGGATCGCGAAGTCGTCGATGCCGTCTATGACTCCTCCAGGAAGGTCGTCAGGAGCCGGTGCAGCTCCGTCGGTCGTTCGGCCGGTGAGGCGTGCCCGCACGCCCCGAACAGGTGCGCCCGCACATCGGTCAGCAGGTGCAGAAGGCGCAGGGTGCTGGACTCCAGGGGCACGACGCGATCCTCCACGCCGTGCACCAGGAGCGTGGGCGCCCGGATCTGCGCCAGCTCGCCGGCGGTCAGCGCGAGGTCACGCACCCATCGCTCGCGCGGCGGCGGGAACATGGCGGCGAACGCCTCGCGCGGACCCGGTTCGAGCGTGGCGGCCAGCCGCGCCTCGACGGCCTCGTCGGTGCGGAACGCCTCGTCGACGTGCAGCAGCTCAAGGAGCCCGCGGGCCGCCGCGCGCCCGGGCCGGTACGCCCAGAGCTGGTCCAGACCCGGCGGCAGCGGCATGTCGAGCCCGAGGGTGCCGATCCCCACCAGCCGGGTGACCGTCCGCGGCCGGGCATGCGCCACCGACAGTGCGATGGCGCCGCCCATGGAGTTGCCGACGACGGCGCAGCGGTCCAGCGCCAGCTCGTCCAGGAGCTGAAGGACCTGCGCCGTCCACGCGCGGCGGCCGTAGGGGTGCTCCCCGTCGGACCCGTCGGACCCGTCGTCGGACGCCGAACCTGGGAGCGGCCTGCTCCGGCCGAAGCCGGCGAAGTCGGGCGCGATGACGCGGAAGCGGGGCGCCATCGCGGCCATGAGCGGCTCCCAGGCGGCGCCCGTGGTGCCCGGGCCGGAGCCGTGCAGCAGGACGACCTGCGGGCCGGAACCCGCCTCGCGCACATAGGTCTCCCACCCGGCGGCCCGGACCGTCCGTCCCTCGATGCCGGGGCGCGTCGTCCTCGCCACGTCCGGGCGCGCGCCACCCACGGGAAAGCTCACGCGACGGCGGTCAGGCCGCGGCGCTGGAGCGTTCGAGGACCGACACGAACGCCCGCGACCACTCCGGCAGATCCGGCCAGCCCCGGCAGGAGACCATGTTCCCGTCGACGACGTCGGGCTCGTCGACGACCGTCGCGCCGGCGATCTCCATGTCAACGGCCAACGGTCCGAACGCGGCCGTCTTGCGACCCTTCAGCAGGCCGTAGGCCGCCGGCACCTGCGGTCCGTGGCACACCGTGCCCACGGGCAGGTTCTGGGCGAAGAAGTACTCCGTGATGCGACGGACATGGGCGTCGACGCGTATGTACTCAGGAGCGCGACCACCGGGGATGACCAAGCCCGCGTACTCCGCCGGATCGACCTCCGAGAAGGCCAGGTCGACGGGGAGCTTGCGCCCGTTCTTCTCCGTGTAGGCGTCCGACTCGGGCTCGAAGTCGTGGATCACCAGCTGCACGTCCCGGCGCGTCAGCGCCGCGATGTCCACCTGGTAGCCCGCCTCGCGCATGCGGAAGATCGGGTACATCGCGTCCAGCTCCTCGGCCGCGTCGCCGACGAGCACAAGCACTTTCCTCATTGTTCCTCCGGATCTCGGCAGTCCTGATCGCGCGCACGTCAGGAATTGCGTTGGGTGGTCAGAGGGCTGGCGTGGCAGGTGTGGGGCCAGACCGGGCGGGTGCCTGGCCCCAACGCCTGTGTCAGCTCTGCCTGCCCGCCCAGGATCTAATGGCCGGTGGGCGTGGGGGGCGTGGACGAGTCGAACTGGGTGAAGAACTTCCACACCTCTCCCGATGTCCAGGTCTGCCAGCCGCCGCCGGTGGACCCGTCTATGGGACCCGGGTCGTGACCTCCGTCGAACGCGGCCCACACGACGGGATACCCGGTGTCGCACCCTGAGTAGGCGGTGACGACGTGCGTCAGGCTGCCCTGCCCCGGCTCGGGCGGGTTCTGCTGGTCGCAGCCGTTGTTCCTGACGAACGTGTCACGCAGCGACCGTCCCGAAGAGATGGGCAGCACGTTGTCCCTGAGGCCGTGGAGCCCCATGTACGCGACGGGCTGCGTACCGCCGTCGCAGCCGCTGAGGTTCGCGCCGGAGTAGACCGCCACCGCGCGGAAGACCGCCGGTCGGCTACAGGCGAGGGCGTACGACATCGCGCCGCCGTAGCTGAAACCGGTGGAGAAGACCTGCGCGGTGTCGACACACAGGTCTGCCTCGATCTCCCCGAGTATGTCGTCGACGAGGGTCACGTCCTGACCGCCGGAATTGGCCCAGCCGTTGTTGAGGCCCTGGGGCGCCACGAAGATCGTGCCGTTGTCCGCGCTGTCCGCCAGGCGCCTGAGCCCGTAGTAGGACCAGTTGTACCCATCGGATCCGCCCGAGTCGACGTCGTTGGCGGTGCCGCCCAGCCAGTGCATTCCGAAGATCAACCGGTAGGGGCGGCTGTTGTCGTAGTCGGCGGGGATCCTGAGGATGTAGCTACGGTTCTGGCCGCTGCTGGAGATGGTGTGCGTACCGCTGGTCAGCGTCGGAGCCTGGCCGCATCCGGCGGTCGGGTCGGCGGCGCCGGCACGTGTGGGCGTCGTGCCCGCGTCGGCGCTGCTGCTCAGCGCCGAGCCGGGAGCGGCCATGACGAGAAGTGCCGCAGCCACAAGCGGCACCAAGAGGGATCTGTATCTCATCTCTTTCTCCCTTTCCTCGTGTGACCGGGCCATGGACCAGTCATGGGGGGTTCCTCCCGGTGCCGACGGGGTCGGCCGGGAGAGCGGGTCCTTGCAGACGTCATACGTTTGGGAGCGCTCCCGACGGTAGCGCTCCTTCTCCGGGCTGTAAACGGATGCGCCGGCCGGCTCAGTTGACGCTGCTCGCCGTTCCGTGCGGTTCCGGGCCGCCGCGGGCGTACCGCCGCACGCCTACCTGACGCGGTGGCGCATGCTGCTCGCCCGGCGCGCGCTGACGCAGGACGACGTGCCCGTCGGGACCCTCGCCGCGCGACTGGGCTACGGGTCCGAAAGCTCGTTTTCCCACGCCTTCAAACGCGAGGTGGGCGAGTCCCCCCCCCGCTATCGCACGCGCGGGGGCGGCGCGCCGCCGGAGGCCGGCGCCGCCTGAGGGTCTGCACGCCGCGGCGACGGTGTCGCCCGGTTGCTTCAACTGCCGGCTCAGACGCCGTAGAACGTTGTCGTGGCGCAAGTCCAGCTACAGCGGGGCCAGCAACGGGAGCTGCATCGAGGTGGCCGACGGCCACCCCGCCGTCCCCGTACGCGACTCCAAGGACCCCCACGGCCCGGACCTCGTCTTCACCGGCGACGCCTGGCGGTCCTTCGTAGCGGCGGTCAAGGCAGACGAGTTCCCCAACGCCTGACCCACTCACCGACTCACCAACTCACCGACACGGCCCCGGAACCCATGGCGCCACGCCACCGGCCGGGGCCGACCCATGACACCCCGCCACTGGACCGGCTCCGCGCGGTGCCTGAAAGGCCGCTTGCCGTGATCTCGTGAACCCCCTATCAGCGTCAGAGTCCGCCGCTGGCGGTCGTACGCCGCCACCTGGACCGCCTGCGGCGGACGGGGAGTGATGTGGCGGGTCTATAAGGGGCAAAGGGTGAGTAATCAGGCCCACATGTGCGCCCCGTCAGGCGGCGTCCGACGACCTGGCGCGCTGAGCTATTCGGTGCCTCCCATTCTCGGTCGAGGAATGCGCAATAGCGTGCGAATTGTGGTCAGGTTTGGTCCCCCGCCGGGGGTTGAGAGTGCAGTGCTCAGCCCACAGGTTGCACTGTGAGACACGTCACGATGCGGGATTGGTGTAGACCGCGGTTGCGCCGGATTGTGGAACGTGCAGTTCATGGAGTGTTACTGCTGGTTATCGATCGTGCGTGACGCGGAATGCGTGATCATCGGGCGAAAATGATGCGCTGCGCATGCGTGTTCGCTCACTTGGTCCGGTTGGCTGGGGTGCAGCAGTTCACCGGGTGACACAGGGTGTCACCCGATTCTCGGTATCGGCCCGTTCGAAGAAGGACTCATGACCGAAGAAGCTCCAGCAGAGGACAACGGCAGCCCGGTGACGCACGCCATGCTGTACGTCCCGCCGGTGTGCGAGGCGCTGTACCTGGCCAACGCGGACGCCTATTACACCTACGCCCAGCACTGGCTCGACGACGACACCGCGGCGGAGGCCGTCCACCTGACGTTCCACCAGATCCGCAACCGCTGGGAAGAGCTGGGCCGGCACGGCGACCTGCGTCAGCAGGCGTGGGCGATCCTCCGCCGGGTGGTCGCCTCGTACGTGGAGGAGTCGGAGGTCCGGCGTGAGATAGCGCGCGTGCTGGACGAGTACCAGGGGCTCCTGGCGCAGCAGATCGAGGGTGTCGGGCTCTACGAGGCGATCGCCAAGCTCTCGCCGCGGCAGTTCGACGTGGTAGTCCTGCGCTACCTGTGCGCGTTCCCCACCGAGCGGATCGCCTGGTACCTGGGGGTCACGGCCAGCACCGTCGACTATCACTGCCGCCGGGCCACGAAGCGCCTGGAGCGGGAGCTGGCGCAGTTGCTGAAGAAGGAGGGGGGCGCCAAGTGAACAGTCGGAGCACGACGGTGGAGCACATCCTGGCGGGGGCCGGGGAGATGATGCTGGCAGGCCGACGGCGGTTCGACGTGGCAGCCGGCCTCAGGCGGCTGCAAGAGGGACCGGCCGGGTATACGGGCCCCGGTACGGACGCCTCCCCCGTGGTGCAGGCGCGAGACGAGCTGTCGATCCTGGTGCGCTGGACCGTCAACCAGGCCGGCGCGACCGGCTTCGTCGGCAGGCTGGCCAGGCTGCTCAGCGTCCACGGGCCGCAGTGCCACGAAGTGTGGCTGGAGGAGTCCGACATAGACGGGGCGATCTACGGCATGCAGGTCTTCGCCTGCATGCTGTACCAGGCCGATCACCGGGACAGCGCCCAGTTCTGGTGGCAGCTGGCCGCCGGCGCCGGCAGCCCCGCCGCCGCCTACTGCCTGCACCTGCACCATCTCGGCCTGGGTGAGCCCGCCGAGGCCGGCCATTGGCGCACCCAGTTGCAGAAGGACGGCGGACCCGACGATGAGTTCATATCCGGCATGAGCAAGTTCGCCGACTACGTCGACCGCAACTGCGAACCCGGCTGGGAGCCCCGCATGCACCGCGAAATACAGCGCCTGGCCTCCCGCGAAGACGTCCGCGACGACCTGGTCTGCCGCCCGGAAAGCGAGATCGCCGACCGCATCCAACGCTATTGCGAGCAGCACTGACGAGTACCACGAAAACTTCCCCCAGGAGAAGTCACTGCCATGCGTTCGAGGAACAAGCAGACCCGTTTGCACCGCGACCCCGCACGCCGGCGGAGCTGCCGGTGCCCGAGGCGAAGTAGTGAGATCAGCAGGCATCTGGTGCCCGGTCTGTATTACGGCCTCGGCACCGGGCTGGCGGGCCTGCTCTTCTGGTGGATTCAGCAGATGATGTAGCCCGTACGGCACGTTGGCGGCGCCGAGCCTGAAGAATCGGTGCTCGGTGCCGTCGGCGAGACTCGCGCGGTCAGGTCACCAGGCCCTGGCGGTAGGCGTAGACCACGGCCTGCACGCGGTCCCGTAGGTCGAGTTTGGTGAGGATGCGGGAGACGAAGGTCTTGACCGTCTCGTGGCTGAGCTGGAGTTCCGCCGCGATCTCGCTGTTGGACAGGCCGCCCGCGATGAGACGGAGGACCTCCAGTTCGCGGGGCGTCAGCGGGATGTCGCGCGGGGTGCCGTCGACGGGGCGGATGCGGGCGGCGTAGCGGCCGACGAGCCGGCGGGTCACCTCGGGGTCCAGCAGCGCCGCGCCCCTGGCCACGGTGCGTATGCCGTGCAGCAGTTGGGCCGGCGGCGCGTCCTTGAGCAGGAAGCCGGCGGCGCCGGCGCGCAGCGCCTCGTACACGTACCTGTCCAGGTTGAACGTCGTCAGCACGAGCACCTTCGCGGGGTGCGGCACCCGGGCGCCGGCCAGCCGGCGGGTCGCCTCGATGCCGTCGAGCACCGGCATGCGTACGTCCATCAGCACCACGTCCGGCCGCAGCCGGCCGGCGAGGTCGACCGCCGCCTGGCCGTCGCCGCACTCGCCCGCCACCTCCAGGTCGGGCTGGGCATCGATGATCGTCACCAGGCCGGTGCGGACGAGGACTTGGTCGTCGCAGATCAGCACGCGGATCGGCGCGGTCATGGGGCGCTGCCCGCAGCCGGGATGCGGGCCCGTACGACGAAGCCCCCGCCCGTCCGGCGGTCCGCGCTGAACTCGCCGCCGAGGACGTCGACCCGCTCGCGCAGGCCCGCCAGTCCCCGGCCGCTGCCGCCGGGGGAACCGCCGAGGGAGCCGCCGGGGGAGAGCGTCGGCGCGGTGGTTCCGGCCGTGCTCACCTCCACGGTGATCTCGCCCGCGCCGTGGTGCACCTCGACCGAGGTGCGGCTGCCGCGCGCGTGCTTCAGCGCGTTCGTCAGCGCCTCCTGGACGACCCGGTACGCCACCAGGTCGGCGCTGCCCGTCGACTCCGGCGGCGTGCCCTTCTCCGTGAACTCCACCGGCTGCCCCGCCAGCCGCGTCTGCTCCACGAGCGTCAGCAGCCTGCCGACCGACGGATCCGTCGACGAGGTGCCGGTCTCGCTGCCGTAGTCCGGGTTGAGCAGGTCGAGCAGGTGCCGCAGGTCCGTGATGGCGCGGCGGCCGGTGTCGGTGACGGCGGTCAGGGTCGTGTCGAGGCGGTCGGGCGCGGCGGTCAGGTAGCGCGCCGCCTCGGCCTGCACGACCATCGCCGTCACGTGGTGGGTCACGACGTCGTGCAACTCGCGGGCGATACGGGTGCGTTCGGCGGTACGGGTGTCCTCGGCGACCCGGCGCCGGTGCTCGGCCTCCGCCGCCCGGGTGGAGCGCAGCCACGACCCCATGCCCCACACCAGGGCCATCGCCAGGTAGTACATGACGAACTCACTCGGCCCCTCGGTCCCGCCCACCCCGACGAGCGCGACCGCCAGCGCCACGTACGCGGCGGAGAACAGCAGCGCGAGGGTGCGGCGGTGGCGCTCCAGATGGGCGCCGGCGCTCATCAGGGCGATGGCCTGGGCGGTGCCGCCGAGCGAGTGGTAGCCGCGGAGCTGGTCGACGGCGAAGCCGGCCGTCACCAGGACGAGGCAGACCAGCGGCCAGCGGCGGCGGATCGCGAGGGGCAGGCACTGGAACGCGACCGCGACGACGGCGAGGGCGTCGAACTCGCGGCCGGGAAGGCCGCCGAGCTGGGTGCCGTGGGTGTGGGACGCCGGGAGGAGGGCGGCGACGAGGATGAGCAGCCCGAGCGGGAGGTCCCGGACCGTGACGTCGAACCGGCGCCACAGCTCCGGAAGTTGCCGAAGACTCGTCACCGGGGGAGTGTAGCCGCGGCGCCGGCGGGTGCCGCGGGCTCGCCGTACGGGCACGGGCACGACCTGCTCCGCCTCTCGCCGCCGTACCGTCGCCTACCCCGCCGCCTGCGCGCCGTCCGCCGCCTGCGACGTCACCCGCCGGATCGCGCGCACGGCGACCTCCGGCTCGTCGGCGTAGATGTAGTGCTCGCTGTTCTCCGCGGTGCTCAGCCTGCTGCGCTCGGACAGCGCCAGCCACTTGCGCTGCCCGCCGAGCCAGGCGCGCTCCAGCCCCGGCCCGTACTCCGGCACCTGGGCGAGGTACTCCTTCCCGTGCCGGATCACCTCGACCGGGATGTCGCCCGCGGAACGTACCTCTCCGTCCGTGACCGTCAGCTTCTCCGGGCCCTGGCCGCCGAGGACGGCGAGGGTCTGCTCGCGCAGCTCGACCGCCGGGCCGGTGGCCGAGTCCGGGATCTCCTCGGTGAGGTCGGCGTTCTGGGTCGGCGAGGTGGCGTCCATCAGGACCAGCCCCTTGACCCGGTCCCGGTGGTCGGGCGCGTACCGCGCGGAGATCAGCCCGCCCAGGGAGTGCCCGGCCAGGACGACGGGCCGGTCGCCGGCGACTCGGTCGAGCACCCCGGTCAGCACCTCCCCGGTGCTCTCCAAGGTCTGCGGCCCGTCGGGCTGGTCGCTCGCGCCCTGGCCCAGCCGGTCGTACGAGCAGACGCGGTCCTTCGCGCTCAGCGTCTTCTGGATGCCGGCCAGCTTCGTCAGGTCGTCACCGCCCCCGGAGAGCAGCACGACCACCGGCCGGCCGGACGCGGGCGTGCCGGAGCACGATACGTTCACGGACCGGCCGCCGACGTCGATCTTCTCGGTGCCGGTGAGCAGGTCGTCGTCGGCGTTGCCTTCCCCGGCGGCGGCGGCCGTCGCGTCGTCGGACGCCTTCGAGTCCGCGGAGTCCGAGTCCTCCGAGCAGCCGACGAGCCCGGCGCCGGCCGCGGCGCAGCACAGCCAGACCAGTGCCGTCGCCGTGCCGTTGCCGCGGATGCCACGGACGCTGCGGATGCCGCGGACGCTGGGGGTACTGCGGGTGCTGCCGAACACGATGTCCTCCGGGAAACGGGAATCAAGGCTGCGCAGAACGCTAGGGACCGGGTGGGCCCGGAAGCGTCACCGCAGGGAGGACACCTGCGTGTAGCTCGCGCGGGGGACAGCGGGCGGCGGGGACCCGGTGGGGGTGCGGCGGTCGGACGGTCCGCCGGGGGCGGCGGCGGACCGTCCGTCGCGGTCAGCCGCGGGCCATGGCGATGGAGCCGGAGAGGCGTTCACCGGCCTCGTAGATCATGTACGGCACGCCGCGGTCGGTGCCGAACGACGGGGCCGCGGCGCGGCCGTTCTCCGGGGCGGCGGTGCCGGAGTCATAGAAGACGCCGAGGTGGTTGCGGCGGGAGAAGTCGGCGCCGACCTCGGTGATGAGGATGTTCCCGCCGCTGCCCTTGTCGGTGTGGTAGACGACGTACGTGTTGCCGTCCCGCTGCAGCAGGTGCGCGCCGGAGACGTCGGAGGCGCCGACGGCGGCGTGGTCGATGAGCGGCGCGGGGTCGAACGCCCAGGTGCGGCCGTCGGCCGACCAGCCCCAGCCGATGTCGCGGTGGTTGGCGGTGTCGTTGCGCATGAACACCATGACGTAGTGGGCGTCGCGGCCCGGGAGGTCGTACGGGAAGACGCGTGCGTACGAGGTCTCGGTGGTGCCGGCGGGGAGCATGGCGGTGGTGAGCACGGTCTTGTCGTACGTGAAGTGGATGCCGTCCTTGGAGCGGGCGAGCCGGGTGGTGTTGTTCTCGCCGTGGAAGTAGAGCCACATCTCGCGGCGTCCGGCGTGCCACATGACGTGCGGGGAGGAGACGTGGCTGACGTTGTAGTGCGGGGTCCAGACGTTGGAGACGATCGGGTTGCCGGGGTGTTCGGTGAACGGCCCCTCCAGGGAGTCGCCGTAGGCGAGGCAGATGCCGCCGGGCCGGTCGTGGGGGGCGTAGTAGAGGTAGTAGCGGCCGAGGGGGGCGGGGAGGCGGTCGTAGACGCCGCGTATGCAGGGGAAGATGATCTCGTTGGTGGGGTTGTAGGAGAGGTCGCCGGGGACGAGCAGGGTGCGCACGTACCGGTAGTCGGGAAAGCCACCCGGCGCGGCGAGCGCGGGCGCGGCGCCGGGCTCGCCGAGGGCGAGCACGGTGCCGCCGGCGGTGGCCGCGGTGGCGGCGGAGGCGGTGCGCAGGAAGCGGCGGCGGTTGAGTGTCATGGCGGGGGACTCCTTGTCGGCTGCTTGTCGGCTACGAGGGCGGGCTGCGCGACTCCTGGTGGTAATACGCATTAGCTCGCGGGCGTGAGCCGGAAGGGCGGGGTGCTAATGCGGATTAGCAGGACTGTGCCGCCGGACCGTGAAGCCCGTCAAGGGAGGCCGCAGGCTAATCACGGGTAATATCCCGCGCCCGTACGCGCCCCTCCCGGGGCCGCCTCTTCTACCCGCCCGGGCCCGGGTGGTAGCCCGTCCGTTGCTGGATGCGGTGGGCCTCGGCCGTGCGGCGCGCGGCCGTCGCGGGTTCGTTCGTGGCGCGGGCTATCGCCGCGAGGGCCGTCAGGGCGCGGTGCTCCGTCAGGGGCAGGTCCAGGTCACGGGCCGTGGCCAGGGCGAGTTCCGCGTGGTCCGTGGCCGTGGCCACCTCGCCCGTGGCGAGGTGGACGCGGGCCAGGGCGGCGTGGGCTTCCGCCTGCTGGTGGCGGAAGCCGCGGCGGCGGGTGATGTCGAGCGCCGCCGCGAGGTGGTCCGCGGCCGGGACCAGGTGGCCGCGCAGGCGGTGCAGGCCCGCGAGGGTGATCAGCACGTCCGCCTCCTCGACGGGGTCGCCGACCTCGCGGGCGGCCTGGAGCGCCTGCTCGGCGTGGGTCTGGGCGAGGTCGAGGCGGCCGGCGCCGCGGTGGGCGCGGGCCAGGGCCTCGTAGGCGTCGGCCTCGTTGTGGCGTTCGCGGTGCTCCCGGCACAGCCGCAGGGCCTCCGCGCCGTCCGTCAGCGCCTCCTCGTAGCGTCCCAGGTCGTGGTGGACGAGGGAGCGGTTGATCAGCGGGCTGATGGTGCGCGACGGCTGCCCGTGGCGCAGGCAGACCTCGATCGACTCGGTGGTGCGGTCGAGTGCGCGGTCCAACTGGCCCAGGTACGCGTGGATCAGGCCCAGCGTGTTGAGCGACGTGCCCAACTGCACCGGCCGGTCAAGGCCGCGCAGCGCCTCGATGCCGGCCTCCTGCCAGCGCAGCGCCCGGCGCATCTCACCGCGCTGCCCGGCGTGTACCGCCAGGTTGCTCAGGATGGCGGCCTCGCCCACCGCCAGGCCGCTGCTGCGGTAGCCGTCCAGCGCGCGCCGCAGGGCTACGAGGGCGGCGTCGGTGTCACCGGTGCTCTGGCGCATGAGCCCGAGGCTGTGCTGCATCGCCGCCAGGGCCGAGGTCTCGCCGCGGTGTTCCGCCGCCCGCAGGCCGGCGGCGACGATCGCCTCCCACTCGGGCAGGTGGCGGCGGTAGTAGAAGAACATGCGCAGTTGGTCGGCCAGTTGCCAGGCGATCTCGTACGGGCCGGCCGCGGCGGCGCGGGCGGCGACGGCGACGAGGTTGGCCCGCTCCTCGTCGAGCCAGCCGAGCGCCTGCTGCCGGTCGCGGAAGCGGCCGGACGGGGTACGGGGCCGGGGGAGCTGGGCCAGGCCGGTGAAGTCGACGGCGGTGGCGGCGTCCGCGGTGGCCAGGTACCAGTCGCACAGCCGCCGCCACGCGCCCGCGCGGCCCGGGTCGGCCGCGGCCCGCTCGGCGGCGTAGAGGCGCAGCAGGTCGTGGAACTGGAACCGGTCGGCGCCGGTGTGCTGCACCAGCCCCGCGGTGGCCAGCCGGTCCAGCGGCTCCTCGGCGTCGGGGGGCGCGCAGCCGAGCAGGGCCGCCGCCGCGGCGGCCGTGAAGTCCGGCCCCGGGTGCAGCCCGAGCAGGCCGAACAGCCGCGCCGCGGCCGGCTCCAGGGCGGCGTAGGAGTGGTCGAAGGCGGTACGGACCGCGGCCTCGCGGTCGCCCGCGATGGACAGCTTGGCCAGCCGCCCGTCGTCCGCCAGCTCGGCCGCGTACGCGCCCAGCGAACGCCCCGGCCGCGCGGCGAGGTTGGCGGCGCCGATGCGCAGCGCCAGCGGCAGCCGCGCGCACAGCTCCGCCAGTTGCGCCGCCGCCGCGGGCTCCGCGGCGACCCGGCGCTCGCCGAGGACGCCGGCGAGCAGGTCGTTCGCCTCGCCGGGGCGCAGGACGTCCAGCGGTACGGGGTGGGCCGCGTGGCTGGCCGTCAGGCCCCGCAGGTCGGAGCGGCTGGTGACCAGCACCGCCACGCCCGCGGTGCCGGGCAGCAGGGGGCGTACCTGCTCGGCGTCCGCGGCGTCGTCGAGCACCAGCAGGACGCGGCGGTCGGCGACCCGGCCGCGGAACGCCCCGGCGCGGTCCTCCGGCGACTCGGGGATCGCGGCGGGGTCCACGCCGGAGACGCGCAGCAGGCCGGCGAGCACGTCGGCGGGCTCGCGCGGGCGTTCGCGGGTGCCCTGCAGCCGTACGTACCACTGGCCGTCCGGGAACGCCGGCCGCAGCCGGTGGCCGAGGTGGACGGCGAGCGCGGTCTTGCCGACCCCGGGCGAGCCGGAGACGACGACGGGGGCGGCGTCGGGGGCTTCGAGCAGCCCGGCGAGGCGGGTGACGAGGTCGGCGCGGCCGGCGAAGCCCCCTACCGCGGGCGGGAGCTGGCACTGGGCGGACCAGGCGGGCGGGGCGGGCGGGGCGGGCGTGGCAGGGGCAGGCGACGGCGGCCGTACGGTGGCCGCTGCCCGGGCGGACGGCGGCGTGCTCAGCTCCGGGTCGCCGCCGAGCACCGCCTGGTGCACCCGCTGCAGGTGCGGCCCCGGGTCGATGCCCAGCTCCCCGGCGAGCAGGCCGCGTGTCCGCCGGTAGTGGGCCAGCGCGTCGGCCGGCCGGCCGCAGCGGTACAGGGCGGTCATGTACTGGGCGGCCAGCCGCTCGTCCAGCGGGTGCGCGGCGCTGCGCTCGGCGAGCGCGGTCAGCAGCGCGGCGTGGTCACCGAGGCGCAGCCGTACGTCGGCGCTGTCCAGCTCCGCGGCCAGCTTCTCCTTGGCGAGGGCGTCGCGCGCGGTGTTGAACCACGGGGTGTCGACAGCGGGGAACGGCTCGCCGCGCCACAGCGCCAGCGCCTCGCGGAAGAGGTCCGCGGCGTCGGTGTCCCCCTCCGCGTCCCGCCCCCGGGCGAGCAGCAGGCGGAAGCGGTGCACGTCCACCGACGCCGCCTCGACGGCGAGTGCGTAGCCGTCCGGCCCGCGGGCGAGGGTTGCGTCCGAGGCGGAGAGGGTAGGGCGTAGCCGGGAGAGGTAGCTGTAGAGCGTCTCCCTGGCCCGCTGCGGTGCGGTGTACCCCCACACCCGGTGGACCAGTTGCTCGGTGGGCACCGTGCGGCCCGTGTCGAGCAGCAGCGCGGCGAGCACGCTCCGTTGCCGCGCGGGGCCGAGGTCCACCGGACGGCCGTCGTCCGCCACGGCCTCGATCCCGCCCAGCAGCCGAAACTCCATCCCGTCCCACCGTCCCCCGTCGGCCAGGCCGCCCGGCGGCGGCACCACCAGCGGATTCTAGGTGCCTGCAAGGTTCATGCCAGGTGCGTTCCGCATGGTGGATGAGGTCACCGGCCGCGCGGCCGTCACACGGGGGACGGCCGCGCGACCGACGTGGCTCGCGCGGGGCGGGGTTCATCGATCGGGGGGACGATCCCGCTCCGCGTCCGCGTCCACCTCCGCGACGCCCGCCGGCCTGGTCGGAGCGAGGGCCGCCGGCGTGCCGGGCGCCGCGTGCCGGGGCCCGGCGACCCGGGCCGCCCCGCCGCGCCTGAGGAATGAGTGGTACGTTATTCAGTACCATATGCTGGAGGGAGTCAGTCCATGTCGATAACCGCGAGCGAAGCCCGCAAGGCTCTCTTTCCGCTGATCAAGAAGGTTAACGACGATCACGAGGCCATCGAGATCGTCTCCAGGCACGGCAACGCCGTCCTCGTCTCGGCCGAGGACTACGCCGCCCTGCGCGAGGGCTCGTACCTGCTGCGCTCGCCCGCGAACGCGCGGCGGCTGCTCAAGGCGTACGAGAACGCTCTGGGCCGCGTCAACGTGTCGGAGCGCGAGCTGGTCGATCCGGACGCGGCTGATCCTGGTGAAGGTGACGAGTGAGACTTGCCTTCGAGGATCAGGGCTGGGACGACTACACGTCCTGGCTCAGGCACGATCGCAAGATGCCGGCCAGGATCAACAGGCTCATCGAGGACGTCAAACGTGATCCTTTCAGCGGGATCGGCAAGCCCGAGCCGCTCAAGTACCACCTCCCCGGAGCGTGGTCGAGAAGGATCGACGACGAGCACCGCCTCGTCTACCTGGTCATGGACGAGGAGATCGTGATCCTGGCCGCCAGGTACCACTACTAGGAACCCGGGCCCGGATGATCGCGGCCAGGGCCGTCGGGGCTCGGTCATGCGATCGGGGGCCCGGTGGTCCGGGTGGGCGGGGGTGGATAGTCTCATCTCCCGGCGTCCGTCGGTCTGTTCGAACGTTCTTGAGACGAAGGAGAGTGGGCAATGTCGCCTGACGAAGGACCCGCGATACCCGGCATCCCGACCGACCGTCCCACCTCCGCACGCGCCTACGACTGGATGCTCGGCGGCAAGGACAACTACGAGGTCGACCGCGACATGATCCGCGCCGGATTACCGCGCTTCCCCGAGGGCCTGGACATGACCCGGCAGAACCGTCTCTTCCTGTACCGGGCGGTGCGCTACCTCGCGCAGGAGTGCGGGATCCGCCAGTTCCTCGACATGGGCTGCGGCCTGCCCACGGACAACAACGTCCACCAGGTCGCCCAGGAGTTCGACAAGGACACTCGCGTCGTCTACGTCGACATCGACCCCATCGTCCTCGCCCACGGCCGCGCGCTGCTCGCCGACGACGACTCCACCGTGGTGATCACCGCCGACATGCGCGACCAGGAGGTCGTCCTCGGCCACCCCGACCTGCAGCGGCTGATCGACTTCAACGAGCCGCTCGCCGTGCTCTTCCTGTCCGTCGTCCACCACCTCACCGACGCCGACGACCCGCGGACCGTCCTGCGTACCGTCATCGACCGTGCCGTGCCGGGCAGTTACATCGCGCTGTCCCAGGCCGTCACGGACGACGAGGAGCACGCCAGGGTCTCGTCCGAGTACATGAACAACAACCGCGTCCCCTGGCAGACCCGCACCCCGCAGCAGGTCGACGCCTTCACCGACGGCCTGGTGCCGGTCTCCCCGGGCATGGTGAACCTCGCTAAGTGGCGCCCGGACCCGTTCCAGCCGCCGCTGCCGCCGGTCCCGCCGGAGCTGAAGGAGTACGTCGGCCGTACGAAGGAGAGCAACCGGCTGTACGAGTACGGCGGCCTGCTGCGCAAGCCCTGACGCGGGCCGGCTATCCGGGCGGCGGCGGCTCCGGCGGTGCCGGCGGGACGAAGGCCGGCTCCGGCCGGCGGGAGCCCGCGTACAGGTAGACCGTCAGGCGCCTGCCCGCGGCCCGCTCGTCGCGCGGGTTGGCGGGCAGCGGCCAGTGCACCGCCTCGTAGAGCAGCCGGCGGTGCAGGTCGAAGCACGACTCCACGACGTCGCCGAGGGCCGACGCGGCGGGCAGCATCCTCGCGTACGCCGCGGCGGCCACCAGCACGCCCACGGGCAGCGCCCACCACGCCCACACGGTCCACACCGTGAAGAGCAGCCCGCCCACGCACACCTGGACCGTCAGCAGCACCGAGGTCTGGGCCGCCGCCGTCTCCCGCCGTGCCGTGTCGGGCAGCAGCAGCCACAGCCGCGGCCAGCACACGACGGCGTCCAGGCCGTAGCGGGCGCCCACGCGGGACTCCGACGCCCGGAGGACGTTCCCCAGCCGGGTCGGCATCCGCTGGACGCGCCGGGCGGGCACGCGGCGGTGCCGGCGCTCCAGCCGGGCACGTTCCGCCAGTTGCTCCGGCGTCAGGTCCGCGAGCGACCTGGCCGCCAGCTCCCGCAGTCGTACGGACCGGGCGTCGGCCCGGCGCGAGTGGCGGGCGCGCATGCGGCCGGCCAGCGGGTCGAGGAGGGCCGGCCAGTAGCCTTCGAGGGCGCGCAGTACGGGGAAGGCGAGCTGCTGCAGCGCCAGGCCGGACAGCACGATCAGGACCAGCGGGCCGATGACGTAGATCGCCTGCACGACCACCGGCTGGCCCTGGAGTTCACGCCCGAGCGCGACCGCCCTGTCCGTCCAGCCACCGCCCTGCGCCCCGGGGCGCGACATCCAGGCGAGCAGGCCGCCCGCCCAGAACGCGAACGCGGGGGAGAACAGCGCCGCGGCCCAGCGCTCGGCCAGCTGGCCGCCGACGCCCCGCCAGAAGTCCCCGATCACGGCGGGCCCGTACCGCCGCCGGGCACGTCGGTCAGTACGGCGTCGTCGTCGGGGCAGCGCTCGGGCGGCTCGTCCTCATCGTCGGCCCCGAGGATCACCCAGGCCCGCCCGCACCGGGGGCAGACGCGGCGGTCGTACTCGACGAACGGGTCGCCGGCGAGGCGCGCGTGGGTCCGCTCGTAGCTGATCTCGCTGATCTTGCGGACGAGCAGTTCGTTCAGCCGCTCCCGGGTGCGGGGGTGGCCGGTCAGAAAGGCCAGGGCCTCGTCCAGGGTGTCCTCGTCCACGGCCGGCCGGCCCCCGGGCCGCAGCCCGGCGAGCAGCGCACCGAAGTCGGCCCGTAAGCCCGGCTCGTCCGGCAGCAGCCGGGGCAGCTCCTCTGCGAGGCGTTCGACGGCATCGGCCAGACGGGCACTACCGGCCGAAGTATCGTCGTCGTCGTCGAAGTCGTCGAAGGGCACGGTCCATTCTGGCGTACCGGGCGGCGCAGACAAGCGGGATGCCCATGGAGAAGCGGGTGCGACGGGTATGACGACCGACGGCAAGTCCCTCGACGAGGCGACCGGCCTGCTGCACTCCCTGGCCGGCCGGGTCGCGTACGCGCAGACACCCGAGCAGCTCTCCCGGCTGAGCGACTGGTTCCGGGCGCATCCCCGCGCGCTGAGCCCGGAGTTCGCGGTGTTCCTGCGGGGCGTCCTCGCCGACGAGGCCGAGGGCCGGCGACAGACCGACGAGGACGCGCTGCTGGCCGCCACCGCGAGGTTCGCGCTGCGCGTCATCCATGTCTGCCGGGAGGCCGGCGACGAGGAGGGGATCGCCCGGCTCGCCGCGGGGGCGGACCGTACGGGCGAGTTCCAGACGCTGCTCCTGACGATCCAGCAGCGGATGCGTTCCCCGGAAAGCCTGCCGGAGGCCGTGCCGCTGTGCGCGCGGCTCCTCGACCATCCGGCCCGGCTGGTCCTCGTCCCCGGTTCCCATGTGCAGATACTCACGCTGGTGGGCAATGTGCTGCGCGCCGCCCACCTGTTCGCGCCCCGTCCCGTCCCGGGACTGCACGACTTACGGGTCCGCGCGGCCGATGCGGCCCTGAACCCGCCCCCTCGCGAGCCGGGCCCGCGCGCGGAACTCATCGACCTCATGGGGCACGCCCTGTCCGACCGCGGCGAGTACACCGGCGCGGCCGACGACCTGCGGCTGGCGGCGACGTTCTACGAGGAGGCGCTGAGCCTCACCCCCGAAGGCGCGCCCGAGCGGGCGGAGCGCCTGAACAACGTCGGGGCCGCCCACCGCGACGTCCACCACCTCGCGGAGGAGCCGGCCGAACTGGACCGGGCCATCGAGTGGTTCGAGCGGGCCGTCGCGCTGGGGGACCACACCCTCTACACCAACAACCTCGCGGTGTCGCTGCGCGACCGGTTCCACCGCGACCGCGAGCCGGCGGACCTCGACCGGGCCGTCGAGATGTTCGAGCGCCTGACCACGGCCACCACGGACACGGACCACCACCTGCCGCGTGTGCTGGCCGACTACTCCTCCACCCTGCGTATGCGCCACAAACTGCGGCTCGCGGCGGCCGACCTCGACCGCGCCGTGGCGGCCGGCGAGCGCGCGGTGGCCCTCGGGCCGCGCGGGACTGTGCTCGTCCAGGCGCTGACGGAGCTGGGCGAGACCCTGGCCGGGCGCGCGGCGGCCCGGGACGACGAGGCGGAGTTCCGGCGGGGCGTGGCGATGCTGGAGCAGGCGCGTGCGGTGGCGGAACCCGGGTCGCGGTTGCGGGACCTGGCGGTGTACAAGCACGCCCTCGCGCACGGGCCCTGGCTGACGGCCTACGAGACGCCCGAAAACCTCGCCGGCACGGTGGCCGTGCTGCGCGCCGCCCTCGCGGAGTTGCCGGCGTCGCTGCCGTACCGCCGGGACCTGTCACGACTTCTGCTCATGACGGAGCCGGGCCACGCGCGGAGCAGCGGCGATCCGGGAGAGATGACACGCGCCATCGCCCGGCTTGAGGCGTACGAACCGGACGGTGACGACGAGCCGCCGCGCCCGGCAGAGGTGAGAGTCATGCTGGCCGACCTCTACATCGACCGCGGTATCGCCGGGTCATCCGCGGCCGACCTGGGCACGGGCGTCCGGCTGGCCGCCGAGGCGGCGGACGGGCCGGTGCTCGCCCGCGGCCGGACCGAGCGGTTCGCGCTGACCCGCGACCCGGACGACCTGGACCGGGCCCTGGAATCCCTCGCCCACCCCGACGTGCTGGCCCAGTCCCGACCGTACGGCTGGACCCTCGTGGTCGACCGGATCATCGATGTGGCCGGCCGCCATCCCACGCTCGCCGACGGGCGGGACATCGTCGGCACCGCGCTCGGCCTGGTCCGCGGACGCCTGGAGACGCAGGGGCCCGCGGGGGATGTGTTCGCCGTGCTCGCCAGCCATCTTCTCGTGCGGCGCTACGAGACGTGCGGCGACCCGGAAGAGCTGCGGCACGCCACCGACGTCCTGGAGGACCGGCTCGCGCGCACGCCGCCCGGGGCGCCGCTGCGCGACAGCCTGCTCAACCTGGCCGGCGCCCGGTGGAGGGAGCGGTACACCGTCTCCGCCGATCCCGCGCACTTCACGGCGGCGGTCAGGCGGCTCGAAGAAGTCCTGGAAGGGGCCGAGCCGGACGGCTCGTTCCACCGGATCGCCACGGGCAACCTCGGCACCGCGTACCGGGCCCGCTTCAACGTCACGGGCGACCTCGCGTACCTCGACGAGGCCGTCGCCGCGTACGAGCGGGCGGTGTCCGGCTGGGACGGCGGCACACAGGACCGGGCGATCCCCGTCAGCAACCTCGCCAACGCGCTGCGCGCGTCCTACGAGGCCACGGGCGACCGGGACCGCCTCGACCGGTCGATCGACCTGCACGAGCAGGCGGTGGCGACGTACCCCGCCGGCCACCCCGGCCTGCCGCAGCGCCTGATCAACCTCGCCTCCGCGTACATGGCCAGGTTCACCGCCGCGGACGGGCGCGCCGACCTCGACCGCGCCCGGGAGCTGCTGCTGCGGGCGCTGGAGTACCTGCCCGCCGACTCGCCGATGCGCCCGGATGCGCTCACGTTGCTCGCCGGCGTCACGGACCTCGGTTTCCGTCTCACCGAGGATCCGGCGGATCTGACCGAGGCGGTCGACCTGGGCCGCCGAGCGATACGGTCCGCCCGGCCCGGGACGTACCCCGCGCAGCGCGCGGCCTTCCAGCTCGCGCGGGCGCTGAGCGAGTCCCACACCGCACGGGGAGATGCGGCGGCCGGTGCGGAGGCCACCGCCCTGTTCCGGGAGCTGTGCGCGCCCGGGACCTTCGCCGAGGTGCGGCGTGCCGCGGCCGAGGAGTGGTCGCGCCGGGCATCCCGTCGCGGAGCCTGGGCGGAGGCGGCGGAGGCGTCGCGTACCGCGACCGAGGTGGTCGCCGACCTGGCGCACCTCCAGGTGAGCCGCGGGTTGCGCAACCGGGTGCTGGGGCAGAACCCGGACTTCGGGGCGTTCGCCGCGTACGCCCTCGCCCGGGACGGGGATCTGGAAGCCGCGGTCATGGCGGTGGAGAACGCCCGGGCGGTCTCGCTCAGCGAAGCACTCCGGCTCGGCTCCGCGGACGTCGCGTGGCTGAACGAGCACGGCGGGACCGGGCTGGCCCGGCGCTACGAGGCCGCCGCCGCCCGGTGGCTGGCCGCCTCGGCGACGGGGCTGGACCGCGACGTGGGCGACGGCGCCCGGGCCGCGGACGCCGCCGGCCAGGACGCCGCCGTACGAGCCGCCCGCGCCGAACTGGACGGGCTCGTCGAGGAGATCAGGGCCGCCACCGGGCGGGACGACTTCCTCCGCCCGCCGTCCTTCACCGACGTGGTGGCCGGCGCGCCCGAGACGCTGGTGTACCTCGTCGCGACCGAGTTCGGCGGGGTGGCGCTCATCGTGGCGGACGGCGGCGTACGGTCCCTGGACCTGCCCGCGCTGACGAGCGAGCAGGCCGTGCAGTGGGCGCGGGCGCTGCTGCAGGACGGCACGCTGAACTGGTGGGCGCGCGTGGAGCGGGTCACCCGTGAGCTGGGGGAGGCGGTTCTCGGCCCGCTCACCGAGGAGTTGGCCGGCCGCGGGCCGGTGACGCTGATCCGCAGCGGCTACCTCGAAATGCTGCCGCTCAACGCCGCCTGGACCCCCGCCCCGGACGCCCCGGACGCCCCGGACACCCCGCACGCCCCGGACGGCCGCCGGCACGCGATCGACGTGCTGACGATCCGTACCGCCCCCAACGCCCGCGTCCTCGCCGCCGCCGTCGCCCGCGCCGGGCGCGCCGCCGAGGCCGGCGTCCTCGCCGTCCACGACCCGCGGCCGGTGTCGGCCCCACCCCTGCGGGGCGCGGCGGCCGAAGCCGCCGGGGTACGCGCCCGCTTCGCCGCCGGCGCCGTCCTGACCGGCGAGGAGGCCACCCCGGACGCGGTTCTTCCGCTGCTTCGCGAGTACGACGTGGCGCACTTCGCCTGCCACGGCAGCGCCGATCTCCTCCGGCCACTCGACAGTTCGCTGACCCTCGCCGGGGACGCGCCGCTGCGGCTCCGGGACATCCTCGGGCTCCGCGGGGGGAGCCGCCCGCTGCGCCTGGTCGTCCTGTCGGCCTGCGAGACCGGCGCGGTCGGCGTGCACGTACCCAACGAGGTCGTCAGCCTGGCGAGCGGCCTCCTCGAAGCGGGCGCGGCGGGTGTCATCGCCTCCCAGTGGCGCGTCCCCGACCTGTCCACGGCGCTGCTGATGCTGCGCTTCTACGCCGAGTGGAAGGACGCCGGCCGCCCGCCGGTCGAGGCGCTGCCCGCGGCGCAGCGCTGGCTCCGCGACACCACCAACAAGGAGAAGGCCGACCACTTCGCGCCGGGCGCGCCGCACGGGCTGCCGGCGGAGGCGGCGCGCAGCCTGTGGCGTACCCTCGTCCGGCTCGAACCGGACCGCAGGGGTTTCGCCCATCCCGTGCACTGGGCCGGCTTCGTCTTCACGGGGGCGTGAGCAGCCGGGGGCCGCCGGTCGATGACGAGCTACGTCACGGCGACCACCGCGCGGCACGCTTGTTCGAGAGTCCCCATCGCCATCGACCCGGCTGGACTCACTCGGCAGTAAGCACCGGGCGGGGGCTCAGCTGAGGAGCTGTTCCGCGGGGGCTGGGAGTTCGTGGCCCACCAGGGCGTGGAGGCGGGGGTAGGCGCGGGGGTGGCCGAGGAGGATGGCGGCCTGGAGGGTGCGGGCTTCGGGGTCCAGGATCAGTTTGGCGTAGCGGGCGGCCGGGTGGGTGTAGGTGAGTTCTATCGCGCCGGGGGCGGTCGCGTGGGGGTTGCCCATGCTGGCCACGTCCACGCCGGGGAGCTTCAGCACCGTCGAGGGTTCCGCCGGGGACAGCGGCGGTGGGGGTGTGGGGGTGCCCAGGAGGTGGCCCGCCACCGTTGCCGCCATGTGGTAGCCGGGGGCCACCGTGCCCGTGCGGCGGCCGTGGATCGCGGCGCAGTCGCCGATCGCCCAGATGTCCGGGTCCGGTGTGCGGCAGTCGTCGTCCACCAGGTAGCCGCCCCGGTCGCCGCGCGGCAGCCCGGCCGCCGGGGCCAGGTCGTCGCGGGGGCGCGTGCCCGCGGTGAAGACCACCAGGCCCGTCTTGATGCGGGTTTCGTCCGCCAGGGTTATCCCGGCGACCCTCCCGGCGGGGCCGGGGTCTATGGAGCGGAGTGCCGTGCCCGCGTGCAGCCGGATTCCCTTGCGGCTCAGGCAGGTCGCCAGGAGGTCTGCCGCCGCGGGGTCCAGCTGGGCCGGCATCAGGTGCGGGGCCGCCTCCACCACGTGCGGGCGTACGCCGAGGTGGCGGTGGAGTGCCTCCGCGGTCTCCAGGCCCAGGAGGCCGCCGCCGACGATGACCGCCCTGTGCCCCGCCGCCGCCGACGCCGCCGCGTGGATCGCGTTGACGTCGTCCAGCGTCCGGTACACGTGGCACCCCGGCAGCTCCGCCCCCGGGAGCGGCGGTCGCGCCGGTACCGCGCCCGTGGCCAGCACCAGCGCGTCGTACGGCAGCCGTTCGCCGTCCGCCGTCACCACCTCGTGCGCCGCTCTGTCGATCGCCGCCGCTCTCGTGGAGGTACGTACCCGCAAGCCCGGGCCGGCCAGGGCGCTGAGCCCGAGCTGTTCCGGCGGTACGCCCCGCAACCTGTCCGCCAGCGTTATCCGGTTGTACGCCTCGTGCGGCTCCTCGCCCAGCACCAGGATCCGCCAGCGGTCCTCCCGGTCGCGGGAGCGCAGCTCCTCCACCAGCCGGTGTGCCGTCATGCCGTAGCCGATGACCAGCAGGCGCTTCACGGCGTACTCTCCGCGAACTCCCGGCAGAGGCCCTGGATCTCGTCCGTGCACGAGCCGCACCCCGTCGTCGCCCGCGTGGCCTTCGCCAGCGCGCCCGGGTCGTGGGCGCCCCCGTCCCAGGCTGTCGCCAGCGCCGCCTTCGTCACGTTGTTGCACCGGCACACCACCGCCTCCGGCGGCAGCGTCGGCGGCGGGCCGGAAGGCGCCGCGGGGCGGCCGAGGAGGAGTGCGAGGCGGCTTTCCGGGAGAGGGGCGTCCGTGTCGTAGAGCTGGGTCAGCGTGGCCAGCGCCTGGGGGAGGCCGACCAGCACCGCGGCCGTGAGCCGGCCCTGCGCGTCCACCGACAGGCGGGCGTACCGGCCGCCGGCCGGGTCCCGGTACGTCACGGCCTCGTCCCCCGCACCGCCCCGGCCGCCGCCCAGCACCCCCAGCGTCAGCCCCGGAACCCGCAGCCGGAACACCGGCCGGTGGCGACGCCCGCCCCCGTACGAACCCCTGCCGCCCGTCAGCGACCTCGCCACCGCCTCCGCCTGCTCCCAGCCCGTGAACAGCGAACCCGCGGGCTCCGTGCAGTCGCCCACCGCGCGGATCGCCGGGTCGCTCGTCCGCCCCTCGGCGTCGACCAGCACCCCGGTCCGTACCGCCAGGCCCGCCGCCTCGGCGAGCCGGGTGCGGGGGCGGACACCCGTGCAGCACAGGAGGGTGTCCCAGGCCAGCGGCCATTCGTCGTCGAGCACGACCTTGCCGGGCCGCACCTCGGCGGCCACCCGGCCCAGCTCCAACCCGACGCCCAGCCCGGCCAGATACCGCGTCAGCAGCTCGCCGGCCCCGGCGTCGAGGAGGCCGTCCAGCGGGTACGGGCCGGGGTGCACCAGCGTGACGTTCCGGCCGCCGCGGCGGAGTGCCGACGCGGTCTCCACGCCCAGCGGGCCGCCGCCGAGGACGACGACGTCGTCGCCGCGCACGCGGGCGCAGTCCGCCAGCGAACGCAGCCCGGTGACGCCGTCGACCGGCCAGCCGGAGGCGTGGCGCAGTCCGGGCACGGGTGGGAGGTGCGGCCGGGCGCCGGTGGCCAGGACGAGGCTGTCGTACGGGAGCCGGTCGTGTTCCGTCGTACGGACCTGGCGCCGGCGGCGGTCGATACCGGCCGCGGAGACGCCGTGGCGGACGTGGACGCCGGGCAGGTCGGGCAGGCGGAGGTCGTCGGGGGTGAGGCTGCCGTCGAGGAGGGAGGGGAGGAGGACGCGGTGGTAGGCGGGGCCGGGTTCGGCGTCGAGGAGGGTGACGGGGCCGTCGTGGCCGTGGTGGCGCAGGCGTTCGGCCACGCGGTGGCCGACCGGGCCGCCGCCGACGATGACGACGTGGGCGCCGCCTGTCCCCGCGCCCGCACCGGCGCCCGCACCACCGCCCGTACCCCTCAACCCACCGCGCCCCGTACCGCCGCCGCCACCCGCTCCCGCTCCGGCAGCCCCACCGAACCCTCCGCCCCCACCGGCTCCACGGACACCGCACTCACCTTGAACTCCGGCATCCGGCTGCGCGGATCGAGCGCCGTCCCCGTCAGCAGGTTCGCCCGCCCGTGCCCCGGAAAGTGGAACGGCAGGAACACCGTGTCCGTCCGCAGCGTCGCCACCAGCCGCACCCGCGCCAGCACCGCCCCCCGCGCCGAGCGCACCCGCGCCAGCTCGCCCTCCGCCAGGCCCGCCCGCGCCGCCGTGTCCGGGTGCATCTCCACCGTCGCCTCCGGCGCGGCCCGTACCAGCTCCGGCACCCGGCGGGTCTGCGCGCCCGACTGGTAGTGCGCGAGCTGCCGCCCCGTCGTCGCCCAGAGCGGGAAGCGGTCGTCGCGCGCGTCGGCGGGCTCGCGGTGGTCGACGTCCTGGAACCGCGCCATGCCGTCCGGGTGGGCGAAGCGGTCGAGGAACAGCCGCGGGGTGCCCGGGTGCGGCGGGTCGCCGTCGGGGGTGGCGGGGCAGGGCCAGTGGAGCGCTTCGCCGGCGTCCAGCCGCTCGTAGCTGATGCCGCCGTAGTCCGCGGTGCCGCCGTGGGAGGCGCGGCGGAGTTCGTCGAAGACGCGGCGCGGGTCGTCCGGGAAGCGGTCGGCCGGCTCGCCGAGGCGGACGGCGAGTTCGCGGAGTACGGCGAGGTCGGTGCGTACGCCCGCCGGCGGGGCCAGGGCGCGGCGGCGGCGCAGGACGCGGCCCTCCAGGTTGGTGAGCGTGCCCTCCTCCTCGGCCCACTGGGTGACCGGCAGCACGACGTCCGCCGCGGTCGCGGTCTCCGACGGTACGAAGTCCGCGACGACCAGCAGGTCCAGCTCCGCCAGCCGGCGCTGGACGCGCTCGGCGTCCGGCGCGGAGACGACCGGGTTGGAGCCGAACACCAGCAGCGCGCGCGGCCCGCCCGCCGTACCGAGGGCGTTCAGCAGCTCCGCGGCGCTCAGCCCGGGCCCCGGCAGGCTGTCCGGCTCGACGCCCCAGACGCCGGCGACGTGGGCGCGGGCCCCGGGGTCGGTGATGTGCCGGTAGCCGGGCAACTGGTCGGCCTTCTGGCCGTGTTCGCGACCGCCCTGGCCGTTGCCCTGGCCGGTCAGGCAGCCGTACCCGGAGCCGGGGCGGCCCGGCAGGCCCAGCGCGAGCGCGAAGTTGACGAACGCCGCGACCGTGTCCGTGCCCTTGCTGTGCTGCTCGGCGCCGCGCCCGGTGAGGACGTACGCGCGCCGGGCCTCGCTCAGCAGCCGTACCGCCTCCCGCTGCGCCGCCGCCGGGACCCCGGTCACCAGCTCCACGCGCTCCGGCCACCAGCCGGCGGCCCGCCGCCAGGCGGCGCGGAAGCCGACGCTGCGGGTGCGGACGTACTCCTCGTCGTGCCGGCCCTCGGCGACGGCGATGTGCAGCAGGCCGAGGGCGAGCGCGAGGTCGGTGCCGGGGGCGGGGGCCAGGTGGAGCGCGGCGCGCTCGGCGGTGGGGGTGCGGCGGGGGTCGATGACGACGAGGGCGCCGGCCTTGTTGAGGTGGCGCATGAGCGGGGGCATGGTCTCGGCGGGGTTGGCGCCGGCGAGCAGGACGGTGTCGGCCCCGGCGAGGTCGGTGACCGGGAACGGCAGCCCGCGGTCCAGGCCGAAGGCCGCGACGCCGGCCGCGGCGGCGGAGGACATGCAGAACCGGCCGTTGTAGTCGATCATCCGGGTGCCGAGGGCGACCCGGGCGAACTTGCCGAGCAGGTACGCCTTCTCGTTGGTCAGCCCGCCGCCGCCGAAGACGGCGACGGAGTCGGGGCCGTGCGCGGCGCGTATCTGCGCCAGCCGGGAGGCGACGGTGTCCAGGGCGGTGTCCCAGCCGGCGGGGGCGAGGCGGCCGGCGCCGTCGCGCAGGAGCGGGGTGCGCAGCCGGTCGGGGGCGCGCAGGACGGCGGGGGCGGTCCAGCCTTTCTGGCACAGGCCGCCCTGGTTGACGGGGAAGTCGGCGTCGGGCTCGACGTGCAGGGGCGCGCTCGGGGAAGCGTCGGGCCGCAGCCGTGTGCCGCACTGGAGCGCGCAGTACGGGCAGTGGGTGGCGACCGCGGTTCCGGGGGTCGGCGACGACGGAGTGCGGGAGGTGCCACTGGCCATCCTGATACCCCACTTCAGGCGTCACCGCTTCGGAGCCGTACCAGCCATCATCACCCGGCGGAGGCGGTGGGGGGGTTGGCAGATTGCTGTCAGTCCCCGCCCCCGGGCGGTGAGATCGGGCATTCCGGTCAGCCAAGCGCCGGTCGGCAGGGCCCGGTCAGCCGGTGCCGTTCAGCCAGGCCCCGGTCGGCTACGCGCCGGTCCGTTCCCGGTTCCGTACGCCCGGCGCCCGCGCGGCCTCCGGCGGTCACGCGCGGCATCCGGCCGTCACCTGCTCACACCGGTCGCCCAGCCTTCAGGCGGTGCCCATCTGGGCGTAGTCGCCGCTTCCTCGCGTCTTCTCTTCCCGCTGTCATGGTCATGCGAGTTCTCGGCATCTTCCCACCCAAGAAGGAAGAACCTGTGAGTTCTCGCTCAAACCTGGACAGGCGCAGCGTGCTCGGCACCGGCGGCGCCCTCGCCCTCGGTACCCTCGGCGCCGCCGCCGGCGCCCCGGCCCTGCTCGCCCCCTCCACCGCCACCGCCGCCGAACGCAGCGGCACCGCCGACGGGTTGCCCTCCGGGCTGTTCACCCTCGGCGTCGCCTCCGGCGACCCGCTGCCCGACGGGGTCGTGCTCTGGACCCGGCTGGCGCCCGACCCGCTCGCCGGCGGCGGCATGCCGGCGCGAGCGGTGCCCGTGCAGTGGCAGGTGTCCGACACCCCTTCCTTCACGCGGATACGCGAGTCGGGCGCCGCCCTCGCCCGCCCCGAGCACGGCCACTCCGTCCACGTCGAGGTGCACGGCCTGCGGCCCGACCGCGAGTACTGGTACCGCTTCCGCGCCGGCACCGAGACCTCCCCGCCCGGCCGCACCCGCACCGCCCCCGCCGCCGACGCCAGCCCGCGCAACCTGCGCTTCCTCTTCGCCAGCTGCCAGAACTGGCAGGACGGCTACTTCACCGCCTGGCACCACGCCGCGCAGGAGGACGTCGACTTCGTCGCCTTCCTCGGCGACTACATCTACGAGTCCGTCCCCCGCGACACCACCGTCCGCAGGCACGAGGGCACCGACGAGCCGTACAGCCTCACCGACTACCGCAACCGCCACGCCCAGTACCGCGGCGACGTCCACCTCCAGGCCGCGCACGCCCACGCCCCCTGGATCGTCACCCTCGACGACCACGAGATCGACAACAACTGGGCCGACGAGATCCCCCAGGACCCCGACCTGCAGACCCCCGAAGCCTTCCGCGCCCGCCGCGTCGCCGCGCTCCAGGCGTACTGGGAGCACATGCCGCTGCGCCGCGCCTCGATGCCCGACGGCCTGGACATGCAGCTCTACCGGTCGGTGCGCTACGGCGACCTCGCCACCGTCCACGTCCTCGACACCCGCCAGTACCGCAGCGACCAGATCACCACCCTCGAACAGTCCGAGGACCCGGCCCGCTCCATGACCGGCGCGGACCAGGAGCGCTGGCTCGTACGCGGCATGGAGCGCTCCGGCGCCCGCTGGAACCTGCTGGCCAACCAGCTCATGTGGGCCCAGAACGACCGCACGGCCGGCCCCGAGCAGGTCTTCGACCTCGACAACTGGGACGGCTACCGCGCCCAGCGCCGCCGCCTGCTGGAGTTCTTCGGCTCGGGCCGCACGGAGAACCCGGTGATCCTCACCGGCGACCGGCACGCCACCTGGGTCTGCGACCTCAAGCCCGACTTCGACGACCCGGCCAGCCCGGTGGTGGGCGCGGAGCTGACCGGCTCGTCGATCTCCTCCGGCGGCGACAGCGACCCGGCGGCCTTCCACGCGACGTACGACCCGATCATGGCGGAGAGCCCGCACTGGAAGTACATCGACAACCGCCGCGCGTACGTCCTCTGCGACGTGACCCGCGAGCGGATGACCGCCTCCCTCCGCACCGTCGACACGGTCTGGCGCCCCGACAACACCACGGCGACCACATCCGCGGAGTTCGTGATCGAAGCGGGCCGCCCGGGCGTCACGGTGGCCACGACCCCGGAGCCGGCCCGCCCGATGCGGCTGGCGGAACGCCGCTACGCGGTGGACGACGACCAGGTCTGAGCGAAGGCGACGGAGTCGGCCCAGGCGTCGGGGCTGAAGGTGAGCTGTGGGCCGGTTCTCCCCGGAGTCGCGGACGTGGATGACGGAGGGGCAGGCGGCGACCTCGACGCAGTCGCCGTCTCCGCCGCACTGTAGCCGGACTTGTGCCAGGAGACGGCCACCTCGTGACCGCTGCCCGTGTATACGGCATGATCCGGTACCGGCCCTCTTCAGGCCGACAGGAATTCCAGGACTACCCGCATCGCCTTCTCCATCGCTCGGGGGGAACAGGCAACGCGAAGTTCGGTTCCGTCCGCGGAGCTGTGCACCCACGTGCCGGACTCGTCCTCATCCAGGTTCGCGGGAAGGGTGGCCCCTTCCGAACCCGTGCCGGAGAGGTCGACCTGGATGAGCCAGCCCGGGTTGTCCAGAGTCTGGATCTTGATGCCGAACTCGTGCTCCCATTCGCCGTCGCACTGCTCGGCATACCAGGCGTCAAGCCTTGTGAAGAGGTCGTCAGCCACCAGGGGTTATCTCCCAATCCTCGGTCGGCCTCGCCGAACCGTCCGGCAAGTTGACGTGTGGTGTGGGGATTACCTGCCCGCTCTTCTTGTCGAAGTGCGGCTGCCCTTGCATGTCGGCACGCTTCACCATCTCCCACGGCGCCGGATTCCTCGGATTGGACTGCGGAGCCCACTCAGCGTAGTGGGTCACGCGGCCGGTCGACGCGTCTCGCCGGAACGTGGTGTGTGGCCCGGTGGCATTGGGGTGCAGCAGGCGGCCAACGACGCGCTCCGCGCGCTCGGCGCGACGAAGGTCGCCGTCGGCACCATCTGCACCGACGAGGTCAACGAGGCGCTGCGCACGTACCTCACCGCAACTCGGCTTCGAGGTGGTGGCCATGGAGGGGCTGCAGCTCACCGACCCGTACGAGGCCGGCGTGCACGACGCCGACAGCGCGTACCGGCTCGGCCGCCGGCTGCACAAGGCGGCGCCCGACGCGGACGCGCTCCTCATCTCCTGCGGCACGTTCCGGACGTTCGAGGTGCTGCCGTACCTCGAACTCGACACCGGGCCGCCCGTCGTGACGAGCAATCAGGCATCCCTCTGGCGGGCCCTGCGCCACCTGGGCCTACGGGACGAGCTGCCGGCCCTCGGCAAGCTCGGCGGCCTCTCCCGCCTCCCCGGCTGAACGCACCCGGCCACCGATCCACACCCCCACCGCACCGCAGAGGAACACCACCGTGCTCGTAGACGCACTGCAGTTCAACAATCCCGCCCGCGAACGCTTCGAGGAGTGGCGCGCCGCCGGGATCACCGCCGTGCACGTCACCGTGGGCCATCTGGGAGGACTCCACCGAGACCATGCGGGAGGTCGGCCGCTGGCAGCCTCGTGGCGGTGGACCCCTACACGCGTGGCTTTCCGTTGTCAATTGTCCGGCCGGTGGCGGGGGTTCCAGTTTAGTCCGGTCGGGTGATTCCGTGATGGCCAGGGCCGGGTAGAGGCTCTTCTCGGCCCGGCCGATCGCCGGGCGGTGCCGAGGAAAGGGAATTTTGTGCGCAAGAAGGCGTGGATCGCCGTCGGGGCGCTGGCACTCTGCCTGTCTCCGGTGGCGGCGAATGCGGTTCAGTCGGAGGAGGCCCGGCCGTCGGCGGACGCGGTCCAGACGGACGACGTGCGGCCCAAGGCGGGGATGGTCCAGATCCAGAACGCGGCGACCGGAAAGTGTCTTAAGGGCGCGTCGAGCGGTCTCGTGGTCCAGGACACGTGCGACAAGAATGATGATCGGCAGTTCTGGTTCAACTTCACGGAAAACAGAATCGCGCTCGACGACAACGACAGCACGCTCCGGTGCATGACCAACGGACCCATCACCACGATCAAGGGGTGCGCGGGCCCGGGCCAGGCCTGGATCGGAGGCGTCCCGGACCCAAGCCAAGGCTACCGCGCCATGGGGGGGAACAGCTGCTACCTGAAGGTTGTCCCGAAGGGTGCCATCAAGTGCACCCCGGGATTCGACTCGAAGTCGGCCAAGTGGCGCGCTCGGTAGCAACCCCTCGCAAGGCCGTGCGGCACCGGGCCCCCGTGCCGCACAGTGCGGTTGTTCCCCGCCCGGCTGAGCCGGGCCGGTAGCGGTTGCCGCGGGATCGTTCGCGCCGGGTCATCTGGGGGAGTTGACGCAGATCATCCCGTTCGAGATGGTCGACGAGGTGCTGGCCGAGACCGGCAGGACGCAGCAGCGGGTACGCGATCTTCCTTCACGTTGGTGGTGTACCTGCTGCTGGCCGGAGCCCTGTTCCCCGGGATCGGCTGGCAGCAGGTGTGGCAGCGGCTGACGGCCGGCCTGGGCGGGTTCCCAGCCGAGGGTCCGGCGGGTGATGAGGTTGGACGCCGGGTAGTTCTGCGTGACTATGTTCGCGAGGAACCCAAAGTATCCCGGCACCATCAATTCGTCCGCGGGAATGCTCGCCGCGGGCAGGCCCTGAAGCCCTTCAGTGTGTGCCGACTGATAATTGGCTGAGGATTTTGGGTCGTTACCGTCGTTCAATCCAGGTCTCTTCCATTTCTCTGGTGACCTCCTTGGTGTGGCGCACGCGGAAGACGGAGGCCGTCATGCCACGCCGATCGATCGGGTAGACGCGGGCGCAGGCAAGCCGCGCGAGGTTTTCCCAATTGATGGTTTCTGGGGCGGCGTTGGCTTCGATTCCTTCCGCCTCGGCATGGGCTGGATCGATGCCGAAGACGTCGATGACGTCCGCCGGTTCCCCGTCGATTTGCCAGTCGCCTTCGTCGTGCCAGAACTCGGCGAACACGTCCAGTCCGGAGGGGTGGAGGATGCTCCATGCCCCGTAGCGCGGGTTGTGGTCGATGGTGGCGGAGGCGATGATCACGGCGTCGGGGAACCGTTCGGCCAGGGCGTGGACGTGCGCGTCCACGGAGAACATGCCCGGAGTGTTGGCAAGCGCGGGGTCACAGATCTCGGTCACGTTCCCCCAGCAGCCGACTCGCACCCGATCGAGGTCTGCGCGGGTGTCCATCGGGATCGCCTCGGTGGCGGTGACGGCGCCAAGGTCTTCCAGGACGGCATCAATCGTGCCGAAGGCTTCCGTGAACTCCCCGGCCCGCTGCGCATCGTGCGCAGGAAGAATCCCTTCCGGGCCGGGGAAAGGCGCGCGGACCACGGTCAGGCGCCCCTCTCCGTGACGGGCTACCGGCTGATCCGCGGGGCTGTCCCAAAAGCTTTCGTCAGTCATGCGGCCACCGTAACGGCCGCCTCTGCCACTGCACCGCGACATACCCTCGTCTGGGCCGACGGCGGCTACGCCGACGGCCTCGTCGACTGGTGCCGGGACCGCCCGTCCGGCGTTCCCGTCCTCAGTTGAGCTTCCGCACTCTCGCGGCGGTCTGCTCGGCGAGTTCGCGGATGCCGTTCGCAGCGTTTTCCGTGAGTTCGCCGAGTATGGCGTCGGCGGCCGTGAGGAGGGCACGGGCCTCCTCGGGGCTGCCCGCGTCGGCCAGGGCGAGGGTGAGCCGGTAGTGCTCCTCGGCGATGAAGCGGCCGAGGTTGACCTGCTGCCAGTGGCGCAGTGAGTCGTCGCCCGGGGTGGCCAGGGCGTCGCGCACGGCGGCCAGGCTGTCCGCTGCCTGCGGTAGCCGGCCCGCCTCCCGCTCCATGCGGGCCAGGGTGTGCCGGGCCGAGGCCCGGTCCCATGCCGTCTCCTGAAGGGCGGCGTACAGGCGCTGGGCGCGCAGCGCCTGGGGAAGGTCGCCTAGTTCCTCGAAGTCCATGGCCAGCCCGCGCGGCGGAGCCGTGGCCAGGGTGCGGGGCGCCTCGGGGCGGCGGAGTCTGCTCTGGTCCATGAAGATGTCGTCGAGTTCGCGGATCAGCGTCACCCGCGCGAGTTCCGTCATCCCCTGGTCCCGCGCCAGGTCGGTCCATGTGGAGACCGGCTCGTCAGACGGGTCTGCCCCGAACAACGACTCGTCGAGCGCCTGCGCCCACTGCCGCAACTCGTCCGCGCTTGCACCCGGTTCCGGCATACCGCCCAGGCCCAACGCAGTGTCGTAGTCCGTCTCCCGGACCTCAAGCAGCAGCGGCAGATCTCCGGTGTCCCCGCGCAGCCCCACCAGCACGGCCGCGAGCCGCAGCTCGTCCGTCATCGACGACCGTGTCTCGTGCCGTAGCAACTGCCGCAGCAGTTCCAGATCGCTCTCGGCGCGGTCGAACTGCGCGGCCCGCAGGGTGATCCGGCGCCGCACCGGGTCCTCGGCGATTTCACGCCATGCCGTGCGGTCGCCCTCCCGCAGCCGGGCGAGATCGGCGCGGCCCGCCGCGAGCACCGGCTCCCACAGCGGGGGACCGGCCGGGCCTATCCGGTTGTACGCGCACCCCTCGTCCGCGTTGAGCAGTACGTAGTCCGGCTCGGTGCGCAGCAGTGCGGCGCGCAGCATGCCCACCAGCTCGACCGGGGAGCGTGTCGGGAAGCCCAGCGCGGCACGGAGCTCGGCCCGCTCCTCGTCGATTCCGTAGTGCTTACGGGTCTCGTCCTCGGTCTCCGCGACGCACGCCAGGATCTTCTGCTCGCCGTCGTCTGGCGACAGGTGTGTGTAGTCGCGCCAGCCGGGCAGGCCGATCAGGAGTTCCAGGGTCTCGTCGACACTGGAGCCGATGATCCCCGCACCACCCTCTGAGTCGGCGTAGAGCACCGGGCCGTCCGCGCATACGAAGTACGTACCGCCGGTGTCGTCCCCGGCCACCGTCTCCAGCGGCTCGCCCGAGGCGAGGCGGACCTCCTCGACGTGGCCGTGGGCGGCGCGGTCCAGGTCGAAGTCGAAGGGGAAGGCGGCCAGTTCGGCCAGGCGGCGGTCCTGCCGCAGCAGCCGTAGCGCGTGGTCGGTCATGTCACAGAACGTAACACCGTGCCACTCCGCATCCACCGGCCCGCACCTGCCCGCGCCGGCCCGCCACGGGGCTGCGGGAACGGCGCGGCGGGTGACGCGCATGCCCCTGACAGAGCGGGAAGGCGCCTTGCAGACATAATGACCGGCATGCGGATCTCGGCACGAGCAGACTACGCGGTGCGCGCGGCACTTGAGCTGGCGGCGGCGAAGGAGGACGCCCCGGTCAAGGCGGAGGCCATCGCGGACGCGCAGGGCATCCCGCACAAGTTCCTGGAGAGCATCCTCGGCGACATGCGCCGCGGCCGGCTCGTGGTCAGCCAGCGCGGCGGCCGGGGCGGCTACCGGCTCGCCGCGCCCGCCGACGAGATCACCATCGCCGACGTCATCCGGGTGGTGGAGGGCCCGCTGGTGTCGGTGCGCGGTGCCCGGCCGCCGGAGCTGTCGTACGTGGGTCCGGCGGAGTCGTTGCTGCCGCTGTGGATCGCGTTGCGCGTGAACGTGCGCAGGATCCTGGGGGAGGTCACCCTCGCGGACGTGGCGTCGGCCCGGCTGCCGGGGTACGTGCACGAGCTGGCCGAGGACCCCGACGCCTGGACCAACCCCTGAGGCCGCAGCCACACGCGGCGCCCCGTGCCAGAGTGCGCCCGCGAGCAGCACTCGCTGACGACGGCGGCGGCCGGCCGGCGCCCCGAACGGAGGGAATCCGCACCGGCCGCCGGCAGCGCCGTCAACCGTAAGCCGCCGTCACCCGCCGAAGTCCGCCGCGTGGTCCCTCGCCCACTCTGCGAACGTGCGGGCCTTCACGCCCGTCACCTCCGCCACCGTCTGCGTCACCGGCTCCGGGTGCGCCACCAGCCGCGCCTGCGCCGCCAGGATCCCGTCCGCAAACGACGGCGGCAGCCCCGCCGCCACGTACGCCTCCCGCGCCGCCTCCGGCGGGGACTCCGCGAAGCGGAGGTCGCGGCCCAGGGCCTCGCCGATCGTGCGGACCTGCTCGGCCTGCGTGAGGGTTTCCGGGCCCGTCAGGTGGTACGTCGCGCCGGCGTGGCCGTCGTGCGTCAGGGCGTGGACGCCGACCGCGGCCACGTCGGCCTCGTGGATGAGGGAGCGGCCCGCGTCCGCGTACGGGGCGTGGACCACGTCGCCCGCGCGGATCTGGGCCGCCCAGTGCAGCGTGTTGGCGGCGAAGCCGCCGGCGCGCAGCAGGGTCCACTCCAGCGGCGAGGCCCGGAGCAGGCGCTCGATGGCGGTGTGGAAGCCGAGGATGCCCTCGGGTTCCTCGTCGGGGTCGTCGGACGCGCCCCAGGCGGAGACGTAGGCGATACGCCGTACGCCCCCGGCGAGCGCCGCGTCGAGGACGGCGGGGGCGGTGTCGGCGGTGGGCAGCGGCCAGAGCAGGAAGACGCCCTCGGCGCCGGCGAAGGCCGGCCCCATCGACGCGGGGTCGGCGAGGTCTCCGCGTACCACCTCGACCCCCTCCGGGAGGTCCGCGCGGGCGGGGTCGCGCACCAGGGCGCGTACGGGCGCGCCCGCCCCGCGCAGCTGGGCGACGGCCTGGCCGCCCACCCTGCCCGTCGCTCCGGTCACCAGGATCACGGCCGTTCCCCTCTCGTCGGTGGCACCCGTCCAGCCTGCGGCCTCAACCGGGGTTCAGGTCAACACCCGTGCGCCCAGTGCCCACCGCCGCGCCCCGCACCGTAGCGACGAACCCGCGCCGCTTTCAGTTTATTCCTTGCGCGCAATTCCCCGCTCCATTCCCGGTTCCGCAATTGTGCAGCGCAACCTTGCCGGGTAAACCTTGACAAGGACCTGAGCAAAACCTGGCACGCCTCGGCAGGGTCTTCACATACCCCGTGGCCTGCTGTTAGCTACCGAGCACTCGCGCATGCCGTATCCCACACCCAGGAATGTCGTCCCAGGACCGGGAGAAGTCTTGTCTCGAAACCGGTTTACCGTTCGACTGCTCGGCACCTTCGAGGTGGCCCGTGACGGCGGTGCCCCCGTCCGGCTGTGGCCGAAACCCCGGGCGCTGCTGGCCCAGTTGCTGGTGGCCGACGCGCCGGTGCCGATGCGGCGGATCGTCGCCGAGCTGTGGCCGGGCGAGGCGCCGGAGTCCGCCACCGTCAACGTACGCGGTTACGTCCACCTCATCCGCCGGGCCCTCGGCCCGGAGGTGGTGCAGACCTTGCACGACGGTGTGTACGCGGTGCGGCTGCCCGAGGCCCGGGTGGACTACCGGATGTTCCTCGACCTGCTGGACCGGTCTCGGGCGACAGACGTCCCGCACGAGCGGATGATCCTCCTCAAGCAGGCTCTTGCTCTCTGCGACGGGCCGGTCCTCAGCGACGTCCCGCACGGTCCGATGCTGGGGAACTGGGTGGCATCCGTGCGAGACCACCGGCGGCGGGCCCTCCTCGATCTCGCTGAACTGCTCATCCACGGCGGCCGGTGCGACGACGCCCAGCGCCTGCTGCGGGGCCATCTGCTGGAGCACGCGGGCGACGAGGCCGTGTACCTGCTGCTCATGCAGGCGCTGTACACCGCGGGAGACGGCGGTGCCGCGCTGGCCGTCTACCGGCAGGCGTACCGCGAACTCGCCCGGATCGGCATGCTGCCGGGGCCGCGGCTGTCGGCCTTGCACAACGCCGTCCTCAATCACCATCCGCTGCCCGCCGGGTCCTGACGACGGGGCGCGGCGCGGCCGGGCGTGGCGCGGGCGGGGGCGTGAAGAGCGAGAGGAGGTCATCGAAGCGAATGACGAGCAGGGCACAGAACAGCCCTCCGGCCACCGCCGAGATCGCCGCGGCGGCGCTGTCCGCATCCCCTGAGCCGAGCGCGTTCGCCGCCAGCCCGGTCACGGCGAGGACGGCCAGCACGACGTTGCGCACGAGATGCGGCCTGCCCAACGGGGCGGTGCCGGCGCCGAAGCAGCGGCACAGCACGTGGCCACCTCTCCGCTCCTGCCGGCTGATCGCGACAGCCAGCATCAGGAGAACTCCGGCGGCCAGCGCCATTCCCGCGGGAACCGCGGAGGGCACGGCGACCAGCAGCACGATGGCGGCCTCGCAGACCAGGTAGGCGGTACCCAGCGGGCGACGGCGGGGGCGGAGACCGGCAGGCAGCAGCGCCCCTGTCGTCTCCACGAACTCCCGGAAGTCCGCCGGGCGGAGCTTCGACACCAACGCCGTGGCGAAGACCACGCCCAGGAGCACCCGGATGGCGAGATCGAGATACTGGCCGGCAGGCACGTGCGCCTCCTCCTGATGAGATGGTCCGAACTAGCGAGACGGTCCGAGGTGGCGGAGCACGACGCCGTACACGCTCGACAGCGGCTGCGGGCCCAGCTGGCGGGAGTCGAGGCTGTCCGCGCGGTTGTCCCCGAGCACGACGAAACGACCGGGCGGCACGCGAGCGCTCCCGGCCGACGCCATCTCGTCGGGCACCGCGTCACCGGGCAGCGCCGCCACCCGCTTGATCTTCAGCGTCCTGCCGAGCCCACTGTCGGCACCGAAGACGACCACGTCGCCGACCCGCAGCCGCCGCCCGCCGCGGCGGCGGGCGAGCACCCGGTCGCCGTCGGCGTAGGCGGGCAGCATGCTGGGGCCGACGATGGAGACGACCCGGTAGCTGCGGCGGAGCCACCAGACGCCGAGCGACGTCGCCGCGAGCACGGCGCCACCGGCCAGCGGCCACGCCGCCGTCACGGTCGCACCGGTTCCGCGTATCCGGCGGCCTGCAGGGAGAACAGCTCGGCGTAGCTCCCCGCGGCCCGCATCAGGGCGTCGTGGTCGCCGAGTTCGCTGATGCGGCCTTCCCGCAGCACGGCGATCTGATCGGCGTCGCGGGTGGTGTTGAGGCGGTGGGAGATCAGCACGCTGGTCCGGCCCTCCCGGTGCTCCCGCAGCCGGGAGTGGATGGTGTGCTCCGCCTCCGCGTCCAGGCCGGAGCTGGGCTCGTCGAGGATCAGCAGGTCGCGTCCGGCGCGGAAGAGCCCACGGGCGATGGCCACCCGCTGGCCCTGCCCGCCGGACAGGAAGACCCCGGTTGCCGGGTCGTCCCGGTCGGCGTTGTCCACGAACATCCGGGTGAGCATGGTGTCGTAGCCGTGCGGCAGCCGGGAGAGGTCGTCGTGGACCTGCGCCGCGCGGGCAGCCGCGACGATGCGGGCGCGGTCCTCGCGGTGTGGTATGTCCCCCAGGCCGATGTTCTCGGCGGCTGGCAGTTCGAGTTGCAGGTAGTCCTGGAAGACCGCGGAGATCCTGTTCCGCAGCTGGTCCGGATCCGTCTCCCGCAGGTCGACGCCGTCCCAGGTGATGCTGCCGCGAGTGGGGTCGTACAGCCGGCACAGCAGCTTGACGATGGTGCTCTTGCCGGAGCCGTTGGGTCCGACCAGCGCCAGGCTCCGCCCGGCGGGGATGGTGAGATCGACGCCGCGCAGGATCCACGGCTGGTCGTCGGTGTAGCGGAACCAGACGTCCCGCAGGACGATGCCGCTGCGCAGCGGCGGCACGGCCGCGGCCGGGGCGGGCACGGCCAGGTCCGCGGGCACGGCGGAGGCCACTTGGTAGTGGTCGAACTCCAGCATGCTCTGGTGCACGTTGCCCAGCTGCCCGATGAGTTCGGAGAGGCCGGCCTGCACGCCGGCCACGGCGGCGACGAACACGGTGACGTCGCCCACGGACATGTCACCGTGCCGGGCGCGGCCGATCGCCCACACCAGGCCCGCGCCCGCGGTGGCGGCGCCCAGCAGCATCAGTGACGTCTGCAGGACGAGTTCACGCCGGTCCAGCGCGCGTTCGGCGGCGTTGGCCGCCCGCAGTTCGTCGCCCATCCGGGTCCGGAAGAGGCGGCCGAGACCGAGCAGCCGCACCTCCTTGCCGCTGTGGGGGTCCGTCAGGAGCGACTCGTAGAAGATGCGGCGGCGCTCGGCGGAGGAGAGCCGCCACAGCACCCGGGCACGGCGGCGGGAGACCGACAGCTCGACCAGCAGGGTCGGTATCGCGGCGGCGGCGAGCGCCGCCGCCAGCCACGGGCTGAGGTAGAGCACGGTGGCGAAGAACCCGGTGAGCGTCGCGGTGCTCTGCCCGACCCCGGAGGCGCCCGCGATGAGTTGCCCCGGCGCGACGCTGCCGGTCCCGCCGGCGATCCGTACGCGATCGTGGAACCAGGGGTTCTCCAGCGTCGACAGGCCCTTGAGCCGCTCATCGAGCCCGGCGAAGAGGCGCTCCTGCGCCAACAGCTGCATGCGGCGGCGCGATTCGGCCTGGAGATAGCCGATCACCCGGGGAGTGAGGCTCAGCACGCCCGCGGCCGTCGCCAGGCCCAGCGCGGGCCACAGCAGCGACCCGGTGCCGCCCTCGGCCAGCGAGTCCAGCACCACCTTGGTCAGCCAGGTGACCGCCACGGGAAGGACGCCGACGAGCAGCGTGAGCGCAACGTGTCCGACCGTGGCGACAGGCGCCGCGGCAAGCGCCAGGGCTACGGCGGCCTTGAGATGCCCGGCCGCCAGCCGCGGCGTGAGCCGCACCGGATCCCGGGGGCTCGGTGCGGCCTTCGCCGCCCCGTTCTCCCCGGCAGCCACCGTGTCCTTCCGCTGCCGACGGGTCATGCGCGGGTCGACGCCTGCACGACCTCGGCGTTCTCGTTCCGTGCCACGGCGCCGGAGGCGTCCAGGCGGTACAGCGTCGGATAGTTCATGGACCGGAACGCGGTGTGCACCACCCCTTCGTTGCGCTCCGCGACCACCCGCGCCACCGGGCTCAGCCGCTCGGCCATCTCCTCCCAGCCCTCGTCCGAGAGCAGCACGGCCAGGGCAGGTGTCCCGGGGTCCGCGGCGGCAGCCTCGACGAACCGCGGCAGCCACTCCTTGCAGGGCTCGCACCAGGGGGCGAAGAAGCCCACCAGGGCGCCGTCGGCATCGCTGAGGAAGCCTTCGTCCAGGGGCCCGTCCTCGGTGTCCACGGTCGCGAAGGCATCGGGGCGGTCCCCGATCTCCAGTGTGGCGGGCGCCATCGCCCCGGTCCCGGCCAGTCCGCTGAGGCGTTCCTCGTGCTCCCGGAGCCGCCGGACGACCGCCATGGTGAACGCCAGGTTGGCCACGGCCACCACGCCGACGACGGCCAGGAGGGAGGCGATGACAGGCATAGGACGGGATCCCTTCCGCAGACCACCGAGTTCGGCGAGCAGATTAGGCGGGCCCGCGTACAGGTGGTGTACAGGGATCCCTGTACACCACCTGTACGCGCTGTGCGTCATTTTGGGGGCGCTGGTTGTGGACGAGGACAAGGAGTGCAAAGTGAGAATTGCCGCCAGGGCTGTCGTCACCGTCGCCCTCATCGGCGGTGCCATGTTCGGTACAGCATCGCTGGCAAGCGCCGTATGCATGCCCACCGACGTCACCCCGCTGGGGCACAGCGACGACAAGCTGGTTGCTCCGCTGGGGCACTCGGACGACAAGTTGGTAGCGCCGCTGGGGCACAGCGACGACAAGAAGTGACGTCCGTGACCGTGCCGACATCAGCCGGAAGGAACCGACACCGATGAAGAAGATCTTCGAAGCTCTCGGCGACCGTATGCTCGCCCGGGTGGTCCCCAAGTCCGAGGCGCACGCGGAGGACTGCCGCAACTGCGCGCCCTTCAGGAACTGCGGCATATCGTGCAGCGGCAACTATGCGTACGTCTACTGCCGCTTGCCTGGCGGGTGTACCTACACTCGCACCTGCTACGGCGGCTATTGCTGACGAGCCCCGTCTCCGCGGGGGGCGCAGGAACCGTGGCCCCATCGCCACGTACGCCTCCCGCGGCGCCGTCGGCGGTGGCCAGCGGCCAGAGCAGGAAAACCCCGGAGACGCCGGTGAAAGCCGGGCTCGCGCGCCGGGGGTGTACGTAACACCACCCCGCATTGGGGTCGTGCGCCCAGTGTCCGCGCCCGTCACCGTCCGTAGCTTCGTTGTCAGGCACAGGGAGTGCCGGGATAACGAGGGGTGAAGACGATGTTCGGACGCAACGAGCGCCGCGGGACCACGGGTCCCGTCGCCGGCGGCGCGCCGCACGAGGCGCTGCGACTGGTCAAGGTGACCAAGGTCTACGGCTCCGGGGGCGCCGAGGAGGCGGCCGTCACCGCGCTCGACGGGGTGACGCTGAGCCTGCCGGCCGGGTCGTTCACCGCCGTGATGGGGCCCTCCGGCTCCGGGAAGTCGACGCTGCTGCAGTGTGCCGCGGGCCTGGACCGGCCGGACAGCGGCGTGGTCATGGTCGACGGCGCGGAGATGACCGGGGGCAGCGAGACGGAGCTGACGAAGTTCCGCCGCGAGCGGATCGGGTTCGTCTTCCAGCAGTACAACCTGCTGCCCACGCTGAACGTCGCGCAGAACACCGTGCTGCCGCTGAAGCTCGCCGGCCGCCGCGTGGACCGCGCCCGGGTCCGCGAGGTGCTGGCCCGCGTCGGCCTCGCCGACCGGATGCGGCACCGGCCCGACCAGCTCTCCGGCGGCCAGCGGCAGCGCGTCGCCATCGCCCGGGCGCTCGTCGCCGCGCCGAGCGTGGTCTTCGCCGACGAGCCGACCGGCGCGCTCGACACCCGCAGCGCCCGCGACGTGCTGGGCCTGCTGCAGGAGACCGTGCGCGTCGACCGCCGCACGGTGGTGATGGTGACGCACGACCCCGTGGCCGCCTCGTACGCGGACTCGGTCCTGTTCCTGGCCGACGGCCGGCTGGTGGGGCAGCTGAACGCCCCGACCGCCGACGCCGTCGCGGAGCGGATGACGCACCTCGGCGACGTGTACGAGGGCGGCGGCGCCCCGCACAGCACCCGGCAGCCCGCCGCCCACCACACCGCGCCGATGGGGGTCTGACCGATGTTCTCGCTGGCCATGCGCTCGATCCGGCAGCGGCCCGGCCGCTTCGCCGCCACGCTGCTGTCCGCCTTCCTCGGCGCGACGATCATCATGATGTTCAACTCGCTGCTCGACACCGCGGGCGCCGAGGGTGTCGACGACACCAGCTCGGAGTCGCTCTCCACGGCCGCCATGGTCGTCGGCGGCTACGGCTCGCTGCTGGTGTTCTTCGCCGTCGCCTCCACCCTCACGGTGGCCGTACGGCAGCGCACCACCGAGATCGACCTGCTGCGCTCCACCGGCGCGACGCCGGGGCAGATCACCAGGATGATCGTCGGCGAGTCGGCGGTCGTCGCCCTCGTCGGGTCGCTGCTGGCGATCGTGCCCGGCATGATCGGCGGGCGGATCCTGCTGGACATGTTCCAGGACAGCGGGCAGGTCGCGGACGACGTGGACCACGTCTTCGGCACCGTCGCGCTGATGTCCGGCGTCGACATCACGCTGCTGGCCTCGGTCGGCGCCGCGTTCCTCGCGGTGCGGCGGGCCAACAAGGCGCGCGAGCAGCGCGCCCCGCGGCGCCGGCTGCGCACCTGGGGCGGCTTCGCCGCGCTGGGCCTGGGCGCGGTCCTGTGCCTGACCGGCTTCGCCATGGGCGACGCGGGCCCGGAGGCCATGGGCCCGCCGGCGTACGGGGCGATCCTGCTGTCGGTCGGCTTCGCGGCCTTCTCGCCGGCGCTGCTCGGCGGGCTGCTGCGGCTCACCGGCGGGCTCCTGACGGTGTTCGGCGGCGGCAGCGGCTACCTGACGGTGCACGGGCTGCGGCAGCGGGCCGCGCAGCTGTCCGGGGTGCTGATGCCGATGGTCCTCTTCGTGGGCATCTCGGTCGCGACGCTGTACATGCAGTCCGTCGAGAACGACCACATCGAGGCCGCCGGGCTGACGCAGTCGGTCGACGACAAGAACCTGGAGACGCTGAACTTCGTGGTCGTCGGGATCATCGCGGTCTTCGCCTGCGTCATGCTGATCAACACGCTGTACGCGGCGACCTCGTACCGCAGCCGCGAGTTCGGCCAGCAGCGGCTGGCGGGCGCGACGCCCGGCCAGGTGCTGGCGGGGGTCGGCCTGGAGGGGCTGCTGCTGACGGTGACCGGGGTGTTCTTCGGGACGCTGGCGGCGGTGGCCGGGATCGTGCCCTTCACGGTGGCGCGTACGGACGACGTCCTGCCCCAGGCCGGGTACGGGATCTGGGCGGCGGTCGCCGGGGTGGCGGTGGCGGCGACGATGGTCACCGCGCTGGGCACCACCCGGCGGGTGCTGCGGACGCCGGCGGTCGAGACGGTCGCGCTGGCGGCGTGAGGGGGCGTACGGAAGGGCCCGTCGACGGGGTCGACGGGCCCTTCGGCGTGGGTACGACGGCCGGGCGAGCGGCACGGGCGTACGGGCGCGACCCGGGCGCCGGGCGTACCGGCCCACCCCGTACGGGCGTTGCCCCCGCTACGCCAGGTTGCGGTCCGCGTACACCCGCATCGCGTCCCGTACGAAGACCGCCGTGCCCTCCCTGTGCGCGTCGTAGTTCGCGGTGAACCGCGGGTCGTCCACGTACATCTGCCCCAGCCCCGCGAACGCCTCCGCCGACGGCCCCTGCCCCTGCCAGCCCGCGCTGATCCACTCGTACTGGCGCCGGGTGATCTCCTGCACCGCCGCGCCGTCCGGCGCCTCGCCGGCGGCGTGCGCCGCGGCGAAGTCGCCGGCGATGTCCCGCTGGCGGCGCTGGAACTCGTCCCGCTCCGCCGCGCTCAGCGAGCGCCACCAGCGGTCGCCCCGCTCGTACGCCGCCTTCCCCCAGCGCCGCGTGACCTCCTCCTCGTACCGGGTGTGGTCGAATCCGTCGAGCACCTCGTCCGCCATGAGCGGCTCACCTTCCCTCAGTTTCCGCAGTGTGGTCTTCACCGACGCGATCTGCCGGCCGATGCGCCGCCGCTCCTGCACCAGCAGCTCCAGGTGCGTGTCGAGCGCGGCGGCGGCGTCCTCGGGGCCGCGGTCGCCGTCGAGCACCTCGGCGATGGCCGGGAGGCCGAGGCCGAGCTCGCGGAGCAGCAGGATGCGCTGCAGCCGTACGAGGGCGTGCTCGTCGTAGTAGCGGTAGCCGTTGGCCGCGAGGCGACTGGGGCGGAGCAGCCCCACCTCGCCGTAGTGGCGCAGGGTGCGGCTGGTGGTGCCCGCGGTGCGGGCGATCTCCTGGATGGACCACTCCATGGCGTTGCTCGCTCCTCGGTCCGGTCGGACGGCCGGTGAGGTCTCACCGTAGAAGTTGACGTTACGTCAAGGTCAAGCGCGTAGTCCCCGAACGTGTGCGGCACGTCCCTGCTCAGCGCGGTAATCGGCACGATCTAGGGTGAAGCCGACAGCGACGGGTGCGGCGGGAGGTACGGGCATGACCGCGGACGTCGACCTCGGCGACCTCCTCGACGGCAACGACGTCGCCGGCCTGCAGCAGTGGCTCGCCGACCACCCCGCGCACGTCGTCGCCGACGAACTCGCCCGCGCCGACGAGGTCACGGCCGTCTTCTGCTTCCGGCTGCTGGAGAAGGACCGCGCGGTCGAGGTCTTCGAGGAGCTGCGCGCCGGCGACCAGCAGAAGATCCTCGAAGGGCTGCGCGACCAGACCTTCCGGCACGTCGTCGAGGAGATGGCCCCCGACGACCGTGCCCGGCTGCTCGGCGAGGCGCCCGCCAACTTCGCCCAGCGCGTGCTGGCCGGCCTCAGCCCGCGCGAGCGCGCCCTGACCGCCCCGCTGCTCGGCTACGAACAGGACGCCGTCGGCCGGTACATGTCGCCGGAGCTGGTGCTGCTCAAGGAGCGCTCCACGGTCGCCGAGGCGCTGGAACGGGTGCGCGGCACCGGAGCGGACGCCGAGACCGTCTACACGCTGCCGGTCGTGGACGACCGCCGGCACCTGGTCGGCGTCGCCTCCCTGCGGGACGTGGTGCTGGCCCCGCCGGCGCGCCCGCTCATCGAGCTGGTGGACACCGAGTTCCCGCGGGTCTACGCCACGGACGACGCCGAGACCGCCGCCCGCCTGATGCAGGAGGCCAACCTCCTCGGCCTGCCCGTCGTGGACAGCGAGGAGCGGGTCGTCGGCATCCTGACGGTCGACGACGCGATCGAGCTGATCGAGGAGGCGGACACCGAGGACGTGGCGCGGCTGTCCGGCGCCGAGCCGGTCGAGGGCCACTACCTGTCGGTCGGGGTCTTCCGGCTAGCCCGCGCGCGCATCGTCTGGCTGTTCCTCCTCATCCTCGCCGCCACCCTCACCGCCGGCGTGCTGCAGGCGTTCGAGGGGGAGCTGGCGGAGGTGACCGCGCTGGCGGTGTTCATCCCGCTGCTCGTCGGTACCGGCGGAAACGTCGGCGCCCAGGCCGCGACGGCCGCGGTGCGCGCGATCGCGGTCGGTGAGCTGCGGCCCGGCGACGTGGCCCGGGTGGCGTGGCGGGAGTGCCGGGTGGGCTTCCTGCTGGGCGTCGGGCTCGGCGTCGTGGGCATGGTGCTGGCGACGATCATGACCGACGGCCGGATCGCGCTGACCGTGTCGCTGTCCCTGGTGGTGATCTGCTCCTGGGCGGCGGTGGTGGGCTCCGTGATGCCGCTACTGGCCCGGCAGGCGGGGATCGACCCGGCGGTGATCTCGGCCCCGCTGGTGACCACGCTGGTCGACGCGACGGGGCTGGTGATCTACTTCCTCCTCGCCCGCGCGGTGCTGGGTCTGTAGGGCCCGTCGTACGCGATGGCGTCCCGCCGGGTGGTGTAGCCGGTCAATGGACCGGAACGTGCAGGTCACGTCGGCGCTTCGACCGGCCGGGGCACTCCCTCCCGGCGCCTGACCGGGCCATTTCGCGTGGGGCGCCCAGGGAGAGGTCGCCGCGAGCCAGGCACCGGAGGGCGAAGCTCGTGATCGCTTACACCGCCTCGCGGGACGCGACCTCGTACGCCCGGCGTGCCCCGGCGTACGCCGGTCGCCGAACGCGCCCCGTAAAGCTCTCCCCTGAGGTTGCGGGCCGGGCCGCCGGTTGCCAGGCTTTCGCGCGTGTTCAGACCGGAACGGTGCAGGCCGGGGACGGCGTGGGCCGGGACGGCGACCGCATCGACGAGGGTGAGAAACGGTGCCTCTAGGTGAGCAGCCCGCCTATCTCCGGGTCGCCGCGGATCTGCGCCGGAAGATCGCCAGCGGCGAACTGCCCCCGCACGCGCGGCTTCCCTCCCAGGCCCGCATCCGCCGGCTGTACGGGGTCTCCGACACCGTCGCGCTGGAGGCGCGCAAGGTGCTGATGGCGGAAGGGCTGGTCGAGGGCCGGTCCGGGTCCGGTACGTACGTCCGCCCGCGGCCCGAGCCGCAGCGGCTGGTCCGTACCGGCTACCGCGGCCTCGGCGACCTCACCCCCTTCCGCCAGGAGCAGGCCGACGAGTCGGTCGCCGGCTCCTGGGAGTCGCGCAGCGCGCAGGAGCCCGCCGGCGGAGGCGTCGCGGTCCGGCTGCACGTGGCCGCGGGCGAACCGGTGATGCGCACCCGCTACGTCTTCCGCTCGGCCGGCGAGCCCGTGCTGCTGTCCACCTCCTGGGAGCCGCTGGCCCTCACCGGCCGTACGCCCGTGATGCTGCCCGAGGAGGGGCCGCTCGCCGGGCGCGGGGTGGTGGAGCGGATGGCGGCGATCGACGTCGTCGTGGACAACGTCGTGGAGGAAGTCGGCACCCGCCCCGGGCTGGCCGACGAGACGCAGGCGCTGGGTGCGGTGCCGGGGCAGCCGGTGCTGTGTGTCCAGCGGACGTTCTACGCCTCGGGGCGGGCGGTCGAGACGGCGGATGTGATCATTCCGGCCGACCGCTACCGCGTCAGCTACCACCTGCCCGTCAAGTAGCCCGGCCCGGGACCGCCCTCGCGCGCCCCGCCCCGGGCTCTTCTCCGGTTCCCCGATTCGAACTTCCGGCCGGGAAGTGCCCTTCTTGTGAAAAGCCGTATGCGGGGAGTGAATACCGGGCGTAAGCTCTGGCATATTCGGCAGGCAAGCAGGGTGCCCGGGCGAAGGCCGTCGGGTGTGCCCTGGGCAGACATTTCCTGGGGGTGGGGCTTATGGGCGACAGCGGCGCCGCACGCCCGTGGGTCGTCGTCCGCGAGGACGGGAACGGGAACCGCTACCGCGTCGGGCGCTACGCCACGCGCGCCGAGGCCGAGAAAGTGGTCTCCCGTTTCGGGCCGGCGGAGCAGCGGCAGATATACCGCGTGGAGCGCGTCGGCGGCGGGGACGCCGCCAACTCCGCGTAGCTCCGCGCGCGTAGGTGATATTTCGTCCCGAAATGGGTATATACCTACTACTCCCGTCACGTCGGGCAAATCCGACAGAACTCCGCTGGGATGTGGTAGGCGTGAGCAACCCCCCGTTCCTGCGCCACGCCGCGGTGACGCCTCTTTCTCCCGTTTCCCCTCTCGCTGCTCCCGCTCCGCTCTCCGGTGCTGCCGGTCATGCCGGTCCTGTCGGCCCCGCCGAGTGGAGCTTCCCCGACGACCCCGGCTGCGTCCGCACCGCCCGCGCCGTCGTCCGCGAAACCCTGCACACCTGGCATCTCGACCCCGTGAGCGACATCGCCGTCCTGCTCGTCAGCGAGCTGGTCACCAACTCCCTGCGGCACGCCCCCGGCCCCGTCGGCCTGCGCCTGCGCCCCGTCGGCGGGCCCGGCGCGGGCGGCGGCGTGCGCGTCGAGGTGTCCGACACGCTGCCGGTGCCGCCGCGGGTGCGTACCGCCGCGCCGGACGAGGAAGGCGGCCGTGGCCTGCAGCTCGTCGCCAGCGTCGCGCTGCGCTGGGGGACCGAGCGCGGGGGAACGGGCAAGACGGTGTGGTTCGAGCTGGGGCCTGCTGGTTAGAACGTACGGGGGAGGGCTTCATCGGCGTACGGAAGGGGGCTGGGCGGGGGCGTAGCGCCGGGTGCCGAGCGGGCACCACTTCGCAGACGCAGCGGTGACGGGGCCGGGAGCGGTGGGGTGTTCCGAACCCGTGACCCGACGACCATGTTCCGGATACGGGTCTTCCCGCATACTCTGCGGTGCGTACCCGGTGCAGGATCAGCAAAGGGGGCGGTCGCGTGGAGGCACCGTTCTGGCAGAGCAGTCCGCCGGGCTCTATCTACGACCACATCCAGGTGGCCTCCTTCGCCCTGGACGCGGACGGGCGCATCGAGCAGTGGAGCGCCCGCGCCGAGGAACTCCTCGGCGTCTCCGCCGCCGAGGTGCTGGGCCGCGACGCCGCCGAAGCGCTGGTTCCGGAGGAGCTGCGGGCGGACGTGGGGGCGAAGGTCGCGGAGATCCTCGACGGGCGGGAGTGGACCGGTCTGCTGCCGTACCGCAGACCGGCCGCGAGGGACGCGACCGGCGCCGTGCACCCCGCCGTCGACGGCATCGCCGAGCTGTACGTCATGCCCACCACCGGCGTCGGCGGCGCCCGCGGCGCGCTGTGCGTCGCCGTCGACGCGTACGCGCTGCGCCGTATCGAGACCGACCTCGCCGCCTCGCAGGCCGTTTTCGGCCAAGCCCCGATGGGCTTCCTGCTGTTCGGCACCGATCTGCGGCTCGTACGCGTCAACGACCGCTTCGCCGCCGCCTTCGGCGGCACCGTCGCCTCGCACGCCGGCCGTACCCCCCGCGACTACCTCCCGCGCGCCGAGGCCGAGCGCGTGACCGCCGCCCTCAAGCAGGTCCTCGACACCGGCGAGCCCGTCACCGACATGCAGATCCTCGGGCCCGCCCCCGAGGAGCCGCCGGGCGGCGCCGCGTCCGCGCGGGAGGGGCAGGTGGGCAGCCTGCGGTGGTCGATATCGCTGTACCGGGTGCACAGCGGTACGGGCCGGCCCATGGGCGTCGCCGCCATCGCCGCCGACGTCACCGGCCGCCGCCGCGCCGAGAGCGAGGCCGCCAGCGCCCGCCGCAACCTCGCGCTGCTCAACGAGGCCGGCGCCCGCATCGGCAACTCGCTCGACCTGGAGACCACCGCCCGCGAACTGCTCGGCGTCACCGTCCCGCAGTTCTGCGACATGGCCTGCGTCGACGTCTACCAGAGCCTCCTCGACGGCGACGAGGGCCGCCCCGGCATCGCCGACGGCAGCGCCGAACTGCGCCGCGTCGCCTTCGCCAGCGCCGTCTCCGACGCCCCCGTGACCGCCGTCGGCTCCACCCACCGCTTCCCGTTCCACTCCCCGCACGCCGCCGCGCTGCGCACTGCGCAGGTGCGCCGGGTGCCGGGCGGCGACAGCGGGCTGGTGCAGACGACCCTCGCGGTGCCGCTCGTCGCCGGCGACACCGTCGTCGGGCTCGTCCAGTTCTCCCGCGCCCGCGGCAGCGAGGACTTCGGCGAACGCGACGCCGCGCTCGCCGCACAGCTCGCCGCCCGCGCAGCCGTCTGCATCGACAACGCCCGCCTCTACCGCCGCGAGCACTCCCGCGCCCTCATCCTCCAGCGCAGCCTGCTCCCGCCCGGCGACCCCGAGGCCGCCGGCCTCGACATCGCCTGCCGCTACCTGCCCGGGAACACCGCCACCGAGGTCGGCGGCGACTGGTTCGACGTCATCGAGCTGCCCGGCCACCGCACCGCCCTCATCGTCGGCGACGTCATGGGCCGCGGCCTGCGCGCCGCCGTCGCCATGGGCGAACTCCGCACCGCCGTACGCACCCTCGCCATGCTCGACCTGGAACCGGCCGAGGTGCTCGCCGCGCTCGACGAGATCGCCGCCGGCCTCGGCGGGGTCTCCGACGAGGTCTACCTCGCCACCTGCGTGTACGTCGTCTACGACGCGGTCACCCGGCGCTGCACCATCGCCAACGCAGGCCACCTGCCGCCGGTCGTCGTCGAGCCCGGCGAGCCGCCGCTGCTGCTGGAGGTGCCGACCGGGATGCCGCTGGGCGTCGGCGGCGAGCCGTTCGAGGAGGTCGAGGTCGAGCTGCCGGACGGCGCGCTGCTCGCGCTTTACACCGACGGCCTCGTAGAGTCCCGCGACCACGGCCTGGACGAGGGCCTGGACGAGTTCCGCAAGGCGCTCTCCGACCCCGCCCAGCTGCTGGAGGACGTCTGCGACCACGTGCTCGACACGCTCTACACCCGGCACGGAGAGGACGACATCGCCCTGTTGATGGCCCGTATCCACGGACTGCCCGCCGACACCGTCGGCGACTGGCTGCTGCCCGCGGAACCCCGCTCGGTCGCGCTCGCGCGCGAACACGCCCGTACGCAGCTCGCCGCCTGGCAGCTGGAGCCGCTGATCGACACCACCGAGCTGCTCGTCAGCGAGCTGGTGACGAACGCGCTCCGGCACGGCGAGGGCGGCCGCAGCGGCGGCGGCGAGCCGGAGATACGGCTCCGGCTGCTGCTGGACCGCACGCTGGTGTGCGAGGTGTGGGACAGCAACCTGGTCCAGCCGCGCCGCCGCCGCGCCCGGGACACCGACGAGGGCGGGCGGGGGCTGCAGTTGGTCAGCATGCTCAGCAACAACTGGGGCAGCAGGCGCACGCACCGGGGCAAGACGGTCTGGTACGAGCTGGCGCTGCCGGGCAGCGGCCCGCGGGCGGAACCGGACGCGGAAGCGCTGCTGTCGGCGTACTGAGTGCGGCGGCCCGGGGCGGCGCGGATGACGCGGGCGGCGCGAGCGGCGCGGACGGTGCGGGCGGGGACGGTGCGGGCGGTGCGGGCGGCCGGGCCGCTCAGGCCGCCGCCCGGTCTCCCTGGGGTGTCGTGGGTACGTTCCGGGGCGTACGCCGTGTCCGTTGCTCCTAGAAACGGCCTCCGCCGCCCATCCGCCCCCGGGTACCCCCGCCGCCGAAGCTCCCGGGACCGCGGCCGAAGCCGCCCCCGAAGCCGCCGCCCCGGCCCCCGCCCCGGCCTCCGCCGAAGCCGCCGAGCATGCCGCCGAGGATGATCCCGCCGAGCATCCCCGTGCCCATGCGCCCGCGTCCGCCGCCCTGGCCGTAGCCGCTGCCGTACCGGCCGCCGAAGGGCCCGCCGCCGTACGAGCCGTCGAAGCCCTGGACGTCCTGCTCCGCCAGCCGGAGTGCCTCGCGGCCGAGTTCGTCGGCGCGCTGGGCGTGCCGGAGCGCGCCCGCCGGGTCGGTGCCGGCGTGCTCGACGGCCTGCTGCAGGTGCCGCTCGCCCTCGCCCAGCCGGGTACGGGCGGCGGGGCCGACGCCGCCGCGGCGGGTGGTGACGAAGTCCCGGGCGGCGGCCACCGAGCTGCGCGCGCCGACCAGCGCCTGGTCCAGCAGCCGCCCCGCCCGCCGCCCGGCTTCCGCCCGCTCCCGGGCCCCGGCGAGCGCCTCCTCCAGCGCCGCGTCCGCCTCCTCCACGCGGCGCAGCGCGGCGAGCGGGTCGTACCGGCCGCCGACCGCCCCCTGCTCCACCCCCCGCTCCACCTCCGCCAGCACTGTCTGCGCCCGCGCGACCCGGCCCTGCAGATCGGCGCTCGACTCGTCCGCGGCCGTGCCCCGCACCACGCCCTGCGCGTCGGCGAGTTCCGTGCGGATGTCGCGCAGCGCGTCGGTGAGCGCCGCGGCTGCCTCGCGCAGCTCCTGCTCGCGGCGGCCGACGGCGTCGGCGAGGGTGCCGGCCTGGCCGACGGCGCTCTCCGCGGCCCGTACGTGGACGGCGGTGGTGGGCCGGTCGTCGGCGGCGAGGGCGGCGCGGGCGTGGGTGAGGTTCTCGACGGCGAACTGCAGGCGGTCGCGGGCGGCGGCGGGGTTGCCGGCGACGGCGGCGAAGGAGCCGGGGGCGTAGGCGTCGGCCATCGCGGTGAGCGTGCCCTCGGCGGCGTCGATACGGTCCGGAAGCCGCTGCGCGGCGTCCTCGGCGGCGGCGAGGACCTCCGGGGCCCGCGACACCATCGCGCGCAGCTGGTCGAAGGCGTCGGACTCGGCGTCGAGGCGGGCGTTGGCGTCGGTGCAGCGGGTGAGGATCTCCTCCAGCATGGCGCGGCGGGCGGCGTCGTCCTCGGGGGCCGCGTCGTCGAGGGCCTGCCGGAGGCGGAAGGCGGCGATCAGCTCGGCCTGCGCGTGGGCGACGGCGTCGGCGAAGGGGCGGGCGGTCTCGTCGCCGAACTGGGCGGTGGCGAAGCCGAGTTCCTCCTGGCTGGTGCGGACGGCGTCGTCGGTCTCGACGAGGAGTTCCTTGGCGCGGGCGTCGAGTTCGGAGACGGGAGTCGGCGGAGGCGGGGGCGGGCCGCCCTCTTGCAGGTGCACCGGCCGGGGGGTCGACCTCCGTCGCCGGTAGGAGTACGCGGCCAGGGCCACGACGACGACGGCGGCGGCGACCGGCGCCACGAAGTCGGAGGCGCGGGCGTCGCCCTGGGCGGAGTCGGCGCCGGGATCGCCGCCGGGGTCGGCGGGCCCGGGGGTGATGTCGGGCGCGGGCACGGGCCGGCCGTCGAGCACGACGGCGTACCCGTCCGCCCCGCCGACGGGGTCGGTGGCGGGGGACAGGGGGGCGGCGTACGCGTGCGGAGCGTAGGCCGGTGGAGTGGTGTGCGGGCGTGCGGCGGGTGCGGGGGCGGCGGGTGCGGCGTGCGCGGTGGCGGCGACGGGCAGGAGCGCGAGGGCCGCGGCCGTGGTGAGCCGGGCAGCCAGCCGCCGTCGCCGCCGTCTCCGCATGCGCGCGCCTCCCGCACCGGTACGCGCCACAGATCGGCGCGCCCTGTACGGGAGGATATGCGGCTTTAGCTCGATTCGCACCCGGGGTCGCGGCGGGGGTCGCTCCCCTGACCCGCCCCTTCCCGAGACTCAGGGCCGCGCCCCGAGCCCCCGCCCCTGAGGCCCCGTGGGCTGCGCCCCGTACCCCGATTGCCCCCGGCGGCCTGCTCGACGTCGCTCCGGTCGGCGATGACGCCGTGCAGACGCGTGGCGGGTCAGCGCAGTCGCAGGATCATCGCCTCGTACTCCGGGGCGTCGTCGCCCGGCTGCGACGCGCCGAGCTTCCGGTACCCCCAGGAGTCGTAGGCGGCCTGCGCCGGTGCCGCCTCGGGCTCTGGCCGCACGGTGAGGGTGACTCGCTCTGCCGCCAGGCCCTCAAGGAGCGCGGTGTGCAGTCGGCGGGCGATGCCCTGTCGCCGCCAGGGCTTGCGCACGGCCAGCTCGATGACGGCGAAGGTGCGCTGCCCGTCCTCGGCGGTGAACTCGGCCGGCGCGGGCTCACGGAGGTTGCGCCACCAGCCGGTGTCCGGCGGCAGGCAGAAGCCGTAGGCGAAGCCGACGACCTCGTCGGCGTCCCGGGCCAGCGCGACGCGGAAGACCGGCCGCTCGGCCTGGACGGCGAACATTCCGATGAAGTCGGCGACGTCCTGCGGGCCCTCGCAGTACGGCGGCTCGACATAGATGTCGCGGTACGCGGGCAGGAAAGTCTCCAACGTCCCGGCCGCTTCAGGTCCGTCATAGCGCTGCACCGACACCTCAGACATGCGGGTTCTCCTCAGTGGACGTACTCGGCCAGCGCCTCGACGGTCTCGCGGGCGCTGGCGGTGTCGGCCGCTGTGAGGAGGTTGCGCACCTCGACGACGCGGCGGTTCACGCGCTGCGATTCGACTTCGGCCAGTTGCTCAACCGCGCCCATGGCCTCCGCGGCTCCCTCGTCGACCTCGCGGGCCTTGATGAGGCCGCGGGCGAGCGTCAGCCGGTACAAGGCCCGGTTGCGGCCGTACGCGCGGTCCTGGTGGGTCAGGGCGGCGCGTAAGAACGGCACTGCGGCGGCGTGCCGTACATCAGGCCGTGTGCGTACTCCAGCTCGGCAGGGCCGTGGAAGGCCGCCCACACAGGCGGCGGTTGGCCGCGGTTCGCGCGTTCGACCAAGCGCATGGCTTGAGCGAGACCTTGCCGGGCGGCCCGGCCGTCGCGCATCACGGCCAGCGCGCGGGCCTCGCGAGCGGCAATGAGGGACAGCAGCACCGGCGAGGCCATGCCTTCGGCACGCTGCCGCGCCGCGCGGGCGAGGTTGTAGCCGTCCCGTGGCCGGTCCTCGTAGGTGGCCTGCATCGACAGGGAGGCCAACACCAGCACCTCAAGCGAGGTGTTGCGGAGCATGGTGGCGGTGGTCAGCGCCTCGCCCCAGTAACGACGGGCGGCCTCCTGGTCGTCGGCGTCGTAGTACAGCCACGCGCATTGCTCGGCGGTCTCTCCGCCGAGCAGCTCCAGTTGGCGTCCGATGCTGTCGGGATAGCTGCCGGTGTTGATCACACGACGGATACGGCGGAGGTGGCGCACGGCGAGCGAGCGCACGTCGCCGCCGCCGTAGGCGTCGTCGAGGGCGTACAGCGACCGCAGGCCCTCGCGCAGCTCTTCCACGTGTGCGGTACCTGTGGCGTTCGGGGTGGAGGCGACGAGGGTGACGCCGGCCGCGGCACCGAGGGTGTCGGTGACGAAGCCGCGGCGGTCGACACCCTCTCCTCGGGACGGGGTGTTCGTCGTGGTGATCGGCTCCGGGCCGGGGAAACCGAGCGTGAGAGGGTGGACGCCGAACATCGCGTGCAGCACTCGCCAGGCGCGGAACCTCGGCCGCGGCGGGTTGGGCTGCCGCCATCGGCGCAGTTGCCGGTCCGTGACGGTTACCGGTTCTCCGATCAGAGCAGCGGTCTCGGCGAACGCGCGAAGGAATGTGGCGGGCGTCGCCCATCCTCGTTCTGCGCACGCGTGCTGAAAGTCCGTCTGCTCATTCATGGATCGTCCCTGGCTGGGGTGCTGGCAACTCACGCTAGTACCGGACGTTCCCGGCGAACGTCCGGTGCGAACGCGAAAGTCCGGCCCGGTGTCCGCTCTCACGTCCGCCGCCCCGCCTCGTGCGGCGGTTACCTGTCCCCATGACCGTCCAACGTGAAGCGCCGTCGGCGCCTGACCGTCCTCTGCTGACCCTGCGAGTGTCCCGTGACGGCGGACGGACGTGGGGGCGCCGGAGGCGGTTCTACGCCCGTGACTGCGAACCACTGCCCAACACCTACGCCCTGCCGCCGTGCGAGTGCCCGCGCTGCCGCGGGGGGCGGTCGTGAGCGCCGATGAGGGGCGCGCCCAGCCGCGTCGGCTGCCTCCGGCGTCCCGGCAGCCGCGCCGACCCGAGCCGTTCAACCGGAGGCCTGCGGTGGCGAGTTTGGGTGAGGCGCCGGACTGGCGTGGCTACCCGCTCGGTCGGACGGTGGGGGAGGACATGAGCGCTGATCAGCCCGGGGGCGGTCCCGGCGGCGATGGCCGGCGGGAGGCGCCGAAGCCGGGCGACTTGCTGATGAACCGGCGGACCGGTCGGCTCGGCCGAATGGACCGGTTGCTCGACGACTACGTCCGGCTGTGGATCGCGCCGATCCCCGCGTGGCGGCACGTGACCGCGGAACGCCGAGCGGGCCGCGTGCTCGCCTGGCTGCGGTCGACCCAGGAAGGCAGAGACCGATGACCGCACCATCGCGCCGGACCTACGCGGATGGTCCGGTATACCTGCCTGACGTGTGGCCCATCCCCGACGCCGCCGCAGCCCCCGGCTGCGCGACGTGCGCGGAGCTGGCCGCAGGCCGGGCCGTGGCCCGCGCGGCGGGTGACCTGTCGGCCGTCAGCGACGCCAACGTCCTCATCCGCAGACACCCTGCCCACTGATCTCCCGCTCTCCGGCCGTTGGGATACGGCGGTGACGAGGGCGGGCCCCGGCCGGCCTACGCGATCGGGCCGGCCGGGGCACGGTCGTGTACGGGGCGGAGGTCAGGCGCCGAGGTGCTGGGCGCGGTGGATCAGCACGACGTCATCGCGGTAGGCCTCCTGGTACCAGACCATGACGGGCCCTCGGCGAACGTCTGGACGCCGGAGGCGGATTCACTGATGTCGAACGGCGGCGGCCTCCGCCTCGGCGAGGAGCGCGGCGAGTTCCGAGGCAGCGGCGCGGCGTTCTGCGCGATCAGCGGACTCGCTGACGATGCGTTGGCACTCGCGGAAGCGGGCAAGCCGTTCAGGGAATCGGGCGATACCGACCCATGACCACCAGTGTTCGACGAACGCGCTGGGCGGTGTGAGCGTGTACTCGTCGCGGGCCCGGCGGATCGCGTCGTTCCACTGCTGATCGAACGCGGCGACGGCGGATGGGTCGAGCTGGGCGACGGCGATGCGGAGCACGGCGGGAATCTTGTCGGGCATGGGGATGATCGGCCCGGTGGGGTCGATCGGGGCGGTGGTCATGAGCGGCGGTCTCCTCGGCGTCGGTGCCACGTGGTCGTGCCCGTTCTGGGGCAGACCGTCAAGGACACCGCACCACCGCACGGCGGTTGTGCCGGGACCGCAACAGCCAGTCCGGTGTGGTTGCGGAAGCCCCGGTCGAGCGGGGAGATTGAAGGGCTTGTCGACGGTCGGGCGTGAGACGGAGAACGGTAGTGACGGAGTTGAGTGGGTCGCGGGTGGGGCGGTATCGGTTGCTCCGCGTGCTCGGGGCCGGCGGAATGGGCAGCGTATGGCTGGCCGAGGACGAGAACCTGGGCATCGAGGTCGCGATCAAGCAGATCGACGTGTCGAATGACCTGGGCGGCGGAGACCTGGGTCAGCGCATCTCGCGGGCTCGGGCAGAGGCGCGCAACGCCGCGCAGCTACGCGGCCATCCGCACGTGGTCAACGTCGTGGACATCGTGGAGCAGGACGGGCTGCCGTGGATCGTCATGGAGTACGTCACCGACGCGACTGACCTGCGGACGATCATCCATGACCAGGGCAGGCTGCCCGATGCGGACATCGCCCGCGTCGGTATCGCCGTGCTGAAGGCTTTGAGCACGGGGCACTCTCTGGGCATCGTGCACCGCGACGTGAAGCCCGCCAACATACTCCTGGCCCCGGACCACTCGGGGAACCGGTACGGACGGGTGATGCTGGCCGACTACGGGATCTCCCTCTACGCGGGCTCCGGGCAGACCCGGATGACCAACGGAGTGATCGGCACTCCCGGCTACATGGCACCGGAGCGGGCCCACGGCGCGGATCCGCCGGCTTCCGACCTGTTCTCCCTCGGGGCCACGCTCTATTGCGCTTCCGAGGGACACCCGCCTTTCGGTCATGACGACCGCGACAGCACCGCCACCGCCCCCCTCACCGAAACGCCTCCCCGGCCTGCGAACGCCTGCGGCCCGCTGGCCGACATCATCATGGGCCTGCTGACGAAAGAGCCCGGACACCGACCCACCCTGCACACCGCCATCACCGAACTCGCCGCTGTCGAAGCGGCCGCACGCACCGCGGCGGCCCCGCCCGGCAGTTCTGGCGAGAGCCCGACCCGGAAGAGCTTCCCCCCACAGTCCTCCAAGATTCTTGCGTGGGTCGTTGCCGCCGCCGTGGCGTCGACCGCCATCACGTTGACCGCCGTGGCCCTGAGCGACACCGACAAGGACAACGCCCCGGCAGACTCTTCTGCTCAGCAGCCCGGCAGTACCGGCCCGGCGGGCACCGACGACGCCGACGCAGCTGACACAGCCGACACAGCCGACACAGAGGCCGGGGTGCTCTACGGCACCGAGGTCGGGCTGCGGAAGCCACTCAAGGCGGGGGACTGCGTCATCGTCGGCACCCACAACGAGGACTACACGGTCCTGACCGATGTGGTGACCGTGCCCTGTGTCGAGACGGAATCGACCCCTACCCCGGCAGGCCAGGTCATCGCCACCGTTCCGGACGCCGAGGACGGCGAGGCGTCCGTGCGCCGGGAGTGCGGCAGCCAAACCGCCGACCTGCGCCGGAGTCTGGCCGACCCCGTCCTGACCGTTCTACGGCCTGACGACGATCGCGGTTCCGGGGCGCAGGCCGAGGCGGCGTGCCTGGTCTTCCAACGCGGCATCCTCGCCGGTGGGGATCTGGGCGAACGCAGGGAGCAGGGTTCCTCCCTCTACGTTTCGCAACTGAGCATCGGAGACTGCATCGACGACGAGGACGACGACATCATCCTGGCGGACTGCGCCCAGCCGCACGACCAGCAGGTCATCGGGTATGTCAAGGTGTCCGAAAAGGTTCCTTACGACAGCGTGAGCATGTACGCGATCTGCGCCAGTCGGTTCCAGCGGGAGTGGGTGCGCACCGAGGAGCAGGATCTCGTCGGCTATGCCAATTCCGACGACTGGAGCGAAGGTTTTCGTTTCGTGACATGCGCACTGGAAGGAGAAGAATCCAAACTGCCCGCCGGAACCGCCACGCCCAGGGACTGAGCCGCCCTCGGCAGCGCGCGGGCGCTCAGCACCACCCTCTCGGCTTCAGCCACGTGCACTCCACATCCGCCCGCTTCTCCGCGCTCCGGGTCGTCTGCGACGGAGCCGCCGGCTCAACCGTCCCCTCGCCGTAGCCCGCCAGCGTCGTCACCACCTGGTCCTCGATGTCCTTCACCGAACCCGCCAGGTAGTTGTTCAGCACCACGCTGAACACCAGCTCCCTGCCGTCCGCATCCGTCACGTACCCCGACAGCGCCGACGCCCCCGTCAGCGACCCCGTCTTCGCCCGCGCGTTGCCCTCCAGCTGCGTGCGTCCACCACCGCGGTAGCCCTCGCTTACCACCGAGATCACTACCCGCGCGTCGCCGAGTTACTGCCCGAACTGATCCGCTCCGCCCACACGGCGGTCGACTACTTCGACGCCGGCGACGAGCGTGCCGCTGCCCTGGCGCTGCGTTCCGAAGCCCTGCAATTGGCCGGCCGGTACCTGACGCAGGTGCGTGCCTACGACTTGGCGCACATGGCGTTGCGCGACGCCGTACGGGATGCGGCACAGATCGGCGATCGGCTCAACGCTGCGTCCGCCATCATCGGCCAGGCGTGGATCCTCTTGCGGCAGGCTCGTCTCGATGAGGCCGAACAGCTCGCCACCGACACCGCCGACGAGATCGAGCCGCGGATCTCGCGGGCATCGCGCGAGCAACTGGCCGCGTGGGGATGGCTGCTGCTCCGCGCGAGCGCCGCGGCGGCGCGGAACAACCGACCGGACGAGGCCCAGGATCTCGTGTCGCTCGCGCGCACGGCGGGCGTCGCGCTCGGCTCCGAGGTGACGGAGCATCTACGAGGCTGAGGCACGTTCGGGCCGCTGACGGTCGATCTGAAGGCGATCGAGGCCGAGTTGATCGCCGAGCGGCCGGACCGGGTGCTGGAGATGTCCGAGCATCTGCCGCGCGGGGCGGGCAAGGCGACCTCGGACAACTGGAACCGGCACCGCCTCGACGTCGCGCGTGCGCACGCGATGCTGCGGCATGGCGCCGAGGCCACCGACGTGCTGATGACGCTGCGGCGGGACGCTCCCGAGTGGCTGCGTCATCAGCGGCTCGCCGCGATCACGTTCGAGGACGTGCTGAAGACCCGCAAGCGCAGCCTCACGGGGGCTCAGCGGCAGTTGGCGGAGTTCCTGGCCGTGGACGGCTGACGGGCACGGTTCGTGTCCCGTCGGGCGGGCACCGAGGCAAATCGCCACGTTCCGTGCCTGTAGATACACGCTCCGTGCTTCTATGTTTGGTGACGACCCGATCACCGACGGCAGGCGAGCGGCATGGACACCTCCGACGACGGCACCAGGCGCCCCACGCTGGCGTTCATCTACGACCGGCACGCCACGCTGACGCCCGTTGCTCTGGACGAGCGCATAGTGTGATGTCAGCGGTACGCGGCCGAGCGTGGCTGGGTGGTTGCCGGGGAGTGGGTGGACCTCGGCGACCATGCGCTGACGAACTGGCCGCGGCCGCGGTGGGACGGGCTCGTCTACGCCATGCGTCAGGCCGCCCGTGCGGCGGGTGCCGGACGAACGGGTCGCCGCCCGCGACCGTCGCGTCGTGGTCCTCGCCGACGCCACCGAGCCGGCGGTCCGCGACGCCCCCGCCTGGACCAGGCTCCCGCCGGGCTGGACCGCCGTCGCCGTCGCCCCGCCCGACCTCGAGGCCCGCTGCGCCGCCGCGGGCGTCACCCTGCTCCGCGCGCCCCGGCCGTGAAGGGCGTCTCGTGAATCGGCCGGCCCATCGGGCCGCCGCGGCTCATATGATGAACGGCGACAGCTCCAGCCTATGAGTCAGGTCACGACAATTCGTGCGAAGGGAACGACTCAGTGTCAGTCTCAGTGGCAAGTCGAGTGCCCAGGCCCGGGCAGATGCTGATCTTTATCGGCGGCCTGCATCGCAGCGGCACCACGCCGTTGGCGCGCGCGCTCGCGGCCCATCCTCAGGTCAGTGGATTTCACGACACGGGCGTAATGGAGGACGAGGGGCAGTATCTCCAGTCGGTGTATCCCACGGCGGCGAAACGCACCCGTTCGGGACCCGGTCGCTTCGCGCTCTCGGCCGCGGCGCACATGACGGAGGAATCGCTGCTCGCCGCCCAGGGCAACGGCGAGCGAATGCTGAGTGAATGGGGGAGATACTGGGATTTGGAGCGCCAGTTCCTGGTGGAGAAGTCGCCCGCCAACCTCGTGATGACGCGGTTTCTTCAGAAGCTGTTTCCCGAGGCCCGTTTCGTCGTGATCATGCGCCACCCCGCGATCGTCACACTTTCCACCAAGAAGTGGGCGCCGCGTACCAGGCTCTCCACGCTCTTCGAGAACTGGTTCCGCGCACACGACACGCTCCGCGCCGACGCCGCGCACATATCCAGGCTGCACGTGCTCAGTTACGAGCGGCTGGTGACGCATCCCAGAGAAACCCTCGACCGGGTGGGCGACTTCCTCGGCCTGCCCAGCGCTGTCCCCGCCGATTCCGTGCAGAACCGGTCCCACGCCTACCGCTCGCGCTGGCTGCGGCTGGCCGGGGCGGCCGACCCCGTCAACCGCCGCCGCTTCCGGCGGCTGTGCGAGCGGTACGAAGAGCGGGCCAACGCCTACGGCTACAGCCTGCTCGACATCGACCAGATCCCGCCGCTGGACCTCGCCCCGCGACCGGCGTGAGGGCCGGCGCGTTCAGTACGCGCCCTGCGACCTGAGCACCGCGAAGGCGGTGCGCCACAGGATCATCGCGTCGAGCGCGAGGGACCAGTTCTCGACGTAGCGCAGGTCGATTCGTACCGACTCCTCCCAGGACAGGTCGGACCGGCCGCTGACCTGCCACAGGCCAGTCAGGCCCGGCTTGACGACGAGCCTGCGGTTGACGTCGCCCGCGTACTGCTCGACCTCGCTGGGCAGCGGCGGGCGCGGCCCGACGAGCGACATCTGCCCCGCCAGCACGTTGAACAGCTGTGGCAACTCGTCGAGCGAGTAGCGCCGCAGCAGCTTCCCGAGGCGGGTGATGCGCGGATCGTCGCGGATCTTGAAGAGGACGCCGTCGTTCTCGTTCACCGCCCGCAGCTCGTTGAGGCGCTGCTCGGCGTCGACGTACATCGACCGGAACTTCAGGACGGTGAAGCTCTCGCCGTTCTTGCCGATCCTGGTCTGGCGGAACAGCGCGGGGCCCCGGCTGGTCAGCCGTATCGCGATGCCGATGGCCAGCATCAGCGGCGACAGCAGCAGCACCGCGAGGCCCGCGCTCGCCCGGTCGAAGAGCTCCTTGGCCACGCGCCGGCCGCCAGAGAACGTCGGATGGTCGACGTGCACCAGCGGCAGGCCGTCGACGGGGCGGATCGTGGTGCGCGGACCCGCGACGTCGATCAGGGCGGGCGCGACGACGAGATCGACGTTGCTCTCCTCCAGCTGCCATGCCAGGCGGCGCAGCTCGGCGCCGTCGAGCTCGGGGCAGGAGAGCACGGCGACGGTGTCCGCGCCTGCCTCCTCCACGGCATCGACGACGTCGCCGAACCGGCCGTACACCGGCACGTCGAGGTCCTCGATCCGGTCCCGGTAGGGCTGGTTTGGCGGCAGGCAGGCGCCCACGATCTCCATGCCGTGGTAGCGGTGGCGGTGCAGCTCCCGGGCCATGACGGCGATGGACCGCTCGTAGCCGACGGCCATGACCCGCTGCATGAACCGGGCCGACTTGACGCGCTGGCGGTGCACCCACTTGCGCAGGACGAACCGGCAGAGCAGGTCGAGCAGCAGGGCCCAGGGCAGCACCAGGGCGACGTAGCCGCGGGCTATCTGGAGCGCCGCGGCGTAGGAGATGACGGCGACGGTGGCGGTGAGCGCCACCCCCGCGATGAAGGTGCGCTGGTACTCCTCCAGGCCTATGAACAGGAAGCGCACGTCGTAGGCGCGGAACAGGGTGAGCGCCAGGACCCACAGCACGGGGAAGAGGGCGCTGAGGGCGAGATAGCCGCTGCTGGCGGCGGTGCCGAACCGTGCCGCGAACGCCGCCCCGGCCGCGACCAGCGCGACGGCGGCGTCGGTGAGGACGAGGGCCGCGACGTAACGGCGTTCCCAGCGGTGCGCCCTGGCCCTGGCCGGGCCCCCGGCCGGACGCCGGTCCTGGTGGCGTGTCCGGTGCCGGTCCGGCTCCGTGAGTTCAAGCGTGGGCAGTGGCACGGCGACACCCCCGCTCGGCAGCTGATCCGGCGGGGGGCATGACCGCTCGACGGTGAGCGGGCATTCTCCTGGTGAATGACGCGACACCAGGCCGTTGGAGGCAACGGCGCGTTGTGGGGGGTGACTTCGTCATGGTGAGTTACCGCTTTTCTCTTGGCGATAGAGGGTGGGGGGTGGCGACGACGGGGTCGCCGATCCTCTGTGACCAGAGGGTGACGCGGCTCAGGGACCGGTGGGCCCGGCCCTCAGGCGGGCGTCTGCTGCAGGAAGGGGGGCGGCCGCGCGCGGGGTGTGACCCGGAATCGGGTGGGATCCGGGAAGCAGTGCGAGACCTGGGCAGTCTCTGTAGGCGGTGCGCACGGTGCGTACGGTGCGGATGACGTTGTGACCCCCGATGCGCAGCGGTTGTCCTTGTGCAGCAGCGGAGATAAGTACATCAATATGGTCATGCGCATGACAGCAGATCCATGTGGGGGGTTTGTGGATTCTCCGTGAAGCGGGGCGACGCGGGCGCAAACGCCGTCTGACGGGGCGGCGCTACCCGGTTGACCTGGGAGTTCACGAGAGATGACGGCCTGCCGACCAGGCGCCGATGTGGGGGTTGGTGGGGGGTTTCGGCGCCCGGCACTACGGTGGCGACACGGGGCGGCTACTCCCGCTGGTCGCCGTTGATGTCGACGTACGGGTGCCGTCCGGCCTCGCCGTACGCCTTCAGCACGTCAGGGCGGGTGGTTACCCGGGTGTCACACGCCTTGAAGGTGTTGAACTGGCTGACGGCCTTGATACGCGGGTGATCCCGCAGCACGGGCACGAGGTTGCGGTACCACTGGGCCTGCGCCCACTCGTTCTCGGGATCGGCGACGGTGCCGTACTCGCCCAGCATGATCGGCTTGTCGTCGAAGCCGTTGCGCATCAGCCAGTTGTACCAGGTGCCGATCGTCTCGCCCGGCGTGCGCCAGTTGTTATCCCGGCACGTGTAGTAGTTGAACGGGTCGTAGCCGATCCAGTCCACGTACTCGTCGCCCGGGTAGAAGTTGCGCATGTTCTCGGCGTGGCCGACCCATCCGACGTGGATCCACGTCCAGATGGTGTTGGTGGCGCCCTCTTCCTCGAAGATGTCGTGGATGCGGCGCCAAGCCTCCACGTACTGCGGCCCGTTGCCCTGGGTGTCGCGGCGGTTGCCCTCGGCCTCGTGGTCGAAGGCGAGGAAGACCGGCCGGCCCCACTCGGCGATCCGGCGGGCCACCGGGCGGATGACCGACTCGTCGTACGCGCCGGCGGCGACTGCGTGCCACGACGCCCGATCATCGGTGCCGTGGACCCGCGTGGTCCAGTTGAAGAACAACGTGCGACGGGGGTCGTCGTTGCCGAACATTCGCTCCCAGCGGTCAGGGAAGACGCCGGGCGTACCGGTGTTGGAGAAGTCGTGATACCGGTGGATGAGGTCGAAGTTGCGGCCGATGTCGGACTCGAGGTCCGTGATCGTCTTGTAGGGAGTACGGCCCTCGGAGGGCTGAGTGTAAGTCCCCCACAGAACCCCGCAGCTGGGGACAAGGATTTCACTGAGGCCGCATTGGACGGACTGGGCATCGCGCGCGGTGGGCTCGGCGTCCGCCGTGGAGCTGCTGATCGTCAGCGGGCCGAGAACGATGCTGCCGATCGCCGCCGTGACCAGGCCCAACCTGTGACGTGGAGACCTGTTTGTGCGGAATCGACCCGAACGGGATCGTCCTTGATTGCGCGCTGGCGTCTGGTCGCTCATGGATGCTCCTAAGGCATCAGACTGACCTTTCATGTCCTGCGCAGTGCGGCCCCTGCATTGCGCTCAGCAGTCCCAGATTATGGGTGGTGACCAGCCGAGGCGTCTAGACCGCCCAGTCCGAGTTCGCCGTACGCCGCGATATTTCGGCATCATGAACTCCGGGTGAAAGTCAGCCCGCCGGCACGTGCGGCGCGGTGTCGCCCGATACGTGCGGTGTGTGCGATGTGCGCGCCGGGGCTAGGAGCGGCGTCGCCCTCGGTGGCAGCGGCGGTTGCCGCTCGGCCTCGCGCAGCGCCAGCGCGCCGGCGATCATCGCGATGATCAGGCCGGAGTCCATGAGGCCGTAGTAGAACATCATGACCGTCGTCATCACCACGACGACGTGCATCCACAGCGCCAGTTGGTTGGGCGATCTCAGGGTGCGCCAGGAGAGCCAGACGAACCAGCCGAGGAAGCCCGCGGCGGCCGCGAAGCCGTGCGAGAACAGCACGTTCCAGAACTGGCCCTGGGTGCCTACCGCGGGCACGCCCTCGCCCAGCAGCGAGGGGCGCGGCGCCCCGTAGCCGAACAGCGGCGAGTCCAGCGTCCGTTCGTACGCTTCCTCGTAGACCGCGAGACGCGTCTCGTTGGTCTGGCTGTTGTCGACGCGGTCGGAGACGCGGTCCTGCAGGCCGACAGCCAGGCTGATGCCGAGCGCGACCACGAGGAGCCCACCGAGCGCGAGCAGCCCCCTGGCGTTGCCGCGCAGCGCCATCCGCAGCGCGACGTAGGTCAGGCCGAGGCCCAGCGCGACGAACATGCCCCGGTTGACGGTGAGGTACGCGGGCACCAGCGAGACCGGCAGCAGCACCAGGACGATCCAGAACATCCGGCTCCGCCGCCGCAGAAAGCTGAGGGCGACCAGCACGAACGGGATCAGCTCGGCGTAGTTGTGACCCCAGCCGTTGGTGTAGGCGAACGGCGCCGATGGGCGCGGCTCGTTGGCGTAGAAGCCCTCCGGATCGCCCTGCGCGAAGCGCGGCGTCACCATGTGCGAGACCAGCTCGTTCGACTGGAGGCCGCCGGGGATGAGTTGGGCCATGGGCGTGCTGATCGAGCTGTGCGGGAAGAGCACGCCCAGGTAGCCGCCGGCGATCACCACGAACCAGTAGGCCGACAGCGCGAGCACCACGCGGCGGGCCGGCAGGTCCCGTTCGGTCCCGTTGTAGACGTAGAGGAAGATCACCGTCGCGGCGAGGTAGATCAGCGCCCGGTAGAAGAAGCCGATCATCCGGCCCCCGGTGTCGATCTCGATCACCGATGCCAGCATCCACACCAGGAAGAGGAGCCACAGCCCGAAGCCCTTGGGGGCCCGGAGCCGGCCGTGGCGCAGCAGCAGGACGGTCATCGGCACCGCGAACAGCGGCCAGATCATGTCCCCCAGGCCCATCAGCCACCAGAGCGGGAAGACCACGAACAGCGCGTACAGCGGCCAGCGCGGCAGCGGCGGCGTGGCGCGCCGCGCCGTGGCCGGCTCCGGCCGCGCGGGCTTCGCCGGGGGAGCGGGCTGAACGGGCGGAGCGGCGGCGGGCATCAGATCCCTCGGCCCGAGCGGTGGGCCAGCTTGACGATGGTGTCGATCTTCACCAGCCGCGTGCTGGCCAGCAGCGCGGCGTAGGCGCGCTGCTCGCGCCAGTGGTGCCGTAGTGACTTCATCGCCCACCGCCTGCCCTGCCGCATGTCGCCGAGGCCGACGTGGGCGAAGGCCAACTGGGCCTCGATGCGGGCGATGCCCACCGGCTCGGTCGCGAAGTCGGGGTGCTTCTCCAGCAGGTAGTGCAGCGCCGAGATGATCATCTTCCACCGGTCGAAGAAGTAAGACCGCGCACTCCAGAGCACCCGCACCAAGGGCTCGTGCACCGCGTGAATACTGCCGACGTCCACTGCGCGCAGGAGAAACTCGTAATCCTCACCGTACCCGCCAGGAATTTCCTCATCCACGAGTCCGATGCGGTCGAGCAGCACCGGGCGGCGGATCAGGAGGGTGCTCGGGTGCACCTCCATGATGCGGTCGCGCAGGAAGTCGGGGCGCCCGAGCGCCCGGTCGGGCGCGAGCCGTGGGGTCTCCTTGTCGCCGTAGGCGACGATGATGCCGCTGGAGACCAGGGGCGTGCCGGGGTGCCGCTCCATCAGCTCGACCTGGGCGGCGAGCTTGCCGGGCAGCCATTCGTCGTCGTCGTCGCAGAAGGCGACGAGGTCGCCGTCGGCGGCGAGGATCCCGGTGTTGCGGCCGCCCGCGAGGCCGGGCGTGCGCTCGTTGCGGATGTGCCTGAGCGCGCGGTTCTCGCCGGGCTCCACCGGCACCGGCACCGGCTCGCTCTGGTCGAAGACGACGATGCACTCGACGAAACCCTCGTACCGCTGCCCCAGGATGGCGGCGACCGCGCGGCGCAGCAACTCCGGCCGGTCGCGCGTGGCGACCACGACGCTCACCGTCGGGGCCGGCTTGGTGGGGGTGGCATTCCGGGCCGTCGCTGCGGCGCTATCACTCATGGTGTGACCTCATCGCTTACGGGGCCGCTTGCAGCTGCGTGCCGCTGGCGGCCAGCATCAGTTATCTCGCCGCGCGACGGGGGCTGAGATTATCATTTGCAAGGATCGCCGGAACATCGGTCCGGCGGGTGATCCCGTTCGAAGTCGTTCATGCGATGTTTGTATGTTCACGGAATCGTCTCAGGGTGAGCAAGGCCGCGTTGTATCGTCGTCCGGGTCCCCCACACCGACTCGGCGTGTCCTGCCCCCGCCGAAGCAAAGGTACTCATGACTGTCACATCCGACGCGCAGTCCGTAGACGTGAGGCAGTATTTGGAAGTGCCTCGGTGCCGGTGGCGAACCGTGCTCATCGTCGCACTGGTCGGCATCACCGCGTTCGCGGGCTATGCCCGGCTGGCCTCGTCTTCCTACGAAGCGACCGCCATTGTTCGCATTGACCCGATCGTCGCCGATCCGTTCATGAGCAGCAGAACGCCCGACCAGCTCGTCAACACGGATTCCGAGGCGCAGATCGCGAGGTCCTCCGCCGTGGCGGAGCGCGCCGCCGAGGAGGTGTCGCCGGCCGGCGATCCCGACGCGATGCGCGGCCGGCTGGCGGTGACGCCGGCGACCAACATGGCGAGCCTCACCCTGGCCTACACCGCCGACAGCAGGCGGGCCGCCGTCGACGGCGCCAACGCCTTCGCGCAGGCGTACCTCGACAACCGCCAGGGCGAGGCGCGAGAGCAGCAGCAGTCGATGCTCCGCAACGTCGAGGTGTCGATCGACGCGGCCCGGGAGGAGCTGATCGCCGCCGAGGAGGCGGTGGCCGATGCCGAGGAGGGCACCCAGGAGTGGCAGGAGGCCAACGCCGACCGGCAGGTCGCCAACAGCACCATCCAGAACCTCTCCTCGCGGCGCACCGAGCTGGAGACGCTGTCCTTCTCGCCCGGCACCGTGCTGCGCGAGGCGAGAAGTGCCAGCCCGGCGTCGCTGGCCGGCGGCACCATGTTCCTGGTCGGCGGCGTGCTCGCCTCGCTCGTGGTGGCGCTGCTCGCGGCCTTCGTTCGTGACGGGCTGGACAAGCGGGTGCGCACCGGCAGGGACGTGAGCCAGGCGGTCCATGCCCCGCTGCTCGCCGAGATTCCCGTCGGCTCCGCGGCCCCGCTCGTCGACGAACCCGGTGGCGTGGCGGCTGAGTCCTACCGGCTGCTGCGCGCGCAGCTCGTACCGGCGCTCAGGCGGGCGGGCTCCCGGGTGGTGCTCGTCGCCGACCTGACCCGCCCGAACCGATCCGGCACGGCGGGTGCCAGCCTGGCCGTGGCGATCGCCCAGGCGCAGAACAACGTGGCGCTGCTGATGCCGGGCTGGCAGAGCAGCGAGGCCGCCGGGCTCGGCGCGCTCGACGGCGGCCAGGGCTACACACCGATGATGCAGGGCACCGCGATGCCAGGCGGCACGAGCGGCGACGCGCTGGCGCCGTCGAGCGTCCCCGGCCTGCGGGTGGCGTACGGCGACAGCCTGCGCCCGCTGATGGCGAGCGAGCACTTCCAGGTGCTCATGGCCGATCTCACCGCCAACAACGGCTACGTGGTGCTCGACGCCTCGGGCGAGCTGACCCGCTCGGCGATCCTGACGCTGGCGGGCGTGGCGGGCGGCGCGCTCATCGTCGGGCGGTGCGCGCGCACCCGCAGCACCGAACTGGAGTCGCTCGCCATCGGCCTGGAGCAGCTCGGCACGCCCATCGCGGGCTGCGCCGCGGTCGTCTCGGGCCGCAAGGCGGGCAACCGCGAGCGGCAGGAGCGATTCGAGCGGCAGGACCAGACCCCGGCCGCCGCCCCCGGCGGGCGGCGGCACGGGCGGGCGCAGTCTGTCCGGACGTAACCCCCTCCCGGCGGGCCGCCGCCGGAACAGCTCCCCGACCGCCTTGGCGTTCAGCAACTCCACGCTGGACGCCAGGGCGGTCCGTGCGTTCCGGACAGGGCACGGCTACCGGACGGCCTATCCGGACGGCCTAGGTGTGGCTGCGGCCGGAGATCGACCAGCGCTTGGGCTTGCGGTGCCTGCCCTTGGGGCCGGGACGTCAACGTGGCCGACTCGGCCGTGGCCCGGCGCTGCCGCCGGGCCCGCTTCGCGGTGGCGGCCCCTGCCGGGCCGGCGGGGCGCCGCCATCCGCACGCTTGCGGATGATCGCCATCAGCGCCGAAAGGCCCAGTGTGTCACGGACCAGCCACAGCGCCACCCCGTAGGCGGCGGTGGTGCCGACGAGGTACGCCACGAAGGCGGGGAACGTGGCGCCGACGGTGAGCCGGATCGCCAGGCCGACGCCGCCGTACAGCGTCGCGGAGAGCACCATCGCCACCGCCGCGCCCTTGCCGAAGCCGCGCATGCCGAGGAAGACCCGCACCTCGAACATGCCCATCAGACGCTCGCTGACGATGCTCGCCGACCAGGCGATGGCGGCTCCGACGAGGCCGTGCCCGGGGACGAGCGTCAGGTTGAGGCCGAGGTTGACGGCGAGTGCGACGACGGTGTTGGCGGCGTTCCAGCGGCTCTTGCCCGCCATCAGCAGCACGGTGTTGACGTTGCCGGTGGCGAGGCTGAAGAGCATCGACAGCGAGAGAATGGCCAGCGCGTCGGCGCCGGCCGGGAAGTTCTCGCCGAACAGCCGCAGCACCTGCGGCCCGAACGTCGCCAGGACGAGGTAGAGCGGCCAGGAGGTGGCGATGATCCACTGCGTGGTGATGCGGTAGAGATCCTCCGCCCGGCGCTTCTCGCCGACCGCGAGCGCCGCGCCCAACTGCGGCTGGATGGCCAGCCGCATCGCCTGCATCACCAACGTGCCCGTGGTGACGAAGCGGCTGAGGGCGGCGTAGATGCCGGCCTCGTGGGCGGAGCGCAGGGCACCGATGATGAGGATGTTGGACCAGATGATCGACTGCGTGAACGCCTGGGCGAAGCCGCGGCCCGAGGAGTACGCCCAGAACTCCTTGGCGATCTCGCCCACCGGGCGGGGCGGATCGGGCTTCGACAGCAGGTTGCGCTCGGCGCGCCGCAGCTGCCGGTAGAGCGCGAACAGCCCCAGGGGGCAGACGATCAGCAGCGGGAAGACCCAGGCCAGCGGCACGGCCAGGCCGTGCAGGCCGAGGGCGAGGACGAGGGCGACGGCCGCCACCCGGCCGAGCGGCAACAGCAGTTGCTGGAGCGCCACGAACGTGCGCAGACCACCGAAGCCGCGCGTGGCCTGCACCCCGATCAGGGCGATGATCGCGATGACGAGGAACGGCGCGAGTACCGCGAAGTAGTCGGCGCCCTGGTCCCGGTGCTCCTCGTCGACGAGCATCTCGGACATCCAGGGCGCCGCGAGGTAGACGCCGACCGCTATCCCTATCGCCACCAGCGTCGTCGGCCCGAAGGCGATCGCCATGGCGCGGCGCAGCTCGGAGACCCGGCCGATCGCCCGGTTTCGGGTCGCTATGTAGAGCAGGCCGGTGTCGGCGCCCGCCGCGCCGACGGCGATGAGGATCATGAAAACTGCCTGCGACTCGAAGAAGACACCGGCACCCTCGGAGCCGAGACCACGGGTGACGACGATGGTGAGCGCGAACCCCCCCACCGCGGCGACGATGGCGCCGAGGAGTCCGAGCGCCCCACTCCGGGCCGCCCCGGCGAGGTCGGCTCGGCTGGCTCCCCCCTGTGGCTGGTCTGTTACTCCGGTCCCGGTTGTCGTCACGGCATCCCGTCGCATGGCATGGTGGCGGTCAGTGGGGATCCCCCTGGTGATATAAGGGTGAACGCCGGGACAGTCTAGCCTCGGGCCTTCACGTGGCTACTTGCCCACCACTTGATCAGAAACGCGAGAAGTGCTCCTGAGCTGCAACGATGGGACTCGTCGAGAGTCCAGAGCGCTACTGCCGAAGAAGCACTTCCCAGGTGAAGCGTGCTCGGTCGGCATGACCATCACCGACGCCGTCCACCATGCGGTCCTCGCCGTCCCGGCCTCGGCCTGGAGTCCGGCCATCGAGCCGGACGGCGAGATCCGCGACGGCGCCTGGGTCGCCGAGATCGGCGGCGACTGCCTGACGGGCTGGCCGACAGGCATGCTAGTGGCCGTTTATGCCGGGCGGGCGGCCTCGGTGTGACGGTGGTGCGGGTGTTGTGTGTTCATCCGAGGTATTGTTGTGCTCATACCATAGACCGCCTATGCTCCGCTGACATGGTTCCGGTCCGTGTGCTCTACATCGGTGGACTTGGCCGCAGCGGCAGCACGATTCTCTCCCGCGCTCTGGGGGAGCTTCCCGATTTCTTTCACGTCGGTGAACTGGTCTTCGTGTGGACGCGCGGCGCGACTGAGAACAACCTGTGCGGTTGCGGGAATCGCTTCCTCGCCTGCCCGTTCTGGACGGAGGTGGGCAAGCGCGCGTTCGACGGGTGGGATGCGGTCGATCCGGAGCGGGTCGCCGCCCTCCAGCAGGAGGTCGACCGCACGCGCTACCTTCCGCAGCTGCTGCGCCCCGGTCTCGGCCGCGGCTTCGCACCCAGGCTCCGGGAGATGACGGGCCTGCTCGGACGGCTCTACGAGTCGATCCGTGAGGTGAGCGGCTGCCCGGTGATCATCGACTCGTCCAAGCACGTCTCCTACGCGGCGCTGCTGCGCCAGGTGCCCTCGGTCGACCTGCGGCTCCTGCACGTCATGCGGGACAGCCGGGGCGTGGCGCACTCGTGGGCGAAAAGGGTGAAGCGCCCGGAGATCGTCAGCGAAGACGCGTATATGGCGAGGATTCCGGTATCGAAACTTGCGGCGAGATGGTCCACGTACAACGGGCTGTTCGACGTTTTGCGACTGTTCCATCGCGGCGGGATGGGGCTGCGCTACGAGCGGTTCGTCTCCGATCCGGTCGGCGTGATGTCCCGGATATCCGCGATGGCGGGGTATGAAATGGGGCCGCGCGATCTGGATTTCGTCGAGGAGTCGGGACTGCGGCTCTCGACTGAACACAGTGTTTCCGGCAACCCCATGCGCTTCTCGGACGGAACGGTGCCGTTGCGTGTCGATGACGCCTGGCGGTCGGCGATGACGCGCAGGCACAAGGCCGTCGTCACCGCGATGACGGCACCGGGCATGCTCCGCTACGGCTACCGATTAGGTGGAAAGCGAACCGATGGGAGTTAAACCTCAGGACCAGCGGCCGCTGCGGGTGCTGATCGTGTGCTCCGCAGGCGGTCACCTCGCCCAGCTGCACCGGCTCGCGCCCTGGTGGCGCCAGCACGAGCGGCGCTGGGTGACGTTCGGCAGCGCGGACGCCCGCTCGCTCCTCGCCGACGAGGAGGTGACCTGGGCCTTCCACCCGACGACGCGCAACGTGCCCAACCTGCTGCGCAATCTGCGGCTCGCCTGGCGGCTGATACACGGCTACGCCCCGGACCTGGTGGTCAGTTCGGGAGCCGGCGTGGCGGTGCCGTTCTTCTGGGTGGCGAGGATACGCGGCATCCGCACCGCCTACCTGGAGGTCTTCGACCGCATCGACAGCAGGACGATGACGGGGCGGCTGTGCAAGCCGGTCACCGATCTCTTCCTGGTGCAGTGGGAGGACCAGCGCGCGCTGTACGACGACTCGGTCGTGGTGGGGAAGGTGCTGTGAGATGACGGACACGACTGACCCGGCGGAGCCGGACCCCGCAGACCTGCCGCTGGTCCTGATGACGGTCGGCACCGACCACCACCCGTTCGCCCGGCTGATGGGCTGGATCGAACGGTGGGAGGCCACCGGCGGGCCGCCCGTGCGCTGGATCGTGCAGCACGGCTTCACCGCGGCGCCGGACGGGACCGGGGTGCGGGCCGAAGAGTTCATGCCGCACGACGAGTTGCAGGCGGCGCTGCGCGAGGCGTCGGTCGTGGTCTGCCAGGGTGGACCCGGCTCGATCATGGACGCGCGGGGCGCCGGCCTGGTGCCCATCGTGGTGCCCCGGCGGCCGGATCTCGGCGAGCACGTCGACGACCACCAGGTGCGGTTCAGCCGCCGCCTCGACGAGACGGGGCTGATCCGGCTGGCCGAGGACGAAGACGCCTTCCGCCGGCTGGTCGGCGACGCCCTGGAGCGGCCCGAACGCTTCGCCGCCGAGCAGGAGGTCAGCGATCTGCCTACCACGGTCAGGCGGTTCGGTACGCTCGTCGACGAGCTGATGACGAAGCCGTCACGCCGGGCGCTGCTGCCGCTGCGGCGCCGCGCCCGGGCATAGCGGCCGGTCCGTCCCGTGATCCGTCCGGCCGTCCGGCGGTCCGGCCACCGGACGGGTCAGTCGTAGAAGCGGACCCTGACGTCTCCGGTCAGCTCGCGGACGCGGTCGATCTCCGCCTCGGTGAGCCGCTCCTTGTACGTCCTCAGGGCCGCCTTACTGTCCATCGGCTGGTATGCGGTGCGCGACAGGCCGCCCTTGAGGGACCAGGACATCGCCCGGGTGGGCGCGGTGCCCGCCTGGGTGGCCTCGCGCACCGTCCGCCGCGCCGCGTCGCCCCAGTCGAGGCCGCAGGTCTCGCAGAGCTCGGCGAAGCCCTTCTCCGGGTCGCCGGCGAGGTCCTCGTACCGCACCACGTGCAGCGAGTCGACCTCCTTGCGCATCCGGTCGATCGCCTCGTACGTGACGCGCCACAGCGCCGCGTTCTTCGCCAGTTCGTCCTGGCTGCCGACCAGGGCGCGCAGCTCATCGGCGCGGTCGCCCAGCAGGTCGCGCACCAGCAGCGGCTGTTCGAGCAGCTCATGGAAGTACGTCGTCCAGCCGAGCTTGCGCCAGCTGCCCGCCCAGGTCACCGGCTCGCGGACCAGCACCACGGTGACCGCGCCGAGGCGCCGCGCGAACCAGGCCGCCGACAGCACGGCGTAGGGGTCGTCGAACAGCGCCCTGCGGCCCCTGAGGCGGCCGGTGGTGAACGCCTTGAGGTTCTTGGCCAGCCGCGCGATGTCGGGCAGCGAGCGGTTGACGCGCAGCTCGGCGAGGGTGTGGTAACGCAGCCGCGTGGTGTCGTGGAACGCCCGCAGCCACGGCTCCTCGTTGTCGGCGCAGATGTACTGGAAGGCGTGGCTCACCGAGGCGTTGAGCACGCCGGGGGAGCGGCCGGGCGGGCGGTGCGGGTTGAGCGGCTCGTTGACGTACACCACCTCGCCGGTGCCCTGCAGCATCTTGCCGACCCAGCTCGTCCCGCTGCGGGGCAGGCCGGTGACGAGTATCGGGGTGCGGCCGGCCGCCGCCGTCTCCCGCGAAGTCGTCGCTGTCGTTGCTGTCACTGGATCATCGCACCCTCTCATGCCTCGACCCTGGCCCTGGGCGAGCTGGTCACCGCACTCCGCACCCTTACCCACCGCATCGGCCTGCATCCCAGCAAAGAGGCCCACGTTGTTCAGAAGTTGACCAGCGACACTCGGTGAGCAGAACCCGGAGCAGCTCAATGGCTCGTTCGGCGGTCTCGGCTGGTTCGTTCGATTCCGCGATGCGCAGGGCCGCTGCCCATGCCAGCTCGGCGCGCTCGGGCGCGACGGTTTCTATGGCTCGGACCAGGGATCCGGAGGTGTTCAGGCAGGGCACGATGGCGGCGAACTGGCCGAGCGGCCCGGTCAGCGGCACGCTGGTTTGCGGCCAGCGGCGCCGCACGTCCTAGTTCAGCTTCGGCAGCCCTTCAACGCCCAGCCAGGTCGGATCCTCAGCCCCAAGGTGGACCGTCCCGACGTGCACGACCACCACTACTCCCAGGCACATGGGGCAGGGCGACAGGATTGTGAACAACTCGGTGTCCGGTGCGCGTTGCTTTCCCGGGGGGAGCGCGTCCAGTGCCTGTATCTCCGCGTGAGCAAGCAGGCGCCCTGCTCGGCCCGGCCTAGCCGAAGCGTCGGTTGCGGCCGCGGCCCATGATCAGACCGTCGCCGTCAGCCAACACCGCACTGACGGCTACACCTCCTTCCCAGAATGACGTCCAGGCCAACCCTAGGGCCTCACGCCAGGGCGCGGCAATGCTGAACCAGGTCTTCTGAGCCGAAGCATGAATCGGCATGCGGCGATCATTCCGCAGGCAGCGGTCCGGCGTCATCCGAGTAATTGTCAAGATCTGTGGACGGGAGCCGCACCGACCCAATGGTGATAGGCGTCTACGTCGACGTTGCTGCCGCACACGATGGTGACTGTGTGTCGGCCGGCGAAGCGGTCTCGGTCTTCGAGGATCGCCGCGATGCTGAGACCGCCCACGCCTTGAGGATCTGCGAAGTGGTCCATGGCGTATTCGCGGGTCAGATCCCGCATCAGGTCCGCGCTCCCGGCGCTCCGAAGCCGCCGACCAGCAGCAGGAGAACGACGCCGAGGCCATCGGAGCGCCGACCGCGGCCCGCCAGGATCACCGGACCAGGCAGCGGCACCGACCCCGAGCTGGCGGGCCTCAGCAGCCCCTCGGCTTCTGCCACGTGCACTCCACATCCGCCCGCTTCTCCGCGCTCCGGGTCGTCTGCGACGGAGACGCCGGCTCAACCGTCCCCTCGCCGTAGCCCGCCAGCGTCGTCACCACCTGGTCCTCGATGTCCTTCACCGAACCCGCCAGGTAGTTGTTCAGCACCACGCTGAACACCAGCTCCCTGCCGTCCGCATCCGTCACGTACCCCGACAGCGCCGACGCCCCCGTCAGCGACCCCGTCTTCGCCCGCGCGTTGCCCTCCGCCGGGGTGTCGCACATCCGCGTGCGCAGCGTGCCGCCCACGAAGCGGTCCGGGTCGCACGCCACCGGCAGCGACGCGTACCAGGCGTCGAACCACGGCTCGTCCTGGGCCGCCGTCAGCAGCTTCACGAACTCGCGGCTCGGGATCGTGTTGCCCCGCGACAGCCCCGAGCCGTCGACCTGGCGCAGCGTGGCCGTGTCGATGCCCACCGACTCCAGGTACGACGAGACCCCGCGCAGGCCCGCGCTCCACGTGCCGGCGTCCGCCGTCTCCACGCCGATCGTCTTCGTCAGGATCTCCGCGTGGCCGTTGTTGGAGAGCTTCATGAACGGGATCAGCAGGTCCTTCAGCGGCATGGAGCTGTGGCTCGCCACCGTACGTGCCCCGTCCGGCGTCGCCTGGCCCAGTTGCGTGCCGCCCCCGACCTCGACGCCGTGCCGCTCCAGCGCGTCCCGGAAGACCGCCGCCGCGTAGCCGGTCGGCTCCCAGACCGTGATCCACTCCTTGGTGGCGTCCGCCTTCACCGGGATGTCTCCGCTGACGACGATGGTGTTCGTGCCGTGCTCGCGCGCGATGCCCAGCGTGTCGGTCTCGCCCTCCGCCACCGTGCGGCCGCGGTTGTCGATCTTCACGTAGTCGGTGGGCGGCGTCACCTTCACCGTCGGCCGGTCGCCCGCCCGCTTGCCGGGGTACGCCTCCACGACCACGGTCCCGGAGTCGTAGTCCGTGTCGGGGGCCACGGTCAGCGCGGAGATCTGCATCGCGTAGTAGTCCGACTCGTAGTCGGCGGACCAGCCGCTGCCGAGGCGTACGGAGTCGAAGCGGGTGTCGTCCGCGACGAGCCGGTCGACCTCGTCCACCCCGGCCGCCGCGACCCGGGCGGCCAGCGCGTCGTAGTCGGCGGCCAGCATCGTCGGGTCGCCGCTGCCCCGCAGGTACAGGTCGCCGCCGGCCGTGAGGACGTCCGTGGACCAGGAGTAGTCGGGGCCCAGCAGTTCCATGGCCGCGGCGGAGGTGGGCAGCTTGGTGTTGGAGGCGGGCGTCAGCCGGGTGGCGGCGGACTGCTCGTACAGCGTCTCGCCGCTCGCCGCGTCGGCCACGACGACCGACGCGAGCGCGCCCTCCAGCCGCTCGTCGGCGAGGACGTTGTCCAGTGCCTGCTTGAGACCGTCGTCGTCGGGGTCCGCCCCCGCGGGGGCGCCGCCGCCGAGGCCGAGGGCGAGGAGGGCGGCCATGGCGGAGGCGGCCGGCCAAGTCCACGTACGCGCTGATGACTTCCGGCTTCCGGGGGATCTGCTCATGACAGAGGAGCATTCCGAACCGGGACACGGGCGACAAGTACCTGCCGCCCGTGTCATTGGTCCGACCGGTGGTGCCGGGGCGGTACCCGGACGTCACTCCTTGCGGCGGAAGATCTTGTTCCCCAGCCACACCAGCGGGTCGTACTTGCGGTCCGCCGCCCGCTCCTTGAGCGGGATCAGCGCGTTGTCGGTGATCTTGATGTGCTCCGGGCAGACCTCCGTGCAGCACTTGGTGATGTTGCAGTAGCCCAGGCCGTGCTCGTCCTGCGCCGTGGTCTTACGGTCCAGCCCCTCGTCCGCCGCCGCGTCCAGGGGGTGCATGTCCAGCTCCGCGACGCGCATGAGGAAACGGGGGCCGGCGAAGGCCGCCTTGTTCTCCTCGTGGTCGCGGACCACGTGGCAGGTGTCCTGGCACAGGAAGCACTCGATGCACTTGCGGAACTCCTGCGAGCGGTCCACGTCCTCCTGCTGCATCCGGTACTCACCGGGTGCCAGCTTCTCCGGCGGGACGAAGGAGGGGATCTCGCGGGCCTTCTCGTAGTTGAAGCCCACGTTCGTGACCAGGTCACGGACCACGGGGAAGGCGCGCAGCGGGGTGACCGTGATGGTCTCGTCCCGCTCGAACACCGACATCCGGGTCATGCACAGCAGCCGCGGGCGGCCGTTGATCTCCGCGCTGCACGAGCCGCACTTGCCCGCCTTGCAGTTCCAGCGCACGGCCAGGTCGGGGGCCTGCGTGGCCTGCAGCCGGTGGATGATGTCGAGGACGACCTCGCCCTCGTTCACCTCGACCGCGAAGTCCTCCAGGCCGCCGCCCTCGGCGTCGCCGCGCCAGACCTTGAAGCGGGCGGTGTAGCCCGTGCCGGTGGTGGGTGCGGTGGTCACTCGGTCAGCTCCTCGTCCGTCAGGTACTTCACCAGCTCGTCCTTCTCGAAGAGGTCGAGCAGATCGGGCCGGATCGGCGGCATCTCGCGCTTCTCCAGCCGGATCTGGCCCCGCTCGGGGTCGGGGACGTCCGCCGCGGGCAGCGCGCCGCCGGCCGGGTCGGCGAGGCGGCAGACCAGGTTCTGCTTGCGCCAGTCGCGGTCCATGGCGGGGTGGTCGTCGCGGGTGTGGCCGCCGCGGGACTCGGTACGCTCCCGGGCCGCGCGCGCGACGCACTCGCTGACCAGCAGCATGTTCCGCATGTCGAGTGCGAGGTGCCAGCCGGGGTTGAACTGCCGGTGGCCCTCGACGCCGGCGCGCCGGGCGCGTACCCGCAGGTCGGCGAGGCGGGTCAGCGCCTCGCTCATCTCCGCCTCCCGGCGGATGATGCCGACCAGGTCGTTCATGGCCTGCTGCAGCTCCTGGTGGAGGGTGTACGGATTCTCCGGCGGCCGGGCACCGCCGTCGCCGTCGCCGTCGCCGTCCCCGGACCCGGCACCGGACCCGGACCCGGACCCGGCAGCCTCACCGTCGGCACCGGCCTCCGCGCTGAACGGGCGCAGCGCCTCCGCCGACGCCGCCGCGACCTGCTCCTCGTCGACCTCCGCGCGCTCCGTGTCGGCGCCCGCCGCGTCGCGCGCGTACTCGGCCGCGTGCAGCCCCGCGCGGCGCCCGAAGACCAGCAGGTCCGACAGGGAGTTGCCGCCGAGGCGGTTGGAGCCGTGCATGCCGCCGGCGACCTCGCCCGCCGCGAACAGGCCGGGCACGCCCACCGCCGCCGCCGTGTCCGGGTCGACGTCGACGCCGCCCATCACGTAGTGGCAGGTGGGGCCGACCTCCATGGGTTCGGCGGTGATGTCGACGTCCGCCAGCTCCTTGAACTGGTGGTGCATCGACGGCAGCCGGCGGATGATCTCCTCGGCCGGCAGCCGCGTGGAGACGTCGAGGAACACGCCGCCGTGCGGGGAGCCGCGGCCGGCCTTGACCTCGGAGTTGATGGCGCGGGCCACCTCGTCGCGGGGCAGCAGCTCGGGCGGGCGCCGGTTGTTGTCCGGGTCCTCGTACCAGCGGTCGCCCTCGTCCTCGCTCTGGGCGTACTTCTCCTTGAAGACGTCCGGGATGTAGTCGAACATGAAGCGTTTGCCCTCGCTGTTGCGCAGGACACCGCCGTCACCGCGGACCGACTCGGTGACCAGGATGCCCTTGACCGAGGGCGGCCAGACCATGCCGGTGGGGTGGAACTGGACGAACTCCATGTTGATCAGCGACGCCCCGGCGAGCAGCGCGAGCGCGTGCCCGTCGCCGGTGTACTCCCAGGAGTTGGACGTCACCTTGAACGACTTGCCGATCCCGCCGGTCGCCAGCACCACGGCCGGCGCCTCGATCACGAAGAACCGGCCGGACTCGCGCTCGTAGCAGAACACGCCGGAGACCCGGCCGTCGGGCGCCTTGAGGATGCGCGTGACCGTGTACTCCTGGAAGACCTTGATCCGGGACTCGTAGTCCCCGCCGGTCCTGAAGTCCTCCTGCTGCAGGGAGACGACCTTCTGCTGCAGCGTACGGATCAGTTCGAGCCCGGTGCGGTCGCCGACGTGGGCGAGGCGCGGGTACTCGTGGCCGCCGAAGTTGCGCTGGGAGATCTTGCCGTCCTTGGTGCGGTCGAAGAGCGCACCCCAGGTCTCCAGTTCCCAGACGCGGTCCGGCGCCTCCTTGGCGTGCAGCTCGGCCATCCGCCAGCTGTTGAGGAACTTGCCCCCGCGCATGGTGTCGCGGAAGTGCACCTGCCAGTTGTCGCCCGCGTTGACGTTGCCCATGCTGGCGGCGATGCCGCCCTCGGCCATCACGGTGTGGGCCTTGCCGAAGAGCGACTTGCAGATCACGGCGGTACGCAGTCCCTGCTCGCGGGCCTCGATCGCCGCCCGCAGCCCGGCGCCCCCGGCACCGACCACGACGACGTCCCACTGCTGCCGTTCGACTTGCGTCATTTTCTGTGCTTCGCCTTTCCCATCGGTCTGCTCCCTGCGGCTCAGAACAGCACCGGGTCGTCGAATGCGCCGGTGGCCAGCAGGTATACGTAAAAGTCGGCGAGCCCCACGCTGATCAGGGACGCCCACGCCAGCTGCGCGTGGCGCGCGTTGAGCTTGCCCACCCAGCCCCAGGCGCGGTAGCGCAGCGGGTGCTTGGAGAAGTGCCTGAGCCGGCCGCCGACGATGTGCCGGCAGGAGTGGCAGGAGATGGTGTAGAGCCAGATGAGCACGACGTTGATCCAGAGCACGACGGTGCCGAGGCCCACGTGGCCCCACTCGTACTCGCTGTTGCGGAAGCCGAGGATCGCGTCGTACGTGAGGATCGCGGCGACCACGAGCGCCGCATAGAAGAAGTAGCGGTGCAGGTTCTGCAGGATCAGCGGGAAGCGGGTCTCGCCGGTGTACGTCTTGTGCGGCTCGGCGACGGCGCAGGAGGGCGGCGACGCCCAGAAGCCGCGGTAGTACGCCTTGCGGTAGTAGTAGCAGGTGAGCCGGAAGCCCAGCGGGAAGATCAGGATGATGGCCGCCGGGGACATGAACCACCAGTCGCCGAAGAGCGCAACGTTCGGGCCGCCCTTCATGTCGACGCAGTCGGACCCGAGGCAGGGCGAGTAGAACGGTGAGACGTAGGGCGCCGCGTAGTAGTCGTCGTTGACGAGGGCGCGCCACGCCGAGTAGATGACGAACGCCAGCAGCCCGGCGACGGTGGCGGTCGGCTGCACCCACCAGCGGTCGGTGCGCAGATGGCGCGCCGCGATGGCGGCGCGCCCGGGCGCGCGGACACCGCCCGGCTGGTCGGGGCTGGGCGGGCGTTCAGTTGTTCCGGTGGCCAAGGTTTTCTCCGGCGGGACGGGTGTAGTGGGGTCGGGGATGGACGGGTTACCGCGGTGGGCAGGGGCCTGACGGCGGCCCCGGCGCACGATAGGCGCACGATAGCGGGACGGGAAGCTCCGGCTGTCCGCTACGGGGCGTGCCGGCCGCCGGCGCCGAGTCCCTCGTCGTCGGCGTCCCGCCACAGGGTGTGGTCGTACGGCTGGTCAGGGATGGGGACCAGGGTCGGTCCCTCCTTCTCCGGGCCCTGGGCGGAGACCTCGCGCAGCAGGGCGAGGGACTCCCGCAGGTGGTCGGCGTCGGTTCGCACGCGGCGCAGCTCCAGCGCGCCGGTGCCCATGCGCTGCTCCAGGCGGCTCACGGTGCGTACGAGGTCGTCGACGCAGCGCTGCGCTGCGGTCAGTTCTTCGTTCAGGGTCATGACATGCCCTCACGTCTTCGGTCGGGCGGCGCTGACAGGGCACCCCGGACGGCCTTCGCGCACGGCGAAGGCGCGCTCAGGGCGCTGTGGGGGGAAGTGTCGCGCGTCACAAGCTCGCTTGGGAAGGGATCTGCAGATTTCCCCCTCCGGGGGTGAGGTACGAGGCCGGATCCTGCCGGTCCGTACGGAAAGCACACGGGCCGATCTCCCTACGGCTGGGCCGGACGGGTTGCGTTGCGCGGCGCGCCCGCCGTGTCGCCGTGGGGTCCGGGCGGCGCTCGTTTTAGGTGGCGGACAGGAGAAGTGTGATGAACGGCAAATGGCGCCAAAAGTGTGCATCACGGAGGTATCCCGCATGTCCCTTCACAGCCGCAGGCGGTACGTCGCCGTGCTGATCGCGGCGGGCGTCACGCTGCCCCTGGCGGGCTGCGACACCTCCTCGCAAGACGCGGCCGGCGCCGCGCACGACGTGGCCGCCGCCTCGCGCGAGCGGCTCCGGCCGGGCGGCACCGTCCGCTGGGCCGTGGACGAGGCGCCGCAGACGTTCAACGTCTTCCAGGCCGACGCGGGCGAGGCGACCGACCACGTCGCGGGCGCCGTGCTGCCGCGGCTGTTCACCCTCGACCAGTACGGCCGGCCGACGGCCGACCCGGACTACCTGCAGAGCGTGGAGGTCGAGGAGCGCAGCCCGAAGCAGCGGGTCGTCTACCGGCTGAACCCCAGGGCGGTGTGGAGCGACGGGCGGCCGATCGGGGCGGAGGACTTCGAGGCCCAGTGGCTGGCGCTGAACGGCCAGGACACCGCGTACTGGACGGCGCGCAACGCCGGGTACGACCGGATCGAGTCGGTGGCGGCCGGCGAGGAGCCGGGCGAGGTGGAGGTCGTCTTCGACGAGCCGTACGCGGACTGGGAAGGGCTGTTCTCGCCGCTCTACCCCATGAGCGTGACGAAGACGGCGGAGGCGTTCAACGACGCGTCGAGGACCGGGCTGCCGGAGGTCGCGGGCCCGTTCACGATCAAGGACGTCGAGAAGCAGGAGAAGCAGGAGAAGAAGGAGAAGAAGGGCAAGAAGCGCAAGGGCGGCACGAAGAAGGACGGCGACAAGAAGGAGAAGCCGGACGAGAACGCCGGGAACAAGTCGAAGTCGGTGACCCTCGTGCGTAATCCCCGCTGGTGGGGCGACCGGGCGCTGCTCGACCGGCTGGTCTTCGAGGAGGTGCCGCGCGGCACGTCACGCGAGCAGGCGCTGAACGCCGGCCGCCTCCACATCGCCGAGGTCGAACGGGACGAGGCCCTGGAGGCCGCCCGCGCCGAGAGGGCCGCGAAGGCCACGGTGCAGGTCGCCAGGCCCGACCGGGCGCAGGACGGCAAGCCGGCGGACATGGTCTCCCTGCCGAGGTCCGGCCCGCGGCCGTACAAGGTCCACCGGGCGCTGGAGCCCGCGTACACGCAGCTCGCGCTCCACGGCAGCGCCGGCCCGCTCGCCGACGAGCGGGTCCGCCGTGCCGTCGCCCGCGCCGTGGACCGCGGCACGCTGGCGCGCAGCGTCCTCGGCCCGCACGGACTGCCCGCGAAGCCGCTCGGCAGCCACCTGCTGATGCCGGGCCAGCCCGGCTACAGCGACCAGAGCGGCGCGCTCGGCTCGCAGGACGTGATGGCGGCGCAGAAGATGCTGGCCGAGGCGGGCTGGAAGGGCGGCCCGCGGTCGGGGGATGCGGAGGCGAAGGGACCCGGGGACCGGGACGGCCGGGGCGACCGGGACAGCCGGGACGGCCGCGACCGCGCGGGCGGCGCGGACGGCGCGGACTCCGGCGACGACAAGCCCGCCGCGGCGGTGCTGCCGACGTACGACCTGCCGCTGTCGGTCACGCAGCCGGCCCAGACGCAGCACGTCGCGCTGGACCGGCAGGCGGAGCTGTGGGAGGCCGCGGCGAAGCACGGCAGGTCCTCGAAGGCGTACAAGAAGGCCGTGAAGGCGGCCCGGCTGGCGCGCGCGGCGCTGGCCGAGCGGGAGTCGAGCGTGGCGCAGCCGCCGCGGCAGCGGCCGTTCGTCAAGGACGGCAAGCCGCTGACGCTCCGCTTCGTGGTGCCGGAGGGGCCGGGCACGGAGCAGCTGCGGTCGGTGGCCTCGCGGGTGGTGAGGATGCTGGACAACATCGGCGTACGGACCGAGGTCGTGGAGGCCGGGGTGCCCGGCTACTTCCAGGACTACATCGCGGCCGGCGAGTACGACATCGCGCTCTACTCCTGGCCCGGCACCCCCTACCCCGCCACCGACGCCCGCCCGATCTACGCCAAGCCCGTGCCGTCCCCCGACGGCTCCCTGGTCGTCGAGCAGAACTACACCCGGGTCGGCACCGACGAGATCGACCAGCTCTTCGACCAGGCGGTCTCCGAGCTGGACGAAGAGGCGGCGCACGAGCTGCTGACCCGCGCTGACGCCCGCATCTGGGCGGCGGCCGGCTCGGTGCCGCTCTACCAGCGCCCGGAGCTGGTCGCCACGGACCGCGACCTCGCCAACGCCGGCGCCTTCGGCTTCGCCACTCCCCGGTACCAGGACATCGGCTACCGCAACTGACGGACCGTTCGACGGGAACCGGCCACCCCCCGGCCGCGTCTTGACCCTTGAGAGAACGCTTGGTTGTCTGCGTTCGGATTGCGTACCGCGTACGGGGGGATTGCGGCTATGGGGACTCGTCCGACGGACTGGCATGTGCTGGACCTGGATGACGACCCGACACCGGGGGATCCGGAGCGGGTGAAGCAACTGGCCCGTGAGCTGCACGACTTCGCCGACGATGTGGCGGACGCGCTGCGGCAGATCAAGGGGATGGCCGGTGAGGACGCGCTGCTTCGCTGGGCGGGGAAGACGGCGAAGGCGTTCCAGGACGAGTTCGAGGAAGTTCCCAAGAACCTGAAGAAGCTGCAGCGTTCGTACGACCTGGCGGGTGATGCGCTGGCGGCGTACTGGCCGAAACTGGAGCGTGCGCAGTCGCTGGCGGACAAGGCGCTGGCGAAGGGCCGGGAGGCGCAGAGCGACCTGACGGCCGCCAACGGCCGCCTGGACTCCGCGAATTCGTGGGTCGACCGGGCGACGGAGAAGACCGAGGAGTACGACGAGAAGGAGGGCAAGGAGAAGCCCGACGAGTCCGAGGTACGTGCCGCCACCCGGAATGCGACCGACGCCAAGTCCGCGCAGTCCTCGGCGCAGACGGCGGTGGACAACGCCGAAGCCGGCCTCGAAGCGGCGAAGAAGATGGCGGCGGACGCGAAGCAGATGCGTGAGGATGCCGCGTCCGAGGCGAAGGACAAGCTGGAGGAAGCGTCCGACGCGGGGATCCAGAACCGTAGTTGGTGGGAGAACGCGGTCGACTGGGTCAAGGACAACTGGGACACCATCGTCAGTGTCTGCAAGGTCATCGTCGCGGTGCTGGGGATCGTCGTCCTGATCATCGGCGGGCCGCTGGCGTGGGTGGTGCTGGCCGCCGCCCTGGTCGTCCTCGCCGACACCCTCATGAAATACATGAACGGCCAGGCATCTCTGTGGGATGTCGCCTTCGCCGCCCTCGACTGCATCCCCGGCATGAAGGGCATCACCTCGCTCGCCAAACTCGGCAAGGGCCTTAAAGGCGGCCTCGCCGCAGCCAAAACCGGTCTGAAGGGCATGACCGCGGCCGTCAAGGGCCTGGCGCAGGGCATCCGGAAGGGTGCACGTGGCATCAAAGGGCTGTTCACCTGCGGCGATCCGATCGACATCGCATCCGGCGACATGGTCATGTCCGACACCGACGTGTCGCTGCCGGGAGTTCTCCCCCTGGTCCTGGAGCGGCATCACCGCACGAGCGTGCGTACCGGCCGGTGGTTCGGTCGCAGTTGGGCCTCGACACTCGACCAGCGCCTGTGCCTCGATGACACCGGAGTGCAGTACGTCACCGACGACGGAATGGTCCTGCACTATCCGGTGCCCGAACCGGAGGTGCCCGTCCTGCCCGTCGAAGGTCCGCGCTGGCCACTCACGTGGGACAGCTCGCCGGGCGGACTGATCACGGTGGCCCGCCCCGAGACGGGGGTGACCGCGCACTTCCAGCCTGTGCCCGGGGGCGAGCCCGGTGACCTGCCGCTGCGTGCGCTCACCGACCGCAACGGCAACCGCATCACCGTCGACTACGACGACGCCTCCCCCACCGCGGTCGTGCACGAGGGCGGTTACACGGTCGACGTCACCACCACCGGCGGCCGGATCACCGCTCTGCACCTGCGTGACGCCCCGGACGACCCTGCACTGGTCCGCTTCGGTTACGACGACAACGGAGACCTCACCGAGGTCGTGAACTCCTCCGGCCACCCGCTCACGTACACCTACGACGACCGCCATCGGATCACGGGATGGCGGGACCGGATCGGATACTGGTACTCGTACGAGTACGACGACCGCGGACGCTGCACGGCGACCCGGGGGACGGACGGATTCCTCGACTACTCCTACGCGTATGACGACGACGCCCGGCTGACCACGGTGACGAACTCGCTGGGCAAGGTGAGCCGCCACCAGTTCAACGACGCCTACCAACTGGTCGCCGAGACCGACCCGCTGGGCAACGTGACCAGGCGCGAGTGGGACCGCTACGACCGCCTCGTCAGGCTGACGGACCCGCTCGGGCGCAGCACGTCGTACGCCCACGACGACGAAGGCAACGTCACGGAGATCACCCACCCCGACGGCACCGTTGCCCGGGCGACCTACGCGGGTCCGGGCCTGCCGGAGCGGATCATCGAGGCCGATGGTGGCGAATGGCGTTACGCGTACGACGAAGCCGGGAATCTCATCGAAGAGACCGACCCTCTCGATGCGGTCGCGACCTCCGAGTATCACGCCTCTGGCGCCCTGCGCCTCGTCACGGACGCCCTGGGCCATCGCCGGCATGTCGAGGTGACCGACCTGGGACTGCCGGTCCGGATCACGGATCCCGAGGGCAACGTGACGACCGTCGAGTACGACCCCTTCGGCCGGATCAGCGCGGTCATCGAACCGGGCGGCGCCCGCACGGAAACGGAGTGGACCCCGGAGGGCCTGCCCGCCCGGCGGCGCTGGGCCACGGGGGAGACGGAGGAGTGGGCGTACGACGCCGAGGGCAACCTGGTCGAGCACGTGGACGCGAACGGGGCCAGGACACGCACGGAGGTAGGACCGTTCGGCGTCACCACCGCCGTGACCAACCACCTCGGCGAGCGGACAGTGATCGAGTACGACACGGAGACCGCACTGCGCCGGGTCGTCAACCCGCTTGGGCAGTCGTGGGAGTACCGGTACGACGACGCGGCCCGGTTGGTCGGCGAGACGGACTACAACGGCCGGTCCCTCACGTACCGCTACAACGCCGCCGGGGAAGTCGTCGCCCACCTCAACGGCGCCGGGCAGGAGACGGAGTTCGTCAGGGACGCCAGCGGCGCCACCGTCGAGAAGCGCGCAGCGGACGGTGTGAGCCGCTTCGGCTACGACGCCGCGGGACGTCTCGTCCGCGCGTCGAACCGGCACGCGGAGATCGGTTTCGTGTATGACCGGTGCGGGCGCCTGCTGGCGGAGGAGTGCAACGAGCGGGCGGTGACCAGCACCTACGACGCGGTGGGCCGGCGCGTGCGACGGGTGACCCCCTCGGGCGCCGTTTCCGACTGGTCGTGGACACCCGAGGGCCGGGTCGCCGCACTCTCGACCGCCGGGACGACCGTCGCGTTCCGCCGCGACGCCTCGGGCGACGAGATCGAGCGCCGCGTGGGCCCGGCGGCCGTGCTGCGGCAGGTCTGGGACCAGGGCAGACGCCTCGTGTCGCAGACGCTGGTGCAGGACGCCGGTACCCGGCAGCGGGACTTCCGCTACCGGGGGGCCGGCCGGATGACCGGTGCGGGGGCAGCCGAGCTGACGCTGGACGGCCTCGGCCGGGTCACCGCGCTCACCTCGGCGGAGCACAGCGAGCGCTACGCGTACGACTCGCTGGGCAACCTCACCGCGGCCGAGGTCCGCGCCGGTGACCAGTTCGCCGAGCCCGCGGAAGACACCCCTCTCACGTACTCCGGCACGCTGCTGCGCACCGCCGGTCGCAGCAGGTACGAGCACGACCGTCAAGGCCGCCTGGTCCGTAAGAGCGTGCGCACGCTGTCGGGCAAGCTGAGGGAATGGACGTACGAGTGGGACGCCGAGGACCGGCTTCTCACTCTCACCTGTCCCGACGGGGCCGTGTGGGAGTACGCGTACGATCCGCTCGGCCGCCGGATCGGCAAACGCCGCCGGGACGGCTCGGTGATCACGCAGGAGACCGTCTTCTCCTGGGACGGCTCGCGTCTGGCCGAGGAGACCTCGGGCGGCCGGGTGACGACCTGGGACTGGGAACCCGGGGCCGACCGACCGCTCACCCAGGTGGAAGGGCCCGCCGAACCTGGCCCGGAACTCGGTCAGGAGGAGGTGGACCGCCGCTTCTTCGCCATCGTCACCGATCTCGCCGGCACCCCTACCTCCCTGCTGGACCGCGAGGGCGCGGTCGCATGGGAACGTCGGGCCACGCTGTGGGGGCGGCCCCTGGCGGGCGGCCCCGCCGACGCGACGACGCCTGCCGTGCACTGTCCACTCGACTTCCCCGGGCAGTACCGCGACACGGAGTCCGGGCTCCACTACAACAACCAGCGCTACTACGACCCCGAGACCTCCCGCTACCTCAGCCCTGACCCCCTCGGTCTCGACCCGGCCCCGAACCACCACGGCTACGTCGCCAACCCGCTCACCGAGATCGACCCACTGGGCCTGACGCCCTGCAAGGTGGTCGTCCGCCACTTCACCACCAAGGAGAGCTACCAAAGAATCATGAGCGGAGGCGGAAAGGACGCCATTCTCCTCAAGGCCAGTGCCCCGGCGAAGGGACACCCGACCGGTGTCTACGTGACCCCGATGAGCCCGGCGGAGATCCTGAAGAAGCCCGGCGGCTTCAAGTCGTTCCTCGGCCTCACGAAGGAAAAGTCGGAGTACATGATCGAATTCGAGATGGACAAGGCCCTCTTCAAGGCGATCAGGGGTGATCGGGGCAAGCACGTATGGTACAGCCCAGGTGATCTCAATATCCCCAAGAGCGCGATCTCCTATCACGGCCCCACCTCTGGCTGGACCCCCTAGGACGGCATCGCAACAGGAGCAACCGTGGATCTGACCGGATACCCCACCGACTTCCTCACGGACCTCGGGTTTCCCGAGGCCGCGCGGAGGTTCCTCGTGCGCCGGACGCGCCGCTGGCCGCAGCTCTCCCTGAACGGGGAACGTCTGGACGACGCGGCGCTGGGCAGCTGGCAACTGCCGGAGGAACCGGACGCGTCCGAATCGAACATCCTCGGCTTCGCCCGCGACGCCGCGATGGAGCAGCACTGGGAAGACGAGGGGTACGCGCTGGACGACACCGGCGAGGGACCGTTCGCCCTGTTCTACTCGCGCTACCGTCAACCGCTGACGGCTGGTGCGGTCACCGGCGTTTCCGGGGTACCGGAGGCGGTCGCCGAGTCGGTCGAGTCCATCGGCCTGATGCTCACCGGCTTCTTCATGGTCACTCTCCTCACCCCCGACGACCCGGCCACCGATCCCTTCTCCGGTACCGTTCTCCGCGACCTGCGCGAGAGCTTCGCTTCGTAAGGTCGCGGGCAGCCGGGAGGGCAGAACAATCCGAGAATGCGCGCGGACCTCATAGCCAAGGCTTCTTCTGCGCGCGCCGCCATGAATGCTGGAGAGTACGGTACGAAGGTGAACCGGGCCCTCGAAATCCACTTCTTGATCAAGGCGCTGGAGAAGATGTGACGGCGACGGACATCGACCTGTACCGGCAGGTTGTGCAGCACGAGGGTATCGGGGGACCGACCGCGGACTCCACGCCGGAGGAGTGGGAACGTGCCCTTCCCGGCGACTTTCTGGAGGACAAGCGCAAGAAGTTCATGCGCCGGGACTATGGGCTCGTCGAGGTCTTCTTCGTCAGAGTGGACCAGCAGTGGAGTTGCTCCGGCTTCACGATCCAGGTCCACCGGCTCTCCGACGGAGGCGAAGGCTCCGTCCCCGCGTACCTGCGGGAGAAATACGGCGATTTCCGCAGCAGTGTGCGGATCGAGGAGCTGACCGCATCCCTGGAAGGTGCGGACCTGCCCCTCACCAGGATGGAGAACTATTCCGGCAAAGAGTTCAGTCAGTTCAAGTCGCCGAGCGGCCGGGTGGCGGTCTACGTCCTCACGGATCCGCTGCCCGACTCGGCGCACCGAATCTCCAGGGGAGAATTCTGGTCGATCTCCGTCACGCCCGGGTGACCGCGGTGGAGTCGCATCTGATCCCGGTCGTGGCCATGCTGGAGGAGGCGTTCCCGGCGGGTATCGAGGACGAGGACTACCTCCCTCTGCTGGCCGTTCTCTCCGAGGGGCTCATCGAGTGGAACGTGGGCGTGGTCGCCTCCGCCTTCCTGGGGGCCGAGCACCACCGGGTGATGAACGACGCGGCCCGCCGGCTGTCCCGGCCCCAGCGGGAGCGCGCCGCGGTGCTCCGCGGGCGGCTTGAGCGGCACGGCTGGGATCCGGACGAGGACTGAGCCCGGCGCGCCCGCGCCCCCGCCCCCGCCCCCGGTGCCGGCGGCGGGGGCGGCGGGGGGTGGGTGTCGGTGGGGGCCCGTACGATAGGGATGGCCGTGGTTGATTCGCCCGGCAGACCCCCTCTAGCCCGGGAGCACCGCCCAGCCATGCCGACGCGCCAGGACATTCGCAACGTCGCCATCGTCGCCCACGTCGACCACGGCAAGACCACCCTGGTCGACGCCATGCTCAAGCAGGCCGGTGCCTTCGCCGAGCACCAGCTGCAGTCCGTCGACGACCGGGTCATGGACACCGGCGACCTGGAGCGCGAGAAGGGCATCACCATTCTCGCGAAGAACACGGCGGTGAGGTACCACCCCAAGGGCGGCGGGGACACGGTCGTCATCAACATCATCGACACCCCCGGCCACGCCGACTTCGGCGGCGAGGTCGAGCGCGGGCTGTCCATGGTCGACGCCGTCGTGCTGCTGGTGGACGCCTCCGAGGGGCCGCTGCCGCAGACGCGGTTCGTGCTGCGCAAGGCGCTGCAGGCGCGGCTGCCGGTGATCCTCTGCATCAACAAGACGGACCGGCCCGACTCGCGGATCTCCGAGGTCGTGGACGACACGTACGGCCTCTTCCTCGATCTCGACGCGGACGAGGAGCAGATCGAGTTCCCCATCGTCTACGCCTGCGCCCGCGACGGCGTCGCCTCGCTGACCCAGCCGGAGGACGGCACGGTGCCGGCGGACAGCGACAGCCTGGAGCCGTTCTTCTCCACCGTGCTGGACTACGTCCCCGCGCCCTCGTACGACGAGGACGCCCCCCTGCAGGCGCACGTGACGAACCTCGACGCCGACAACTTCCTCGGCCGCATCGCGCTGCTGCGCGTGGAGCAGGGCGAGCTGAAGAAGGGGCAGACGGTCGCGTGGATCAAGCGCGACGGCACCGTGCAGAACGTCCGGATCACCGAGCTGATGATGACCGACGCGCTGACCCGCCGGCCCGCGCAGCTGGCCGGGCCGGGGGACATCTGCGCGGTCGCCGGCATCACGGACATCATGATCGGCGAGACCCTCGCGGACCCGGAGAACCCGGTCGCGCTGCCGCTGATCACCGTGGACGAGCCGGCGATCTCGATGACGATCGGGACGAACACCTCGCCGCTGGTCGGCAAGGGAGTCGGCGGCGGGAAGAGCAAGGGGCACAAGGTGACCGCCCGGCTGGTCAAGGACCGCCTCGACCGCGAGCTCGTCGGCAACGTGTCGCTGCGCGTCCTGCCCACCGAGCGGCCGGACACCTGGGAGGTGCAGGGCCGCGGTGAGCTGGCGCTGGCGATCCTGGTGGAGACGATGCGCCGGGAGGGCTTCGAGCTGACCGTCGGCAAGCCCGAGGTGGTCACCAAGGAGGTCGACGGCAAGGTCCACGAGCCCTTCGAGCGGATGACGATCGACGCCCCGGAGGAGCACCTCGGCGCGATCACGCAGCTCCTCGCCGCCCGCAAGGGCCGGATGGAGACGATGACGAACCACGGCTCCGGCTGGGTCCGGATGGAGTTCGTCGTGCCCTCGCGCGGGCTCATCGGCTTCCGTACGGAGTTCCTGACCCAGACCCGCGGCACCGGCATCGCGCACTCGATCTTCGAGGGCCACGAGCCCTGGGTCGGCGAGCTGCGCACGCGCAGCAGCGGGTCGCTGGTCGCGGACCGGACGGGCGCGGTGACGGCGTTCGCGATGACGAACCTGCAGGAGCGCGGGACGCTGTTCGTGGAGCCGGGCACGGAGGTGTACGAGGGCATGATCGTCGGGGAGAACTCCCGCTCCGACGACATGGACGTCAACATCACCAAGGAGAAGAAGCTCAGCAACGTCCGTTCCTCCACCGCGGACATCGCCGAGTCGATCGTCCCGCCGCGGAAGCTGTCGCTGGAGCAGTCGCTGGAGTTCTGCCGGGACGGCGAGTGCGTGGAGGTCACGCCGGACACGGTGCGGATCCGCAAGGTGGTGCTGGACGGTCGCGAGCGCGCGCGGGCGGCCTCGCGGGCGAAGCACGCGTCACCCGCGACCGCGTAGTACAAAGCCGCCCCCGGCCCGGCTCACGGCGCGCGCTCCATCCGGGGGGTTGTGTTCCCCCGATGGCGTGCCCCGGAAGCGCGAATGCTCCCTATGGGGTCTTATGTCACTTAAGTGATACTTGGGACCCCTGGGAGGCACCAATGCGCCGAGCCACCCGCGCCTCGTGGACCGCCTGCGTCGTCTGCGCCGCGCTCGCCGCGACCGGCTGCGGCAGTGACAGCGGTGACGGCGGCGGCGGTTCGTCGGGCGGAGGCGACATCGTCACCGCGCAGTGGGGCGACCCGCAGAACCCGCTGGAGCCGGCGAACGTCAACGAGGTCCAGGGCGGCAAGGTCCTCAAGCTGATCACCCGCGGGCTCGTCACGTACGACCCGGAGACCGCCGAGCCGCAGAACATGCTCGCCGAGTCCATCGAGAGCGACGACCGGCAGAACTGGACGGTCAAGGTCAAGAAGGGCCACCGGTTCAGCAACGGCGAGCCGGTCACCGCCAAGTCCTTCACCGACGCCTGGAACTACGCCGCCAACATCAAGAACCAGCAGGTCAACAGCACCTTCTTCCAGTACATCGAGGGCTACGACGCGGTCCACCCGACCGACGAGGGCGCCGAACCGACCGCGCAGAAGCTGTCCGGGCTGAAAGTCGTCGACGACCAGACGTTTACCGTCAAGCTGTCGCAGAAGTTCGCCATCTGGCCCGACACCCTCGGCTACCCGGCCTTCGCGCCGCTCCCGCAGGCGTTCTTCGACGACCACGACGCGTACCTCGACAAGCCCATCGGCAACGGCCCGTACAAGATCGACTCGTACTCCAAGGGCACGTCGATGAAGCTCGTCAAGGACAACAGGTACCGGGGCGACGACACGGCCAAGAACGACGGCATCGAGCTGAAGGTCTACACCGACCAGAACACGGCCTACACCGACCTCCAGGCCGGCAACCTCGACGTCTCCGACGAACTGCCCGCCGGCCAGCTCGCCAACGCCGAGAGCGACCTCGGCGACCGCTTCATCAACCAGAAGGCCGGCATCATCCAGACCCTCGCCTACCCGCTCTACGACGACGGCTGGGGCGGAGACGACAAGGTCGACCTGCGCCGCGGGATCTCCATGGCGATCGACCGCGAGCAGATCACCAAGCAGATCTACAACGACACCCGCATCCCCGCCAAGGACTGGACCTCCCCGGTCATCGGTGAGAAGGGCGGCTTCGACGACACGATCTGCGGCGACCTGTGCACGTTCGACCCGGAGCGGGCCAAGAAGCTGATCGAGGACGCCGGCGGCCTCCCCGGCGGCAAGCTGACGATCTCCTCCAACGTCGACACCGGCTCGCACAAGGAGTGGATGGACGCGGTCTGCAACAGCATCAACAAGACGCTCGGCAAGGAGAACGCCTGCGTCGTCGACCCGGTCGGCACCTTCGCGGACTTCCGCACCCAGGTCGTGGACCGCGAGTTCACCGGCCCGTTCCGCTCCGGCTGGCAGATGGACTACCCGCTGATCGAGAACTTCCTCGCGCCCACGTACTACACCGGCGCGTCCTCCAACGACGGCGAGTACAGCAACAAGAAGTTCGACGACCTCCTCGACCAGGCCAACGCCGCCGAGGACACCGCCGCCGCCGTCGAGACGTACAAGGAGGCGGAGCGGCTGCTCGCCGAGGACGTACCGGCGATCCCGCTGTGGTACCAGAACGGCATCGCCGGCCACTCCGAGCGGGTCTCCGACGTCAGGCTCGACCCCTTCAGCGTGCCGTACTACCCGGACATCAAGGTCGACTAGCTGCACGCACGGCGGTCCGCCGCCGCGGTGACGGGAGGAGCGGACACGCGAGGAGAGGAGGGGCGCCATGGGCCGCTACGTGATCCGGCGGCTGCTGCAGATGATCCCGGTGTTCATCGGCACCACGTTCCTCATCTTCTTCATGGTGTACGCGCTCGGCGACCCGGTCGCCGCCATGTTCGGCGACCGGGCGCCCGACCCCGCGACCGCGGCGCAGATCCGCAGGGACCTCAACCTCGACAAGCCCCTGTGGCAGCAATACGTGCTCTACATGGGCAACATCTTCACCGGCGACTTCGGCCAGGCGTTCAACGGTCAGCCGGTGCTGGACCTGATGCGCAGCGCGTGGCCGATCACCGTCCGGCTCGCCCTGCTCGCCGTGCTCTTCGAGATGATCATCGGCATCACCCTCGGCGTGATCTCCGGGCTCAGGCGCGGCCGGGCGGTGGACACGGGGGTGCTGTTCGTCACGCTGGTGGTCATCTCCATCCCGACGTTCGTCACCGGCTACGTGCTGCAGTACCTGCTCGGCGTCAGGTGGGGCTGGGTCAAGCCCGCGGTGTCGGCCGAGGCGCCGCTGGACGAGCTGATCCTGCCGGCCGTGGTGCTGGCGCTGGTGTCGCTGGCGTACACCACGCGGCTGACCCGTACCTCCGTGGCCGAGAACGCCCGCGCCGACTACGTCCGCACCGCCGTCGCCAAGGGCCTGCCGCGCCGCCGCATCACCGTCCGCCACCTGCTGCGCAACTCCCTCATCCCGGTCGTGACCTTCATCGGCATCGACATCGGCAACCTCATGGGCGGCGCGATCGTCACCGAGCGGATCTTCAACATCCAGGGCGTCGGCTACCAGCTCTGGCAGGGCGTGCTGCGGCAGAACGCCCCCACGGTCGTCGGCTTCGTGACCGTCCTCGTCATCGTCTACCTGCTCGCGAACCTGCTGGTGGACGTGTTGTACGCGGTCCTCGACCCCCGGATCCGCTATGCCTGAGCGCTACGAGGAGAAGCAGCGGGCGGACTTCGCGACCCAGGAGGCGGAGACGCTGCCCGGCAGCGACGTCCTGCAGGCCGAGCACGACGGCACCGCCGCCACGGACCAGCCGGCCCGCAGCCTGTGGTCCGACGCCTGGCACGACCTGAGCCGCAACCCCGTCTTCGTCGTCGCCGGGCTGCTGATCCTCTTCCTGATCTTCATCTCCCTGTGGCCCGGCGTGGTGGCCACCGGCAGCCCGTACGACTGCGACATCGCCAAGCGCAACCTCGGGGCCGAGTCCGGGCACCCCTTCGGCTTCGACAGCCAGGGCTGCGACGTCTACAACCGCACCGTCTACGGCGCCCGCGCCTCGCTGACCGTCTGCACCCTGGCGACCCTCGGCGCCGCCGTCCTCGGCACCGTACTCGGCGGCCTCGCCGGCTTCTTCGGCGGCTGGGGCGACGCGGTCCTGTCCCGTATCACCGAGGTGTTCTTCGGCATCCCGATCCTGCTGGGCGGCCTGGTCTTCCTCTCCGTGATCAAGAGCGGGTCGGTCTGGCCGGTGATCGGGCTGATCGTGCTGCTGGGCTGGCCGCAGGTGGCGCGGATCGCGCGCGGCTCGGTGATCACGGCCAAGCAGAACGACTACGTGCAGGCCGCCCGCACGCTCGGCGCCTCCACCGGGCGCATCATGCTGCGGCACGTGCTGCCCAACGCGATCGCGCCGATCATCGTCGTCGCGACCATCGCCCTCGGTACGTACGTGGCGCTGGAGGCGACGCTGTCGTTCCTCGGCGTCGGCCTCAAGCCGCCGACCGTCTCCTGGGGCGGCGACATCTCCACCGCCTCGCAGCAGATCCGCAACGCGCCGCACGCCCTGCTGTGGCCGGCCGGGGCGCTGAGCCTGACCGTGCTGGCGTTCATCATGCTCGGCGACGCGGTGCGCGACGCGCTCGATCCGAAGCTCAGGTGAGGTGCCCGTGACCGCGCTGCTCGACGTCCGCGACCTGCAGGTGGAGTTCCGCACCCGGGAAGGGGTGGCGAACGCCGTCAACGGCGTCTCGTACGACGTGGCGGCGGGCGAGACGCTGGCGGTGCTCGGCGAGTCCGGCTCGGGCAAGTCCGTCACCGCGCAGGCGGTGATGGGCATCCTCGACTCGCCGCCCGGGTTCGTCACCGGCGGGCAAGTGCTCTTCCAGGGCGAGGACCTGCTGACGCTGGGCCGCGAGGCGCGGCGCAGGGTGCGCGGCGAGCGGATGGCGATGATCTTCCAGGACGCGCTGTCGTCGCTCAACCCGGTGCTGAGCGTGGGCTTCCAGCTGGGCGAGATGTTCCGCGTACACCGCGGCGCAAGCCGGTCGACGGCCAGGGCCGGGGCGATCGAGCTGATGGAACGGGTACGGATCCCGGCCGCCCGGGAGCGGGTCGACGACTACCCGCACCAGTTCTCCGGCGGCATGCGGCAGCGGATCATGATCGCGATGGCGCTGGCGCTCGGCCCGGAGCTGATCATCGCGGACGAGCCGACGACGGCCCTCGACGTGACCGTGCAGGCGCAGGTGATGGACCTGCTCGCGGAGCTGCGCGAGGAGACGGGGATGGGGCTCATCCTCATCACCCACGACCTGGGCGTGGTCGCGGACGTCGCCGACAAGATCGCGGTCATGTACGCGGGCCGGATCATGGAGACGGCGCCCGTACACGACCTGTACAAGGCGCCGGCGCACCCGTACACCCGCGGGCTGCTGGACTCCATCCCGCGGCTGGACCAGAAGGGCCAGGAGCTGAGCGCCATCCGCGGCACCCCGCCCAGCCTGCTCGCCATCCCCCCGGGCTGCCCCTTCAACCCCCGCTGCCCCCGCGTCCAGGACGTCTGCCTGACCGACCGCCCGCCGCTGTACGAGGTGACGGACGACGCGGGGCGCCCTCTCGCCGGGCGGGGGAGCGCGTGTCACTTCTGGAGGGACCAGTTGCATGATCAGCCGTGAGGTGTCGTGGGGGGAAGGTGTGCCGGATGGGCCGCCTTCTTTGTTTTGGGTGGTTCGGGTGGTGGGGTCGGGCGGCTCGGTGGGCGGGCGTTGGTCCGGGTATGGCCGGGCCTGCGAGGCCATTGCGCGTGTCACTCGTGAGGTGCCGCGAGGGGATGAGCCTCGGCGTTGCCCTCTTTCGGGGTTTCCCGGCGTGGGACCGGGCGGCGTGGGACCGGGCGGCTCGGGCCTGCGCCCGTCCGGGTATGGCCCGGCCGGCGAGGCCACCGTATGACCAGCCCCGAGGTGACCGAGACGCGGCCGGACGCGCCGGGCGGGGAGACCATCCTCGAAGTGCGCGACCTCGTCAAGCACTTCCCTCTCACCCAGGGGATCGTCTTCCACCGGCTGATCGGTGCCGTGCAGGCCGTCGACGGCGTCTCCTTCGACCTCCGCCGCGGCGAAACCCTCGGCATCGTCGGCGAGTCCGGCTGCGGCAAGTCGACCATCGCCAAGATGCTGGTCAGCCTGGAGCGGCCGACGGCCGGCCGGATCCGGTACAAGGGCGAGGACATCACCCGGCTGTCCGGGCGCGCGCTGCGGGCGGTGCGGCGCAACATCCAGATGGTCTTCCAGGACCCGTACACCTCGCTCAACCCGCGGATGACCGTCGGCGACATCGTCGGCGAGCCGTACGACATCCATCCCGAGGTAGCGCCCAAGGGCAGCCGGCGGGCGCGGGTGCAGGAACTGCTGGACGTCGTCGGCCTCAACCCCGAGCACATCAACCGCTACCCGCACCAGTTCTCCGGCGGGCAGCGGCAGCGGATCGGGATCGCGCGCGGGCTCGCGCTGCGGCCGGAGGTCATCGTCGCGGACGAACCGGTCTCGGCGCTCGACGTGTCCGTGCAGGCGCAGGTGGTGAACCTGCTGGAGCGGCTGCAGGACGAGTTCCACCTGTCGTACATCTTCATCGCTCACGACCTGTCCGTCGTCCGGCACATCTCGGACCGGGTCGCGGTCATGTACCTGGGCCGGATCGTGGAGTCCGGCACGGACACGGCGATCTACGAGCACGCCACGCACCCGTACACGCAGGCGCTGCTCTCGGCGGTGCCGGTGCCCGACCCCGAGGCGCGGGAGACGCGGGGGCGGATCCTGCTTGCCGGCGACGTGCCGTCGCCGGCGGACCCGCCGTCGGGGTGCCGGTTCCGGACGCGGTGCTGGAAGGCGCAGCCGGTGTGCGCGGAGAAGGACCCGGCGCTGGACGTGCCGCCGTGGTTCCGGGAGGCGGAGGGGGCGGTGGCGCACCCGTCGGCGTGCCACTTCGCGGCGGAGTGGGAGGACGAGGAGAAGCCGCCGGGGAGCGCGTAGGCCGACGGGGCGAATCTGCCGGAGAGAGGGAAGTCTGGTTAGTCGGTTTTATCGCGTATTAGTGATAGCGATGGTGGGCGTCGGCCACTGATGCCCCGTCACCGAGCAGAGGACGTCCACCATGAAGCGTTTGTCACGCCGTCGGCTCCGCGTGCTGAGTGGGGCGCTGCTCGCCGCGTCGGCCCTTGCGGGCGCGACGCCGGCCGTCCACGCGGCGCCGGCCGCCGCCGGGGCCGTGGAGCTGGTGCCGGAGGGGTGGGAGGTGCCTGTGGCGGATGTGGTGGAGGGGGCGGGGGAGGAGGGCTTCTGGGAGGGGTACGGGCCGGCCGGCTCCGCGGCGGATGCGGGCGCGGAGACCGGAGCCCCGGCCTCCGGAGGTTCGGAGAGCGCGGTCGAGAGTGAGGCCGGGCTGCCGGTGCCGGAGGTGGAGGTGGAGGTGGAGGCCGGGTCGGAGCGGGCCGGGTCCGACGCAGAATCCGCGGTCCCGGGGGCGGAGTTCGAGGACGAGGAGGCCGACGCCGGGACGCCGGGCAGCCGGGCCGACGCTGCGGCACCCGGCGGCACCGAGACCGGCGGGCCGGCGACCGGGGCCGAATTCCCCGCGGCCGAGTCCTCCCGCGCCGAACGCTCAGAGGCCCAGCCCTCCGCGGCAGAACCCTCCCGCGCCGAAGACTCCGCGGCTGAGCCCTCCCGCCCCCAGCCCTCCGCAGCCGAACGCTCCGAGGCGGAACTCCCCGCGGTCGAACCCTCCCGTGCCGAACGCTCCGGGGCGGGATTCCCCGCGGCCGAACTCTCCCGCGCCGAACGCGCCGGGGCGGAATTCTCCCGCCCTGAAGCCTCCGCGGCCGAACTCCCCGCGGTCGAACCGCCCCTGTCCCTACTCCTCAGGCGCGAAGCCCCTGCGGCCGAACACCCCGCCGCCGTAGTCTCCGCGGCCGAGGCCCCCGAGGCTGCACGCCCCCGCACCGATGTCCCCCACCCCGAGACCCCCGCCGCCGAACCCCCCGCTTCCGCGGCCCCGGCGCCCGGCGCGACCGACGACTCCGGGGCGGGGGCCGCGGGCGGGATCAACGAGGACGGCGACGGCTTCGAGCCGCCCGATCGCCGTACCCCTGCTTCCGCGTACGACTTCGACTACGAGGCCGATGCCGACAAGGCCGCCGCGCAACTGTCACACACCGGCGCCGACTTCTGGCTCGCGCTTGGCTCCGGCCTCGGCGGCCTCGCTGCCCTTGGCGCCGGGGCTGTCGTGGTGGCCCGCAGGCGACGTCAAGCGTGACGCTCCCTGCAGCGCGGCGGATGGGCCCCGTGGCAGCACCGCGGGGCCCGTCGTCGTACGTCGTGGGCGCCTCGTCCGTCTCCGGCCGCCCGCGCCGGAGGCGGCTCGCGCTTGGCTCCGGCCTCGGCGGCCTGGCCGCCCTCGGCGCCGGGGTCGTCGTGGTGGCCCGCAGGCGACGTCACGCCTGACGCCCCCTGCAGTACGGCGGACGGGCCCCGTGGCAGCACCGCGGGGCCCGTCGTCGTACGTCGTCGGCGCCCCATCCGCCTCCGGCCGCCCGCGCCGGAGGCGGCCCGCGCCGGAGGCGACTCGTGCCGGAGGTGTCAGTCGATGTCGATGACACCCACCCGCTTCTCCGGGTCCGTCGCGCGCAGCGGGCCCATCAAGGCGCTCGCCACGTCGTTCGGCGTGATCTCCGTCTTGCTGCCGTCGCCGCGCTGGACGAGGAGCCCGACGAAGGTGCGGCCGTAGAGCTCCTCCAGCTTCTCCAGGTCGAACTTCGGCGCCAGCTTGCCGTCCGGCGTCGCCTGCATCGTCAGGAACTGCGAGATCGAGTTCTCCGGGCTGAACTCGATGTAAGCGTCGCCCGCCTGCACGAAGACGCTGCCGGACATGGCGGTCTTGGCGAATCCGTTCATCGCGGAGTCGAACTCCGCCTGGCTGACGGCCGGTTCCTGCTGCGAGACCGGCAGCGTCACCGGCTCGTTCGCACCGCCGGCGGCGCGCTCGTCGAACGCCTCCTGCACCGCGCTCATGGACTTGTCCACGTCCACGGCCTCATGCGGCTCGCCCTTCACGGGCACCGCCTCGCCGTCGACGAACCGGATCATGCCGTCCTTGCCGCCGCCCGTCTCGTCGGCGATCTCCTGCAGCTGGGCGCGGAGCTTGTCCTCGTCGTCGACCATCGCCGGGTCGACCTCGCGGGAGCCGCCGAAGAGCGAGCCGATGACGGACACCGGGTTGTAGTCGCTGCCCATCGCCGAGCGGACGCTCTCCGCGGTGTCGATGCCGAGGCCCGCAGACTGCAATGTCAGCTCCTGCTCGTCGTCGCCGACGCGCAGGACGAGCGGCGCCTTCGTACGCTCCTGGAGGGCGGCGTCGAGCTTGGACACCGCCTGGTCGCGGGAGCTGCCGCCGATGTCGACGCCGAGGACGGTCGTGCCCTTCGGCACGTCGTCGTTGTTGAGGACGAGCCCGGCGCCGTACGCGATGCAGAGCACCCCGAACACGCCGGCGCCGGCCATGACGGCGAGCTTCTTGCGGTCGCCGCGGGGGGCCCGGCCCGCCGGGCTCCCGGAGCGGGAGCGGGCGGCGGAGGCGGGGGCGGGCGGCGGCACGGGCGGGGAGTCGCTGCCCGGTACGGGTACAGGGCCGGGACCAGGGCCGGGGGGCGGCGCGGCGCCGGGGCCGGGGCCGATCGGCGGCTGCCCGGGGGGCATGAACCCCGGTGCGGGCGTGGCCTCCTGGGGGTACCGCGGGCCCTCCGGGCCGGGGCCGCCCTGCGGGATGCCGTGCGTCGGGGTGTGCCCGGGGCCGTGGCGCGGCGGGCCGGCCTGCGGTACGCCGTGGGCCGGCGTGTGCCCGGGGCCTTGCGGCACTCCGTGCGCCGGAGTGGGGTCGGGGCCCGGCGGCACCGCGGGGATGCCGCCGACGGCGGTGTCGCCCATGCCGCCGGTGGGCGCCGGCGGCGCGGCGGGGCCGCGCAGGGTGCGGCCGGCGGCCGGGGCGGCGGGCTTGAGCGGCATGCTGCCGGTGGCGGGACCCGACGTCGGGCCGGCGGGTACGCCGCCGGGACCGGCCGGTCCGCCGGGGCTGCCGGGGCCGCCGCGGGGCGTGCCGCCGGCCGGAGTGGGGCGTACCGGCAGGGCGTTCGCCGGGTCGTCCCCGGCGAAGCCGTGGCCGCTCTCGCTCACCGGCACCTCCACGGACCCGGTGTCCGTGGGCGCCGGGTGCGCCGGCGGGACGCCGACCGGCGGGGTGTCTATCGGCCCGCCGAGCCCACCCGGCCCACCCGGCCCGCCCGGGGGCGCGAAGGCGGGGAACTGCATCCCGGAGCCGTCCGTGGTGCCCGTGGGGCCCGCGGGGGGGTTCATCGGCGGCGGGCCAGGCGGCGGTCCGGCGGGCGCCGGGGGCGCCGCCTCGGGGGCGCCCTGCGCGGACGTCGTGTCCTTCGGCGTCTTGCGGGGGGCGAACCAGTCGCTCGTCGCCGGCTTGGCGTCGCCGCCCTGCCCGTTCGCGGACGCCGCGGCGGCCTCCGCCGGGCCGGGCGGGGGCGCGGGGGCGCCGGCGCCGTCGGGGTCCTCCGCCCCGTCTTCGAGGGGCTTGCGCACCACGACGGGCGGGATCGGCCGGGAACCGGGGATGTTGATCCGGATCCGGGTCGTCAGCGTCGTCTCGGTCGCGGGAACGCCCGCGTCGCCGTCCGGGCCCGCCCCGGTGCCCGGAGCGGGCACGGGGGGACCGGCGGTCGGCGAGTCCGGTCCCGCGTACGGCGGGGTCCCCGACGGATACGCGGCGTCGCCGCGTCCCTCGGGACCGGATTGCGGACTGTCATTCTCTCGGCTCACGGCAGGTCTCCCGTAGTGCTCCGCCGCCCGTCACGGCACTCGCGGGCAGCTCGGCGGCGCGCACCACCATACTTGTCCGCTCCGACACCGACGCCCGGTAACCGCATTCGGCCACCCGCGCGAAGGCGTAGTTGGCGGCCGTCGACGTCCAACAGAGCACGTCACTCCGGGAGTCGGGACGGCGCGTCGTCCGTCGAGACGAGCCGCGGCAGGGTGGTGCACATCACAGCGATCAGCAACCCGCCGAAGATGAAGAGCTGTGGCCCGAGCCCGGAGACGAAGACGAAGTCGCCCTCGGGGCGGTTGAGCGACATGGCGATCACCGCGAGCAGCCAGCCGCCGCCCGCGGCGACGCCCCCGCTACCCCCGCCGCGTCCGTCGATGGCCACCCCGGCGCCGTAGCAGAGGGCGCCGACGGCGGCGAGGGCGAGCAGCATCCCGCCCGGCGACCAGGCCGCCTGGACGAGCGACCCGGCGGCCCCCACGAGGGCGCCGAGCAGCACGGCGGCCAGGTACGCGAGGACGCGCCCGAGCGTCACGGGCTGCGCGAGGGCGCTGCCGGGGTACGGGGCGGCGGGGCGGCGCGCGGGTGGGCTCGTCGTGGCGGCGCCGGCCCGGCTCCGCTTCCCCGCGCCCCCGCCGCGGTTGCCCCCGGCGCCGTTGCCCGAGCCGCCGTGGCCCGCGCCGCGGTTGCCTCCGGCGCCGTTGCCTCCGCTCGCCTTCCCTCCGCTCGCCTTCCCTCCGCCCGCCTTCCCGCCGCGCGAGCCCCCGTTCCCGCCGCGCGCGGCGGACTTGGGGCGTACGGCCCGCTTCTTGGCGCTCACGCCGTCACCTCCGCGAACAAGTCGGTCTCCGGGGACCCCGGACCGTGCCGGGCGGCATCCGCGCCGCCGGCGAGCCGGAAGTGCTCCGTGGTCAGAATCGGCTGGCCCAGGCCGTTGGAGAGGGCGAAGAAGCCGTCGGCGACGGTGATCTGCGTCGCGTGCGCCGTCAGCGCGCGGGCCTTCGCCGCCGCGTACGCGCCGCCGTCCACGGCCGCCGTGACCTCGTCGTCGTCGACGACGCCCGGCAGGTCCGCGAGGGTCGCCGGGGCGGCGAAGGGGCGGCCGGCCGCGGCCAGCTCGGCGAGGCCCTTCTCCGCCGCGGTGCGCGCGACGCAGGTCCAGTAGATGCGGGCCACCGCCCACGGTTCGGCGGCGTCCTCGCCGGGCGCGCGGTACGAGGCGTCCGCGGCCAGCTCCGCGGCGCGCGTCGCGACGCGGTGGGCCTGGATGTGGTCGGGATGGCCGTAGCCGCCGTCCGGGTCGTACGTGACCAGCACCTGGGGCCGTACCTCGCGGATCACCGGCACCAGCAGTCCCGCCGCCTCGTCGACGTCGGCGGACCAGAACGTGCCGGGGCGGCCGTTCGTGTCGAGGCCGCTCATGCCCGAGTCGCGGAAGCGCCCGGGGCCGCCGAGGAAGCGGTGGTCGGTGACGCCCAGCGCCCGCATGGCGGCGGCGAGTTCACCGGCCCGGTACGGGCCGAGCCGGTCCTCCCGCCCGGGTCCCAGCCGGGCGAGCGAGGGCGGGATGATCTCGCCTTCCTCCCCCAGGGTGCACGTCACCAGCGTGACGAGGGCGCCCTCGGCGGCGTACCGCGCCATGGTGGCGCCGGTGGTGATCGTCTCGTCGTCCGGATGCGCATGCACCAGCAGCAGCCTGCGCGGCGGAAGCTCCCTGCTCATGGAGGGAAGCCTAGACGAGGGGACGGGAGGTCCCGGGGCACGTGTGCGGAGGTCAGAACTCGATGCTCTCGATCATGTCCGCGACGTTCTGTGTCACGTCGTCGATGGTCGGCGCCATCGACGAACTCGCGAGGTAGAAGCCCAGCAGTATGCACACCACTGCGTGCCCGCCTTTGAGGCCGCTCTTCTTGATGAGCAGGTAGACGATGATCGCGAGCAGTAGCACTAGCGAGATCGACAGAGCCACAGCGGCTCACCTCCCGGGACCTGTGGTCGGGTCATCTGACGGGCCACGAGATGCATGCCCGCCGCGCGCACGCATCATAACTATCGGTGCCCGTGCATCGTTCGGCGCACCGGCGCATGGAGGGGTCGCACGCGCCGGGCCGCCGCGGGGCGCTGACGGGGCCGTCGCGGCGGGTGGCGGAGAGGGCGACGCGGGGGTCCGCCCGGCGGTCACCAGGGGGGCGGGGAGGAGGGCTCCTGCCAGCGGGAGAGCGGCTCCGCCATGGGGTCGCGCTCGCCGCGGCCGGCGAGCGCGAACAGGATGACGAAGCCGGCGAGGAGCAGCCCGATCCCGGTGACGGCCCGCAACTGGTACTCCGTGGCCAGGTCGCCGAAGTTCTCGAAGACCTCGGCCTTCAGGTACCGGGAGGTGTCGGCGGCGCCCCAGCCCAGGACGAGCGCGCCCGCGGTCATGCCCAGCGGGCGGGCGAGCGCGGCCCGTTTGGCGGCGGCCACGGCGGCGACGAAGCAGAAGGCGGCGACCGCCCACTTGCCGTACGCGGCCGGGGGCATCAGCAGCGCGTACGTGGTGCCCTCGCCGGTGAGCCGGTCGCCGTACGCGCTCCAGCCGTCGACCGTGGCGACGCGCAGCTCCCACGCCGCGAACGCCAGCGCGGCGACGGCGAGGAAGACGAGACCGGTTCCCGCGGCGCCGCGGGAGGGCCGGTGCGGCGGCTGCTCGTCGGACAGGAGGTAGCCGGCGCCTGCGGAGTCCACCGGCCGGCGGCCGGCGGCGACGGAGATGAGCAGCACCGCGCCGAGGGTGACGGCGGCGCCGGCGGAGAGCAGCGCGCGGTTGCGCAGGTCCTGGTCGACGCCCTGCATCCAGTCGGCCGTCAGCGTCCACAGCGCGGGGGCGCGCAGCAGGATCGTGGCCGCGCCGGCCGCGCCGAGCGCGCCGGCGGCGGCGGCGGAGTGCAGGGCGGTCACGCCGGCGACGGCGTAGACGCCGACGAGGACGGGGTCGTACAGAGAGGTGCCCCAGGGGCTTTCGGGAGCGGACTCGGGGGTGCCCGCCCAGAACCACCACAGGTCGGGCAGGCTCGCCGAGACGTCCACGTCCCGGCCGATCCACACGAGCGAGAGCAGGGCGAGGAGCGCGCAGCACACGGCACCGAAGACGCGTGCACCGCGCACCAGTATGTGTCCTTGTTCCATCGCCGGCCGACCCCCGATACGCAACCGTGTGCCTTGTGGGCCCACTGGCACCCAGGTCTACACCTCTCCGCACCGCCGGACAACACTCTCGGCACGACCGGTCGGACGGCGGCGGACGGGCGGCGGACGGTGGGCCGGATCCGGCCGGGCCGGCGTGAAGGCCGGGCCCGGCCGGGTGACGGCACCCGCACGGCCGTACGCTCCCCAGAGTGACGCGTTCGTATATCGGTGATACGACAGGTGGGTTGCCGACGTGTTAACGACCTTCGGGGCGATTTATCGGTCATGTCGGTCACTAAGGCGGCTTGTCAAGCACGTAGGGACCTCAATCTGCAAAACATACGCTCAAGAAGCGATACCGCACCTCGCCTTACCCCGCCACCCCCTTGACTGGGGGATGAATCGATTGCGAAAGTCCGGTCAACCACCGCAGCGTGCACGGGCGCTGCGGCATACGCGGTTCGGGAGCTCAAACCTATGGACAGTACGGTCCCGGCCACTGCGGAGGGGCCCCAGGGCACTCCGTACGACCCCGCACGGCTGGAGCGGGGCGCGGCCGGCCCAGAGGGGCAGCAATCCGCCGAGCACATCGGCAAGTCCCCTGGCCAGCTGATGTGGCAGCGCTTCAAGCGCGACCGCGCGGGCGTTATATCCGCGTATGTCGTCGGCTTCTTCGTGCTGATCGCGATCTGCGCCCCGCTGATCTCGAAGCTGTACGGGAAGTCGCCGTACACGCTGTACAACTCGGCCACCGGCAAGCCCGAGCTGTTCGACCCTCTCGGCTACCCGATCAAGCCCAACGGCGGTATCAGCGGCGAGTTCTGGTTCGGCCTGGAGCCCATCCTCGGCCGGGACGTCTTCACGCTGCTGATCTACAGCATCCGGACCTCGCTGGCCATCGCCGTCGCGGTGACGCTCCTCACCGTCACCGTCGGCGTCCTGCTGGGCGTGGCCGCCGGCTTCACCGGCGGTCGCACCGACACGCTGATCGGCCGCTTCACCGACCTGATGATGGCGTTCCCGAGCCAGCTGTTCTTCGTGGCGTTCATGCCCGTCATCACCGCGATGTTCGTCGCTCCCGAGGACGCGACGCCGACCTGGTTGCGGGTCGCGGTGCTGATCGGCGTGCTCGCGGCGCTGAACTGGATGCGCATGGCGCGCATCGTGCGCGGTGTTGCGCTGTCGATGCGGGAGCGCGAGTTCGTCGAGGCCGCCAAGGTGAGCGGGGCGTCGAACTGGCGAATCATCCGCAAGGAGATGCTGCCGAACCTCGTCACACCCATTCTCGTGCAGGGAACCTTCGAGCTGCCGCTCGTCGTGACGAGCGCCGCGGGACTGTCGTTCCTCGGCGTCGGCCTGGTGAACCCGACCCCGGACTGGGGTCTGATGTTCTCCCGGGCCGCGGACGTGTCCGAGACCGTTCCCACGTTCATGTTCTTCCCCGGCATCGCCATGGTGATCTTCGTGGTCGCCTTCAACCTGCTGGGGGACTCCGTCCGCGACGCGTTCGATCCGAAGGCCGCGCGCTGACGTTCGTACCGCCGCCAGGGTGCGACCGGCCGTGGCAACGGGTGAACACGCACACAGCAAGTCAAGACCGACAGACAGGGTGGTTAGACAGTGAGAATCAGGGGTGCACGCAGATCGCACGCCGTGGTGGCGGCGCTCGCAGCGGGGGCCTTGGCCCTGAGCGGTTGCAGCAGCGGCTCGGAGAACACCGACGCCAACCAGGACGACAAGAAGAAGGCGGCGGAGCAGCAGGCGCAGATCCCGTTCGGTGACGCCAAGGCGTCCACCGGCCCCGCTCCCGAGGTGAAGGGCGCCCAGGAGGGCGGCACGATCCCCGTCATGCAGCGCGACAGCTACGCGCACCTCGACCCGGGTCAGATATACGTCTCGGACGAGGGCGCCCTGGCGCGGCTGATCCACCGCGGGCTGACCGGCTACAAGGCCGACTTCGACGGCAAGCAGACCCTCGTCGGCGACCTCGCCACGGACAGCGGCACGCCTTCCGACGGCGGCCGCACCTGGACGTACACGCTCAAGGACAACATCAAGTGGGCCGACGGCACGGACATCACGTCCAAGGACGTCCGGCACACCTTCGAGCGGCAGTTCGCCGAGTTCATCAACGACGGTCCGGTCTACATCCAGCAGTGGCTGTCCAACGAGCCCGGCACCGACTACCGCAAGCTGCTGCCCGACGGCCCGTACAAGGGCGACCACCTGCCGGACTCCGTCCTGGAGACGCCGGACGACAAGACCATCGTCTTCAAGTTCAAGGAGCCGAAGCCGGACCTCCCGTACGCCCTGGCGATGTCGGGCTACTCGATGGTCTCCGAGGCGAAGGACACCCAGGAGAAGTACGACAAGGCCCCGATGACCGCGGGCCCGTACAAGATCGAGTCCTTCAAGACCGGCAAGTCGATGACGCTGGTCAAGAACGAGCACTGGGACCCGGCGACCGACGCGACGCGGAACGCCTACCCGGACAAGTACGAGATCACGTTCAACATCCAGTTCGAGACCTCGGCCGAGCGGCTGATGGCCGACCAGGGTGAGAACAAGAACTCGGTCAGCTTCACCAACAACGTGGACGCCGCCACGCTGCCGAAGCTGAACAAGGACCCCGACGCCCAGAAGCGCTCGGTCAACGGCTACCAGCCGTACGTCGCCCAGATGGCCATCAACATGGACCGGGTGAAGAACAAGAAGGTCCGCGAGGCCATCGCGTACGCGCTGCCCATCCAGCCCTACCAGCAGGCGTTCGGCGGCCCGCAGGGCCAGGAGCTGGCCGGCGGCCTGATCAGCCCGACCGTCTCCGGCTACGAGGAGGGCTTCGACCCCTTCGGCAAGCTGAAGAAGCCGCTGGGCGACCCGGCCGCGGCCAAGAAGATCCTCGAAGAGGCCGGCGAGACCGGGTACAAGATCACCTGGGGCTACATCAACACCCCCGAGGGCCAGAACTACTCGCCCACGATGGAGAAGACCCTGGAGGAAGCGGGCTTCGACGTCCAGCGCAAGGAGATCTCGGCCGAGACGTACTACGACGAGATCGGCGTCGTGGACAACGAGTTCGACATGTACGTGAGCGCGTGGGGCGCCGACTGGCCGTCGGCCAGCACCGTGGTCCCGCCGCTGTACGACGGCCGGCAGATCCAGGACGGTTCGTCGAACTACTCGCACACCAACGACGACCACATCAACTCCGAGATCGACCGGATCCAGAAGATCGCGGACCCGGCCGAGGCGGCCAAGGAGTGGAACACCCTCTCCCAGTACGTGGTGGAGGACCTCATCTCCAACATCCCCATGACGTACTACAAGCAGATCCAGCTCTACGGATCGAACATCGGCGGCGTCCAGTACGACGACGTCATCGGTGACATCGACCCGCGGAAGCTCTACCTGAAGCAGTAGCACCACCTCCGGTGCGCGGGGCGCCCGCCCGATCGGCGGGCCCCCGCGCACCCACCCTTCAGTCCACGTCGCCGCTTTGTCCTTCGAAAGCAGCCCACAGTCATGCTTCGTTTCCTGATTCGCCGGACAATCGGCGCATTGATCATCCTGCTGATCCTCAGCGCGGTCTGTTTCTTCCTGTTCTTCGCCGTTCCGCGTGACCCCGCCCGCATCTCCTGCGGCGAGAAGTGCACGCCGGAAAACCTGGAGCTGATCCGCAGGTCCCTCGGCCTCGACGATCCCGTCCCGGTGCAGTACTGGAACTTCCTCTCCGGCATCTTCGCCGGCCGTTCCTACCCGACGGGCGAGTGCCCGGCGCCCTGCCTCGGCCGCTCGTTCGTGCACGACGAGAACGTCCTCACCCTCATCCAGGACCGCTTCCCCACCACGCTGTCGCTCACCATCGGCGCGGCCGTCGTGTTCCTCTTCTTCGGAGTCGGCGCCGGCATGGTCGCCGCCTGGCGGCGCGGCACGGCGCTCGACAAGTTCGTCAGCGGCAGCTCGCTGGTCATCGGCTCGCTACAGATCTACTTCATCGGCCCGCTCGTGCTGTGGGCGCTGGTGTACAGCACCGGACTCTTCGGCGACCCGGCGTACAACGCCTTCACCGAGAACCCGTGGAAATGGGCGGTCGGACTGATTCTCCCCTGGGCGGTGCTCTCCACGATCTTCGCGTCGAACTACACCCGTATGGTGCGGTCCACGATGATCGAGCAGTTGCAGGAGGAACACGTCAGAACGGCCAAGGCCAAGGGCATGTCGTCAGGCACGGTCTTCTTCCGCTACGCCTGGCGCGGCGCCCTGATCCCGGTCGTCACGATCTTCGGCATCGACCTCGGTACCCTGCTCGGCGGGGCGATCATCACCGAGTTCACCTTCTCGCTGCCGGGCCTCGGCCAGCTCTCCATCGCGTCCGTGTTCAGGGCGGACCTGCCGGTGCTCATGGGCGTGCTGCTGTTCTCGTCCACCATGATCATCCTGATGAACGTCATCGTCGATGCGGCGTACGCCTTCATCGACCCGCGCATCCGTCTGTCCTAGGAGAAGAGCAGTGACCACCCTGACCAAGGAATCGGAAGGTTCCGCTCCGTCCGCGGGCGGTGCCTTCCTCTCGGTGCAGGACCTGCGCGTGCAGTTCACCACCGAGGACGGCGTCGTCAAGGCCGTCGACGGTCTCTCCTTCGACGTCGAGCGCGGCAAGACCCTGGGCATCGTCGGCGAGTCCGGTTCCGGCAAGTCGGTCACCAACCTGACCGTGCTGGGCCTGCACAACCAGATGTTCACCAACATCGAGGGCTCCATCAGCCTCGACGGCGAGGAGCTGATCGGCGCGCCCGAGCGCAAGCTGGAGAAGCTGCGCGGCAACAAGATGGCGATGATCTTCCAGGATCCGCTGACCGCGCTCTCGCCCTTCTACACGGTCGGCCGGCAGATCGCCGAGCCGTACCGCAAGCACATGGGCGTCTCCAAGCGCGAGGCGCACCAGCGGGCCGTGGAGATGCTGGACAAGGTCGGCATCCCCAACGCCAAGCTGCGTGCGGACGACTACCCGCACCAGTTCTCCGGCGGCATGCGGCAGCGCGCCATGATCGCGATGGCGCTGGTCTGCAACCCCGACCTGCTGATCGCCGACGAACCGACCACCGCGCTCGACGTGACCGTGCAGGCGCAGATCCTCGACCTGCTCAGGAACCTGCAGGACGAGTTCGGCTCCGCGATCGTCTTCATCACCCACGACCTCGGCGTCATCGCCAACGTCGCGGACGACATCCTGGTGATGTACGCGGGGCGCGCCGTGGAGCGGGGCACCACGCGCGAGGTGCTGCGCAAGCCGGAGCACCCGTACACCTGGGGCCTGCTGAGCAGCATGCCGCGGCTCTCCTCGGACGTGAACGTCCCGCTCACGCCGATCAAGGGCACCCCGCCCAGCCTGCTGAGCCCGCCGCCGGGCTGCCCGTTCCACCCGCGGTGCGGCTTCGTCCAGGAGGTGGGCGGTACCGCCTGCCGTACGGACCGGCCGGAGCTGCCCGACGGCCGCGGGGCCGCCTGCCACCTGAGCGCCGGGCAGAAGCAGGACATCTTCATCGAGCAGATCAAGCCCCGGCTGGGCTAGGGAGAGACTGACCACCATGAGCGAAGAACTCACCCTCCCCGGCCCCCGGGACGACACCCCGACAGCGGCGGGCGAGGAGCTGCTCACCGTCGAAGGGCTCACGAAGCACTTCCCGATCATGGGCGGCTTCCCGATCAAGCGGCGGGTCGGCGCGGTGCAGGCGGTCGACGGCGTCGACCTGGAGGTGCGTGCGGCCGAGAGCCTGGGCCTGGTCGGCGAGTCCGGCTGCGGCAAGTCGACGACCGGGCGGCTGCTCACGCGGCTGCTGGAGCCGACCGGCGGCAAGATCACGTACCGCGGCCAGGACATCACGTACGCCAAGCGCAAGCAGCTGGCGCCGATCCGGTCCGAGATCCAGATGATCTTCCAGGACCCGTACTCGTCGCTGAACCCGCGGCAGACCGTCGGCACCATCATCAGCAGCCCGATGGAGGTCAACGGGATCAACCCGCCCGGCGGCCGGGAGAAGCGGGTCCGCGAGCTGCTGGAGACCGTCGGCCTCAACCCCGAGCACTACAACCGCTTCCCGCACGAGTTCTCCGGCGGCCAGCGGCAGCGCATCGGGGTGGCGCGGGCGCTGGCGCTGGGGCCGAAGCTGATCGTGGCGGACGAGCCGGTCTCGGCGCTGGACGTGTCGATCCAGGCGCAGGTCGTCAACCTGCTGCAGGATCTGCAGCGGGAGATGGGCATCGCGTTCCTGTTCATCGCGCACGACCTGGCGATCGTCCGGCACTTCTCGCAGCGCGTCGCGGTCATGTACCTCGGGAAGATCGTCGAGACGGGCGACCGGGACGACATCTACACCCGGCCGCGGCACCCGTACACCCACGCCCTGCTCTCCGCCGTCCCGGAGGCGAACCTCTCGGAGGACGAGGACGCGGCGCCGCGGGAGCGCATCCGGCTGGCGGGCGACGTGCCGTCGCCGATCAACCCGCCGTCGGGGTGCCGGTTCCGCACGCGGTGCTGGAAGGCGCAGGACCTGTGCGCGGAGAAGGAGCCCCCGCTGGTGCAGATCGGCGGGAACCGGGGCGGGCACCTGACGGCGTGCCACTTCCCGGAGGAGCCGACGGTGGAGCGCGAGGAAGTGGTCATCATGGACAAGGCGCTGGCGGCGCTGGAGGACATCCCGGGCGCGTCTCCGGTGAAGGAGTAGCGGCGGGGCGTACGTCGCGCAGGGGCGCGGGGGCCGGTGCCGGGGCTGTTGCCCGGTGGCGGTCCCCGCGTCGTCGGTTCGGGCCCGGGCGCGGCCCGGGCGCGGCCGGTTGAGGCGGGCCCGGTCAGTTGAGGCGGGCGCGGGCCGCGCGGGCCTCGCGGCGCAGGGTTTCGGCGGCCTGCGGCTCCATCGCCGCTATCACCGCGGCGTACTCCTCCAGCTCGGCCGCCCCGGTGACGAAGTCGCCGCGGGCGATGAGCAGTTGTGCCCGCTCGTGGCGCAGCCGGGCGGGGTGGCTGGGCAGCAGGAGCGAGAGTTCGACGGCCGCGAGCTGGACGCCGGACTGTTCGGGCCGCGGGGCGGCCCAGGCGCGGATGTTGTTGAGGATGCGCAGCACGATGTCCAGCGGGTCGGCGGGCTTGAGCAGCGCGGGCGACAGCGGCTCGCCGCCGCCGGCCCCGGCGGCCAGCGACTCGGCGTCGGCGAGGGAGAGGAGCCGGCCGCCGTCGAAGGGGTCGGCCAGCACGGGGTCGCCCGCGGCGGGCGCGGCGGGGTCGCCGGGGTCGCCGGGGCGGGCGGGGGGTGGTGCGGCGCGGGAGGGGCCGGGCTTGCCGGTGGCGGGCGTGCCGGTGGGGGGTGGGCCGAAGCCGACGACGAAGTGTCCGGGGAGGGCCACGCCGTACACCGGGGCCCCGGCGCGGCGGGCGACCTCCATCCAGACCACGGAGAGCATGATCGGCAGGCCGCGGCGGCGCCGCAGCACCTCGTGCAGCTGCGACGACTCCAGCAGGCGGTAGTCCCCGGGCGTCCCGTGGAACCCGCAGCGCTCCCCGAGCAGCTCGGCGGCGGCCCGCGCCCACGCGCGGGGCCCGCCGGGGGCGTACGGCAACTGCCCGGCCAACTCGTCCAGCTCGATCTGCACGGCGTCGATGCCGTCCTCGTCGAGCCCGGGGCCGGTCTCGGCGCCGACGAGCAGGCAGAGCAGCGCGAGGTCGGGCCGCGGCGCGCGTGCCTCCTCCGCGAACCGGGCCCGGTGACCGACGCCGGGCAAACTCATGCCTCCATTGTGCGACGCACCGCCCCCCAACGTCCCGGGCAACGGGAGACCCCCCCGCCGCCGGTGCTTAGTCCGTCGGGTGACACCGGTAGTGGTAGGCGTGGTGGGTGGTGAAGCCGAGGCCGGCGTAGAGGGACAGGGCCGGGGCGTTGTCCGGCTCCACCTGGAGGTACGCCGCCGAGGCGCCCTCCTGCAGCGCCCGGTCCGCCAGGGCGGCCATCACCGTCGTGGCCAGCCCGCGGCGGCGGTGCGCCGGGGCCACCTCGACCGCCGCGAACCCCGCCCAGCGGCCGTCGACCACGCAGCGCCCGATCGCCGCCGGTGCGCCGTCCGGCCCCGGGACCGTCGCGAACCACACCGACGGGCCGCCCTCCAGCACCGTCCGCGCCGCCGGCGTCAGCTCCCCGGCCCGGTTGTAGAGCGAGAACCAGGCCGCGGACGCCGTACGGGACAGCTCCACCCGCCCCGTGTCTGCGCCGCCCCCGCCGCCCGCGTCCGGGCCGCCCGTGTCCGCCACCGGCGCCAGCTCGCCGACCTGCATGAGCGCCGCCCGCCGCACCGTCCAGCCGCGCGCGTCCAGCTCCGCCGCCAGCGCCTCCCCGGTGCCCTCCGCGCCCTCTGCGCCCTCTGCACCTGTCGCGACCTGCACCAGCGCCGGCAGCCCCCGCGCCCCGTACCACCGCGTGACCTGCGCCAGCGCCGCGTCCAGCGGCAGCCCGGGGTCGCCCGACGGCAGCACGGAGTTGGCCCGGCTGGTGAAGCCGTCCGAGGCCCGCAGCGTCCAGTCGCCCAGCCGCTCGCTCTCCACCGGCGGCCACCCGCGCGCCGCGACCCGCGTCAGCTCCGCCGCCGAGGCCGCCGGGCCGCGGCGCCGGGCCGGCGCGGCCGGCACGACCTTCGCCGCCACCACGGCCGACTCCGGGATCCGCACGACCTCGCCGTTCCGTCTCGTGAGACGAAGCTCCCCGGCGTCCCACGATGTGAGCACGCCGACCGCGTCCGTAAACCGCGCGGCTGCCTCGCAGGCATCTGTCAGTCGCCGAACTGAAACGCGTTTTCCCACGTCAGCAGGGGTGATACGGACTTCGAGCCGCGCCCCAGTGGTGAATTCCACAGCTCTCCACGCCCCTCTTGTTCGCTCCGTGCCCGGGAACGGAGATACTAGATGCGGGCATCGACACGCCGCGCTCCCGCGCCGCCAGCCTGATCGAGGAGGAACGACAGCGTGACCTACGTCATCGCAGAGCCTTGTGTGGACCTCAAGGACAAGGCCTGCATTGAGGAGTGCCCCGTCGACTGCATCTACGAGGGCCAGAGGTTCTTGTACATCCACCCGGACGAGTGCGTCGACTGCGGTGCTTGCGAGCCGGTCTGCCCTGTGGAGGCGATCTTCTACGAGGACGATACTCCGGAGGAGTGGAAGGACTACTACAAGGTGAACGTCGAGTTCTTCGACGACCTCGGATCGCCCGGTGGCGCCTCGAAGCTCGGCCTGATCGAGCGGGACCACCCGATCGTCGCGGCCCTGCCGCCGCAGGAGCACGACGAGTAACACCCGAGAACCACGGCGACACGCACGCATCGCCCCCGCCCATCGGCTCCGGGCTGATCGGCGGGGGCTGTTGCGTCGCCGTCGCCCGTCACCCGTCGCCCGTCGACTGAGGACTGTGAGAGTGCGACCCGTCACCTCCCGGCTGCCGGTCTTCCCCTGGGACCGGCTGGAGCCCTACAAGACCGCGGCCGCCGCCCATCCCGGCGGCATCGTCGACCTGTCCGTCGGCACCCCCGTCGACCCCGTTCCCGAGGTGGTCAGGGCCGCGCTCGCCGACGCCGCCGACAGCCCCGGCTACCCGCTCGCCTGGGGCACCCCGGAGCTGCGCGAGGCCATCGCCGGCTGGTTCGGCCGGCGGCTCGGGGCCGCGGTCGGGCCGGACGCGGTGCTGCCGGCGATCGGCACCAAGGAGCTGGTCGGCTGGCTGCCGACGCTGCTGGGGCTGGAGCCGGGGGACCAGGTGGCGTATCCGGAGCTGGCGTATCCGACGTACGAGATCGGGGCGCTGACGGCGCGCGCGGAGCCCGTGACGTACGCCGACCCGGTCGTGGACCTCGACCCGGCGCGGGTGCGGCTCCTCTGGCTCAACACCCCGTCCAACCCCACCGGGCGCACGATGGACGCGGCCGAGCTGCGCCGCGCGGTCGCGTGGGCGCGCGCGCACGGCGTGCTCGTCGCCTCCGACGAGTGCTATCTGGAGCTGGGCTGGGAGACCGAGCCGGTCTCCGTGCTGCACCCGTCGGTCAGCGAGGGCTCGTACGAGGGACTGCTCGCCGTGCACTCGCTGTCGAAGCGCTCCAACCTCGCCGGCTACCGCGCGGGGTTCGCCGGCGGCGACGCGGCGGTGGTGCGCGAGCTGGTCGCGGTGCGCAGGCACACCGGGATGATGGTGCCGAAGCCGGTGCAGCAGGCCATGATCGCCGCGCTGGGCGACCGGCGGCACGTGGCGGAGCAGCGCGAGCGCTACGCCCGTCGGCGGGCCGCGCTGCGCGGGGCGCTGACGGGGGCGGGCTTCCGGATCGAGCACAGCGAGGCGTCGCTGTATCTGTGGGCGACGCGGGACGAGCCGTGCTGGGACACGGTCGCGGAGCTGGCGAAGCTGGGGATCGCGGTGGCGCCCGGGGAGTTCTACGGGGCCGCGGGGGAGCGGTTCGTACGGGTGGCGTTCACGGCCACGGACGAGCGCGTGGCCGCCGCCGTGGAGCGGCTGGGGGCGCTGCGGGGCTGAGACCGCGGCTGCAGGGCTGAGGCCGCGGCTGCGGGTCTGAGGCCGCGGCTGCGGGGTTGAGCGATCCGGCGCGTCTCGTACGCCGCCGGCGGTCCCGCCGCGGCGCAGACGAGCCGCCGGGCCCGCGGAGGACGGCTCCGCGGGCCACCGGCGGCCTCGTGGGTCAGCCGGGCAGGCTCAGATGAGGCCCGCCGGGCTGGGCAGGTCGGGCTGGAGGTTCGCGGCGGCGCCGCCGACCGCGTTGTTGCCCTGCTCGACGGTCCTGCCGGTGGTCTCCTGCACGGTGGTCAGGGCCTTCTCGGTGGTCGGGCCGGCGTCCTCGCCGACCTGCGTCACGGTCTCGGCGCCGGCGTTGAGCACCTCACTGCCGGTCTGGGAAGCGGTCTCGGGCAGCGCGCCGGTTTCCAGGGCGCTGGCCGGGTTCAGGCCGTTCGTGCTCGGCAGCTCGACGGCGCTTGCGGCACCCGCGGCGCCGACGACCGGGGCGGCACCCGCGGCGACGACGAGTGCGACCCGGGCGAGGTGGCGCTTGAGGGGGTGGGACATGGTGCTCCTTTGACGGAGGGTTACTGACAGGTCGTGTCCGCCGTGCGGACGCCGTGACTACCGCGCGAGGCGCCGGAAGGTTGCGGCCGTTCTAGGTAAAGAGTTGGTAATGCGTCGCATTATCTGCTTCACCAGAAAACCGGGCAAAGCGGGTCGGCGGGCGTGCCGCTGGAGGGGCCAAGAACCCTGCTCACCGGGGATTCGTCGGATCGTGGAATCGGAGCGGGGAAGGGGTGCGGGATCCCGTCCCGCGGTCAACTCGCGTTGACCGGCTTCCCTCGCGCGAAGGAGCGTGCGCTACGGCTCGGTGACGATACGGACCGACGCCGCGCCCGCCGCCCCGCCGGCGCCCTCGACCTCCCGCCAGCCGTCCGCCGAGTCCTCCGACCGCCACTCGCGGCCGGCGAAGGACACCTGCGCGATACGCAGCCGCGGCGCCTGCGCCACCGCCCAGTGCGCCAGCTCCCAGCCGCGGCCGGTCGCGTCCGCGCTGCCGCCCGCGATGCCGCCGCCGTCCGCGGCCGTCGGCAGCACGAGCACCTGCCCGCCGTCGCCCCGGCTCCCGCCCGCGGTCCCGCCGCCGGACGAGCCGGACCCGCCGGTCTCGGGCTCCGGCAGCACGTCGGCGCCGAACTCCCGCCTCAGCTCCCTGCGCAGCAGCGCGGGGTCGCCGGGGCGGCTGCCGCCCATCGCCGTCGTACAGGTGAAGGCGCCACCCTCGCGGCCCGTCAGCGCGGCGGACAGCCGGGCGGCGGCGGGCTCGTGCTTCGCGTACGCCTGCGGGAAGCCGCTGCGCTGGACGCGCTGGGCGGCCTCGGTGAGGGGGAGCCGCGAGTAGCCGGGGATCTCCGCCAGGTGCTCGTAGAACTCGCCGCTGGCGTACACCGGGTCGAGGATCTGCTCCTCCGTGCCCCAGCCCTGGGACGGGCGTTGCTGGAACAGCCCGAGCGAATCGCGGTCGCCGTACTCGATGTTGCGCAGCCCGGACTCCTGCATGGCGGTGGCCAGCGCGATGGTCACGGCGCGCTCGGGGAGCCGGCGGGAGGACGCCACGGCGCTTATCGTCGCGGCGTTGGCGGCCTGTTCGGGATCCAGCTCGTACGGCTCGTCCTCGTCCCTGGTGCGCACCTCGCAGCGCGGCGCGGGCCCGCCGCCGGTGTTGAGGTGGACCAGCAGGTACGCGCCCACGCCGCCGAGCACCGCTAACGCGACGAGCGTGCGGAGGAGGCGGCGGCGGAAGACGTCGGAGGCGGGCACGCGCCCACCGTAGCGTTCGCGGCGGACAGCCGCGGACGAGGGAGCGGACGAGGGAGCGGACCGGGCGGGGCCCGTACGGCACGGGGCCCAGAGGGCGCGGGAGCGTGCGGCGCCGCGCCGTAGGGTCGACGGCATGGACTTGATGCTCGATGCCGCACGGCTCACCGCCCAGCTCGTCGACACGGCCTCCGTCAGCGGCGCGGAGAAGCCCCTCGCGGACGCGGTCGAGGCCGCGCTGCGGCGGCTCGCGCACCTGGAGGTGGACCGCGACGGCGACGCCGTCGTCGCCCGGACCCGGCTGGGGCGCGCCGAGCGCGTGGTGCTCGCCGGGCACATCGACACCGTGCCCCTCGCCGACAACGTGCCCTCCCGCCTCGACGGCACGTACGAGGACGGCGTCCTCTGGGGCTGCGGCACCTCCGACATGAAGGCCGGCGTCGCCGTCCAACTGCGCATCGCCGCCACCGTGCCCGCCCCCAACCGCGACCTCACCTTCGTCTTCTACGACAACGAGGAGGTCGACGCCTCCCGCAACGGCCTGCGCCGCCTCGCCGAGCGCCACCCCGACTGGCTCGCCGGCGACTTCGCCGTGCTGCTGGAGCCGTCCGACGGCGAGATCGAGGGGGGCTGCCAGGGCACGCTCCGCGTCGTTCTCCGTACTGAGGGCGAACGCGCCCACTCCGCGCGCGGCTGGCTCGGCGCCAACGCCATCCACGCCGCCGCCCCCGCGCTGGCCCGGCTCGCGGCGTACGAACCGCGGCACGCCGTCATCGACGGCCTGGAGTACCGCGAGGGCCTCAACGCCGTCCGCGTCTCCGGTGGCGTCGCGGGCAACGTCGTGCCGGACGTCTGCGAGGTCACCGTCAACTTCCGCTACGCCCCGGACCGCTCCGAGGACGACGCGATCACCTTCGTACGCGCGTACTTCGACGGCTGCGGCGTCGCGGAGATCACCGTCGAGGACAGCTCCCCGGGCGCCCTGCCCGGCCTCGCCCACCCCGCCGCCGCCGCGTTCACCGCCGCCGTCGGCGGCACCCCGCGGCCGAAGTACGGCTGGACGGACGTCGCCCGCTTCACGGCCCTCGGCGTGCCCGCGGTGAACTACGGACCGGGCGACCCGAACCTCGCGCACAAGCGCGACGAGCACGTGCACACGGCCCGTATCCACCACTGCGAGGAACGGCTGCGCGCCTGGCTCACCGGGTGAGCGGCAGGGCCGTCACCGGCTGTTCCGCCGTGGTTTCTGCCGGGGTTCACGTGGCTTCGGGCGGCTTCGCCTAGCCTTGGCCGGGAGATCGCCGTACGAGGAAGGGAGCGCGTGTGGGCAACCGGGACGACTTCAGGGAGCAGCGGCTCGGCCCCGTCCTCCGCCGCCGCAGCCGCATCCAGCGCGGGACGATGGACCAGCACCTGCTCGACACCCGGGAGCGCGCTGCCGAGTACGTGCACGAGGACCCGTGGCGGGTGCTGCGGATGCAGGCGGAGTTCGTCGAGGGGTTCGGCGCGCTCGCCGAGGTGGGGCCGGCGATCAGCGTCTTCGGCTCGGCGCGTACGGCGCCGGACGGCGAGGAGTACGCGCGCGGGGTCGCGATCGGCAAGGGGCTGGTGGAGGCCGGCTTCGGGGTGATCACCGGCGGCGGGCCCGGGGTGATGGAGGCGGCGAACAAGGGCGCGCTGGAGGCCGGCGGGCTGTCCGTCGGGCTGGGCATCGAGCTGCCCTTCGAGCAGGGGCTCAACAGGTACGTCGACCTGGGCGTGAACTTCCGTTACTTCTTCGTGCGCAAGACCTGTTTCGTGAAGTACTCCCAGGGGTTCGTGGTGCTCCCCGGCGGCTTCGGCACGATGGACGAGCTGTTCGAGGCGCTGACCCTGGTGCAGACGAAGAAGGTGACGCGGTTCCCGATCGTCCTCTTCGGCAGCGAGTACTGGGGCGGGCTCGTCGACTGGCTGCGCAAGACCGTCGTCGACGGGGGCAAGGCGGCGGAGCGGGACCTCGACCTGTTCCACATCACGGACGAGGTGGCCGAGGCCGTGGAACTGGTCACGAAGGAGACGCCCTAGAGGTACACCCGGCGTCGTACGGAGGCGCTAGGCGAGGCCGCGGCGCGCGACCGCGGGCGGGCGGTGGCCCGCGATGGCGGCCACCATGTCCAGCACCTGCCGGGTCTCGGCCACCTCGTGCACCCGGTACACCTGCGCCCCCAGCCACGCCGAGACCGCCGTGGTGGCGAGCGTGCCGACCAGCCGCTCCTTGACCGGCTTGTCCAGCGTCTCGCCGACGAAGTCCTTGTTCGACAGCGAGACGAGCACCGGCCAGCCCGCCGCGGTCATCTCCCCGAGCCGGCGGGTGGCCTCCAGCGAGTGCCGGGTGCTCTTGCCGAAGTCGTGCCCCGGGTCGATCAGGATCCCGTCGCGGCGTACGCCCAGCTCCACGGCCCGCTCCGCCAGTCCGAGGGTGACCCGCAGGATGTCGGCCATCACGTCCTCGTACGCGATGCGGTGCGGTCGCGTGCGCGGCTGCACGCCGCCCGCGTGGGTGCACACGAGCCCCGCGCCGTGCCGGGCGGCGACCTCGGGGAGCTGCGGGTCGACGCCGCCCCAGGCGTCGTTCAGCAGGTCCGCGCCGGCCGCGCAGGCGGCCTCGGCGACCTCGTGGCGCCAGGTGTCGACGCTGATCACGACGTCCGGGTGGCGGCGGCGTACCTCGGCGATGAAGCCCGCCGTGCGGTGCACCTCCTCCGCGGCCGACACCTCGTCGCCGGGTCCGGCCTTCACCCCGCCGACGTCGATGATCGCCGCGCCCTCGGCGACGGCCTGCTCGACGCGGGTGAGCGCGGGCTCGTCGCGGAAGGTGGCGCCCTGGTCGTAGAAGGAGTCCGGGGTCCTGTTGACGATCGCCATGATCACCGGCTCGTGCGCGGCGAAAGCGCGCGACCCCAGTCGCAGCATGCTGCCTCCTCTGACGCCCTCCGGGACGGCGGTCCCGGGCTCCTCCAGCGACCTTAGCCCGGGGGCGCGGCACGGGCGCGCCGCGCTGGGCCCGGTGTCCGCGAGGCGGGCCCTGGGGGCTGTCACACGCCCCGGCTATGGTGGGGCGCAGCCACCCGGCGTACCGGGCGCGGCCTTGCGGCGCCCCGGCTGTCCACGGGGAGACATCGTGTTCTGGTTCATGCTCATCGCCATGGTCGCGGTCGTCGCCGCGGTCACCCTCGTGCTGGCGGGGAACGGCGAGGAGGAACTGACCGAGCCGCAGCCCGACCGGTTCCACGACCCGCTGCCCGCCGACCGCCCGATCGGCCGCGCCGACATCGACGGCCTGCGGCTGCCGGTCGCGCTGCGCGGATACCGCATGGAGGACGTGGACGACGCGCTGGACCGCGTCGCCGCGGAGCTGGCCGAGCGCGACGCGCGCATCGCGGAGCTGGAGGCGGCGCTGGCGGGTGCGCACGCGGCGGCGTACCGCGGGGGGCGGCAGGGCGTGTCGGAGTACCAGGAATACCAGGAGTACGAGGACGCGCCGCCCGGTCCCGCGGACTACCGGGGGCCGGGCTTCGGGGGCGGGCAGGACCTGGGCGGCCGGAGCAACGGCGGTACGGACCTGGGCGGCACGGGCTTGGGCGGCAGGGAACTGGGCGGCATGGACTTGGGCGGCGGGGACCGCGGAGGCAGGGACCTGGGCGGCGGGGACCTGCGTGGCCCGGGGCTGCGTGGCCCGGAGCTGGGCGGGCTCGACCTCGGCGGGCCTGATCCCGGCGGCCCCGACCTCGGCGGGCCGGACCCGCGCGGCGGTCTGGACGGGCGGGTATGAGCGCCGCGGGCGGGGCCGTGGCCGGGCCCGACGGGCTGCTGCGCTGCCCGTGGGGGCTGTCCGCCGAGGACTACGTCGCGTACCACGACGATGAGTGGGGCCGGCCCGTCCACGGCGACGACGCGCTCTTCGAGCGGCTGTCGCTGGAGGCGTTCCAGTCCGGGCTGTCCTGGCTGACGATCCTGCGCCGCCGCGAGGGCTTCCGGGCCGCCTTCGCCGGCTTCGAGATCGCCGCGGTGGCGAAGTTCGGCCCCGAGGACGAGCAGCGGCTGCTTGCCGACCCCGGCATCATCCGCAACCGGCTGAAGGTGCGGGCCACGCTCGCCAACGCCGGCACGCTCGCCACCTGGGACCCGGGCGAGCTGGACGCCCTGATCTGGTCGTACGCCCCGGACCCTGCCGGCCGCCCGGCGCCGCGCACGCTCGCGGACGTGCCGGCCGTGACGCCGGAGTCCACGGCGCTGGCCAAGGAGCTGAAGCGGCGCGGCGTGCGGTTCGTCGGGCCGACGACGGCGTACGCGCTGATGCAGGCGTGCGGCCTGGTCGACGACCACCTCGCGGACTGCCACGCGCGGTAACCCTGCGGGCCGCACGCCGGGCTCCTCCGCAGGTGCCGCGCCTCCGCTCGGCGCGAGGCCGCGGGCCCGCCCCAGCGGTTTCTCGATGGCGGGTCCGGACCGGCTGGGTGCTCGCGCGGGGGCCGCGATACGGCCACGCATTGCCCGCGCACCGCATGTGAGCGGCGCGCGGCTCGGTCCCGGTGCCGTGCGCCGCGGGCGCCGCGGGCGGGTCGGTGCCGGGTGTCGAGTCCGTGTCGGCTGCGGGCGGCGTCGGGGCGCGGCGCTCTCTCCGCCCTCCGGCGGGGGCGTGGGCGGCGAGTCCGCGGTGCGCGCTCGTGTCGTTCGCCCCCGGCGCCGGGGCGCCGGCCCCGGCCGGCGCGGGCCCGGTCCCGGCGCGGGTCCCGGCGGGGGCGGGTGGGGCGTCGGCGGTCGTGCACGTCTCGTACGCGGTCGATGCCGGGGTGTCGGGTTCGCGCCGGTCGCGGGCGGCGTCGGGGCGCGGCGGCCTATCCGCCCTCGGGCGGGGGCGCGGGCGGCGAGTCCGCGGTGCGCGCTCGTGTCGTTCGCCCCCTGGCGCCCGGGGCGCCGGCCCCGGCCGGCGCGGGCCCGGTCCCGGCGTCGCCCGCCCGGCGAGGGCACCGTCCCGGCGTCGCCCGCCCGGCGAGGGCACCGTCCCGGCGTCGCCCGCCCGGCGAGGGCTTAGCGGCCCGTGAAGCGCGGCTCCTCCTTCGCCACGAACGCCTCCACCGCGATCCTGTGGTCCTCCGACGCCCCCGCCCGGGACTGCAGTTCGGCCTCCTTCGCCAGCGTCTCCGCCAGCCCGTGCCCGGCGCCGTACGCCAGCGACTCCTTGATCGCCGCGTACGCGCCCGTCGGCCCCGCCGCGAGCCTGCGGGCCACCGCCGCCGCCTCGGCGGCCAGGTCTGCCGCCGGTACGACGACGTTCGCGATGCCCAGCGCCAGCGCCTCGTCCGCGCCGATCCGGCGCGGGAAGAGCAGCAGATCGGCGGCGCGGCCGTGGCCGACGAGGCGGGGGAGGGTCCAGGAGACGCCGGAGTCCGCGGTCAGCGCGACGCCGGCGAAGGAGGTGTTGAACGACGCGCTGTCGGCCACCACCCGGTAGTCGGCGGCGAAGGCGAACCCCGCGCCGGCTCCGGCGGCGACCCCGTTCACGCCCGCGACCACCGGCTTCGGCATCCCGGCGAGGGTGGCGGCGATGGGGTTGTAGTGCTCCGCGACGGTGTCCATCGCGTGGTCCGTACGCCGCGCGGCCCGGGCCGCCGCGAGGGTGCCGATGTGCTCCTTGAGGTCCTGCCCCACGCAGAACGCCCGCCCGGCGCCGGTGAGCAGTACGGCCCGTACGGCGTCGTCCTCCGCGGCCCGCCGCAGCGTGTCGCGGAGGGCGGCCTTGGTCCCGGTGTCGAGGGCGTTCATCGCGTCCGGGCGGTTGAGGGTGACGGTCGCGAGCCCGTCGGCGACCTCGTACAGCACGGTGTCCGCCATGTTCGTCCCTTCGCTACGCCCCTTCGGCCACCGGGGCTGTGCCGCGTCTCGTCCGGTGCCGTCAGCATGGCGGAGATCCACGCTCCGCGACATGTGACGTGCGTCAAATCGAAACGCGGCACGCCTTGGCCGGGAAGGGCGCAGTATCGCATCCCTCTGGCGGGAATTGGGAGGTTTTGGGGTCGGACGTCGTCGAGAGTATGCGGACCGATGTTGGTCATCAGGACCGGCAATGCGGGATAATGGGCAAGAAGCACTGTGTTCGATGCCGGTGTCGACGAGCCTGTCCACGGGCCGTCGAGAGCTTCTCAACGAAGAGCTGGTTTCAGGAAGGGGAACGAGCATGGCGGCCATGAAGCCGCGGACGGGTGACGGCCCGCTCGAGGTGACCAAGGAGGGGCGGGGCATCGTCATGCGCGTTCCGCTCGAAGGCGGCGGGCGGCTCGTCGTCGAGCTGACCCCCGATGAAGCCGACGCGCTCGGCGACGCCCTGAAGAAGGTCGTCAGCTAGTCGGACCGAGGTCCGGAAGAACCCTGTATGCGCCCCGGCCACGCGGTGGCCGGGGCGGATCGTCCTCCGGCCCGCCGCCGTGCCCCTGCCGCGCCTCCGCCGCGCCCCTGCCGCGCCCCCGGCGCGCCCCCGTCACGCTTCGTCACGCCTCGCGCTTGACGGCGCACAGCAGCCCGTCCCCCACCGGCAGCAGCGCGGGCATCAGCTCCGGGCTCTCCTTCACCGAACGCAGCAGCTCGCGCAGTTTCTGCACCTCGTCGGGCTGCGCCGCCGAATCCACCGTGCGGCCGTCGGCGAAGACCCCCTCGAAGCACACGACGCCCCCGGGGCGCAGCAGGCGCAACGATTCGCCCAGGTACTCCAGGCACTCCAACGGGTCGCCGTCGCAGAAGACCATGTCGTACGAGCCGTCCGCCAGCCGCGGCAGCACGTCCAGCGCCCGGCCGACGATGATCCGCGCCCGGTTCGCGGCGAACCCCGCCGCCCGGAACGCCTGACGGGCGAACTGCTGCCGCTCCGGCTCCGGGTCCACGGTGGTCAGCACCCCGCCCGGACGCATGCCCTGCAGCAGGTGGATGCCGGAGACCCCGGTGCCGGTGCCGATCTCGACCACCGCCTTCGCGCCCGCCGTCGCCGCCAGCAGCCGCAGCGCGGCCCCGGCGCCCGCGGACACCTGGCGCAGCCCCGCCTCCAGCGCCCGCTGCCGGGCCCAGTGCAGCGCCGCCGTCGCCGAGCCCTGGGCACGCGTCGGCCCCGCCGGGTCGCCCGGGGGCACCCCGCCCCGGCCGCTGTCGGCGTCCGCGGCACCGTCCGTGCCGTACGCCTCCGCGAACGACCAGCTCGCCAGCCGGTTGCCGGTAATCGCCTTCTCCTGTTCCCCGTTGGCACCTGCACCTGCATCCGTCGCAAGCGTGACTGTATCCGCTGCGTCTGGGAACCTCCTGGCCGGACCGTGCGTTGGGGGAGACGGAAGTGATACGGACGAGGTAAGGATGCCGGCGGGGACGGTTCCGCTGAATGCGGGAAAATACCGGTCGGAAGAGCTTATCCGGAGCTAACGGGCGAGGTGGATATGGTAGGGGGCCTACTGGACACCACCAGAGCCACCAGGGGAGGTGCGGCCGCGTCCGGCGACCAGGGCGCCCTGCGGCGATTCCGCCGGGGGTCCCGAGCACCGGATGAGCCGAAATCCGTGACCGACAATGCTGATGACCGCAGCCACGCCACCGACACCGTGACCGTTGCCGGATTCTCCACGTTCCCGGCAGACGACGCGTCGTCCAAGGGGTGGACTCCGCCTTCCTGGGAGGAGATCGTCAGCACCCACAGCGGTCGCGTCTACCGTCTCGCCTATCGCCTCACCGGGAACCGGCACGACGCCGAGGACCTCACGCAGGAGGTCTTCATCCGCGTCTTCCGGTCGCTGTCGACGTACACCCCGGGGACCTTCGAGGGCTGGCTGCACCGCATCACCACAAATCTCTTCCTCGACCAGGTGCGGCGCAAGCAGCGCATCCGGTTCGACGCGCTCGGTGACGACGCCGCCGAGCGGCTGCCGAGCCGCGAGCCGTCGCCGCAGCAGCACTTCAACGACACGCACTTCGACGCCGACGTCCAGCACGCGCTGGACACCCTCGCGCCCGAGTTCCGGGCCGCGGTCGTGCTGTGCGACATCGAGGGCCTGTCGTACGAGGAGATCGCCGCCACCCTGGGCGTCAAGCTGGGCACGGTCCGCAGCCGGATCCACCGCGGCCGTTCCCACCTGCGCAAGGCGCTCAAGCACCGCTCCCCGGAGGCGCGGGCCGAGCAGCGCTCGCTCGCCGGGGCGGGGCAGGGCGCCTACGGCTCGGACGAGGAGGGCGGAACGCTGTGAGCAGCGTGGGCGGGCTGTCGCCCGCCGAGCAGCACCTGGGCGAAGCGCTGGCGGCGCTGGTCGACGGGGAGCTGCCCCACGACGCGCGCGATCGCGTGCTGGCGCACCTGGCGACGTGTCCGCGGTGCAAGGCAGAGGCCGACGAGCAGCGTCGGCTCAAAAGCGTGTTCTCCGCCGCCGCGCCGCCGCCGCCCTCGGACGGGCTGCTGGCCCGCCTGGAGAACCTGCCCGGTGTCGACCTCGACGACGCCGCCCGCCGCTCGCCCTTCGCGGGCGGCGGCGCCGGCGGTACGCGTACGGGCGGCCGGGCCGGCGGCTTGGGCGGCCGGCGCGACGCCGGGTCGCGGCCCGGAATCGGACTGAGGCCGGCGGCTGCGGCTGCCGGCACCGGTGCCGGTGCTCGCGGGCGGCCGGGCGGCAGCGTGCTCGACGGCGGCCTGCTGGACGGTGGCGGTGCGCTCGACGGTGGCGGTGCCCTTGACGGTGGCGGTGCGCTGGACGGCGGTGTGCTCGACACCGGCCCGGGGTTCCCGATCCACGAGGTCGACCGGCCCGCCGCCCGCGGGCGGCGCTTCGCGTTCGCCGCCGCCGGCGCGGTCTCCTTCGCCGCCCTGGCCCTCGGCGGCGCGCTCCCCATCGAGGCGGCCATCGACCCCGCCGGCTCCCCGGCGGTCACCCCCGGCGACCGCGGGGTGCCCGCGCGCTACTCGTACGACCCCCGGCTCTCCACCTCCGGCGGCGCACAGGACGCCGGCGAGGTGCAGCCGTTCTCCACGCAGAGCGGCTCGCTGCAGATGGCCGCCTCCGCGACGGCGGCGACGACCGCGACGCCGCAGCCGCCGCTGCTGTCGGTGGTCGCCGTCACGAACCCCCCGGCAGCCGAGCCGTCCGCGCCCTCCGCGCCGCAGACGGCACTGAGCGGGATGAATACCCCACCCCCGCGGTGACGGCCCACGGGGACCGGCGACCGTCGGCCCCTGGGCGATGCGCCGGACCGCATGCACCTGATTGAATCGCAAGGGCCTGCCCGGCGGGTGAGCAACAACTGCGGGCCGCGACGGTTCGCGCCCAGTCGCATGCGGAACGTGTGGGGAGAACATGGACCAGGGGAAGCCGAGTTGGTGGAGGCAGGAGCCCGGCGAGCCTCCGCGCGAGGCCGAGTCGGACACCGCCGGACCGCCCACCGACTCCGACACCTCCGCGCAGCAGGCCGCCTCGGCGGCCCCGCCGGAGGACGCGGGTCCGCCACCGGGGTACGACCCGGAGGTGGACCAGCTGCGCCGCGTACGGCAGGCGCTGCGGGAATGGCGCGACGGAGAGGACGAGTACCACAGGAGCCGGAGCCGGTCGGCGTCGTCCCCTGCGGTGTCCCCTGCGGGGGGCGCGGCGGAGAACGGTGCGGCGGAGAACGGCGTACGGGAGCGGGGCCTGTCGGAGGATGCTCCGGAGGGCCCTGGTGCGGATGCCGTGTCCGGTACGGAGCAGGCCGCGGACGCCGGTGCGCCGAGTCCGGCGCCTGCCGCGCGGAGTGCGGAGGCGGGCGCGCCGGCCGTGGCGGCCGGGGCACCGGGCGCCGACGCTTCCGCGGGGCGGGGTGCGGACCCGGCCGCGGGCGCGGCGACGTCGGCACAGGCGGCACAGGCGGAGAGCGGCGGGTCGGGCACGGTCGCGGAGGCCGCTCCGGACGCCGCGGGTGCGGGTGCGCTGCCGACGCGGGCCACGGGCGCCGAGACGCCGGGCCCGGGCCCGGCGGTGGGCGCCGGTGCCCCCGCGGCGCGGTCTCCGGAGTCCGGCTGGTCGGACTCGGACGCGGGCGTGCCCGCGCCGCGGGCCGGGGCCGCGTCGGCGGAGGCGCCGGGCACGGCTGAGGACGTGGACGGTTCCTCGGCGCCGGCCCGGGACGGCACCGCCGCGGCTGCGGCCGGCGCAGGCACGGGTGCGGATGCGGGTGCGGGGGGTGCGGACGTACGGCCCTGGGAGGTCGGCGTGCGGCCGTACCCGGGTGCCGAGGAGGCCGGGGCCGGTGGCTCGTCGGGCGGCAGGGACATACCCGCCGCGGTGTCCGCCGTCGCGGGCGCCCGCGCCGGCCGGGCCGCCCTGCCGCCACGCGACACACAGGACACCGCCCCCGAGCCCCCGGCAGCGCCCCCAGGCGCCCCGCAGGACGCCGCAGGCCCCGAGCACCCGCACGCCCCCGCGCCCGACGCCCGTACGGCCGCCTCAGGCCCGCCAGAGCCCGCGGCGCCGCCGAACGCCGCCCCGGCGGCCGGGCCACAACGAGACGTCGCCGGGCAGGCCGGACCGGCCGGGCCCGACGCTGCCGCGCCGGGCGCGGACTTGGCGGGTTCGGGCGATTACGGGTCTGTGCCCGGGCAGGGCCCGCGGGATGCCGCTGGGGCTACGCAGTCACTCCGGTCCGGCGGCGAGAAGCCCGGCCAGAGGGCCGACGCAACCGCGCCGGGTACGGACTCTGCCGGTTCGGGCGGTCATGGTGCAGCGCGCGGGCAGGACCCGCGGGCCGGCGCCTCCGCCCCCGGGGCGGACGGCCAAGGGGGGTCGGGCGCATCGGGCAGCCGCGGTGCCGTGCCCGGGCAGGGCCCGCGGGATGCCGCTGAAGCCGCGCAGTCGCGCCAGGACAGTGGCGAGGAGGCCCGCCGGAGGGCCGACGCCGCCGCGTCGGGTGCGGGCGGCCGAGGGTGGCCCGGCACTTCGGGCGGTGACGACGCTGTGCCCGGGCAGGGCCCGCGGGATGCCGCCGACGTCGCGCGGTCGAGCCAGGATCGCGGCGCGGAGGCCGGCCGGCAGGCTGGCGCCTCGGATACGGCTCGCGGCGAAGCGGACGGCCCGCAGTCCGACGCCGTCACGCCGAAGTCGGACGCCACCGCGCAGTCCGGCCGCGCGGCCGGGTTCGGCGCTGCGCCTTCGGACGAGCCTCACCACCGTCCCGACGCGAACGCGCCGGGGTCTGACACCGCTCACGCGGACCGTGCCGGATCCGGGCCGGCGACCGGGGTTCCCGTCGAGGACGACGACACCACGCAGCTCGCCGTCATCTCCGACGCCGACCCGCCGCCCGCCGGCGGCGTTCCGGGCCCGCGGCGGCCTGCGCCCGGTGACACCCGCCACCCGGGCCCCGGCCCGCAGGCGGGCCACACCGGTGCTCCCGGCCCGCACGGGCCCGGGGGCCAGAACCCGGCACACAGCGCACCCGTACCCGCCGCCGGCGGAGTGCCGGGGGCGCCCGGCGGCGTACCCGCGCCGGGGGCGCCGGGGGCCGACGGTCCCGGGCGTACCGCCCACGGGCACCCGCCCGCCGCGCACGGCGGACACGCGCCGCCGCCCGCCCACGGCGCGACCCCGCACGTCGGCGGGCCCGACGCCCCCGCGCCCGGCTCGTACACCCCCGCGCCCACAACCCCCGGCCCCTACGGACACCCGCAGGGCACCGCACAGGGCACCCCGCAGGGGCCCGCGCAGGGGGCCTCGTGGCAGCGCTACGACCCCTGGGCCCCGGCGCACACCGCGCACGCCGCCAGCGCGCCCGAGCGGCGCAGGGGGCGGTGGGCCACCCTCGTCGGCGCACTCATCATCGCGCTCGTCGCCGGGGGCATCGGCGGCGCCATCGGCGGCTACATCGAGCGCAACGGCACCTCCGGGCAGGTCGAGTTGGACCAGTCCGCCGCCGACGACGACGGCAAGCGCCCGCCCGGCAGCGTCGCCGGGATCGCCCGGTCCGCGCTGCCCGGGGTCGTGACGCTGCGCGTCAGCGGCGTCGCCGAGCAGAGCACCGGCACCGGCTTCGTCCTCGACAAGCGCGGGCACATCCTCACCAACAACCACGTCGTGCAGCCCGCCGAGGACGGCGGCGACATAACGGTGACGTTCAGCGGCGGCGAGTCCCAGACCGCCGAAGTCGTCGGCGGCGACGCCGGCTACGACCTCGCCGTCGTCCGCGTCAAGGGTGTTTCCGGGCTGAAGCCGCTGCCGCTCGGCAACTCCCGTTCCGTCGCCGTCGGCGACCCCGTCGTCGCCATCGGCGCCCCGTACGACCTGCCCAACACCGTCACCTCCGGGATCATCAGCGCCAAGGAGCGCCCCATCACCGCCGGCGGTGAACAGGGCGACGGCAGCGACATCTCGTACGTCAACGCCCTGCAGACCGACGCCCCGATCAACCCCGGCAACTCCGGCGGCCCGCTCCTCGATTCCGAAGGGCGCGTTATCGGCATCAACAGCGCCATCCGGGGCGCCGACAACGGCAGCGGCGAACCGCAGACCGAGCAGGGCGGCAGCATCGGCCTCGGCTTCGCCATACCGGTGAACAAGGGCGCGGAGGTCGCCGAGGAGCTGATCAACACCGGCAAGGCGACGCACCCCGTCATCGGCGTGACGCTCAACATGCAGTACACCGGCGACGGCGCGCAGGTCGGCACCTCCGCGGAGGAGGGCGGGACCGAGCCCGTCACCCCGGGCGGCCCCGCCGACAGCGCGGGCATCGAGCCCGGGGACGTCATCACCGGGGTCGACGGCGACGCGGTGCACAACGGCGAGGAGTTGATCGTCAAGATCCGCAGCCGCAGCCCCGGCGACGAGCTGAGCCTGACCGTCGAGCGCGACGGCGAGGAGCTGACCGTCGACCTCACCCTCGGCGAGGGCGAGGCCACCGACTGAACCGGCGCCCGGCGCCACCGAACAACGCCAAAAAATGCCAAAAGCAGCCAAGCGTCACCAAACACCGCACCGGCCGCGGACGGACCACTCCACCGCGGCCGATGCGGTACTCCCGGTGAGGCGGGGTCGCCAGGTACCGTGAGAGTCGCCCGGACCTGCCGGCAGCAGGCCGACGGACAGGACAGCAAGGAGTGCCAGGTGTTCTTCGACATAGGACCCCTTGAGCTGATCGCTCTCATCATCCTGGCCACGATCGTCTTCGGCCCCGACAAGCTGCCCAAGGTCATCCAGGACACGATGCGGTTCATCCGCAAGGTCCGGGAGTTCTCCGACAGCGCCAAGGAGGACATCCGCAAGGAGCTGGGCCCGGAGTTCAAGGACTTCGAGTTCGAGGACCTGAACCCGAAGAACTTCGCCAAGAAGCATCTGCTCGACACCGACGACCTGGGTCTGAAGGAGATCCGCAACGGCTTCGACCTCAAGAAGGAGGTCGCCGAGATCGGTGAGGCCGCGCGCACGGTGGGGGACATCGAGGACGACGGTGCCGCGAGCGACAAGCGCATGAGCCTGACGAAGGACAGCAGCAGCGGCAGCAACGGCAGCAACGGCAAGAGTGACGCCGCAGGTGAGGCCAGGGGCACGGCCACCGCCGAGCGCCCCCCGTACGACTCGGACGCCACCTGATCGGCTCACATATCAGACCAGCTGCCTGTCCTAGCGTATGCAGGTGGATATCCTCCGGTGTGTCTGGGTGAGCGCCCGGCATGCGGTGTGCCAGGCGGGGCGTGCGCCCCGCGGGGGGCGACCGCCGAATACAGAGCCAGGCCACGAGGAGGCACCACGCTGATGGAGATGACGAGCGAGGCGGAGGCCGGGGGGACGACTCAGGAGTCCGAGCCACGCCTGGTGGACAGCTTTCTGCTGGCGTCCTTCCCCTGGTACGGGCTGGACGGCGCGTTCGCGGGTCCGCGCTGGCTGCAGTCGACCGGCGGCGACGGCGGCGTGGAGCACGGCACGGTGGGCCACGGGGACATGCCCTCGTACCTCGCCGAAGCCGGCATGCGCGAGCACCGCTTCGCGGTGGTCGTGACCGTCGCGAGCCGCCCCGTGCGGCGCAGCGCGGACGGTACCGGGGTGCTGGAGGCGACGTCCGTGTCGTCCGCGGCCTGGCTGGCGGGCTCCGGGCTGCTGTCGTGCACCTGGCCGCCGCAGATGGAGCGCCAGATGCGCGAGGAGTGGCTGGACCAGCAGACGTCGGTGGCCTGGGAGCTGGCGGACGACCTGGAGGGTCCCGGCTGGTCGGCGCTGTCGCTGCCGGTCGACGGCGAGGCGACCCAGTTCCACTACCGCGAGTCGGAGTTCGGCTGGGTGCTGGCGGGGACGACGCCGAACCAGGTGCACCTGGGCGCGTACGGCCGCGGCATGAGCGCGTACGGGCTCGCGTTCTCGGTGATCAAGGACATCACGGCGTACGAGGACCGCCGCGGGTAACCGCCCCCGGCGGTGCGGGGCGCGGATCGCGTACGGGCCGCGCCCCCCCCAGCCCGCGCTCGGCGGCGCCGAACGCGGCGCCCGGAACCGGCGGCGCCCGGGAAACCGGCGCTCAGAACTTGTTGCGCGGCGTGACGCCCAGCGACATGCCCGCGAGCCCACGGGGCCGCCCGCCCAGCTGCGCCGCGATGTCGCGCAGCGCCGTACCCGCCGGGGAGTCCGGGTCGGTCAGGACGACCGGCTTGCCCTCGTCGCCGCCGGCCCGCAGCGTCACGTCGATCGGGATCGCGCCCAGCACCGGCACCTCCGCGCCGGTCGTGCGCGTCAGCCCCTCGGCGACCTGCTTGCCGCCGCCGGTGCCGAAGACGTCGACCATCTCGCCGCAGTGCGGGCACGGCAGGCCCGACATGTTCTCCACGACGCCGACGATCTTCTGGTGCGTCTGCACGGCGATCGCGCCGGCCCGCTCGGCGACCTCGGCCGCGGCCTGCTGCGGCGTGGTGACGACGAGGATCTCGGCGTTCGGCACCAGCTGCGCGACGGAGATCGCGATGTCGCCGGTGCCCGGGGGCAGGTCGAGGAGCAGCACGTCGAGGTCGCCCCAGAAGACGTCCGCGAGGAACTGCTGCAGCGCGCGGTGCAGCATCGGGCCGCGCCAGACGACCGGCGTGTTGCCCGGCGTGAACATCCCGATGGAGATGACCTTCACGTCGTGCGCGGTCGGGGGCATGATCATGTCCTCGACCTGCGTGGGCACGGCGTCCGTGCCGAGCATGCGGGGCACGGAATGGCCGTAGATGTCGGCGTCGACGACACCCACCTTCAGCCCGTCGGCCGCCATCGCCGCCGCCAGGTTGACCGTCACGGACGACTTGCCGACGCCGCCCTTGCCGGACGCCACCGCGTACACCCGGGTCAGGGAGCCGGGCTGGGCGAAGGTGATCTCGCGCTCCGCCTTGCCGTCGCGCAGGGAGGCGGCGAGCGCCTTGCGTTGCTCGTCGCTCATCACGTCCAGCTCGACGGTGACGGACGTCACACCCGCGACCTTCTCGACCGCGTCGGTGACCCGCGAGGTGATCGTGTCCCGCATCGGACAGCCGGCGACGGTCAGGAAGATCCCGACGGCCACCGAGCCGTCTGTCCCGATCTCGACCGACTTGACCATGCCGAGGTCGGTGATCGGCCGGTGGATCTCCGGGTCGTTCACCGTCGCGAGCGCGGCGCGCACCGCCTCATCTGTGACAGCCATGGCACCAGCCTACGGCCGAGTGCCGCGGGCGGGGAAAGCCAGGTGCCCGGGCGCCCGGTACGCTGCCGCACGTGATGAGGAGATCGGCCTTCCGGATAGTGCTGTTCGCTGTCTCCGCCGCCGTTCTCGCGGGCTGTTCCGAGGACGGTCCGGAGGCGGGCGAAAACGGTGTCGGAAAGCTCGCTCCCGAGAGCATCAGGTCCAAGGCGGAGCGGGCGGCGACGGGCGCGAGTTCGGTGCGGCTGGCGGGCACCCTCGTGAGCAACGGCGAACCGGTGAAGCTGGACATGAGGCTGTCGTCGGCCGGCGGGGTCGGCGAAGTGTCCACCGGGGGCATGACGTTCTCCCTGCTGCGCGACGAGAAGGACCTGTACCTGAAGGCCGGCGACGAGTTCTGGCTGCACCAGGACGACGCCGGGGGCGACGGCGGCAAGGGCGACGAAGACGGGGACGGGGGCGGCAAGCCCTCAGAGTCCGACAAGGCGGCGGCACGGAAGCTCGACGGCAAGTACGTGAAGGTGCCGCCCGAGGACACCGCGTACCAGCAGCTCAGCGGCTTCACCGAAATGAAGGTGCTGCTCGACGGGCTGCTGAAGCTCGACGGCGAGCTGGCCACGGAGGACAACGGCGAGGTCGACGGCTTCACCACGATCCGGGTGACGGCCGACGACGGCGAGGGCGGGGCGCTGGAGGTGGCCCTGGAGGGGCGGCCGTACCCGCTGCTGCTGGAGCGTGCGGGGGACGCGGGCGAGCTGCGACTGGTGGACTGGGACGAGGAGTTCGAGGTCAACGCCCCGCGCAAGGAGGACGTCGTGGACTACGGGAAGCAGATTTCGGCGAGCTGACCCGGCCCGGGTCGTACGGGCCTCACCGTCGTACGGACCTCGTCCCGCGGCGGCGGACGTCGTCCCGTACGACCCGTACGAACCGTGCCCCCCGCTCAGCCGCGCCGCCGCCGCCCGAACAGCAGCCGCGGCAGCGCCGCCGGCGCCGGCCGCCGCGTCGTCGCCGGGGTCGCCGGCGGCGGGGCGGCCAGCGAACCGGAGGGCAGCGCCTCCCCGGTGACCGCCGCGCCGTCCCGGGCCAGCCGCAGCACCCGGCTCTCCCGCGCCCAGCGCTCGGTGACGTGGTCGGCGTCCACGGCGTTGAGCCGCTTGCCCTTCAGCTCCGCCACCGCCGCCCGCCACACCTCGCTCTCCGGCGCCAGCTCGGTCACCCGGGCCGGCCAGGCGACCAGCCGCCCGCCCTTGTCCTTGCTCCGCGCGTGCACCGTCACCAGCGCACCGTCGGCCAGCCCGAGCCCGTCGAGCGGCTGCTCGGCCGGCCCGTCGCCGACGAGGTGGACGGCGCCGTCGAGCCAGACGTGCCACAGCGCGCGCTGCGTGCCGTCGGGGCCCTCGATCCAGACGAGCCCGGACTTCTTGGCGGCCTCTTCGGCGAGGGCGGCGGCGATCGGCTCCATGGGGCACGAGCGTAGCCGCCGGAGCCCGGGGCCGTACCGCCCCGCGCCGCCCCGTGCCGCCGCGGCTACAGCCAGCCGTTGCGGCGGAAGCCGTGGTGCATGGCACCGCAGATGACGAGGATCACCGAGACCACCAAGGGATAGCCGTACTCCCAGGTCGTCTCCGGCATGTGGTCGAAGTTCATGCCGTAGATCCCGGCGATCATCGTGGGCACGGCGAAGATCGCCGCCCAGGACGTGATCTTCCGCATGTCCGCGTTCTGCGCCACGGTGGCCTGCGCCAGGTTGGCCTGGAGGATGGAGTTGAGCAGCTCGTCGAAGCCGACCACCTGCTCGTGGACGCGCGCGACGTGGTCCGCGACGTCCCGGAAGTACTTCTGGATCTCCGGCTCGACGAACCTCATCGGCCGCTCGGACAGCAGCTGCATCGGCCGCAGCAGCGGCGCCACCGCCCGCTTGAACTCCAGCACCTCGCGCTTGAGCTGGTACACCCGCCCCGCGTCGCTGCCGCGCCCGCTGCGGCCGTCGCTCGGCGAGAAGACGTCGATCTCGACCTCGTCGATGTCCTCCTGGACGGCGTCGGCGACGACGATGTAACTGTCGACGATCTGGTCGGCGATGGCGTGCAGCACCGCGGACGGGCCGGTCGCCAGCAGCTCCTGGTCCTGCTCCAGCCGGGCGCGCAGCGCCCGCAGCGAGCCCTGGCCGCCGTGCCGGACGGTGATGATGAAGTCCTGGCCGGTGAAGCACATCACCTCGCCGGTCTCCACCACCTCGCTGGTGGCGGTGAGTTCGGCGTGCTCGACGTAGTGGATGGTCTTGAAGACGGTGAACAGCGAGTCCTCGTACGGCTCCAGCTTCGGCCGCTGGTGGGCGTCGATCGCGTCCTCGACGGCCAGCGGGTGCAGGCCGAACTCCTGGGCGATGCCGGCGAACTCGCGCTCCGTCGGCTCGTGCAGCCCGATCCAGGCGAAGCCGCCCTCGGCGCGCACCCGGCGCATCGCCTGGGCCGGGGAGAGCCGCTCGCTGATGCGCCGGCCGCCGCGGTAGACGGCGCAGTCGACGACGGCGCTGCCGGTGGCCGGGTCGCGGGTGGGGTCGTAGCCGTGGACGGACTGGCCCCGGCGGCTGCGGGCGGGACGGACGACGGCTCGCAGGTCACGGATCATCGACATGGGCGAACTCCTTCACGCTCCTGCCGGGCGCGGGCCAACGCTGCCGGGAATGGGGATCTACGCAGAGGTACACCCACAAAGCGGGCACCGCTGAGCGCGCCGACGGCACGTCAGTGGATTACGACGGAAAGTGCATGCTCAACCGCAGGGCGCCGGAGGGTGCGGCCGGAGCCGGCCTGGAAGGAAGTCCCCGCGACGGTGCGGGAGGAGGCCGGAGAGCGTCAGCGAACGCCGGGCCGGGCGGGCGAGCTGTCGGTACTGCAAGGTCGGCTGGGATCCACCGCAGTCCCCACCTCCTCCGGCCGGGCCCTGTCGAAGGGCGTGAATGTCGAAGCTGTGCCGGCACGGTGCGTACGACGCGCATCAAGCCGACATGCAAGGCTACCAGCCGCCGGTGAACCGACCGCGCGGCCGTGACGGCTTCCGGGCGCCTAGGCTGAGGCACATGGCGTACGACGACGTGCTGGCGCAGGTGGAGCGGCGGCTGACCGGGGCGTTCGGCGAGCCGGACGCCCGGGCCTCGGTGACCTTCGTGGGTACGGACCGCATCGAGGTGGTGCGTTTCACGTCCGCCACCGCCGAAGGCGAGCCGCTGCTGCGCTACGCCACCCTCGGCATGTCCGCGCAGCCCATGACCGACCCCGCGCAGGCCCTGGCCGACCCGCTGCGCGGCCCGCGCGCCGAGCTGCTGCTGACCGTACGGGCCGGGCACGCCGACACGGACAAGGTGCTGCGCCCGCTCGCCGTCCTCGCCGCGTCGCCGCAGGTGGAGGGCGTCGTCGTGGCACCGGATGCGTCGCTGGAGGTGGGGGAGCCGCTCTGGCCGGGGGCGCCGTTCCGCGCGGTGCTGGTCGCGGAGCCGGGCGGGCTGGTGGCGGACGTGGCGCTGCCGGCGCCGCGGGATCCGGTACGGGTCCTGCCGCTGCTGCCGATGACGCCGAACGAGGCGGCGTGGAAGCGGGTGCACGGCGCGGCGGCGCTGCGCGAGCGCTGGCTCGCGGCGGGGACGGACCTGCGCGACCCGTTGCGCCGCGGGGTGGACCTGGGGGCGTAGGCGCTCGTCGTACGGGACGGGGCGGGACGGGGCGGGGGGCGGCGAACGCGCGGGGGCGCCCGGCCGGGCGGCCCCGGACGGGTGATCGTCCTTGACGATGCGGCGGCCGGGGAGGACCGTGGGTGGCTATGAGGGGCGAACCCAGTTGCCCGAAGTGCGGCGGGCGGGTCCGGGCGCCCGGTCTCTTCACCGACTCCTGGCAGTGCGAGCGGCACGGACCCGTGCAGCCGCTGCAGCCCGTCATACCACCCAGCGTCGAGGCGCTGGGCGTGGTGGTGCACCGGGCCCAGGTGCCGGTGTGGATGCCGTGGCCGCTGCCCCTGGGCTGGCTGTTCACCGGGGTCGCCAACGCGGGCGACGACCGCAGCGGCGGCCGGGCCACCGCCGTCGCGTGCTCGGGACCCGGGCCGCTGGGCGGACCCGGCGAGCTGGTCCTCGTCGCCGAGGAACTGGGCGTCGGCCTCGGCGCGCGCTTCGCCGGCGTGCAGGGCCCCGACCCCGGGCCGGGGATGTGCACGGACAAGCCGCCGGACGCCAAGGTCATCGCCGCCGGCCGGCCCACCCCGCTGTGGCACGTCGGCGGGGTACCCGTGGACCGTGCCGTCTTCGCCGGGGAGGCGCGGGGACTGTGGCTGTGGGCGATCGTCTGGCCGGAGCAGTCCGGCCTGCTGCTCTACGACGAGCTGGTGCTCACCGACCTGCGCGACGCCGGCGCGGAGTTGGAGCTGCTGCCCTGCGGGGCGCTGTCGCCGCGGCTGCTTTAGCAGAGGGGCGGTGCCCCGGAACCCGCCTTGCCCGGTTGGACATCTGCCCGGGCCCCTAAGCTGGGTGCCTTCCAGCGACCCCGAACCCGTGCGAGGTACCGTCCGTGCGCATCGACCTGCATACCCACTCCGCCGACTCGGACGGCACGGACACCCCCGCCGAGCTGGTGCGCAAGGCGGCGGCCGAGGGGCTGGACGTCGTCGCGCTCACCGACCACGACGGCGTCGGCGGCCACGCCGAGGCGATCGAGGCGCTGCCCGACGGGCTGACCCTCGTCCCCGGCATGGAGCTGTCCTGCGACCTCGACGGCGTCAGCCTGCACATGCTCGCGTACCTCTTCGATCCCGAGGAGCCGGAGCTGACCCGCGAGCGCGACGCGGTGCGCAACGACCGGGTGCGCCGGGCGAAGCTGATGACCGAGCGGCTGATCGAGCTGGGCGTGCCGATCACCTGGCAGCGGGTGCGGGAGATCGCCGGCGAGGGCGCCATCGCCCGGCCGCACGTGGCCAGCGCGATGGTCGAGGCGGGCATCGTCGCCTCGGTGGGGGACGCGTTCACCGACGAGTGGATCGGCTCCGGCGGCCGGGCGTACGTGGAGAAGCACGAGCTGGACCCCTTCGACGCCATCCGCCTCATCAAGGGCGCCGGCGGCGTCACGGTCTTCGCCCACCCCCTGGCCGTCAAGCGCGGCGTGTGCCTGCCGGAGAGCGCCGTAGCGGAACTGGCCGCCGCCGGCCTCGACGGCATCGAGGTGGACCACATGGACCACGACGAGGAGACCCGCGCCCGCCTCCGCGGCACGGCCGCGGACCTGGGCCTGCTGGCCACCGGCTCCAGCGACTACCACGGCGCGCGCAAGACCTGCCGGCTGGGCGAGTTCACGACCGCCCCGGAGGTGTACGAGCAGATCGTGGACCGCGCGACGGGAGCAGCCCCGGTGCGGCGCTAGCCACCCGCCGGGGCGCGCGGGACGACCAGTCTCGTGGCCGTTTCGAGGGCCAGGTCCCACGGGTATGCGTCCGGTCGGCCCTTGCCTGGTTCGTTCGGCACGAACCCGCCTTCGCCGTAGAGGACATGCACGCCCATGGCGCGAAGCGTCTCGATGCTGCGCGTGAACTGGGTGTGCTGCACATAGGCCGCGTTCACGCACGGCATGGTCACCAGCGGGATGTTCTTGCCGATCCCCTCGGCGGCGAACCCGACGACGAACTTTTCAGTGATCCCCAGTGCCCACTGATTGATGGTGTTGAAGGTGGCAGGGGCGATGACGCCGACGTCGGCAGGCGGCCAGACGTCCGGTTCATGAGGCAGCTTGTACTGGCTGCGGACCGGATACCCGGTCAGCTCCTCCAGCCGGGGCACTTGGTCGTCCAGCCATCGGGCGGCGGTGGGGGTGAGCCCGAGACACACGTTCCATCCCCCCGCCTGTGCGCGTTTGATGACGTCCTCGACGTCGAGCACGGGCGGAGCGGCGCTGCCCAGCAGGTAAAGCACGCGGTTCCTGGCCATTGGCGCAGTTCATCGTGCGGGGCCGGGTGGGCGCAACCGGGAACAATCGTCTCCGACGGCGCCCCGGCGGGTAGCTTCGGGGGAGGAGTGACGGAACGGAGCCCTATGCCCTTTCGCGGCGAAGATCACACGGGGGCGCGCATCGCGCACCACCGCAAGCGTGCGGGACTGACCCAGCGCGCCTTGGCCGACAAGATCCCGTACTCGTACAGCCTGCTCACTCAGGTGGAGAGCGGCCACAAGCCGGCGAGCCCCGACTTGGTGGCCACGGTGGCGCGTGCGTTGGCCATCGACGTGACCGCCCTGACGGGGCAGCCGTATGTGACCGAACTCCAGCAGGACAGACTCGCCGGGCTGATCCGGCCGATTCGCGAAGCGCTCGATCTCTACGACCTGGGCGCCGACCCGGACATTGATCCGAGGCCGACCCTCCAACTCGTAGCCGCTGCGGAGAACCTGTGTCAGCAGGTAAGAGCCACCAAGCTCCATGACGCCGCGCTGGACCTGCCAGGGCTGATCGCCGAGATCACCACGGCCGCGCACCGCGCGCCGTCGTCGGAGCTGTGGGCCGCACTGTCCAGCACCTTCCGGACCGCCCATGACATCTCGGTGAAGCTCGGCTTCTACGACCTGTCCACCGTGGCGCTGGACCGGATGGACTGGGCCGCCTCCCGCGCGGCGGATCCGCTCTTGGGCGCGGTACGCCAGTACATGCGTGCGCTCGTGTACTTCCGCGAGGGTGAGTACACGATCGGCCGGCGGCTCGTCTCGTCCGGTCACGGGCTTCTGAGCCAGGCCACCCCGTCGAGAGAGCGGGAGGTGGTGGCCGGGCAGCTCCACCTGGGCGCCTGCATCATCGCGGCTCGCGCCCGCGACAGGGGCGCCGTAGAGACGCATCTTGCCGAGGCCCGTGCCCATGCGGAACGTGTCGGTGAGGCCACAGACGTGCACTGGCTGTCCTTCGGCCCGACCAACGTCGCGGCGCACGCTGTGTCGGCGAACATCGAACTCCGCGAGTACGGGGAGGCGTTGAAGGAAGCGGCAGAGGTGGTGATCCCGAAGGACTGGGCGGTTTCCCGCGCCGCGCACTTCTACGTGGACAAGGCTCGCGCCCAGATGGAAGCGGGGCGCAGCGAAGCCGCCTTGAAGTCGATCAGCCAGGCACGCCGGCTGGCGCCTCAGCAGACCCGCTATCACTCGGGGGCACGCGAGACGATCAGAGGGCTTGTCCACCTGGCCCGGCGTACCCCGGACACGTTGGATCACCTGGCAGCTTGGGTCGGTCTGTAGTCATCACACTCCGTGGCCCCGACTTTCACTGAACTGTGAAAGTCGGGGGCTGTTCACGTCATCAGGATGGATCACGGCCGGTCGAGTGACCGGGACCCGATGGGCGGCCCGAGACCAACGTTCTGAGGCGATGACCGATGTCTGCGACGACGACGAGTAAGGCCCGTGACGCCGACGACCGCGTGATGACGTGGCAGTGGCGCCGGCATCCTCGGTGTGTGGCGTTGGCGCGGGCGCAGGTGCGGAAGGCTGTGACCGGGTGGGGGATGGCCGGGATCGAGGAACCGGCTGCGCTGGTGGTCTCGGAGTTGGTCACGAACGCCGTCGTTCACGCCCGTGTGCCGCCGGGGAGGGAGATCCTGACGCGGTTCGTCCGACAGGACGACGGGGTGCGCATCGAGGTACACGACGCCTCCGACGAGCGGCCGGTGCCGCGCACGCCGGATGACGACGGTGGGTTCGGGCTGCTCCTGGTCGATGAGCTGACCGACCGGTGGGGCGTCGCGGAGCGCGGTGGGATTGGTAAGTGCGTCTGGGCGGTGCTGACCACCGACGAGGGGGCGAAGTGATCCCACGGAAGGTGAGGGCGATGCGGCGGGCGGCAAAGGCTGATCGGTGTGGCGGACCGCGGCGTGCGGGCTTCGCCGTCGCCAGTCTCACAGAACGCGGGGGACGTCCCGGATCCGAGAACCGGCACCGGGTTCGCTAGATCGCAGGCGGCGTCACGGCGTTCAGCCGGCGGGCGTGAGGTGACAGGCGCCTCCGTCACACCCCGAGGCCGCGCGCGCCCGGGCCACGCTCACCCAGGCGGTCGCCGGTGTTGGCCAGCTCGCACTTGTCGATCGACAGGCAGCCGCAGCCGATGCACTCGGTGAGGTTGTCGCGCAGCCGCTCCAGCCGGCGGATGCGGGTGTTGAGGTCGTTGCGCCAGCACTCCGACAGCCGCGCCCAGTCCGCGCGGTTGGGCGTACGCCCCTCGGGCAGCAACGCGAGCGCCTCGCGGATCGCCGCCAGCGGGATGCCCACGCGCTGCGAGGCGCGGATGAACGCGACTCTGCGCAGCGTGTCCCGGGAGTAGCGGCGCTGGTTGCCGGTGGTGCGGCGGCTGCTGATCAGGCCCTGGCGCTCGTAGAAGCGCAGCGCGGACTGGGGGACTCCGCTGCGGTCGGACAGCTCGCCGATGGTGGCTTCCTTGGCCTGCGGGGACAGGTGGTGCGTCATACCCGCCAGCGTAACCCGACCTCAACCGCGGTTGAGGTTCGACGACGGGCGGTTACCAGCCTCGGGGAACGTCGGTACAGCCGCTGGCGCTGAGCGATGGTGCCCCTCCCCGTCGCCGTGGCCTGTGGCCGCATGCGCATCCCCGCGCACCCGCCCCCAGCGCGTGTCGGTGCGGGGACGATGCGCGGCCGAGTAGCGCAGACCCCTTCAGACGCCTTCCTCGCGGACAGGGGTGACGATCTCGTCGACAAGCCAGCGGGCGGCATGGTCCGGATAAGGGCGGGGCAGAGCGAGCACGACGTGCCGGATGCCGGCAGCGGCGAGTGCGCGGACGTGGGCGCGGGTGGCGGCCGGGTCGGCGTAGTCGACGATGATCTGCGCGGAGCGGGTGATCTCGGCGGGGTCGCGGCCGATCGTCGCGCAGTGCGTGTCCAGGGCGCGGGCGCGCTCCGCGATCCAGTCGGTGCCGTTGTGGGGCGGGCCGGGGACGTTCCAGATGTCGGCGTGTTCGGCGACGATGCGCAGCGTGCGGTCGCCCCAGCCGCCAAGCAGCAGCGGCGGGCCGCCGGCCCGGACCGGGCCGGGGCCGTTGCGGGTGCCGTGCAGGGTGGTGAAGTGGCCGTCGTGATCGAAGACCTCCTCGGTCCACATGCGGCGCAGAATGTTGATCGTCTCGGTGAGGCGGGCCAGGCCCTCGCGGGGACTCGGGAGTGGGAGGCCGTAGGCGGCGTACTCGGCGACGGCCGGGTTGGGGCCGTCGGGCTGTCGGGTGCCGCCGACGCCCAGGCCCATGATCAGGCGCCCTTGGGAGATCACGTCCACGGTGGTGGCGATCTTTCCGAGGTGTGCGGGGGCGCGCAGTCTGTTGCTGGTGACGAGCAGGCCGAGGTGGAGTCGAGTGGTGCGAGCGGCCAGCGCGGCCAGCAGTGTCCAGCCTTCCAGTACGGCGCCGCCGGGCGGTCCGGCCAGCGGCATCAGGTGGTCCCACAGCCAGGCGTCGTCGAGTTCGGGCAGTCCGTCGGCCTCCTCCCAGACGCGGAGGATCTCATCGTAGGCCAGGTGCATGGGCGTTGTCTTGACGCCGAAGCGGAGCGCGCGGTGGGGCACATCAACAGGCATAGCCATCAGCATAGGCGATCGTCAGGTTTGCTGACGATCAGCACTTGGTTAGAATGTCGCAATGGCGGAGAGTGGCGACGACGGGGCCGCGGTCGAGGAGCTGCTCGGCACGCGGCTGGGCTACCTGCTCAAGCACACGCAGCTACGGCTGGCCGAGCACGCGGGGCCCGCACTGGCCCCGTTCGGGCTGGATGCACGGGAGTTGGCGGTGCTCGCGGTGCTGGCGGCGGGCCGCCCGCTGTCGCAACTCGAAGCAGCGCGGCGGCTGGCCGTGGACCGGACGACGATGGTCGCGCTCGTCGACGCGCTGGAGGGCAAGGGCTTGGTGGAGCGGCGCCGCAGTGAGGAGGACCGCCGCCGCAACGTTGTTGAGTTGACGGAGCGGGGCAGGCGGGTGCGGGCCGATGCCGAGGACGCCCGCGAGGCGACGGAACGCGAGTTCCTCGCCCCACTCGGCGCGAAGGACGCGGCGCGGCTGATGCAGTCGCTTCGGGTGCTGACCAGAATTCCGAACAGACCCTGAAGGCCCTCACCCATCCCTCCGGCGGGTTGCCAGGGCGGGGGCGGACAGGTGCAGCACTTCATAGCGGACGCCCGGTGACCCCCGAGGAAGCCGACCTCCGGCAACGCCTTGCGGACCGGGTCCTCCAGGGCACGGAGACCGACTGGCCAGCGAGGTCAATCTCAGCCCAGATCGGCCGCACCGATGTTCCCCGGGGGCGCTTACCCGGCCGCGGGCCCGGCGGCCCAGAACGCGGCGAGCGCGGCGGCCGTCTCAGCGGGGCGGTCGACGTTGGGGGAGTGGTCGGCGCCCGCGACGACGGTGCGGTGGGCCTGCAGCCGGCGCGCCATGTCGTCCATCTCCGCGACGGGCCAGACGTAGTCGGACTCCCCGGTGAGCACGTGCACGGGCAGCGGCAGCCCGGCCAGCTCCGCGGTCCGGTCGGGCTCCTCGCACAGCTGCCGGCCGGTGGCGGTGAGCTGGGCGGGGCTGGTGCCGAGCCAGCGGCGGTGCAGGAAGTCGTCCACGTCGGCGGGGGTGCGGGCGTCGGCGGCCTCGGGCGGGTCCATGGCGCGTATGGCCTGCCAGACGGATTCCATGTCGTACGTCGTCAGGGCGTCGGCGAGGAGCTTGGCGCGGGACTGCTGTTCGTCGCACATGGCGCCGGGGCCGCTGCTCATGAGGGTGAGCGAGGAGAACGCGCCCGGGGCGCGGAGGGCGGCGGCCCGGGCGATCTGACCGCCGAGGGAGTGCCCGAGGACGTGCGGCGGTGGGCCGTCCGGTGCACTGAGGGCGGCGGCCAGCGCGAGGAGGTCCTGCGCGAGTTCGTCCTGCGCGTACGCGGCCTCGTCGGCGGGGCCGTCGGACTCGTACTGTCCGCGGCCGTCCACCGCGACCACGCGGAACCCGGCGGCGGCGAGGGGTTCGAGCAGGGCGATGAAGTCCTCCTTGCTGCCGGTGAACCCGGGCAGCAGGAGCGCGGTCCCGTGTACGGACCGCCCGGCCCGCAGCGCGGCGAAAGCCCCGCGCGGGGTCTCGATCCGCACGGCCTCGGTCCCGGCCGGCAACGCGACGAACGGCGGCTTGCTCATGCCCCGACCCTAGCCGTGGCCGTACGACCCCCGGGCACCCACCCCGCCTCGCGGCGGGGGCGGGGGCAGGGGGCGCCCGGTTACCTGCGTTCCACCCCGCTTGCGGGCAAGCCGCGGGCCCGGGGCGTACGTCGTGACGTACGCCCCGGGCCCGTTCAGGGTTCTGCTGTTTCTCCTACTCGGCCGTCGGCTGGCCCGCGTTGCCGCTGCGGGTGCGGCGACGGCGGCGACGGGGCTTGCGAGGAGCGGCGTCGGCCGCGGCCGGCTCCGCCGCGGACTCCCGCTTCTCGCCGGCGCCCTCAGCGCCCGCGCCGGCCTCCGCCGCCAACGGGCGCCCGCTGCGCGTGCGGCGGCGCTGCCGCTCCGTACGGGTCCGCTTCGGGCGCTCCCCGGTGGCCGACGACCCGCGGCGCGAGCCCGCGCCGCGCCGGCCGCCGCCCGTCTCGCCCAGGTCCTCCAGCTCCTCGGCGCCGAGCCCCGCGCGGGTGCGCTCGGCGCGCGGCAGCACGCCCTTCGTACCCTCGGGGATCTGCAGCGCCTCGTACAGGTGCGGGGAGGTGGAGTACGTCTCCTCGGGGTTCTCCAGATCCAGCTCCAGCGCCTTGTTGATCAGGTGCCAGCGCGTGATCTCGTCCCAGTCGACCAGCGTGACCGCCGTGCCGGACGCGCCCGCGCGGGCGGTGCGGCCGATGCGGTGCAGGTACGTTTTCTCGTCCTCCGGCGTCTGGTAGTTGATCACGTGCGTGATGCCGGTGACGTCGATGCCGCGCGCGGCGACGTCCGTGCAGACCAGCACGTCGACCTTGCCGTTGCGGAACGCCCGCAGCGCCTGCTCGCGCGCGCCCTGGCCCAGGTCCCCGTGGACCGAGCCGGCGGCGAACCCGCGCCGGGCCAGCTGCTCCGCGACGTCCGCGCAGGTGCGCTTCGTACGGCAGAAGATCATGGTCAGCCCGCGGCCCTCGGCCTGCAGGATGCGCGCCAGCATCTCCGGCTTGTCCATCGAGTGCGCCCGGAAGGCGTGCTGCTCGACGGCGGCGACGGTGGCGCCCCCGTCGTCGGGCGCCGTGGCGCGGATGTGGGTGGGCTGCGACATGTAGCGCCGGGCGAGGCCGATGACCTGGCCCGGCATGGTGGCCGAGAACAGCATCGTCTGCCGTTTGGCGGGCAGCTGCTGGATGATCTTCTCGACGTCCGGCAGGAAGCCGAGGTCGAGCATCTCGTCGGCCTCGTCGAGCACCAGCACCTTGATCTTCGACAGGTCCAGCTTGCGCTGCCCGGCGAGGTCGAGGAGGCGGCCGGGGGTGCCGACGACGACGTCGACTCCCTTCTTCAGCGCCTCCAGCTGGGGCTCGTACGCCCGGCCGCCGTAGATCGACAGCACGCGGACGTTACGGACCTTGCCGGCGGTCAGCAGGTCGTTGGTGACCTGCACGCACAGCTCGCGGGTAGGGACGACGACGAGCGCCTGCGGCGCGTCCGTCAGGGCGCCGGTGTCGGCGCGGCCGGACTCGACGTCGGCGGGGACGACGACCTTCTCCACCAGGGGAAGGCCGAAGCCGAGCGTCTTACCGGTACCGGTCTTGGCCTGGCCGATCACGTCGGTGCCGGCGAGGGCGACCGGGAGGGTCATCTCCTGAATGGGGAAAGGAGTGGTGATTCCCACGGCCTCCAGGGCCTCAGCAGTCTCGGGGAGGATCCCCAGGTCTCGAAACGTGGACAGGATGCTTGCCTCTTCTGTCGGTCGCGGCGAGCGGCGGGGGACTTGGGTCGTACCGCGCGGGGTCGCGCGGGACCACTTCTTCCGTCACTCGGGCGCTCCAGCCGCGAGAATTCCCTCCGGCGGTGTGCGTACGGCGGGACAGGCCGCACGGGCTCCGCTGAGAGCGGTCGGGGTCGGAGCCGATCGGGCCACCGACCGGGCATCCTTCGATACATACTTCCCATGCGCCTCCGGACTCACGCCCGGGCATGGAGGACCCGCCGTGACCGGCGGGCGCTATACCACTCTACCTAAAATCGTGCAGCTGTGTTGTGCGATGTCTCATAGTCCACGGGCTGACCAGGCCCTTCCCAGGTCCGCGCGGGCCGCTATTCTCCGCTCCATGGACACTCCCTCTTCCGACGAGGCTCCCGAGCAGCCCGAGAACACCGCTGCCGCCTCCGGCGTAGCCGCCGAGAGCTGGGCGGAGGCCGCCGCCGACCCGCAGTACCGGGCCGCGGTCGTGGACCTCCTCGGCGCCCTCGCCTACGGCGAGCTGGCCGCCTTCGAACGGCTGGCGGAGGACGCGAAGCTCGCGCCCGGCGTGGAGGACAAGGCGGAGCTGGCGGCGATGGCCGCCGCCGAGTTCCACCACTTCGAGCAACTGCGGGACCGGCTGGCCGAGATCGACGAGAACCCGGCCCGGGCGATGGAGCCGTTCGCCGCCGCGCTGAACGAGTTCCACCGCCAGACCGCGCCGTCCGACTGGCTGGAGGGGCTGGTCAAGGCGTACGTCGGCGACTCGATCGCCAGCGACTTCTACCGCGAGGTCGCGGTCCGGCTGGATTCCGACACCCGCGGGCTGATGCTGGGCGTGCTGGACGACACCGGGCACGCGACGTTCGCCGTGGAGAAGGTCCGTAGCGCCATCGCGGCCGACCCGCGGGTGGGCGGCCGGCTGGCGCTGTGGGCCCGGCGGCTGATGGGTGAGGCGCTGAGCCAGGCGCAGCGCGTGGTCGCGGAGCGGGACGCGCTGTCGATGATGCTCGTGGGCGGGGTCGCCGACGGCTTCGATCTGGCGGAGGTGGGGCGGATGTTCTCGCGTATCACCGAGGCGCACACCAAGCGGATGGCGGCGCTGGGGCTGTCGGCGTAGCGCGGCGCCCCGGGGCGCCCGGGGCGCGTGCCGCTGTGCGGTTGTCTGTACGTGCCGGTGCGCGTCTTGGTACGGGTCCGTCCGTACGCGCGCCGCGGGCCGCTCAGCGCACCGGGCGTCCGGCGAGGTACGCCGCCGCGGGGCGGCTCCGCTCCGGGTGCTTCACCAGCAGCGACAGCATCGCCGCCGCGAACGCCGCGGCGACCGGCAGGACGATCGGCAGGTTCCCGCCGCCGAGCACCGTGTGGGCGATCGCGGCGCCGAGCGCCGCGGCCCCCGGGCCGGTGGCCAGGGTCAGGTTCCGGTTCCCGAACCGATCCGGATAGCGGGAGAACGCGGCCAGCGCAATCGCCAGGCCGATGACTGCGGAGCACAGAGCTGCCAGGACCATCTCGCGCCCGCCCTTCGTTGGGCCCCCACCGCTGGGGCGAATCGGACGCTCCGGGTCTACCCGCACGGATGCGCGGGCAAACGACGGCCCCCCGGTGAGGACACCGAGGGGCCGGACGAGTGGGGGAGAGCGGTGGAACCCACCCTCACAGGGCGCCGAAACCCACCTTGCGTGCGGAGGGTGCGCCGATCTCCACGTAGGCGATGCGGCCGGCCGGCACGAGGATCTTCCGGCCGCGGTCGTCGACCAGGGTCAGCACCTCCGACTTGCCGCCGAGCGCGTCCGCCACCGCGCTCTCGATCTCTTCGGCGGACTGCCCGCTCTCCAGGCTGATCTCTCGGGGGGCGTGCTGCACGCCGATCTTGACCTCCACGGCCTGATCCCTTTCGGTCAGTTGGATGTACGCATGCACACTAACCCGGCGTGCACACCCCGCGGGACCGATGCCTGCACGCCCGCAGCGAACACCGCCGCGGGAGGTGTCCCGGCGGGCGGGCCCTACGCCTGGTCCGGGCCGCCGTGCAGCGGGAAGCCGGCGATGCCGCGCCAGGAGAGCGAGGCGATCAGCCGCGCGGCGGCGTCCCGCGGGATGGACTGGCCGGAGCCCAGCCAGTACCGCGCGGTGATCTGCGCCATGCCGCACAGCCCCACGGCGAGCAGCATCGCCTGCTCCACCGGCAGGTCGGTGTCCTCCGCGATGACCTCGCTGACCGCCTGCGCGCAGTCCAGGCTGACCTTGTCGACCCGCTCGCGCACCGCGGGCTCGTTGGTCAGGTCGGACTCGAAGACCAGCCGGAAGGCGCCGCCCTCGTCCTCGACGAAGGCGTAGTACGCGTCCATCGTGGCGGCGACGCGCTGCTTGTTGTCCGACGTGGAGGCGAGCGCCGCGCGCACCGCCTTGAGCAGCGCGTCGCAGTGCTGGTCGAGGAGGGCGAGGTAGAGCTCCAGCTTGCCGGGGAAGTGCTGGTAGAGCACCGGCTTGCTGACGCCGGCGCGGTCCGCGATGTCGTCCATGGCGGCGGAGTGGTAGCCCTGGGCGACGAAGACCTCCTGGGCCGCGCCGAGGAGCTGGTTGCGGCGCGCACGACGGGGAAGCCTCGTACTGCGTGGACGCGTCTCGGCCTGCTCGATGGCTGTCACTGCGCCTCCTGGTTCCTCAGATGATCGCCCCCGGGACGCCGGGCCTGTCCGGCGGGTCGACCGCGGGTGCCATCGTACGTGCGGGTAATCGTCCGGCGCTCCGTCGCTGCGCGAAATTTCATCGCGCCCGACCCGCGTCGAATCGGGGCAATACGGAGCATGTCACCGGTATTCTTCCTCGCTCTGTTCGACGACGCGCGCCTGTTCGGCGGCGTCCGCGGGGTTCACCTCGTCGTTGTGGCGCTCGCTCGGCGGGGCGTCGTCCTCTTCGGTCTCGGCGCCCTCCACCTCGGCGCGCTGCTCCGCGGCGTCGGCCTCCGGCGTCTCGCCGTCCGGGTCGTCCGGGTCGTCCGGGTCGTCGGGGCCGGCCTGACGGGGCGGGCGGGACCGGGCGGCGGAGGCGCCCTTCGCGCCGTCGGGGCCCGTACCGCCGGCGGGCTCGTTGAACGTGTCCGAATCCTGCGGGTCCACAGCCATGGCGTCGTCTCCCCTCTCTCGCATCGCCGTCGACGCTGCGCGTCCGGTTCGTCACGCGGACTTCGGGCGCAGTTTCGGTAGATGTCCTCCATACGAGCGTAAGAGAGGGCGCTTTCAGACGCGAGGCGACCTGTGAGCGCGAACACATGAACCACAGCGTGACTGTCTCGTAACATTGCCCCCATGCCGTCGACAGAGCCCTATCTGGCGGGCGACGAGGCGTCCCCGGCGAGGACGCCCCCCGGGATCGTGCCGCCCTCGTCCCACGAGGGCCGGGGCGGTGTCGCGCGACGGCAGGTGACGCTCCCCGGACTGACCCTCGCCGTCCGCGAGCACCCGGCGGCCCGCGCGGGGCTGCCGCCGGCGGTGTACGTGCACGGGCTCGGCGGCTCCGCGCTGAACTGGTCGGGCCTCGGCCCCCGCCTCGCCGAGCGCGTCGACGGCGAGGCCGTCGACCTCCCCGGCTTCGGCGACTCCCCGCCCCCGGACGACGGCGACTACTCCCTCTCCGGCCACGCCCGCGCCGTCATCCGGTACCTCGACGCCGGCGAGCGCGGCCCCGTCCACCTCTTCGGCAACTCGCTGGGCGGCACCATCGTCACCCGCGTCGCGGCGCTCCGCCCCGACCTGGTGCGCACCCTCACCCTCGTCTCGCCGGCGCTGCCCGAGCTGCGCCCGCAGCGCACCGCGGTCCCCACGGCGCTGCTCGCCGTGCCCGGCGTCACCGCGCTCTTCGCCCGGCTGACCCGGGACTGGACTCCCGAGCAGCACACCCGCGCGATGCTCGGCCTCTGCTACGGCGACCCGCGCCGGGTCAGCCCGGAGGGCTTCGCGGAGCACGCGCGCGAGTACGCCGGGCGGATGAGGCTGCCGTACCACTGGGACGCCATGGAGCGCTCCGCGCGCGGGGTCGTCGGTGCGTACACCCTGGGCGGGCAGCATTCGCTCTGGCGGCTGGCCGAGCGGGTGCTTGCCCCTACGCTTCTCATCTACGGCGGCCGCGACCAACTCGTATCGTTCCGGATGGCGCGGCGGGCGAAGGCCGCGTTCCGCAACTCGCGGCTGCTGGCCCTGCCGGCGGCGGGGCACGTGGCCATGATGGAGTATCCGGAAGTGGTGGCCAAGGCCTTCACCGAGTTGCTGGGCGAGTACGAGACAGGGGCCGCCGACGCGAGCCTGGGCGGGAGCTGACACACACGGTGGGCAGGCACAGCGCGGGCGGCAAGGGCAGGAAGCAGGCGCGGGACGCCGGTGGCGGCAGCCGTGACGGCGGTGCCGTCAGCCGTGGCGGTGGCGGCCGTGGCGGTGGCGGCACCGGGGCCCGGTCACGCCCGCCGCTGCCGCGGCGCGGGGACACCGGGCCGATCCCGAGGATCAGCGACACGGGCCCGCTGCCGCGGGTGACGGACACGGGCCCGCTGCCGCGGGTGACGGACACGGGGCCGGTGCCGCGGGTCGCGGACACGGGTCCGATGCGGCGGGTGCCGGACACCGGGCCGCCGCCGCGGGTCGCGGGCGGAACGGTCACGGGCACGGGGCCGATGCCCCGTTTCGGCGACACGGGTCCCATCCCCCGGGCCGCCGGTGGGGGACCGGTGCCGCGGGCCGGGGACACGGGCGCCACACCGCGCTTCACCGACACCGGGCCGATGCGGTCGTTCGGCGACACGGGCAACATGCCGCGGGTCGGCGATACGGGACACGTGCCGCGGGCCGGCGACACGGGCGGCTTCCGCGCGGTCGGCGACACCGGTGCGACGCGGCGCGTCGCCGACACCGGAGGGCTGCCCCGCGTGCCGCGCATGGACGACACCGGCGAGACCCCCCTCGGTCACCCCCAGCACCGGGAGCCCGGCGGCGGGTGGGGCGCCCCGCCCTACGGGCCGGCGCCCCGGGGTCCCGGCACCGCCACCGTCGCCGCGGCACCCACACCCGTACGGCAGGAGTACCTCGACGCCTTCGACGGGCCCGGCCACGCCGGCGGGCCCGCCGTCCGCCGCCCCGGCGACGTGCCGGGGCCGGCCCCCGCGGCGGACGACCGCGGCCGGCCGCCGCCCGGCGACGACGGCGACGGGCCGCCCGACCATGCCGCCACCGCCCTGGAGTCCACCGCCGGCGGCCACCGTCGCCCCCGGCAGCGCACGACCAACCGCGGCCGCGTCGCCACCGGCGTCGCCGCCGCCGTCGTGACGTGCGCGCTCGCCGCCGCCATCGCCGGTCAGGTCTCCGACGGCCGCGCGAAGCGCGCCGACGCCGCCGCCGCCGACGCGCGCAAACAGCGCGCCGCCGCCGACGACGCGGCCTCCCGCTCCGGCGACCGCGACGGCCCGGCGGGCTCGGATTCGACCACCCGCCCGGGTGCGGACGGCGACGGCGACGGGGGCGCGCGGGCCGTGCCCGCCACGTACGCCGAGAAGATGGCGGCCACGTACCCCCTCAGCCGCGACCTCACCGGCTCCGGCAAGCTCACCGCGGTCCCCGGCGGCGACAAGGCGCCCGGCCGCGGCGAGGTGCTGGCGTACCGCGTGGACGTCGAGGAGGGACTGCCGCTCGACGGCGAGCTGTTCGCCTCCGCCGTGCACAAGACGCTCAACGACGACCGGAGTTGGGGTGGGCGGGGCGAGCGCACCTTCGAGCGCGTGGCCGCGGGTGCGGAGTCGGACTTCGTCATCACCCTGGCCAGCCCCGGGACCACGGACGAGTGGTGCGCCAAGTCCGGCCTCGACACCGCCGACCAGGACGTGTCCTGCGACTCCGCCGCCACCGAGCGCGTGATGATCAACGCCTTCCGGTGGGCGCAGGGTTCGAAGACCTACGGCGACGACATCTACGCGTACCGGCAGATGCTCATCAACCACGAGGTCGGCCACCGGCTCGGACACGGGCACGTCGGCTGCTCGCGCGACGGCGCGCTCGCGCCGGTGATGATGCAGCAGACGAAGTACCTGTCGACGGATGGCGCGACCTGCAAGCCCAACCCCTGGCCGTACCCGCGCGGCTGACGGTGGGCGCGTAAAACGCCCTAGTCCCCGAATAGTCACGGGTATTCACCCCTTCCGGTGGTGCGATGGACAACCGTCCACCGCGCTCCCCACCGCGTGCGTACCGTCCTCCCACTGGACGGAGCCACAGCAGTCTCGGGGGTGTTCTCGTTGCGCATCGGCCTTCTCGCGGAGGGCGGATTCCCGTTTGCCGCGGGCGAGTCGCCGGGGTGGTGCGACCGGCTCGTACGCGGGCTTGCGCACCACGAGTTCGACGTTTTCGCGTTTGCCGCCGATGCGGCACAGGAGACGGCGGGGCTCGTTTCGCTGCCGCCGCAGGTGCGCACGGTGCACGTCGCGCCGCTGGGGCGCCCGGCGCCCGGCGAGCGCCGTTACGGGCGCGCCGGCCGGCGCCGATTCGCCGAGCACTTCACCGAGCTGGCCACCGCGCTGGCGGCGGGCGACGCGGCGGCGGACGGGCAGGACCGTTTCGCTTACGGGCTGTACGGGCTGGCGGAGCTGGCCGTGGACGCGGGCGGGCCGGGGCGGGCGCTGCGTTCGGAGCAGGCGGTGCGGATCCTGGAGCGGGTGTGCCGGGCGCCGGGCGCGCATCCGGTGGTGCAGGGGGCGCGCGTGGTGGAGTTGCTGGCCGTCGCGGGGCAGCTGGACCGGGCGCTGCGGCCGTTGGCGGCGGGCTGGTGCGGCGGGCCGGCGGCGGGCGGTGCGGTGCCGGGCGGTGTGGTGCCGGGCGGTGCGGTGGCCGGGGGGCTGGCGGGCGTCGACCTGTGCCATGCGCTGTCCGGCGGTCCGGCGGTGCTGCCGGGGTTGCTGGCGCGGCGGTTCTTCGGGACGCCGCTGCTGGTGACGGAGTACGGGGTGCGGCTGCGGCGGCATTACCTGGAAAGCGCGGCAAGCGCGGCAAGCGCGGCAAGCGCGGCAAGCGCGGCAAGCGCGGCAAGCGGGGCGAGCGGAGCGGGGGCGCGCGCCGGCGGGTCCGTGGCCGTACGGGCGCTGACGGCGGCCTTCCACCGCCGGCTGGCGGCGGAGGCGTACGACAAGGCGGCGCTCGTCACCCCCGGCAACGCGCACGCGTGCCGCTGGGCACTGCGCCTGGGCGCGTCGCGGGGCCGGCTGCGGACGGTCTACCCGGGCATGGACAGCGCCCGGTTCGCGGAGGTGGGGGAGCCGGCGCCGGAGGCCGGGGAGGACGACAGAACCCTGGTCTGGGTCGGCCGGACGGAGCCGGCCGGTGACCTCGTCGCGCTGCTGCACGCGTTCGCGGAGATCCACCGGGCGGAGCCCGCCGCGCACCTCGTGGTGGTGGAGACGGGCCCGCCGCCCGCCGCCCACGCGGGCTACCGCGACCACTGCCGGGCGCTGGCCGCCCAGCTCTTCCCCGACGAGGCCGCGGACGCCCACGCGGTGGGCGCCAGCCCGGTGTCGTTCGAGGAACTCGGCGACCCGGCGCTGCCGGACACGGCGGCGGCGTACGCGACAGGCGGCGTCACGGTGCGCTCCAGCGTCATGGGGGGCTTCCCGGTGGGGCTGGTGGAGGCGATGTTCTGCGCCCGGGCGACGGTGTCGACGGACGTCGGCGCGGTACGGGAAGTCATCGGCGGTACGGGCCTCGTGGTCCCGCCGCGGAACCCGCGGGCGCTGGCGGACGCCTGCCTGGCGCTGCTCCGCGACCCGGCGCGCCGGGCGCGGCTGGGCGCGGCGGCGCGGGCGCGGGCGGTGGAGCTGTTCTCCGTGGAGCAGAACGTGGGGGCGTTCCGGAACATCTATCTGGAGCTGGCCTCGCGCAGTCCGCTGGTGGGCCCGGCGGACGGTGAGCCGCGGCCCTTCGCGCGCCCGGCGGAGGCGCATCTGCCGGACGGTTGGACGGCCGCGCCGGCAGCGGCGCCGGACGCGGAGTCGGACCCGGAGCCGGTGGTCGCGGGTGCGTGCGCCGTGTTCGAGGGGGCCGACCGATGACCGACGTACCGAGAGCGGCCGCCGAGCCGCAGCCGCCGCTGCCGCTGCCGGAGGAGGAGCCGCCGCGGCCGGGGGCCGCGCCCCGGGAGCCGTCGCCGGCAACACCGGCGGAAGACCTGGCGGAAGCCCTGGAAGCAGCCTTCGGCCCTCGCCGCACACCACCCGCCGTAACGTCTCTTCATCCCTCGAAGCCCCCCGCCGAAGACGTTGCCGCGGGGGACCCCGGGGGGCCGGAGCTTGCGCCGGGCGCCGGAGGCGGGACGGCGGGATCAGGCGACGCCGCCGCCGTGCCGCGTGCCGCAGGCGCTGCCGCGGCGGTCCTCGGCCCCGCGTCGCCCGCCACCGGCGAGGCGACCTCCGCGACCGCGACCTCCGCGACCGCGACCTCCGCGACCGCGACCTCCGCGACCGCGACCTCCGCGACCGCGACCTCCGCGACCGCGGACGCGGCGACCCCCGCCGCCCCCGCCCCCGCGGCCACCCGCTTCCGCGCCGGAGGCGGTCGGCGCGGGCCCGCCGATCCCGTTCGGGGGCTCATGCACCGGCACCGGGAGCTGTGCGACCGTGCCGTCGATCCGTTGGAGATCGCCGCCGGGCTGGAGGCTCACGGGGTGACCGACCGGACCGCTCGGCGGTGCCGGCACCGGGACGTGTTCTCCCTCGCCGAGGAGATGTACGTACGGACCCGCCGGCCCGACGCCGTCCCGGCCCACGCCCCGGTGTCCGGCGGCCCTCAGCCCCGTACGCCCCTCGCCCCCGTCGCCCACCTCCTGCCCCTCGTCGGCGGGCTCGTCGTCCTCCTCGCCACCGCGCTGCCCGGCCGCGCGCAGGCCGCCGTGACCGGCGTCGGCGTCGCCGCGGTCGTGATCGCGGTGGTGCTCGGGCCGCAGCGGGGGCCGTTGCGGGTCGGCGGCGGGCTGCCGGCCGGGGCCGGGCTCGCCGTGGGGTGGCTGCTGGCGTACGCCGCGTACGGGGACTGGCTCCTCGCCGAGCTGCTCGGCGGCGCCACCGCCGTCAGCCGCGCCCCCGTCATCCCGTACGCCACCGCCGCCGCCCTCGCCGGGCTCACCGCCGCCGTGCTGCCCGCGGCGGCCGTCGCCCGGTGGTTCGCCGCCCGGGCCCGCGCCGGGCTGCGGGACAGCCGGGATCTGGCCGAGTTCCGTGCCCGGGTCCGTCCGCTGCTGGCCGTCGCCGTCACCGTCGTGCCGGCCGTCCTCGTCGCGCTGCAACTCGCCGCCGTGGCCGCCGAACCCGTCGTCGGACAGCTCGCCGAGGCCCCGCACCAACCCGCCGCGCACGCCTCGGCCGCCCACGCCTCGGCCGTCCCCGCCTCCGGTGTCCCCGCCTCCGGCGTCCCCGGCGCCGTCGCCGCCGCCGGCGCGCTCGGCGCGCTGCTCTTCCTCGCCCGGCTGCTCGCCGTGCACGGCTTCCCCCGGGCCGCCGCGTACGGCCTCGCCGCCGCCTGCGCCGCGCAGGTCACGGCGCTGCTGCTGGTCCTGGCCGCCCGGGTTCCCGGGCTGGCCGTGCTCGGCCGTCCGGTCGAGCTGCTGGTCGCCGGCTCCGCAGGTTCCGACATGGCCGCCGTACCGGCGGTCGCCTGCGGCGCCGCCGCGCTCGCGCTGCTGGCGTACGCCGGCGGCGCACTCACCCGAGCCTCAGCTCATCGCAAGGAGCACAACGAGATGACCGCACCACCACTGGCCACGCCCCCCTCGAACACGGGGGGTACGCGATGAGAGTGCTGCTCATCGGTGGCACCGGCTTCGTCGGCCGCTACGTCGCCGACCGCCTGCTCGCCGACCCCGCCGTGCAGCTCACCGCGCTCGGCCGCGGCGACGACGCCGACGTACGGTTCGACCTGTCGTCCGGCAGCCCCGGCGCGCTGACCCGGTTCCTGGACGCCGTGCACCCGGGCGTCGTCGTCAACTGCGCCGGCACCACCCGCGGCGGCGCCCGCGACCTGACCCGGCACAACACCGTCGCCGTCGCCACCCTCTGCGAGGCCATGCGGCGCAGCAGCTGCTCGGCGCGGCTGGTGCACGTCGGCTGCGCCTCGGAGTACGGGCCGTCGCCGGCCGGTTCCTCGACGGCCGAGGACGCGCTGCCGCGCCCCGGCGGCCCGTACGGGGTGAGCAAGCTGGCCGCGACCGAGCTGGTGCTCGGCTCCGGGCTGGACGCGATCGTGCTGCGGGTGTTCTCGCCCGCGGGCCCCGGCACCCCGGCGGGCTCGCCGCTCGGCCGGCTGGCGGAGGCGCTGCGGCGGGCGATGCAGCAGGGCGACGGCGAGCTGAAGCTCGGCGGGCTCGGCGCGCAGCGGGACTTCGTGGACGTACGGGACGTGGCGCGGGCGGTGCACGCCGCGTCGCTGTCGGCGGCGCAGGGCGTCGTGAACATCGGCGGCGGGCGTGCGGTGCGGCTGCGGGACGCGGCGGCGGCGCTGGCGCGGATCGCGGGGTACGGCGGCCAGCTGCACGAGTACGACACGACGCTGACCGGCCGGATTCCGCAGCCCGTGGGCGCCGGCCACGGCCTCGGGCACGGCGGCCACGGACCGGGCCACGGCCTGGGCCACGGGCCCGGTCACGGCCTGGGCCATGGATCGGGCCACGGCCACGGGCCCGGCCACGGACCCGGCCACGGACCCGGCCACGGGCCGAACGGCGGCCCCGGCGCGGAACCGGCGGCGGTCGCCGCGGCGTATCCCTATCCGGACGGGTGCGGCGCCTGGCAGCAGGCGGACATCAGGACGGCGCGGGACCGCCTCGGCTGGCGGCCCCGGATCGGAATCGAGGAGAGCCTTGCGGATATCTGGATGGAGGCGGCATGCCGCATCTGAGGTCTGACGGGACCGGCCCACCCACCGGCACCGGGGCGGTGCTGCGCGACCTGCCGGGAGCCCGGACCGAAACCCCCGAAACCCCGCCCGCCCCCGAAGGGCTGCACCGCCCGCCGCCCCCGCCGGCCGAGACCCCCCTCCGCCTCGGCGTCCCCGGCTACGCGCACCCCCTCGTCGCCCCCGTCGAGTGGGGCGAGCTGACCCGGCCCGCCGCCGCCGACGCCGTCCACTGGACGGTGCTCGACGTCGCCGCCGGCCCCGGCACCCGACCCGACCCGCACTGCCTGGAGGCCGCGGGCCGGCTGAAGTCGGCGCGGGTGCGCACCCTCGGCCACCTCGACCTCCGCAACGGCCACCGCCCCCTCGGCGAGCTGATCACCGACGCCCACCGGTTCCTGGAGTGGTACCGCGTCGACGGCTTCTACCTCGGCCGCTGCCCCGCCGAGCGGGACCGGCTGCCGGAGGTCCGGCGCGTCTCGGCCACGCTGGGCGCCCTGTCCCCGCGGGCGCATGTCGTCCTCGGCGTCGGCACGCACCCGTACCCCGGTTACGCGGAGGTCGCCGACCAGCTCGTCACCTTCGCCGGCCCGTGGGCCGGCTACCGCTGGTCGCAGGTCGCGGAGTGGACCGCGGAGCACCCCGCCGAGCGGTTCTGCCACCTGGTCCACGGCGTCCCGCCGACGCATCTGGACGAGGCCCTGCGGATCGCCCGTTGGCAGGGCGCGGCCTCGGTGTTCTTCACCGACCGGCCCGGCTGGGAGGCCCTGCCCGGCTACTGGGACGACCTCGTCTCGCGTCTCGGACAGGGTGTCTCGGAATGAGGAGGCGCGTGGCAGTGTTACGGAAAGACCCACTGTGCTCTCACACGCTTACGGAGTCCCCGTGTCGCTGCCACCGCTGGTCGAGCCCGCCCCCGAGCTCTCCGTCGACGAGGTCCGCCGGTACTCGCGCCACCTGATCATCCCGGACGTCGGGATGGACGGCCAGAAGCGGCTGAAGAACGCCAAGGTCCTCTGTGTGGGCGCCGGCGGTCTCGGCTCGCCGGCACTGATGTACCTCGCCGCGGCGGGCGTAGGCACGCTGGGCATCGTCGAGTTCGACGAGGTCGACGAGTCGAACCTGCAGCGCCAGATCATCCACAGCCAGGCGGACATCGGCCGCTCCAAGGCCGAGTCCGCCCGCGACACCGTCCAGGGCATCAACCCGTACGTGACGGTCCGGCTGCACGAGGAGCGGCTGGACTCCTCGAACGTCATGGAGATGTTCGCGCAGTACGACCTGATCGTCGACGGCACGGACAACTTCGCCACCCGCTACCTGGTCAACGACGCCTGCGTGCTGCTCGGCAAGCCGTACGTGTGGGGCTCCATCTACCGCTTCGACGGCCAGGCGTCCGTCTTCTGGGCCGAGCACGGCCCCTGCTACCGCTGCCTGTACCCCGAGCCCCCGCCGCCCGGCATGGTGCCGAGCTGCGCCGAGGGCGGCGTGCTGGGCGTGCTGTGCGCGTCGGTCGGCTCCATCCAGGTCAACGAGGCCATCAAGCTGCTCGCCGGCATCGGCGACCCGCTGCTCGGCCGGCTGATGATCTACGACGCCCTGGAGATGCAGTACCGCCAGGTGAAGGTCCGCAAGGACCCGGACTGCGCGGTCTGCGGCGAGAACCCGACCGTCACCGAGCTGATCGACTACGAGGCGTTCTGCGGCGTCGTCTCCGACGAGGCGCAGGAGGCCGCGGCCGGCTCCACGATCACTCCGAAGCAGCTCAAGGAGTGGATCGACGACGGTGAGAACATCGACATCATCGACGTCCGGGAGCCGAACGAGTACGAGATCGTCTCGATCCCCGGCGCCCGGCTGGTCCCGAAGAACGACTTCCTCATGGGCAACGCCCTGGAGGGGCTGCCGCAGGACAAGAAGATCGTCCTGCATTGCAAGACGGGTGTCCGGTCCGCGGAAGTCCTGGCGGTGCTGAAGTCGGCGGGCTTCGCCGACGCGGTCCACGTGGGCGGCGGCGTGGTCGGCTGGGTGAACCAGATCGAGCCGGAGAAGCCCATCTACTAAGAGATGACGCGCGTGCCGCCACCGGAGAGAGTTTCCCGGTGGCGGCACGCACGCGTCGGACGGCTACTTCCGGCAGGTCGTGTCGTCCTTCGGGGCCTGGCCGTCGAGCAGGTAGGTGTCGACCGCCTTCCGCGTGCAGCCGCTGCCGCTGCCGTACGCCCCGTGCCCGTCCCCGACGCGCGTCAGCTTCACCGCCACGTCGCCGCCCAGCGCGTCGACCATCTTCTGCGTGCCCTCGTACGGTGTCGCCGGGTCGCCGGTCGTGCCGACGACCAGGATCGGGGCGGCGCCCTTCGCGCCCACCTCCAGCGTCGAGCGCTTGCCGGTCACCGGCCAGCCGTCGCACGACGCCATGGCCCACGCCATGAAGTCGCCGAAGACCGGCGACGCCTTGCGGAACTCCGGCAGCCGCTCGCGGATCTCGCCGGCCGAGTAGCGGTCCCGGGTGTCCGCGCAGGTGATCGCGAGGAAGGACGAGTGGAGCGTGTTGTAGTGCCCGTCGGGATCGCGGCCGTTGAGCACGTCGGCGAGGAGCAGCAGGGTCGCGCCGTCGTCGTCCTGCGCCTGCCGCAGCCCCTCCGTCAACAGGGGCCACAGCTGCTTGGAGTAGAGCGACTGCGTGATGCCCCCGGTCGCCAGCGCTTGGGTCAGGTCGCGGCCGGAGGTGCCCGGGACCGGCTTGCGGTCGAGCCGCTTCAGCAGGTCCGCGACGTCCTCGGTGGCGGCGGCCGGGTCGTCGGCCGAGCCGTTGCCGACGGGGCAGTTCCTGCCCTTGCGGGCGCAGTCCTCGGCGTAGTTGTCCAGCGCCCGCTGGAAGCCCGCCGCCTGCGCCAGCGACATCTCCGCCCTGTCCTGCGTCGGGTCCACCGGGCTGTCGAGAACGGCACGGCCGATCCTCTTCGGGAAGAGGTGCGCGTACACGGCGCCCAGCTCGGTGCCGTAGGAGATGCCGAAGTAGTGCAGCTTGTCGTCGCCGAGCGCGGCGCGCATGAGGTCCATGTCGCGGGCGGTGTTCTCGGTGCCCACGTACGGCAGGATCCGGCCGGACTTCTTCTCGCACGCGGCGGTGAAGTCGTGGATCCGGCCCAGGTACGCCTTCTCCTCGGCCTTGTCGTCGGGGGTGTTGTCGGCGGCGAAGTACGTGTCGAGCGCGCGGTCGCCGAGGCAGCGCACGCCGTTGCTGCGGCCGACCCCGCGCGGGTCGAAGCTGACGAGGTCGTAGCGCTTGCGCAGCGTCTTGTACTGGCCGGCGAGGCCCGGGAGGGTGTCGATGCCGGAGCCGCCGGGGCCGCCGAAATTGAACATCAGCGAGCCGATGCGCTCCGACCGCGGTCCGGTGGCCTCGGCGCGGATCATGGCGATGCCGATCTTCTCGCCGTCCGGCCTGTCGTGGTCGAGCGGCACGTCGAGCGTGCCGCACTGCCAGTCGACCTCGGCGGCCGGCGCGCCCGGCGCCGGCGCGGGGAGGTTCTTGCACGCCCCCCAGTCGATGCCGGCGCCCGCCTCCCCCTCCAGCCGGCCGCTGGAGCTGTCGGACGACGCCGCGATGCCGCACCCGCCGGCGGCGAGGGCGGTCAGCAGGACGGCGGTGACGGCGGTGACGGCGGTGACGGCGGTGGCGGCGGTGGTCAGCTTGGCGGTGGCCCGCACGGCGGCTCCCCGGTCTCGGAGGTGGCGGACTGCCATCGTCCGGCGGCCCGCGGGCGGTCGCGCGCTGCGCGGGGCGTACGGGTGAGTACGGTGGTCCCGTACCGATCACCCCGCCACCTGGGAGGCCGCGTGTCCTACTACGTCCTCGACTACGCCTACGTCGACGACTACCTGCAGCGCCGGGACTCCTACCGCCAGGCCCACCTCGACCTGATCCGCGAGTGCCACCGGCGCGGCGACCTCCTCATGGCCGGCGCGATGACCGAGGACCCGCCGCGCGGGCTCATCGTCTGGCGGACCGACGACCCGGCGCCCGCCGAGGAGTTCGTGAGGAAGGACCCGTACGTGGCGAACGGGCTGGTGGACAGCTGGAGCATCCGCCCCTGGCGCGTCGTCGACCTCTGACGCTCCCCCAGAGCCTCCGGCCTGGGCGGTGCCCCCACCCACCCACCCGCCCGCGCCCGCCGAGAACAACGGCGCCCCGCGCCCGCTACAACGCGCCCTTGCGGGTCAGGTGCGTGAACGACAGCCAGCCCGGCAGCACCGGCATCCAGAACGTCAGCAGCCGGAACAGCAGCACCGCCGACAGCGCCGTGTCGCTCGGCATCCCCGCCGCCGTCAGACCCGCCGTGAGCGCCAGCTCCACCGCGCCCACGCCGCCCGGCGTCGGCGCCGCCGAGCCCAGCGCGTTGCCGGCGAGGAAGACGACGGCGACGCTCGCGAAGCTGAGGTCGCCGCCGAAGGCCCGTACCGAGGCGTCCAGGCAGAGCACGAACGACAGCGTCATCAGCACCATGCCGCCGATGCCCGCCGCCAGCTTCTGCGGGCGCTGCAGCACGTCCAGCATGCGCGGCACCACGCCCGCGAACAGCGACCGGATCCGCGACACCACGGCCTTCCGCAGGAACGGTACGGCGGTGATGATCAGGATCAGCACGGCCGCCGCGAGCAGCCCGGCGATGACCGTACGGGACGGGGACAGCGACGGCGTCCGCTCCGTCCCCGTCAGATAGCCGAAGGTGAGCAGCAGCAGCACGTGGCTGCCGAGCCCGAAGAGCTGCGAGGCGCCGACGCTGGCCACCGCCAGCCCGGGCCGTACGCCCGACTTCTGCAGGAAGCGGGTGTTGATGGCGACCCCGCCGACCGCCGCCGGGGCGACCAGCTTGACGAACGAGGCGGCGACCTGTGCCAGCACCGTGCGCCCGTACGGCACCCGCTCGGGGACGAAGCCCAGCAGCGACATCGCTGCGGCGAGGTAGGTGGCGGCGGAGAAGAGCACGGCCAGCGCCGCCCAGCGCCAGTTCGCCTGCGCCAGGACGTCGTCCACCTTGACGTGGGTCAGCTGCGTCCCCAGGAAGTACGCGGCGAAGACGCCCGCGATGATGCTGACGAGCGTGCGCGGCCGGATCCGCTCGATCCGTACCGGCTCCACCGGCGCCTCCGGCCGGATCCGCAGCACGTGGTGGCGGATCTGGGTGAGCACGTCCTCCTCGCGGGCCTCGTCGAGGGCGCCCTCGATCGCCCGCTTCTCCGCCTGCTTGGCGGCCCGCTTGCTCCTGCGGTCCCCGGCCGGCTGGTGCTTGCGCGTCCGCGACGCCTCGATGACCGACTCGCGCTCGCGCGCGGCCCGCTCGCGGGAGAGCCGGCGCAGCTCGGCGCGGGTGTCCCGGGTCAGCGCGATCGGCTGCAGCAGCGGCAGCGCGTCGGCGACCGCGTCCGGGCCGAGCACCTCGACCGCCGCCGCGACCGCCCGCTCGGCGCCGACGCGCAGCGCGAAGGTGGTGAGCAGCTGGGCGAGGTCCATGCGCAGCACGACGTCGCCGGCGGCGATCTCGCCGCTGCTGAGGTCGGTGAGGATCACCTCGCCCGCGCCGGTCACCAGCACGGCGTCGCCGTCCAGGCGGCGGTGCGCGATGCGGCGCGACTGCAGCGCCTTGACCTGCCGCCAGCTCTCGCGCATCAGCCGGTCGGTGATCGCCGAGTCGGAGACGGCGTCCAGGGGACGGCCGCCGGTGTGCTCGTAGACGAGCATGACCGCGTCGGGGCCGAGGTCGGAGGTGGCGATGAGCTTGGGGGCGTTGGCGCCGGCGGCGATCGCGGCGTACGACAGCAGCGCCTCCTGCTCCAGCGCCTGCCGCAGCGACTGCATGCTGCGCCGCTGGTAGACGCCGCGCAGCGACAGGCGGCGCCAGGCGCGGTAGAAGAAGCCCTGGGCCTGCTGCTCGCGGTCGACGACGGTGACGTCCAGCGGCGGGCCGTCCTCCAGGGTGACGACGAACCGCCGCCCGCGGCCGTCGCCCTCCAGGTCCGGCTGCTCGTCCGGCACCAGCGCGCTGACCGGGCGGAAGCCGACGCGGCGCATGCCGGCGAGGAGGTTGCGGCCGGTGGGGCGGACGTTGGGGGAGCCGACCGCGTACATCGTGCCGTAGGCGACGGTCCAGCCGATGAGGACGGTGAGCAGGATGGCGAACGGGGTGGTGTAGCCGCCGACGAGCACCGCGAGGCCGTCGAGCACCAGGACCGTCCACATCAGCACGCGCCAGCGGGCGTGCCGGGACATGCCGACGGCGGTCATGTACGCGATGACGGGGGCGAGATAGCCGTGCACGGGGTCGGTGCGCTCGCCGTCGCGGGCGATCTGCGTCAGCGCCCCCTGCACGGAGCCGGGGGCGGCCTCGGAGACCCAGAGGGAGACGGCGAGCCCGGCGCCGTGCGCGAGCACGGCGGCGAGCACGCCGTCGGCGATGCGCAGGCCGTCGCGCTTGACGAGGCGTTCGACGGCGAACGCGACCGGGACGATGAGGACGGCGATGCTGGAGGTCAGGCCGCCGAGGGTGACGACGAACGAGGGCGTGTACTCGGCGCCCTTGGTGATGTCCTCCTCCAGGCCCTCGGTGGTGGCGTGCGCGACGGCGGCGAGGCCGAGGACGGCGGCGATGCCGAGGACACCGAGGAGCAGCCGGATGAGGTCGGAGGGGCGGTGCACGCGGGCGGGGAGGAGGGGGTCGTCGCCTTCGACGGGGCCGGGGGCGACGCGGCGGCGGGAGTCGTGCCGGACCCTGCCGTCCCGTGCGCCTCCCTCGTCACCGTTCCCGGAGTCCCGGCGGGCAGGGCTCCGCGCCTCCGTGGCCGGCTCGGCCGGCGGAGGCTCGGCCGCGGGGTCGCGCCGCATGCCCTGAGTTGTCCCGTCTTCGTCTCGTATCACCAGTCACCGCCCGCACGATGGTGGCACGAGCATGTCTCCGATGGTCGCATCCGGGTCTGCTTTACAGCGGTGTGGCCGCTGCCCGCCGCCACCCCGGGCTGTCGGCGGTCTGGGGCAGGATGGGACGGATGGACGACGCGACACCTTCCGCCGGCCCTCCGGGCCCCGAAGCGGCTCTTCTCGACGAGTATGCGGACCTGGTGCTCTCCGTGGCAGAGCGCATCCCGCCGGGCCGGGTGATGACGTACGGAGACGTGGCGGAGTTCACAGGCCGCGGCGGGCCGCGCCAGGTAGGCCGCGTGATGGCGCTCTACGGGAGCCCCGTGCCCTGGTGGCGCGTGGTGCGCGCGGACGGCCGGCCGCTGCCCGGCCACGAGCGCGACGCCCTTGAGCAGTACCGCGTGGAGGGCACGCCGCTGCGCGTCACCACCACCGGTGAGCAGCGCATCGACCTCCGTCGCGCCCGCTGGGACGGCGGCGGCGACGGTGTCGAGGGTCATATCTGACAGCTTCCGACACCGGGCACCAAACGGCCCGGGCCGCCACCCGTACGGAGTACGGTTCGGCAACCGGCACCTGAATCCCGACCTCTTCCACTTCCACTTCCACTTCCACCGGCGATACATGTGAGCACTGCGTCCGTCTCCTCCCCGGCCTACCGGCTCGTCCGCACCGCACCCGTGCGGCCGGTCCCCCCTGTGCCGGACGCGCGGCAGCGCGCGGTGGTTGAGCACGGCGACGGGCCGCTGCTCGTGCTCGCCGGGCCGGGCACGGGCAAGACCACGACTCTGGTGGAGGCCGTCACCGAGCGGATCAGACGCGGCACGGACCCCGGGCGGATCCTCGTGCTGACGTTCAGCCGCAAGGCGGCGGTGGAGCTGCGGGACCGGATGGCGGCCCGGCTGGACGGCGCGCAGGCACTGCGGGCACCGCAGGTGAGCACGTTCCACTCGTACTGCTACGCGCTGGTGCGGGCGCACCAGGATGCCGACATGTTCGTCGAGCCGCTGCGGCTGCTGTCCGGGCCGGAGCAGGACGTCGTCGTACGGGAGCTGCTCGCCGGGCACGAGGAGGACGGCGCGCGGGCGCGGGTGTCCTGGCCGGACGACCTGCGGGCGGGCCTGACGACGCGCGGGTTCGCGGACGAGGTGCGGGCGGTGCTGGCGCGCAGCCGGGAGCTGGGGCTGGGGGCGGCGGCACTGGACCGGTTCGCGGCGGCGGCCGGCCGGCCGGACTGGGCGGCGGCGGGGGAGTTCCTGGCGGAGTACCTGGACGTGCTCGACATGCAGGGCGTGCTGGACTACGCGGAGTTGGTGCACCGGGCGGTGCTGCTGGCCGAGACAGCGGCCGACGGGGGTGTGGCGGCGGAGCTGGCCGGGCGGTACGACGCGGTGTACGTCGACGAGTACCAGGACACGGACGCGGCGCAGGTGCGGCTGCTCCGGGCGCTGGCGGGCGGCGGCCGGACGCTGGTCGCCTTCGGCGACCCGGACCAGTCGATCTACGCGTTCCGGGGCGCGGACGTCGGGGGGGTCCTGACGTTCCCGGAGGTCTTCCCACGGCCGGACGGCCGGCCGGCGCCGGTCGCCGTCCTGGGCACGTCGCGGCGCTCGGGCGCGCGGCTGCTGGAGGCGACCCGGCTGCTCACGCGCCGGATGCCGCTGCCGCGGCTGCCGTCGGCGGCGGTACGGGCGCACCGGGCGCTGGCGTCGCCGCGCGCGGGGGGCCGGGTGGAGGCGTACACGTACCCGACGGCGAGCGGCGAACTGGACAACATCGCCGACATCCTGCGCCGCGCCCACCTCGAAGACGGCGTCCCCTGGCGCGAGATGGCGGTCCTGGTCCGCGCGGGTGCCCGCACGATCCCGTCGGTCCGCCGCGCCCTGACGTCGGCGGGAGTGCCGCTGCACATCGCGGGCGACGACCTGCCGCTACGCCACGAACCGGCGGTGCAGCCGCTGCTGACGGCCCTGCGGGTCGCCGCGCAACCGCCTGCGGCGGAGCACGGCGGGGAGCCCGGCGCCGGGTCGGTGGCTGCGCGTGCGCCGGTATCGGGTGGGCGGGTGGATGCCTCGGCGCCGGAGGCGTCGTCGGCCGACGCGACGGGTGCCGAGGTACCTGACGGGGGGACGGGCCCGGAGGGGCACGGCGACTCCGTACCCGAGCCGTGGATCTCCCCCGACACCGCCATCTCCCTCCTCTCCTCCCCCCTCGGCGGCATGGACGCCGCCGACCTGCGCCGCCTCGGCCGCGCCCTCCGCGAGGAGGCGCGGGCCGCCGGCCGCTCCGTACCGCCCCCCTCCGACGTCCTCCTCGCCGAGGCACTCGCCGAGCCCGCGCGCCTCGTCGCCCACGACCGCGCCTACGCCGGCGGCGCCCGCCGCCTCGGGCTGCTCCTCCGCCACGCCCGCGAGCTGCTCGCCCGCGGCGGCACCGCCGAGGCCGCGCTCTGGGAGCTGTGGGACGGCACCCCCTGGCCCGACCGGCTGGAGCGCGCCGCCGCCCGCGGCGGGCCCGCCGGGCGCAACGCCGACCGCGACCTCGACGCCGTCTGCGCCCTCTTCGAGACCGCCGCCCGCGCCGAGGACCGCACCGGCGGCCGTGGCGTGCTCAACTTCCTGGAGGAGCTTCAGGCGCAGGACATCGCCGCCGACGTCCTCACCCGCCGCGCCGACACCGGCCCCGCCGGCCCCGACGCCGTGCGCCTCATGACCGCGCACCGCGCGAAGGGCCTGGAGTGGCGGCTCGTCGTCGTCGCCCAGGTCCAGGAGGGCCTCTGGCCCGACCTGCGCCGCCGCGGCTCCCTGCTGGAGGCGGACCGCATCGGGCGCGACGGCCTCGCCGAGCCGCTGCCGCCCGGCGCGATCCTCGCCGAGGAGCGCCGGCTGTTCTACGTCGCCGCCACCCGCGCTCGCGAACGGCTGGTCGTCACCGCCGTGAAGGCGCCGGCGGAGGACGGCGACCAGCCGTCGCGGTTCCTCGCCGAGCTCGGCGTCGACCCCAAGGACGTCATCGGCCGCCCTCGCCGCCCGCTGTCCGTCGCCGCGATGGTCGCCGAGCTGCGCGCGACGACCGTCGACCCCGAGGCGTCCGACGCCCTGCGCGCCGCCGCCGCCGAGCGGCTGGCCCGGCTGGCGGCGCCGGCGGACGACGGCCGCCCGCTGGTGCCGGCCGCGCACCCGGGCCGCTGGTGGGGGCTGGTGGAGCCGACCGAGAACGCGGTCCCGCTGCGCGACCGCGACCTGCCCGTCGCGCTCTCCGGCAGCGCCGTAGGGCAGTTGGTCGACACCTGCGCGCTGCAGTGGTTCCTCGGCCGCGAGGTACGCGCCGGTGAACCGGCCTCCGCCGCCCAGGGCTTCGGCCTCGTCGTCCACGCCCTCGCCGACGAGGTCGCCTCCGGCCGCACCCCCGCCGACCTCGACGCGCTCATGGAGCGCCTCGACGGCGTCTGGGACGGGCTCGCCTTCGACGCGCCGTGGAAGTCCGCGCAGGAGAAGGGGAACGCCCGCGCCGCCCTGGAGCGCTTTCTGCGCTGGCACGTGCTGGAGCGGGGCCGCCGGCCGGTGGCCAGCGAGCGGGACTTCGACGTCACGCTGAAGGCCGGCACGTACGAGGTGCAGATCAAGGGCACCATGGACCGCGTCGAGGAGGACGACGAAGGCCGCGCGTACGTCGTCGACTTCAAGACCGGCAAATCCCGGCCGACCGGCCCCGAGGTGGCCGAGCACGCCCAACTCGCCGTGTACCAGGCCGCGGTTGCCGAGGGCGCGGTCGCCGAGGGCGCGGCCGGCACGGAGGGCACCGTTCCGGGCGGCGCGGAGCTGGTCCACCTCCGGATCGGGGCGCCCGTCCGGGAGGGCGGCGACGCGCTGCCCAAGGTGCAGCGGCAGCCGCCGCCGGAGGGTGACTGGGTGCCGCGGCTGCTGGCGACCGCCGCCGCCCGGGTGCTGGACGAGCGCTTCGGCCCGACGCCCGGCGACCACTGCGCGCAGTGCGCTTTCCGCAGCTCGTGCAGCGCCCGCCCGGAGGGGCGGCACATCGTGGAGTGAGGCGGCGGCAGGACCGCAGAGTGAGACCCGGTGTGACAGCGGGGCGTCGTATGTGGTCGTATGACCAGCCGGTCAGACGTAAGCAACAAGTAAGGAATGACTGTGCGGAAGAGCGTGGTGGCGGCGGCCCTGGTCTCGGCCCTGAGCATGACGGTCCTGTCGGCCTGCGGCAGCGAGGACGGTGGTCTCGCGAGCAAGTCGGCCGAGGAGATCAAGGACGAGACGGTGGACGCGATGCGCGCCGCCACGTCCATGACCCTGAAGTTCAACCAGACCGGTGCCCCCGGTGCCCAGGAGACGGCTATGGAGCTGTCGTTGACCAAGAAGGGCGAGTGCACGGGCACCATCAGCGTGGACGGCGCGAACGCGGAGATCCTGCGCGTCGGCGGTACGTCGTACATGAAGCCGGACACGAAGTTCTGGGAGCTGAACGCCGGCGGCCCCGAGCAGGCGCAGCTCATCGAGGCGACGGTGGGCGACCGCTGGGTGGAGATGGGCGCCGGCCAGGACGACTTCGCGTCCTTCTGCGACCTCGACACGGTCCTCAACGACATGGACGACGACAAGGGCGACAACAAGGAGAAGACCGAGAAGGGCGACGAGGGCGAGGTGCGGGGCACCCCGACCATCACGCTGATCGAGAAGAAGGACGGCGAGACCACGAACGTCCACGTCGCCACGGAGGGCGAGCCGTACATCCTCAAGATGGAGATCGAGGGCGGGGACGAGCCGGGCACGGCCGAGTTCTCGGAGTTCAACGAGACGGTGGACGTCGAGGCGCCGGCCGACTCGGTGAGCCTCGACGAACTCAGCGGCTGAGACCGGGACCAGAGCCGAGAGGCGGGGCTGGGAGGCGGGACCCGGGAGACGGGGCTGGGACCGGGCGCGTACGCCCCGTAGCGCATCCCGCGTCCCTTGCGCCCGTCGGTGGCCTCAAGACCCCGGCTGTCGGCGGGCGCCGCTACGCTCGCTGGGATGCCGGCTCGTATCTCCCACCCCGATCAGCTCAAGGAGCTCCTCGGGATCCCCTTCACCGCGGAGCAGACGGCGTGCATCACCGCACCGCCCGCCCCGCAGGTCATCGTGGCGGGGGCGGGCTCCGGCAAGACGACGGTGATGGCGGCCCGGGTGGTGTGGCTGGTCGGCACGGGGCAGGTGGCGCCGGAGCAGGTGCTGGGGCTGACGTTCACGAACAAGGCGGCGGCGGAGCTGGCGGAACGGGTGCGCCGGGCGCTGGCGCAGGCGGGGGTCACGCCGCCGGACGGAGCCGCGGGCGGGGGCGGTGCTTACGGCGACGGTGCGTACGGCGACGGTGCGTACGGCGACGGGGCTGACGGCGCGTGGGGTGACGGCTCCGCGGAGCCCGGCGAGCCGCGGATCTCCACGTACCACGCCTTCGCCGGCCAGCTGCTCAAGGACCACGGCCTGCGCATCGGCCTCGAACCCGGCGCCCGCCTCCTCGCCGACGCCACCCGCTACCAGCTCGCCGCCCACGTCCTGCGCACCGCCCCCGGCCCGTACCCGGCGCTGACGAAGTCCCTTGCCACGCTCGTCACCGAACTCCTCGCGCTCGACGCCGAGCTGGCCGAACACCTCGTGGAGCCGGACGCGCTGGCGGACTTCGGCGTCGCGCAGCTCGCCGAGCTGGACCGCGTCCGGCTCACCAACGACGAGCTGCGCAAGGCCCCCAGGGCCGCGCTGGCCCGGCTGGAGCTGCTGGGGCTCGTACGGGCCTATCGGCGCGAGAAGCGGCGCCGCGACCTGCTCGACTTCGGCGACCAGATCGCCCACTCCGCGCTGCTCGCGGAGGCCCACCCGGCGGTGGGGCGGCAGCTGCGCGAGGAGTGCCGGGTGGTGCTGCTCGACGAGTACCAGGACACGTCCGTCGCCCAGCGGCGGCTGCTGGCAGGGCTGTTCGGCGGTTCCGGCGGCGGCACCGGGCACGCCGTGACCGCGGTCGGCGACCCCTGTCAGGCGATCTACGGCTGGCGCGGCGCGTCCGTCGCCAACCTCGACGACTTCCCCGCCCACTTCCCGCACGCCGACGGCAGCCCCGCGCGCCGCCAGGCGCTCGGCGAGAACCGGCGCAGCGGCGGGCGCCTCCTCGCCCTCGCCAACGGCCTCGCCGCCCCCCTGCGCGAACGGCACGTCGGCGTCGAGGCGCTGCGCCCCGCGCCCGGCGCGGAGCGGCACGGCACGGTGCGCTGCGCGCTGCTGCCGACGTACGCGGAGGAGCTGGCGTGGCTGGCGGACTCGGTGGCGCATCTGGTGCGTACGGGCACGGCGCCCGGCGACGTCGCCGTGCTGTGCCGTACCGCCGGCGGCTTCGGCGACATCCAGGCGGCGCTGGTCGCCCGGGACGTACCGGTGGAGGTCGTGGGTCTTGCCGGGCTGCTGGACCTGCCGGAGATCGCGGACCTGGTGGCGATGTGCGAGGTGCTGCAGGACCCGGCCGCCAACGCCGCGCTCGTACGCCTCCTGACCGGCCCGCGGTGGCGCGTCGGCGCCCGCGACCTGGCGCTGCTGGGCCGCCGCGCGCGGCTGCTGGTGGCCACGGCGGGCACGGACGGCGAGCCGGACGCGGACGAGCGGCTGGCGCAGGCCGTCGAGGGCGTCGACCCGGCGGAGGTGGCGTCGCTGGCCGACGCGCTGGACACGTTCCTGCAGGCCCGGCAGGTCGACGACGGGCTGCCGTTCAGCGCGGCGGCGCGAGGGCGGTTCGCCCGGCTGGCGACGGAGCTGCGGGAGCTGCGGCGGTCGCTGGCGGACCCGCTGATGGACGTGCTGCACCGGGTGCTCGGCGCCACCGGTCTGGAGGTCGAGCTGTCCGCGTCGCCGCACGCGCTGGCGGCGCGGCGGCGCGAGACGCTGGCGCGCTTCCTCGACGTCGCCGCCGACTACGCGGCGTCGGCGGCGCTGGACGGGGAGGCGACGCTGCTGGGGTTCCTGGGGTTCCTGCGCACGGCGGCGCAGTACGAGAAGGGGCTCGACAGCTCGCTGCCCGGCGACGGGCGGGACACGGTCAAGGTGCTCACGGCGCACAAGGCGAAGGGCCTGGAGTGGGACGTCGTGGTGGTGCCGGGGCTGGTGGAGAAGCACTTCCCGAGCCGGCAGCCGCGGGAGTCGTGGGTCACGCAGGGCAAGGTGCTGCCGCACGCGCTGCGGGGCGACGCGGAGACGCTGCCGGACGTGGGGGAGTGGACGGCGCGGGGGCTGAAGGACTTCAAGGCGTCGATGCGGGAGCACCAGGAGGTGGAGGAGCTGCGGCTCGGGTACGTCACGGTGACCCGCCCGCGGTCGCTGCTCCTCGGCTCGGGGCACTGGTGGGGGCCGACGCAGAAGGAGGCGCGGGGCCCGTCGGCGTTCCTGGACGCGCTACGGGAGCACTGCGAGCGCGGCGGCGGGGAGGTGGAGGCGTGGGCGCCGGAACCCCCGAAGGAGGCGGAGAACCCGGCCCTGGCGGACCACGCGGCGGAACGCGCGTGGCCGCTCCCGCTGGACCCGGCGGCGACGGCCCGCCGCCGGGGGGCGGCGGCGGCGGTGGAGGCGGCGCTGGCGCGGATGACCTCCGGTCCGGAACCGGCCGAGTCCGCCGCATCCGGCGAAGCCGCGGGCGGGCCCGCGCCGGGCGTTCCCGCGCCGGAGGCGCCCGCGCCGAGCATGCCCCGTCCCGGCGTGGGCGCCGCCGTGGACACCGCCGCCGCGGGGGTGGGCGGTCCCGACACCGCCCACCCGCATGCGCCGCCCGCAGGGCACCCGCACCCCCTGCCGGGGCACCAACACCGTCTCGGGCCCGCCGACGCGCGGGTCGTCGACTCCTGGGACCGCGACATCGACGCCCTCGAAGCCGAACTCCTCGCCGCCCGGCAGCCCGTCCGGGACGTCACCCTGCCCGCCTCGCTCACCGCCTCGCAGCTGCTCCGGCTCGCCGCCGACCCCGACGCCTTCGCGCAGGAGCTGGCCCGGCCCATGCCGCGTCCGCCGATGCCCGCCGCGCGGCGCGGGACGCGGTTCCACGCCTGGGTCGAGTCCCGCTTCGAGGCGCTGCCGCTGCCCATGCTCGGCCCCGACGAGCTGCCCGGCGGCGCCGAGGACGCGCCGGACATCGCCGACGAACGCGACCTGGCCGCGCTCAAGGAGGCCTTCGAGCGGTCCCCGTACGCCCAGCGCACCCCGTACCGCCTGGAAGCCCCCTTCCAGCTCGGCATCGCCGGCCGCCTCATCCGCGGCCGCATCGACGCGGTCTACCGCGACCCCGGCGGCGGCTACGAGATCGTCGACTGGAAGACCGGCCGCAGCGGCAGCGCCGACCCCCTCCAGCTCGCCGTCTACCGCCTCGCCTGGGCCGAGCAGGAGCGGCTGCCGCTCGACGACGTCACCGCCGCCTTCCTGTACGTACGCACCGGGGACGTCGTCCGTCCGCCCGCGCTGCCGGGAAGAGCGGAGCTGGAGGCCCTGCTGTCCGGCCGGACAGATTAGGCTCGGGGACATGTGCACCACCTCCGGCAGCGTCGCCGACCCTCCGGCGTGCCCGCGGGACGTGTGCGAGGGGGCCGTGAGCGACGCGGCGGAAGGGGAGTAGCAGTGACCACGGGCATCGAGCGGGCGGCCTCCCGGCCGGTCTCCTTCACGGCGGACAGCGGCATCGACCGCGCCGCCCACCACCGCCTCGACGAGGCGTGGCTGGCGGCGGCCTGGAGCCATCCGACGACCCGCGTGTTCGTGGTCTGCGAGGGCCAGGCGCTCATCGACGACACCCCCGACGGCGGCACGCGGCTGGTGACGACGCCGGCCTTCGAGGCCCCGCCGACCGAGCAGCACCGCTACTTCCTCGGCACCGACTCCGGCGGCGTGCGCTACTTCGCGCTGCAGAAGGACTCGCTGCCCGGCCGCATGGACGACACCGCGCGCGCCGCCGGGCTGCGCGAGGCGGGGCTGCTGCTCTCGGAGCGGGACGCCGCGCTGATGGTGCACGCGGTCGCGCTGGAGAACTGGCAGCGGCTGCACCGCTTCTGCTCGCGCTGCGGCGAGCGTACGGTCATCGCCGCCGCGGGCCACATCCGCCGCTGCCCGGCGTGCGGCGCCGAGCACTATCCCCGTACCGACCCTGCCGTGATCATGGCCGTGACGGATCCGGAGGACCGGATCCTGCTGGGCCGGCAGGTGCACTGGCCGGAGGGCCGCTTCTCGACGCTCGCAGGCTTCGTCGAGCCCGGTGAGTCGCTGGAGCACGCGGTGCGGCGGGAGGTCTACGAGGAGGCGGGCGTGGTCGTCGGCGACGTGGACTACGTGGCCAGCCAGCCGTGGCCGTTCCCGTCGAGCCTCATGGTGGGCTTCCTCGCTCGGGCGGCGGACGCCAAGGGCGCGGAGATCCGGGTGGACGGCGACGAGCTGCACGAGGCGCGCTGGTTCTCGCGCGCGGAGCTGGGCGCCGCGTACGAGTCGGGCGAGGTGCTGCCGCCGTACGGGATCTCTATCGCGGGGCGGCTGATCGAGCTGTGGTACGGCTCGGACCTGCCGCGGCGGCCGGGCTGACGGCCGCCGCGGGGCTGCCGCGCCGGGCGGCCCCGGTCAGGCGCCGAGGGCGGCCTTGACCTGGGCCAGCGAGGGGTTCGGCATGGCGACGGACGCGCCGCCCTGCCTCGGCACGACGACCACGGTGGGCACCAGCTGGTTGCCGTTGTTCACGCTCTCGACATAGGCGGCGGACTCCGGGTCCTGCTCGATGTTGATCTCCTCGAAGGGGATGCCCTCGCGGTCCATCTGGCTCTTGAGCCGACGGCAGTAGCCGCACCACGTGGTGCTGTACATCGTGACGGTGCCCGCCATGTCGCTGCGCTCCTTAGGAGGTTGGCCGGGTCGCGGCGTGGTCTGTTCCGGAGGGTGAACGTACCCCGGGCCGCGGCCATTCCCGTAGTCACGCGCACCCTGCCTGTGGACAACCGGGGCCGGGACGCGGGGGCTGTGGACAACCGGCACACCGGTCCCGGCGGACCTGGCAGCATGGCGGGGTGACAGCAGCACCGCAGCCCCCGCAGTCCACCCAGCCCTCCCTGTCCGCCGAGTCCTCCCTGTCCACCGAGCCCACGGAGACCACGGAGATCACGGCGATCACGGAGACCACGGAGTTCCCCGCCGTCCCGGGCTCGGCGGACGCGGTGCTGGCGGGGCTCGACCCGGAGCAGCGCGAGGTGGCGACGGCGCTGCGCGGCCCGGTGTGCGTGCTGGCCGGCGCGGGCACGGGCAAGACCCGCGCGATCACACACCGGATCGCGTACGGCGTCCGGGCCGGCGTGCTGCAGCCGGGGAGCGTGCTGGCCGTGACGTTCACGAACCGGGCGGCCGGCGAGATGCGCGGCCGGCTGCGCCAGCTCGGCGCCCCGGGCGTGCAGGCGCGGACGTTCCACTCCGCCGCGCTGCGGCAGCTCCAGTACTTCTGGCCACGGGCGGTCGGCGGCGAGCTGCCGCGGCTGCTGGAGCGCAAGGTCCAGCTGGTCGCGGAGGCCGCGGCGCGCGCGCGGGTCCGCCTCGACCGGAACGACCTGCGGGACGTCACGGGTGAGCTGGAGTGGGCGAAGGTCACCCAGACCGCCCCCGAGGACTACGCCGCGGTGCTCGCCAAGGCCGGGCGCGACGCCCCGCGCGACCCGGCGGAGATCGCCGGCATCTACCGGGGGTACGAGCAGCTGAAGCGCGACCGCGGTGTCATCGACTTCGAGGACGTGCTGCTGCTCACCGTGGGCGTCCTGCAGGACCGGCCGGACATCGCCGAGCAGGTCCACGGGCAGTATCAGCACTTCGTCGTCGACGAGTACCAGGACGTCAGCCCGCTCCAGCAGCGGCTGCTGGAGCTGTGGCTCGGCGGCCGGGACAGCCTGTGCGTCGTCGGCGACGCCAGCCAGACGATCTACTCCTTCACCGGCGCCACCCCCGACCACCTGCTGGACTTCCGCACCCGGCACCCGGACGCCACGGTCGTCAAGCTCGTCCGGGACTACCGCTCCACCCCCCAGGTCGTCCACCTGGCCAACGGCGTGCTGGCCCAGGCCACGGGCCGGGCCGCCGCCGCCCGGCTGGAGCTGGTGGCGCAGCGCGGGCCGGGCCCGGAGCCGGCCTTCACGGAGTACGCGGACGAGCCCGCCGAGGCCGAAGGCACCGCCCGGCACATCCGCCGGCTGATCGACGCGGGCGTGCCGCACAGCTCCATCGCCGTGCTGTACCGGATCAACGCCCAGTCGGAGGTCTACGAGCAGGCGCTCGCCGACCGGTCCGTGCCGTACCAGATGCGCGGCGCGGAACGGTTCTTCGAGCGGCCCGAGGTGCGCGAGGCCGGGGTCAAGCTGCGCGGTGCGGCCGTGGCCGGCAAGAACGACGCGCTGCTGGCGGAGGCCGGCCGGGACGGCGACCTGGCGGCGCAGGTGCGGGCCGTGCTGGGCACGATGGGCTGGTCCGCCGAGGCGCCGGCGGGCTCGGGCGCGGTGCGGGACCGCTGGGAGTCGCTGGCCGCGCTGGTGCGGCTGGCGGAGGACTTCGGGCGGGCCCGGCCGGGGGCGACGCTGGCGGATCTGGTCGAGGAGCTGGCGGAGCGGGCCGCGGCGCAGCACGCCCCGACGGTCGAGGGTGTGACCCTCGCCTCACTGCACGCCGCGAAGGGCCTGGAGTGGGACGCGGTGTTCCTGGTGGGGCTCACGGAGGGCATGCTGCCGATCACGTACGCGAAGACACCCGAGCAGGTCGAGGAGGAGCGCCGCCTGCTGTACGTCGGCATCACCCGGGCCCGCGTGCACCTCTCGCTGTCCTGGGCGCTGGCCCGGTCGCCGGGCGGGCGGGCCGCGCGGCGGCCGAGCCGCTTCCTGGCCGGGCTGCGGCCGGGCTCCGGGCGCGGGGTCGGCGCGGGGGTGGTGGCGCAGGGCGGCGTGGAGCGCGGTGGTGCGGAGCGGGGCGCGGGCGCCCGGCGCCGGCGGCGCGGGCCGGTGCGCTGCCGGGTCTGCGGGCGGACGCTGACGGACGCCGGCGAGATCAAGCTGATGCGCTGCGAGGACTGCCCGTCGGACATGGACGAGGGGCTGTACGAGCGGCTGCGCGACTGGCGCGCGGGCCAGGCGCAGCAGCTGGGGCAGCCCGCGTACTGCGTCTTCACCGACAAGACCCTGATCGCCATCGCCGAGGCCATGCCGGTCAACGAGCAGGAGCTGTCGGTCATTTCGGGTGTGGGCAAGCGCAAGCTCGACCGATATGGCGCCGATGTCCTGGATCTCTGCGCGGGCCGCGAGCCGTCCGGCGAGGACACCGGGGAGCCCTGACGGGGCCCGGAAAAAATTCCCCGAAAAATGGTTTGCGATCGCCGGAGGTAGCCTCATAGCCTTCCGGCACGGAAGAACAGCTCTTCACGGAGCCGGTGATTCCGTGTTGTACTAGGAGACCTTGGACCGGCCCGCCGGTCCGACGAGACCAGAGAGGAGGAGAACCCCATGATCAGCATCACGAAACTTGACGGTCGTGCTGCCGCCGGTCGCGAGGTCGTCTCCTCCTGCCTGCTCGCGGTCTCCGCCGCTCAGCTCCGCGCCACCGGTGTGTCCGGTGTCCGCGGCGGTCTGGGCGCCGATGTCCGTGACGAGCGACCGACCAAGGCACTCCTGGTAGCAGCGGCGCAGGCTCCGGCCTATGCGGCGGCGGCAGCGGGTGCCGACCTCCAGCAGGAGTGGGCCAATGGCGCCTTTGGCGGCGGCATTGCGGCCACGACGCAGCACATGCGGGCCTTCCGCGGGCCTGATCCCTGGAAAGAACCATCTTGATCGACACGATCGAGACGGCACCTTCCAGGGCCGCGGAACCCGAACCGGGATCCGCGGCCCTTTTGATTTGCCCAACGCAGAAGTTGATCAACACGACGAGCAAGGACGGAACCGTGTCCCTCCCCGTGCACACCTCGCACAGGCCCACGCCCGACCCCGTGCCCGGCACCACCGACCTGGAGGTCCCCTTGACTCAGCTGACCGCTCTCACCGAGCTCGACGAGCGAATCGACGCGCTCGGCGACCTCGTGCCCTGCCGGAGCTACGACCCCGAAGTGTTCTTCGCGGAGACTCCGGCGGACGTCGAGTACGCCAAGTCCCTCTGCCAGACCTGCCCCGTCCGTGAGGCGTGCCTCGCGGGGGCGAAGGAGCGCCGCGAGCCCTGGGGCGTCTGGGGCGGCGAGCTGTTCGTCCAGGGAGTCGTCGTGCCGCGCAAGCGGCCGCGTGGTCGCCCGCGGAAGAACCCGGTCGTGGCATGAACGCCCACGGCACGATCGACCGTCCACGCGCGCACGAACCGACAGAGCAGGAAACGACGATGAGCCCGTCCACCGACTACCTCGCAGCACGTCACGAAGCAGGCGCCTACGACGAGCGCCAGAACAGGAATCTTGAGATGCAACTCATGCCAGAAGCCCTCGCCCGGGCCCAGTATCGGGACCGCGTGGAGGCTGCCGAACGGGAACGCAGGGCCATGCGCCTGATCGCCGCCCGCCGGATGCAGCGACGGGCCGAGCGCGCGCACATGCGCGCCCGGCGCGCGCTGGCGATGGCCGTCATGCAGTAACGGCACCGGCCGGCACCGCGAGGTGGCCGGGTCGGCGGCGGCCACGGCTCCGGCCGCCGGCGCCCCGGCCCGCGGACGCCGACGGTTGCCGGCCGGCCGCCGGCGGTCTTCAGGTCGGCCCGCTACGGCGGTGCCGTCAGGCGCTCGCCGTCGCCGGGTCCTCCGTCGCAGAACCCTTGAGGGGGTCGTCCTCCGGACGGCCCCCTTCGGCGTACTCGGCGAAGCCCGGCAGCCACTCCGTCAGCTCCTCGCGCATCCGTACCTGCGCGCCGAGCTGGCAGAGCACCCCGATGGTGCTGAGCGTCACCCGGTGGATGAGCAGATACGACGGCGGCAGGTTCAACTGCCGGCCCAGCTGGTGTGCCGGGTTGCGGGGGTCGGCGATCCGGGCCGCCTGGGTGCGCATCCACTCCCGGCTGAAGGCGAACTCCTCCACCGCGGCCGGCTCGATGATCGGCAGCAGGTAGTCCATCACCGCCTCCGGGTCCAGCTCGACGTCCGGCTTCACGAACCCCTGCTCGCGCAGCAGCTCGTACACCTCGTCCGCCTCGCCGGCCAGCGTCATCCCGAGCGCCATGCCGATCTCCTCCGGCAGCCCGCCCGGCAGCCGGTCCACCGTGCCGAAGTCCATCACCCCGAGCCGCCACTCGTCCGGCTCGCCCTCCTTCACCAGCCGGAAGTTGCCCGGGTGCGGGTCGGCGTGCAGCAGCCCCGTGCGCGCCGTGCCGGCGAAGAGGAACCGCGCCAGCAACTGGCCCACCCGGTCCCGCTCCGTCCGGGAGCCGTCCGCTATCAGCTCCGAGACCGGCACCCCGTCCAGCCACTCGGTCACCAGAACCTGGTCCGCCTGGTGCACCACGTCCGGCACCAGCACGTCCGGGTCGTCCGCGAACTCCTCCGCGTACGTGCTCTGGGCCCGCGCCTCCAGCCCGTAGTCCAACTCCTCCGCGACCCGGTCCCGCAGTTCCTGGATCAGCGGCTTGATGTCCAGCCCCGGCACCAGCGGCCCCAACAGCCGCGCGAAGCGGCCCAGCTGCGCCAGGTCGGACAGCAACGCCTTGCCCGCACCCGGGTACTGCACCTTGACCGCGACCTCGCGCCCGTCGTGCCACACCGCCCGGTGCACCTGCCCGATCGACGCCGCCGCCGCGGGGGTGTCCTCGAACTCCTCGAAGAGATCGCGCCAGTCCGGGCCCAGCCGCTCCGCCAGCGCGCCGTGCACCGTGCGCACCGGCATCGGCGGCGCCGCCTCCTGCAGCTTGGTCAGGGCCGCACGGTACGGCCCGGCTATCTCCTCCGGAAGCGCGGACTCGAAGACGGACAGCGCCTGCCCGAACTTCATCGCCCCGCCCTTCAGCTCGCCCAGCGTCTTGAACAACTGCTCGGCGGTGCGCTGCTGCAGCTCCCGGGCGACCAGCTCCGCCGGCCGGCCGCCGAGCCGCTTGCCGAGCCCCCAGGTGGCGCGCCCGGCGAAGCCCACCGGCAGCGAGGCCAGCCTGGCGGTACGCGTGATCGCCTTGCGCGGAAGGTCAGACATGGGCCACTCCCGTATCCCGGTCAGCGGCTGCCGCCGCACCGCACCCGCACCTCGGGTGTGGATCGAGCTCCGTCAACTCCCAGGCGAGGCCCGGCAGCGCGAACTCCAGCCGGGCCCCCGTGCAGGCCGGCAGCCGTCCGTCGAGAAAAGTCAGCGCGTGGGCGGCCGTCAGCCCTGCCACCATTGTCGCCAACGCCACATCGCACGCGGCGACCCCCTCCCGATCACCTCCCGCCCGCCACTGGGCGAGCATTCGCGGCCACTCCGGCTCCCGCTCCGCGCGGGCCGCCGCGAGGCAGCCCGCACACGCGGAACCACCCGGCAGCACGAGCGGTCCCACCACCCCCGTGCCCTCCAGCACACCCGCGTACACGTGCGGAATGCCCGCTTCGCGGTAGCGCCGCGCGACCTCCGGATCCGGTGCGTACGCCGCGAGGCCGTCGCGCGGCGCCAGCACCACGAGCGACACCGCTCCGGCCCGGCGCCCGCCGCGTGCCGCGGGCCACGGCCCCGTCCGCCGGACGGCGCCCCGGGCCGCCTCGCCGCGCCGCCGGCCGACCTCCCCGGGGCCGACCCCGCACGGCGCGACGTCCCACGGCTCGACGCAGCCGCCGTCGACGACGTCCACCTCGCCGACGCCCGCGGCGGAGAGCAGCGCCGCCACGGAGGCGCCCACCCGCCCGGCGCCGCGCACCAGCACCCGCAGCCCTCGCCGCGCCGCCAGCCGTGCCACGGCAGCCCCGGGCTCGGGGTGCACGACGGACAGCGAAGCCTGGTCCCCGCGCAGCCGCGCCGGTATCGCCCCGGCCCGGGGATGCCCCGCCCCGGACGGCGGGCCGGGGCTCGCCGAACGGTGGACATGACGTGGACGGTCGGTGGAGGTCGGATGGTCGTCGCGGGGAGTTCCGGTGGTATTCGGCGGGGGCGGTCCCTCGTCGATCAGCCCGGCCCCGGTCAATCGGGCGACCAGGGCGTCCACCGACCGCGGGGAAAGCCCGAACCTGTGCGCCTCCCGGCGCAGCGACTCCAGCCCGCGCGTGCCGTCCAACCGCCGCAGGAACAGCCCCGTCGCCGAGTCCACCGGATGGATCGACACCGCATGTGCCCTGGTCACGCCCATCTGTACGGTGTGCCTGCCGCGCCAGCTCCGCCGCAGCGCAGGCTTGATCATCGGATGCATCGTGCCCCCCTCGTTCCTCCGCCACTCTGCCAGCCCTCCGCCCCGACGCATCGCGAGTTATCCACAGGTGACGGAAAAAGTATTACGAATTGGGCGCAGTCTCGGCGGTGGCGCCGCACACCTGCTCCTGGCCGGGACTTTCTCCGCCCCGACCGGGTAACGTCGTGCCGTGCCCGCTGACCCAGAGCACAGCCCAGGACGGCCGAAACCGTCGCGAGCGGTCGAGGTCAGACGCAGCGCGCGCAGGCGCAGGACCGTTTCCGCGTATCGCGAGGGCGACCGCACCGTCGTGCTGATCCCCGCCCGCATGAGCGAGGCGGAGGAGCAGCGCTGGGTGACGGTGATGCTCGACAAGCTGCAGGCCCAGGAGAACCGGCGGATGCCCGGTGACGCCGAGCTGGCCGACCGCGCCCAGCGGCTGTCCGCGCAGTACCTCGACGGCCGGGCTCGGCCCACCAGCGTGCGCTGGGTCACCAACCAGAACACCCGCTGGGGCTCCTGCACCCCCGCCGAGGGCACGATCCGCCTCTCGCACCGGCTGAAGGGCATGCCCGAGTACGTCATCGACTACGTGCTGATCCACGAGCTGGCCCACCTGCTCGTGCCGGGCCACGGCCCCCGCTTCTGGGACCTCGTCGCCGCCTACCCCCGCACCGAGCGCGCCCGCGGCTACCTGGAGGGCGTCGTCGCCGGCGAGAGCCTGCCGTTCATCCCGCGCCCCGCGCCCGCGGGCCCGTCGCCGACCATCGCCGACTAGGCCCTGTCTGACAAATAGCGCCGTCCGCCCACAGGGCGGGCGTCGCGGCGTCTGGTGCGTGCGATCGCAAGGCGGAGGGTCGACCGCATAGTGGGCCTATTCGGTCGATCCCGACAACGCAGCGAGCGTGCGTGCCAGGCGTCGCGGCGCAGGCGGGATTTGTCAGACAGGGCCTAGCCCCGACGAGACCGCCGCCGGCCCTCAGACCAGCCGCGCCCGCGTACGCTCCATCAACTGCGCCACGGACGCGTCGGCGACGCCCGCCACCTCGTCGTACCCGTACCACCGCAGATCCAGCGACTCCTCGCTGATCGACGGCACCGCGCCCGCCGGAGCCAGCGCCGCGTACTGCACGTCCAGGTGCCAGGCGCACGGCGTGTGGTGCCGGTCGAGCCCCACCGGGCCGCCGGGCAGCAGGGTGAGGCCCGGCATGCCGGACTCCTCGCCCGCCTCCCGCAGCGAAGCCGCGGCCAGCGTGGCGTCCTCCGGCTCGCAGTGGCCGCCCGTCTGCAGCCACATGTTCAGCTTGCGGTGGAGGGTCAGCAGGACCCGCTCCCGCGCCACGTCGACGATCAGTGCGCTGGCCGTCACGTGTCCGGTCGCGCACGGCTTGTACATGCCGTCGGGGTGGGCCGCCAGATACTCCAGATACGCGAGACGGAGCGAGTCCTGACCGCCGTCCGGCACGTCCCACTCCTTCAGTACGCGCTCGGCGTCGTCCCGCAGCGTCACTTGTCCGCGTCGCCCTTGCCGCCATCCTGCCCGTCGGCACCGTCCTCGTCGGCACGGTCCTCGGCGGAGCCTTCCTCGGCGGAGCCGGTCGACTCCGCGGACTCCGGCCCCTCGGCCGTCCCGCCCGAGCCCAGCATCTTCTCCAGCTCCGAGAAGTCCGCCTGCTCGCTGTGCACGAACCCGTCCGGGTCGTCCAGGTCGCCCGCCGTCGGCAGCATGTCGGGGTGCGCCCACAGCGCGTCCCGCCCGTCGACGCCGCGCGCGTCCGCGAGGGACGCCCACAGCCGCGAGGCGTCCCGCAGCCGCCGCGGTCGCAGCTCCAGCCCGATGAGGGTGGCGAACGTCTGCTCCGCGGGACCGCCCGTGGCGCGCCTGCGGCGCAGTGCCTCGCGCAGCGAGTTCAGCGAGGGGGCGTCCAGGTGCGGCTCCGCGGCGGCGTGCACGACCGCGTCCACCCAGCCCTCCACCAGCGCCAGAGCCGTCTCCAGCCGGGCCAGCGCCGTCTTCTGCTCCGGGGTGTCCTCCGGCTGGAACATGCCCTGCTGCAGCGCATCCTGGAGCTGCTCGGGACGCTCGATGTCGACCTGGCCGACCAGGTCCTCCAGCTTGGAGGTGTCCACCTTGATGCCGCGCGCGTAGCCTTCGACGGCGCCGAAGAGGTGCGAGCGCAGCCACGGTACGTGGGCGAAGAGCCGCTGGTGCGCCGCCTCGCGCAGCGCCAGATAGAGCCGCACCTCGTCCTGCGGCACACCGAGGCCCTCGCTGAACCTCTTGATGTTCACGGGCAGCAGCGCCGCCTTGCCCGCCGGCCCCAGCGGCAGCCCGATGTCCGTCGAGCCGACGACCTCGCCGGCCAGCACGCCCACGGCGTGCCCGATCTGGGTGCCGAACATCGCACCGCCCATCGAGCGCATCATGCCCATGAGCGGGCCGGCCATGGCCTGCATCTCCTCGGGCAGCACACCGCCCATGGCGGCGCCCACGCGCTCGGCGACCGGGTCGACCAGCTCCTTCCACACGGGGAGCGTCTCCTCGACCCACTCCGCGCGGCTCCACGCCAGCGCGACGCCCGAGCCGGAGGGCAGCGACGTCACCCCGTCCAGCCACAGATCGGCCAGGCGTACGGATTCCTCGACCGCCTTGCGCTCGGCGTCCCCGACGCTGACGTCCTTGGACTCCCCCTCGGAGCCGCCGCCCTGGGCGACGGTCTGGCGGGCGATGTCCTTGGCCATGTCCCAGTTGACCGGTCCGCCCTCGTAGCTCAGCATCTGGCCGAGCTGCTGGAAGGCCGCGCCCAGGTCCTGCGGGCCCATGGCGCCGCCCGCGCCGCCGCCGAGGGAGCCGAAGATGGCCGCGAACGGGTTCTGCGGGTCGCCGGCGGCGTCCCCGAAGCCGAACGGGTCCCGGCCGCTCAGGTCGCCGTCCCCCTTGCGGGCGCCCTTGTCGTCGCCCTCGCCGTCGTCGTCCGGCTCCTGGGGGAGACCGAATCCGAATGGGGTGTCACTCACGGTTTCCTCGGCTCGTCGGGCCGCCTGCACCGGGCCGGCGGCGTACGCCCTCCACTACCTCCACCCTATGCCGCTTCGTATGCCTGCACGATGTCCTGGCGCCCGCCGCCACCGCCACGGGCGCGGCTGGGGCAGGATGGATGGAACTACTGCACACAACAGCTGGAGCCGCCCGGTGAGTTCCCCGGAACCGAACGTTCGCGCAGCGCGAAAGGCCGCCGATGAGGCCGCGGCCGACGAGCCCGCCCCGGGGGCGTGGCGCCCCGTCGTCGCCGTCACCGGGGCGGCGGCCGGCATCGGCGCCCTGGTCACGGAGCGGCTGGCGGCCTCCGACGAGGTCAAGCAGGTCGTCGCCATCGACGAGCGGCGCGGCGAGCTGCCCGAGGCCCACTGGCACGTGCTGGACGTGCGGGACCCCGCCATCGCCGACAAGCTGCGCGGCACGGACGTCGTGGTGCACCTCGCCCTCGACCTGGACCTGGAGACCGACGCCACGGCCCGGACGGCGTACAACGTACGGGGTACGCAGACGGTGCTCACCGCCGCCGCGGCGGCCGGCGTGCGCCGCGTCGTCCTGTGCACCTCCGCCATGGTCTACGGCGCGCTGCCCGACAACCCCGTGCCGCTCGCCGAGGACGCCGAGCTGCGCGCCACCGAGGAGGCCACCGGCGTCGGCGACCTGCTGGAGATGGAGCGCCTCGGCCGCCGCGCGCCCCGCGCGCACCCCGGGCTGAACGTCACCGTGGTTCGCCCCGCCGCCGTCGTCGGCGGCGTCGACACCCCCCTGACCCGGTACTTCGAGTCGCCGCGGCTGCTGGTCGTCAAGGGCACCCGGCCGTGCTGGCAGTTCTGCCACATCGACGACCTGGCCGCCGCGCTCACGTTCGCGGCGCTGGAGAAGGCCGAGGGGGAGCTGGCGGTCGGCTGCGACGGCTGGCTGGAGCAGGACGAGGTCGAGGAGCTGACCGGCATCCGGCGCATGGAGCTGCCGTCGGCCGTCGCGCTCGGCGCCGCCTCCCGGCTGCACCGCCTCGGGCTCACGCCGTCGCCCGCGGGCGATCTGGCGTACACGATGTACCCCTGGGTCGTCAGCGGCAGCCGGCTGCACGAGGCGGGCTGGCGCCCGCAGCACACCAACGAGGAGGTGCTGGCCGAGCTGGTGGACGAGGTCTCCGGCCGGCACACCGTCGCGGGCCGCCGGCTGGGCCGCAAGGACGCCGCCGCGGCGGGCGCCGCGGGTGCGGCCGGGGCGACGGTCGCGCTGCTGGGCACGGCCGCGGTCGTACGTCGGGTGCGCAAGGCGCGGCGCGGCAAGATCTGACCCACGCCCCGGCCGGCCGGCCGCCCGTACGGGCCGGGCCGCTCCCGTCCGTACGAACCGGCGCACCCGCGTACGCACGCGCGCGCTCCTGAGGCCCCTACGTGCGTCCCAGGAGCCCGTACGTCCGCCCGCCCCCGCCACCCGCCCCCGCGCGGGCGGGCTGTCGGTCCCGTGCGGCAGGATGGACAGATGGCAGAGACCCCGCAGCACCCCGGCGAGCAGGCCGCCGCGGACCCCGTGCGCCTCGTCGCCGTCCGCGAGACCCCGCTGTCGGTCGACGAGGTCTTCGCCGCCGTCGGCGACCCCTCCGCCGGCGGCACGGCGCTCTTCGTCGGCACGGTCCGCGACCACGACCGGCGGGAGGCGACCGAGCGCGTGGCGGACGTGGCGGCGCTGGGGTATTCGTCCCACCCCACCGCCGAGGCGGAGATGCGCCGTATCGCGGAGAAGGTCGCGGCCGATTATCCGGTACGGGCGCTGGCCGCCGTCCACCGCGTGGGCGAACTGGCCGTGGGGGATCTCGCCATCGTGGTCGCCGTCTCCTGCCCGCACCGCGCCGAGGCGTTCGACGCCTGTCGCCGCCTGGTCGACACCCTGAAGCACGAAGTTCCCATCTGGAAACACCAGAAGTTCACGGACGGGACGGACGAGTGGGTAGGCGCTGGTTGAGGTTGTCGAGTTGCGTAACTTCCGGGCCCGCGTGAGCGTTGGCTTATCGGAAAGAACTCACGTCAGCTAGGAGCACGGAATGGCAGCGATAGCCTGGTTGGTCATACCCCTCGCCTCAGCCGGGGCGGCCGCGATATGGGCGGGCTGGGCGACGCGCAGCCGCAAGGTGGGAGACAGCACGGAGCTCGCGGGGTACGCCCGGTTCCGGGAGGCCATGGAGCGTAGCCACTCCCGTTCCGGGGCCGCTTGAGCGTCCCGTACTGTCGTTCTATGCCACGCCGCACGGCGACGCTGCTCGCCTCCACCGTGACGCTCCTCGCCCTCCTCATCGCCGGGGTCTTCATCCCCGTGCCGTACGCGGAGATGTCGCCGGGGCCGACGGTGAACACCCTGGGGGAGCACGACGGCGAGCCCGTCCTGCACATCGAGGACCGCAAGACGTATCCGGCCAGCGGCCACCTCAACATGACGACGGTCCGCGTCACCGGCGCCGACTACAAGATGAACCTCGTCGAGGCCGTCTACGGCTGGCTCTCGCCCGACGACGCGGTCGTGCCGCACGAGTCGCTGTACCCGGACGACAGCACCGCCGAGGAAGTCGACCAGCAGAACGCCGAGCAGTTCACCGCCTCGCAGGAGAGCGCCAAGGTCGCCGCGCTCGAGGAACTGGGCATCCCCTTCACCACCCGCGTGATCGTGGCCTCCGTGGTCGCGGGCGGCGCCGCGCAGGGCACGCTGCACGCCGGTGACGTGATCAAGGCGGTCGACGGCAAGCCCGTCGACGGGCCGGGCGACGTGGTCGAGCTGGTCACCGGCCACAAGCCGGGGGAGAAGGTCACCTTCCGGATCGTTCCCGCGGACCGGGCCGAGAAGGCCGAGAAGAACGGCGACGACCCCCGGAAGCTGCCGGGTGAGAACATGCCCGTCACCACCCGGGAGTCGGACCAGGAGCCCGGCAAGGCCATGGTCGGCATCACGGCTGGCACCGCGCACACTTTCCCGTTCGAGATCGACATCAAGCTCGCCGACGTCGGTGGCCCCAGCGCGGGCCTGATGTTCGCGCTCGGCATCGTCGACAAGCTCACCAAGGGCGACCTCACCGGCGGCGAGTTCGTCGCCGGCACCGGCACGATCGACGCCGACGGCCGGGTCGGACCGATCGGCGGCATCCACATGAAGACCGTCGGCGCCCGGGACCAGGGCGCGGAGTTCTTCCTCACGCCCGCGCAGAACTGCCCGACGGCCGCCCGCGACGTGCCCGACGGGCTCACGCTCGTCAAGGTCGGGAAGATGGACGACGCCATGGACGCGCTGGACGACATCCGCGCGGGCCGCGTCGACCAACTCGACGAGTGCGAGGGTTAGCCGTACGGACCCGGGCGCGCGCGGGTGCGTAGGACGGATGGCCCGGCGTGCCGAGGCCGGCCGGCCGCACGGGACCGGCCGGCCCTACGACGGTCAGTCGAACGTCGCCGCCAGCGCCCGGGCGAGCCCCGGTACCAGGTCCGGCCCGGTGAGCACCTCGGTGGGAGCGTCCTTCGAGCGCAGCCGCAGCGCGGCCTCCCGGCTGCCGTCCCGCAGCACGCCCACCGTCATGCGGACCTCCGCACGCCCCGGGTGCTCGGCGACCCAGGCGGCGAGCCCCGCCTCGTCGAGGCCCTCGGGCACCTGGGCCTCCGCCGCGGGCGGGAGCATCAGCCGCTCGACGGTGAGCGCGCAGCCGCTGACCGCGTCGGGCCAGGCGATGGTGCCCAGGAACTCGTCGAGCGGCTGCCCTTCGGGCAGTTCCTGCTGCTCGATCGGGGTGTACGAAACCTGCGCGGCCGGCGCCGCCGCGACCCCGGCACCGGAGCCGGCGTCGGCCGCGGCGCCCGTCCCGGCCCCCGCGCCGTCCCCGGCGTCGAGGTCGAGCCGCTGGGCGAGCTCCGGCTCCTGCGCGCGCAGCTGCGCGGTGTCGACGAGGGCGAAGAGCCGCGGCGGCCGGTCCCAGCCGAATCCGGCCGCGTACTCGTCGAGCTCCAGGACCGCGCGTGTCAGCGGGTCGGCTGCCAGGGGTGGTCCGCCGGTGGGAGAGTTGGACATGCTCGTCATCCTGCCTCATCGCTCTCTGCCACCCCCCGGCGGGAACTGAGTAAAGCTTTAGTAAGTTGCCACATTGAGCCCCTGTGCCGCGGGGGCCGTATGACAGGACGTTCAAGTCTCGAGGTGCCACCTTGGCTTTCCAGATGCCGGACCGCGGCGGAGGCCCCACCGGGCCACGGATCAGTGTGGGCAGGCCGTCCCGGCGGGTACGAACGCTGCTGATGACGCTGGGTGTGCTCGCCATCCTGGGCATCATCTTCGTCATGTTCGCCGGCTTCTGGACGGACTGGCTCTGGTATCGCTCCGTCGGCTACTCCTCGGTCTTCACCACCCGGTTGTGGACCAAGGTGGGGCTGTTCCTCGTCTTCGGCGTGCTGATGGCGGTCGCGGTCGGCTTCAACATGTGGCTGGCCCACCGGCTCCGGCCGCCGCTGAGCGCGATGTCGCTGGAGCAGGAGAGCCTCGACCGTTACCGGATGAACCTCGCGCCGTACAAGAAGTGGGTGCTGCTCGGCGTCGCCACGCTGGTGGGTCTGATCGCCGGCGCCTCCGCGACCGGGCAGTGGCGCACCTGGCTTCTGTGGGTCAACGGCCAGTCGTTCGGCGAGAAGGACCCGCAGTTCCACAAGGACATCTCCTTCTTCGCCTTCGACCTGCCGTGGTACCGCTTCCTGCTCGGGTTCGGCTTCGTCGCGATCGTGCTGTGCGTGATCGCCTCCGCGCTCACCCACTACCTCTACGGCGGCCTGCGGATCTCCAGCCCCGGCGCGCGCGCCACGTCCGCGGCGACCGGGCATCTCGCGGTGCTGCTCGGCATCTTCGTGGCGCTCAAGGCGGTGGCGTACTGGTTCGACCGCTACAGCCTGGCGACCAAGACCAGCGGTCTGAAGACCACCGACGGCTGGACCGGCCTGCGCTACGTGGACGCGAACGCCTACCTGCCGGCGAAGACGATCCTCTTCGTCATCGCGATCATCTGCGCGCTGCTGTTCTTCGCCACGCTGTGGCGGCGTACGTGGCAACTGCCGCTCATCGGCCTCGGCCTCATGGCGCTGTCGGCGATCCTGATCGGCGGGCTGTACCCGGCGATCGTGCAGAAGTTCCAGGTGCAGCCCAACGAGCAGGCCAAGGAGACGCCGTTCATCGAGAAGAACATCGATGCGACGCGCAAGGCGTACGACATCGACGGTTCTCAGGTGACGGACTACTCCGGCCAGGCGCCCGAGGACACCACCAACGAGCAACTGCGCAGCGCCGTCGACACGACGGCGAGCGTCCGGCTGCTCGACCCCAGCGTGGTCTCGCCGACGTACCAGCAGCAACAGCAGGTCCGCGGCTACTACCAGTTCCCCGGCACCCTCGACGTCGACCGGTACGAGGACGAGGACGGCAACTCGCAGGACACCGTCGTCGGTCTGCGTGAGATCAACGTGGGCGGCATCCCGGAGAAGGGCTGGATCAACAGCCACTTCCGGTACACCCACGGCTACGGCGTCGTGGCCGCCAAGGGCACGGAGGTCACCAACGACGGCGACCCGTCGTACACCGAGAAGGACCTGCCGCCCGAGGGCGAACTCGGCGACTACGAGCCGCGTATCTACTACGGCGAGCAGACCCGGGACTACTCGATCGTGGGCGGTCCGCAGGACGAGGTCGACTACGCCGACGACCGCGGCGAGAAGACGTACCGCTACAAGGGCGACAGCGGCGTCGACCTGTCCAACCCGATCAACAGGGCCGCGTACGCGCTGACGTTCAGCGAGCCGCAGATCATGTACTCCGGTGCGATCGGCGAGGGCTCGCAGATCATCTACAACCGCACCCCGAAGGAGCGGGTGGAGGCCGTCGCGCCCTGGCTGACGATCGACGGCGACCCGTATCCGGCGGTGGTCGACGGCCGCATCACGTGGATCGTCGACGCCTACACCACCAGCAACGGCTATCCGTACTCGACCAGGACCACCCTGGGCGACACGACGGCTGACTCGCTGACGGACGACCAGCGTTCGGTGGTCGCCCAGCAGAACCAGGTCAACTACATCCGCAACTCGGTGAAGGCCACGGTTGACGCGTACGACGGCAGCGTGGACCTCTACGAGTGGGACACCGAGGACCCGGTGCTCAAGACGTGGATGAAGGCGTTCCCCGACACGGTCAAGCCGCGCGGGGAGATCAGCGACTCGCTGATGGACCACCTGCGCTACCCGCAGGACCTGTTCAAGGTCCAGCGCGAGCTGCTGACGCAGTACCACGTCACCAGCCCCAAGCAGTTCTACTCCGGCAGTGAGCAGTGGGAGATCCCGGACGACCCGACCACCAAGGTCGAGTCTTCGGTGCCGCCCTACTACCTCAGTATGAGGATGCCGGACCAGGACTCGCGGACGTTCTCGCTGACGACCACGTTCACGCCACGCAACCGCAACAACCTCGGGGCGTACATGGCGGTGGGCGCGGACGCGCGCAGCGAGGACTTCGGGGAGATCAGAATCCTGAAGCTGCCACCCAACAGTCCCGTGCCGGGACCGAAACTCGTGCAGTCCAGATTCAACTCCAACGCCGCGATCGCCGACCAGATCAACATCCTTCAGAGAGGCGACTCGGAAGTCATCTACGGCAACCTGCTGACGGTGCCGTTGGAGGGCGGACTGATCTACATCGAGCCGGTGTACGTGCAAGGCACCGGCACCGGCTACCCATTGCTGCGCAAGGTGCTGGTCACGTACGGCGATCAGACGGCCTTCGAGGACACGCTGCCCAAGGCGTTGAACGTCGTCTTCGGGGTGGAGGAAGCGACACCACCCGAAGACCCGGGCGAGGAGCCACCACCGGAAGAGGAACCGCCGACCGGGGGCAGCCTCCAGGACGCCGTGGAGGACGCTCAGAACGCCTACGAGGACGGTCAGCAGGCGCTCCAGGACCAGGACTGGGAGGCGTACGGCCAGGCCCAGGAGGAGCTGGAGGAGGCCCTCCAGCGGATCGAGGAGGCCCAGCAGACGGGCGCGAACGGCGACGACGGAACCGGCGGTGGATCCGGTGACGCCGGTGCCGATGGTGCCGACGGCGGCGCCGACGGCGGCGGAGACGGCGGAAGCGGCAGTGACGCCGGTGATGCCGGTGACGGCGGAGGCGGCGGGGCCTAGCGCGGCCGTGGCCCGCCGGACGGGATGTCCGGCGGGCCACGGGCCGGGCGGGACAGCGGCGTTGGGGCGCTTCGCACCGTGATAGCCTTACGGCACACGACGCGGGGTGGAGCAGCTCGGTAGCTCGCTGGGCTCATAACCCAGAGGTCGCAGGTTCAAATCCTGTCCCCGCTACGCGAGATCGAGGCCCGGAGTCCATCGGACTCCGGGCCTCGACGTGTGTCTGACGCGTGGTCTGTGGGCGGCCGTGGGGGCGGTGGTGCGAAGGGGGGGATGCATCGTGCAGATGTTCTTGAGGTCATTGTTTTGGGGGTTGTGGGCGTGACAAGGTTTGATGAGTCGTTGTGTCGGGAAGTCGACAAACCGCTGAAGTGACCTTCCTGGCTGAGGTATACCAGGTGTACGCGGGTTGCAGGTGGTGCGACGATGGACCTCATGGGGGACGAGGCAAGGGTGTTGGATGCCCGTAGGACAGGGGGCACCGGTGGGCCGGAGCGCGAGGCTCCCGCCGCCGGTGAGCTGAAGGCTGCGCGCGGTACGGATCCGGCCGTGGCGGAGCTGAGCACGCGGGGCGCCGCCCTGCTGCGCAGGGGCGATCTGGACGGCGCGGAGCCGGTGTTGCGCGCCGCGACCGCCGAGGGCGATCGGGCGGCGGCGAACAACCTGGGCGTGCTGCTCTACCAGCGCGGCCTGGTCCACGAGGCGGCCGGCTGGTGGCGTATCGCCGCGGTCGGCGGCTCGCCCGCCGCCGCGCACGCGCTCGGGCGGTACTACCGGGAGAACGGCGACGAGCCCGGCGCCGAGTACTGGCTGCGCCAGTCCGCCGAGGCCGGGCACGCGCTGGGCGCGTACGCGCTCGCGGACCTGCTGGAGCACCGCAGCGACGTGGGCTCCGAGCGCTGGTTCCGCATCGCGGCGGACAAGGGTCACCGCGAGGCGGCGTACCGCCTTGCGCGCATCCTCGACACCGGCACCCGGGCGCCGTCCGGCAGCGGCGTCGAGACCGGCACGCGGCTGTCGCCGCCGGCGGCGCGGCCGGGCACGGTGAGCCTCGTACGCGGCGCGGCCGGGGCCGGGGACGACCCGGTCGCCGAGGCCGAGCAGTGGTACCGGCAGGCCGCCGCGCGCGGGCACGTGCGCGCCGCGCTGCACCTCGGCACGCTCCTGGAGGAGCGCGGCGAGTCGCAGGAGGCCGGCCGGTGGTACGTGATCTCCGCGCGGGGCGGTGAGCCGCGCGCGGCCTGCGCGCTGGGCTTCCTGCTGCGCGACGCCGGTGACGACGCCAGCGCCGCCGTGTGGTGGCGCCAGGCGGCGAAGGACGGCGACGGCAACGCCGCGAACGCGCTCGGCGCGCTGTACGCGGACCGCGGCGAGCCGCAGGAGGCGGAGCGGTGGTACCGCGCGGCCCTGGCCGCGGGCGACGTCAACGGCGCGTACAACCTGGCGCTGCTGTGCGCCGGGGAGAGCCGGGTGGAGCAGGCCGAGCAGTGGTACCGGCAGGCCGCGTACACCGGACACTGCGAGGCGGCCAACGCGCTGGCCGTGCTGCTGCTGCAGCGCGGCGACGCCGCGGGCGCGGAGCCGTGGTTCTCGAAGGCCGCGGAGGCGGGGAGCGTCGACGCGGCGTTCAACCTCGGGATCATCCACGCGGGCCGGGAGGACGAGGCAGGCGCCCGGCAGTGGTACGAGCGGGCCGCGTCGGCCGGGCACGTGGAGGCGGCGCTGCAGGTCGGCATCGCGCTGCTGCGCGACGGCGAGGAGAAGGAGGCCGAGCACCGGCTGCGGACGGCCGCCGAGGGCGGCAGCGCCGAGGGGGCGTTCCGGCTGGCGGCGCTGCTGGACGACCGGCGGCCGGGCCCCGGAGCAGGGCCCGGGCCGGACGCCGCGGGTGCCGCGGGGTCGCGCAGCGCGCGGGCCTGGGGCGGCGCGGGGTCGGCGGGTCCGGCCGGCGCCGCGGGCGGCTCCGGCGGTCCGGATGCCTCCGGCGCCGACGCCGCCGAGTGCGAGCGGTGGTACGAGCAGGCGGCGCGGCAGGGGCACCGGCGGGCCCAGGTCCGGCTGGGCATGCGCGCGGCCGGCCGGGGCGACACGGAGGCCGCGGGCCGGTGGTACCGGGCCGCCGCGGAGGCGGGCAGCCGCAACGGCGCGTTCAACCTGGGCCTGCTGCTGGCCCGGGAGGGCAGCGTGCCGGAGGCGGCGATCTGGTGGCGCCGGGCGGCGGAGCACGGCCACGGCCGCGCCGCGCTGCGGCTCGCGCTGCTGGCCGCCCGGCGGGGCGACCTGCCGGAGAGCCAGCACTGGTCGTCGCGGGCGGTGGAGTTGGGTCCGGCGGAGGTCGCCGAGCGCGCCGCCCGGCTGCGGGACGCGCTCGCGCAGGAGCTGACCGCCTGACCGCCTGAGCGGCTCAAGGTAAGGGGCGACGGCAATGGCCGTCGCCCCTTACTCGTGGTCTTGCCCACAGCAAACGACGACAGCAGACAACGGCGGAGGCCCGGACCGTGTGGTCCGGGCCTCCGTCAGTGGTAGCGGGGACAGGATTTGAACCTGCGACCTCTGGGTTATGAGCCCAGCGAGCTACCGAGCTGCTCCACCCCGCGTCGGTGAAACCAACACTACCCCTGGCCGATCGACCAGCGCAAATCACTTACCAGGGGGCTACGCGCAGTCCGGGCAGATGCCGCGATACGTGACCTCCACGCCGGAGATCCTGAAGCCGAAGCGCTCCGCCGCGGGCAGGGTCGACAGCAGATCGCCCTCCGGGCGCACGTCGCGGATCGAGCCGCAGCGGCTGCACACCAGGTGCTGGTGGGCGCTGTGGGCGTTCGGGTCGTACCGCTTGGCGCGGCCGTCCGTGCTGACTTCGAGCACCTCGCCGAGCGCGACCAGCTCACCCAGCGTGTTGTAGACGGTCGCCCGGGAGATCTCGGGGAGCCGGGCGGTGGCACGCGCGAGAACTTCGTCGGCGGTGTAGTGCACGTGGTCGCCGTCCAGGACCTCGGCCACGACTCGCCGCTGTGCGGTGAGCCGGAAGCCTCGGCCGCGCAGTCGCTCCAGGAGGTCGCTCATGCATTCAGGGTAGCAGCGCACCGCTCTATGGCCAGAACCCATACGAACTTCATGGGCATCTTGACTTGGACTATGTCTAATGTAGGCTCCGTCGCAGACTGCGGCGATCGGTCGCGAGGTCGCGCCCCAGGCCCTGCGTGGCCGCGGGCCGGTTGCCGTACACGGACAGAGGGGTCGGGACGCCGGTCGGGCTCCCGGCCCCTCTGGCACGTTCGGTCGCGCTAGGCGAGGGCTGTCTCGCGGCGCGCCGGCTCCTGTTGCTGCAGGGTCCAGCAGCGGATGATGTCGCGTACGGACACGACGCCGACCGGCTCCGCGTCGTCGAGGACGATCAGATGGCGGAAGCTGCCGTGGGTCATGGCCTCGGCGGCGTCGTCGAGGGTCCAGCCGGGTGCGGCGAAGACGACGTCGGTCGTGGTGTGGTCGTCGGCCTTCTCCATGTCCGGGTCCTGGCCCGCGCCGACGGAGTTGAGGATGTCGCGCTCGGTCAGGATGCCGAGCCCGCTGGTGTCAGGGTCGAAGACGATCGCCGCGCCGACGCGCCGCGCCGACATCAGCCGGGCGGCCTGGCGGAGGGTGTGCGCGGGGCCGATGGTGAGGACCACCGTGCTCATGGCGTCACGGACGAGCATGGGGTGGAGCCACCTCCTAGGCGAAACGGGGCCCTGCTTGCCTGTGAAGGCTTTCACAAGTTCACAAGGTCTGTCTCTGCCAGGTTGGCACGCTCCGCGGAGGGCAACAAGGGGGCGGGAGGGTCCGGCCGGGCCGGGCACGCGCCTCCGTGCGCGGGTTTGCCGGCGGCCCGGGCGGGCGGCCGAGGGCCGGGACTGGGACCGGGACCGGGGCCGGTGGCCTACGGGCCGAGGTACTTCAGCAGCTCCTGGTGGAGCAGCCCGTTGGACGCCGCGGCATTGCCGCTGTGCGGGCCGGGCTCGCCGTCCAGACCGGTGAACGAGCCGCCGGCCTCTGCCACGATCGCCGCGCACGCCGCCATGTCCCACAGCGACAGCTCCGGCTCGGCGCAGATGTCGACCGTCCCCTCGGCGACCATCATGTACGGCCAGAAGTCCCCGTAGCCCCGGCTGCGCCAGCAGTCGCGGGTCAGGTGCAGGAAGCCATCGAGCCTGCCGCGCTCGTCCCAGCCGTGCAGCGAGGAGTACGCGAACGAGGCGTCCTCGATCCGCCGCACGCCGGACACCCGCAGCGGGCTCGCCTTCGCCAGGCTGCGCCCGGTGTACGCGCCGCCACCCTCCACCGCCCACCAGCGGCGGGCGAGGGCCGGCGCCGACACGACGCCGACGACCGGCTGGTTGCCCTCGGCGCCCGGGGCCATGAGTGCGATCAGCGTGGCCCAGACGGGCACCCCCCGCACGTAGTTCTTGGTGCCGTCGATGGGGTCGATGATCCAGCGCCGCGGGCCGGTGCCCTCGGTGCCGTACTCCTCGCCCATCACCGCGTCGCGCGGCCGGGCGCGCCGCAGCGAGGAGCGGATCAGCTCCTCCGCCGATCTGTCCGCCTCCGACACCGGAGTCAGGTCCGGCTTCGTCTCGACCTTCAGGTCGAGGGCCTTGAACCGCTCCATCGTGGCGGCGTCGGCGGCGTCCGCCAGAACGTGGGCGAGACGCAGATCATCATGAAAACCGGCCATGCAACGAACAGTAACCCCAAAGGTGCACCGTCAACCGTCGCCGAGGCGCGTGGCGGGTCTCCGAGCCCCCGTACGGACCCTTGACAGCACCTGGCGGTGCGTCAATTCTGAGCGCACGGTCGCCCTCTGGAGGCCACGATGCCTACAGCGCGAGAAGGACTCCTCGACGCAGCCTTTGCGGCGCTCAGGAGCCGGCCCTGGGCGGCGGTGCGGATGGTCGACGTCGCCGCCGCGGCCGGGGTGTCCCGCCAGACTCTCTACAACGAGTTCGGCAGCAAGGAGGGCCTTGCCCAGGCCCTCGTCAGACGCGAGATCGACGGCTATCTCGCGGGCGTGGAGCGGACGCTGGCCGGTGCCCGCAGGTCCGGTGCCGACGCCGGCGGCCGGCTGCTCGCCCTGGTCGCCTGGACGCTGCGCGCCGCGCGCGGCAACCCGCTGGTGCGCGCCGCGCTCACCGGGTGCTGGGGCGAGCAGCTGCCGGCCCCGGCGCGGCACGTGGCCGCGCGGGACGGGGCGCCGGGGGAGCGGCGTGCGGAGCGGGACCTGTCCGTGGAGTCGCCGGCCGAGCTGGTCGACAAGGTACGCGACGGGGTACTGCAGGCGCTGGCGGAGCAGTTGCCGGGGGCGCCGGCCGAACGCCGCCGGGTCTGCGAGGCGGTGACACGGCTGACGCTGTCGTACGTGGTCGCGCCGGCCGCCGGGGGCGAGGACGTGGAGCGGATGGTCCGCGGGCTGCTGCCGGTCAGTGCGCCGAGCCGGACAGCTGCAGGCCGATGACGCCGACGATCACCAGCGAGATGGAGACGATCTTCAGCGTGGAGACCAGGTCGCCGAGGAAGACCATGCCGTAGAGGGCGGTGCCCGCGGCGCCGATGCCCGTCCACACCGCGTACGCCGGGCCGACGTCCAGCTTCTTCAGCGACAGCGTCAGCAGACCGAAGCTGCCGAGCGCGAACGCGCAGAAGGCGACCGTCGGCCAGAGCCGGGTGAAACCGTGGGAGAGCTTGAGGCAGACCGCGAAGCCGGTTTCGAGGAGCCCGGCCACGACGACCAGCAGCCACGCCATCGTGTGGTGCCTCCCATTCGGTTGACGCTCCAGCGATTATGCCCAACGCGCCTCCGCGGCCGCGACGGAAACTGCCGGACGGCTTCGATCACTCGTCGGCTGACAGCTCGTCAGTCTCCCTCGCGGCGCTCGCGGGTGGCGAGCAGGCGGCGCAGCGAGGCCAGCCGCGCGGGGTCCGCGTGGCCTTCTGCGGCCCAGGTGTCGAGCGCGCAGTCGGGTTCGTCGTGGCTGCAGCTGCGCGGGCAGTCCGCCGTCCCGGGCTCCAGGTCGGGGAAGGCGTGGATGACACGGGACGGGTCGACGTGCGCCAGTCCGAAGGACCGCACGCCGGGGGTGTCGATGGCCCAGCCCTTGTCGTCGGGCAGCGGCAGGGCGAGCGCGGACGTGGTGGTGTGCCGGCCGCGGCCGGTGACGACGTTCACCTCGCCGGTGGCCCGCTGGCGTTCCGGCACCAGCGCGTTGACCAGGGTGGTCTTGCCGACGCCGCTGTGGCCGACGAAGGCGGTGACCCGGTCGGTGAGCAGGTCCAGCACGCGGGCGGCGCCCTCGCCGGTGGCCAGCTCGTCGCGGTTGCAGGCGACGGCCCGCACGCCCAGGGGCGCGTACGACTCCAGCAGCTCGGCCGCGGGCGCCAGGTCGGACTTCGTCAGCACGAGCAGCGGGTCGAGCCCGCCGTCGTACGCCGCGACCAGGCAGCGGTCGACCAGCCGCGGCCGGGGCGGCGGGTCGGCGAGGGCGGTGACGATGGCCAGCTGGTCGGCGTTGGCCACGACCACGCGCTCGTACGGATCGTCGTCGTCGGCCGTCCGGCGCAGCACCGACGTGCGCTCCTCGACCCGGACGATGCGCGCCAGCGTCCCGGGGTCGCCGGAGACGTCCCCGACGACGGCGACCCGGTCGCCGACGACGATGCCCTTGCGGCCCAGCTCGCGCGCCTTCATGGCGGTGATCGTGCGCTCCTCGACCAGGCAGGTGATGCGACCGCGGTCGATGGTCAGCACGAAGCCCTCGGCGGCGTCCTCGTGCTTGGGGCGGTTGCGGCTGCGGGGCCGGCTGCCCCGGCGGTCCGGGCGTACGCGGACGTCGTCCTCGTCGGGGTTCTTGCCATAGCGCCGCATCGTGCGGGTCAGTCTCTCGGGGCGGGGGCGGCGGGCGCGCCGGCTTCGGGCCCGGCGCCGGGAGCGGCGTCCGTCCCGGCATCCGTCCCGGCGAGCAGGCCGGCCCACATCTGGGGGAAGTCGGGCAGGGTCTTGGCGGTCGTCTCCACGTTCTCCACGAGCACACCCTTCACCAGCAGGCCCAGGACCGCGCCCGCGGTGGCCATGCGATGGTCGTCGTACGTGTGGAAGACGCCGCCGTGCAGCGGGCGCGGGCGGATCACCAGGCCGTCCTCGGTCTCGGTGACGTCGCCCCCCAGCCCGTTGATCTCCGCGGTGAGGGCGGCGAGCCGGTCCGTCTCGTGCAGCCGCAGGTGGCCGACGCCGCGCAGCCGGGACGGGGAATTCGCCAGCGCCGCCACCGCCGCGATACCGGGGGTCAGCTCGCCGACCTCGGAGAGGTCGATGTCGATCCCGCGTACACCGCCGGCCGAGGAGCCTCCCGAGGAGCCGGCGGAGGCACCGGAGAAGACCAGGTCCGTGCCCCCGGCGGTGGTCACCAGCTCGCAGGAGCCGCCCATCTCGGTGAAGATCTCGCGCAGCGCGTCCCCGGGTTGCGTGGTCTGCCGGGGCCAGTCGCGGATCGTCACCCGGCCGCCGGTGACGAGCGCGGCGGCCAGGAACGGCTGCGCGTTCGACAGGTCCGGCTCCACCGTCAGGTCCCGGCCCCGCAGGGCGCCCGGCGCCACCCGCCACACGTGGGGCTCGCCGCCGTCCTCCGGCGCGTCCACCTCGGCACCGGCCGCGCGCAGCATCTCGACGGTCATCCGGATGTGCGGCGTCGAGGGCAGCCGGTGGCCCGTATGCCGCAGCTCGACGCCCTTGTCGAAGCGCGGCGCGGACAGCAGGAGGGCGCTGACGAACTGCGAGGACGAGGAGGCGTCGACCTCGACCGCGCCGCCCGGCAGCGCGCCTGTGCCGTGCACCGTCAGCGGCAGCGCGCCGCGGCTGCCCTGTGAGGTGTCGTCGATCCGGGCGCCGAGGGCCCGCAGTGCGTCTATGACGCCGTGCAGCGGGCGCTCGTGGCTGCGCGGGTCGCCGTCGAAGCGGACCGGGCCGTCGGCGAGGGCCGCGACGGGGGGCAGGAAGCGCATCACCGTGCCCGCGTTGCCCACGTCCACCGAGGCGTCACCGCGCAGTCCGCCGCCGGGGCTGACGCGCCACTCCTCGGCGCCGTCCGGGCCCGCGGCCTCCTCGATGCCGACGCCGAGGGCCGTGAGGCCCCCCGCCATCAGGGCGCTGTCGCGCGAGCGCAGCGGCCGGCGCAGCCGGCCCGGCCCGTCGGCGAGCGCGGCGAGCACCAGCGCACGGTTCGTCACCGACTTCGACCCGGGCACGGTGACGGCGGCCGTCACGGGGGCGGCGGCGGACGGCGCGGGCCAGGGGCTGCTCTGCGAAGCGGTCATAGCCTTCACCCTATGCGGGCCGGCCCGCCCATCGCAGGGGCCGGCCGCGGCCTGTGGACAACCGGCCGGTTGTGGACAACCGGGCCGGGCGCGGCCCGGCGCGAGCGGGTGCGGACGGCGGCGGGCGGATCAGAGGTCGAGCAGCCAGCGGGCGCCGCCGGCGAGGGCGCAGAGCGCGACCACGTAGAACAGCAGCACCCACAGCCCGGCGGGGGTGTGCGTCAGCCGCCCCAGCTGGTCGGCGTCGGACTGCGGCGCCTCGCCGCGGCGCCGCTTGCGCTGCAGCTCGAAGACCGGCCGCACGCCGCCGAGCAGCAGGAACCACACGGCCCCGTACGCGAACGCGGCCTGCACCTCCGGCTCGGTCAGCCAGGAGACGAGGAAGAACGCGGCGCCGGTCAGGACGACGGTCACCACCCCGTACGCGTTCCGGATCATCAGCAGCATCGCCGCGAGCAGGGCGATCGCGCCCCACAGTGCCGCCGTGATGCGCCCGTCGGCCAGCAGCCAGGCGCCGGCGAGGCCGAGCAGCGGCGGGGCGGTGTAGCCGGAGGCGGCGGTGAGGACCATGCCGAGGCCGGAGGGCTTGCCGCGGCTGACGGTCAGGCCGGAGGTGTCCGAGTGCAGCCGTATGCCCTCCAGGCGCCGCCCGGTGAGCACGGCGACGAGGCCGTGGCCGCCCTCGTGCGCAATGGTGACGGCGTTGCGCGCCACCCGCCATACGCCCCAGGGCAGCACGGCGGAGAGCGCCACCAGCCCGGCCACCGCGACCAGCCACTCCGAGGGGTCGGGCTGCGTACCGACGACGCGGTCCCACAGCTCGCCGAGGCTGGTGCCTTCCATCGTGCCCTCCCGGTGCTCGGAACGAGCAGGGTAGCCAAGGCGGCATGTGCGGACTGTCAGAGGGGCGTGGCAGTCTTGTCACCCATGTGCGGACGGTACGCGTCGAGCAGGAAACCCGAGGACCTCGTCGACCTCTTCGACGTGGAGAAGTGGGACGCGGAGGAGACGCTGGCGCCCGACTACAACGTGGCGCCGACGAAGAACGTGTACGCGGTGCTGGAGCGCCCGGAGCGGGACTCCGACGACCCGCGGCCGGTGCGGCAGCTGCGGGCGCTGCGCTGGGGCCTCGTGCCGTCCTGGGCGAAGAACCCGGACCTGGGCGTCAAGATGATCAACGCCAGGGCCGAGACCGTGCACGAGAAGCCGGCCTACCGCCGGGCGTTCGCCTCGCGACGCTGCCTGCTGCCGGCCGACGGCTACTTCGAGTGGCTGACGTTCAAGGGCGAGCGGCAGCTGGAGGAGCAGGGCAAGAAGAAGCGCCCCCGCAAGCAGCCGTACTTCGTCACCCCGGTCGACGGCTCGGTCTTCGCGATGGCGGGGCTCTTCGAGTTCTGGCGGGACAAGACCCTGCCGGACGAGGACCCGCGCGCGTGGTGGGTGACGTGCACGGTGGTGACGACGGAGGCGGAGACCACGGAGCTGGCGGGCGGCGCGGCCGGGGAGTCCGGGCCGCACACCCTCGCCGACATCCACCCGCGGATGCCGCTGATGCTCCCCCCGGACCGCTGGGACGCCTGGCTCGACCCGGCCAACAAGGACCCCGAGGAGCTGCGCGAGCTGCTGCGCCCGCCGCCCCCGGGGCTGCTGCGGGCGTTCCCCGTGTCGACGAAGGTGAGCGACGTGCGGAACAACGGCGCGGAGCTGGTGGAGGAGATAGCGGCGCCGGAGGAAGAGACGCTGTTCTAGGGGCCGAACCCTACGCAGTCCGCCCGGCTACGGAGTCCGCCCGGCCGGAACGTGCCCAGGCGGCGGCTCCCCGGGGCCGGGTCGGCGTCCGGATCTCCACGGCCTAGACTCCCCGGCCATGGCCTACATCCAGGAAGTTTCCGGCTTACTCGCGCGCGGGGGCCGCGGCGGAGGTTACCGCGGCGGCGGCGCCGGCGCCGGCGGTGATGGCGATGGCACGACGATGATCATCGTGCTGGTCGTCATCGCCGTGATCATCGTGCTCATCGTCCTGATGGCCCGTGCCCGCGCTAAGAAGCAGAATCAGTAGAAGAAGCAGAAGATGGCAGAGGAAGCACGTGCCCGACTGATCCGCTGAGCCGGGCGGACGGCTGCCCGCACGGATCTGCCGACGTCCCCGGTGCGGGGGCGCCGGGGGCGCGTACGGCTCGCCTAGATTGTGCCGGGTGAAGCCCACCACGGAGACCGTCGCCACCCCGCCCGGCGACGCCCGCATCACCTGGCACCGGGCCGCACGCCCGCGGCTCGTGCTCGCCCTGAGCCACGGCGCCGGCGGCGGCATCGAGACCCGCGACCTGCGGTCGCTGGCCGCCGCGCTGCCCCCCGAGGGGGTCACCGTCGCGCTCGTCGAGCAGCCCTGGCGGGTCGCCGGCCGCAAGCTGGCGCCCGCGCCCAGGACCCTCGACGCCGGCTGGACCGCGCTGTGGCCCGCCCTGGAGAAGCCCGGTGTGCCGGTCGTCGCCGGCGGGCGGAGCGCCGGCGCGCGGGTCGCGTGCCGCACGGCCCGCGCGCTCGGGGCCCGGGCGGTGCTCGCGCTGGCCTTCCCGCTGCACCCGCCGGGCAAGCCGGAGAAGTCGCGGCTGGCGGAGCTGCTGGACGCCGGGGTGCCGACCCGCGTGGTGCAGGGCGAGCGCGACCCCTTCGGCGGCCCCGCGGAGTTCCCCGCGGACGTCGACGTCGTGCCCGTGCCGTACGCGGACCACGGCTTCGCCGTGGCCAAGAGCGCGCCACCCGACGACGCCGGGACCGCCGCCACGATCACCGCCGCCGCGGCGGAGTGGCTCGCCGGCCTGCGCTGACGCCCCGGAACAGCCCACCCCGAGCCCGGGTGTCCTGCGGAACCGCCGGGAATGCGCCATCGGGGGCGGGCGTTGTCGCCGATGTACGTTCCACGCGATCAACGAAGGGAAGCGTATGAGCAGGGTTGCATGCCCGTCGCGTCCGCAGCCGGCGGCAGCGGAGAAGTACTGGGCGGCGGATGTGCACGGACGTCGTCTATCCTCCGAACCGTACGGGGCCACTAATGGCTCCGCCACGGTGCTGGAGGAGGTGGGTCTCGTCACTGGGACCGACGCGGGGAAGGGCGAGTCGGCCGAGGAGCGGTCGGCGCCCGAGGAGACGTCCACCGAGCGGAACGCGCGCTTCGAGCGCGACGCGCTCCAGTTCCTCGACCAGATGTACTCGGCGGCGCTGCGCATGACGCGCAATCCCGCCGACGCCGAGGACCTGGTGCAGGAGACGTATGCCAAGGCGTACGCGTCCTTCCACCAGTTCCGCGAGGGCACGAACCTCAAGGCGTGGCTCTACCGCATCCTGACGAACACGTTCATCAACTCGTACCGCAAGAAGCAGCGCGAGCCGCAGCGCAGCGCCGCCGAGGAGATCGAGGACTGGCAGCTCGCGCGCGCCGAGTCCCACATGTCGACGGGCCTGCGCTCCGCCGAGGCCCAGGCGCTGGACCACCTGCCGGACTCCGACGTGAAGGAAGCCCTCCAGGCGATCCCCGAGGAGTTCCGTATCGCGGTGTATCTCGCGGACGTCGAGGGGTTTGCCTACAAGGAGATCGCCGACATCATGGGGACACCGATCGGTACGGTCATGTCCCGGCTGCACCGTGGTCGCCGTCAGCTGCGCGGCCTCCTGGAGGACTACGCGCAGGAGCGCGGCCTGATGCCGGCGGGAGCCGGACCCGAGTCGGCCGGCTCGCACACGGGAAAGGGTTCGGGATCATGAGCTGCGGAGAGTCGCACGAGACTGATTGCTCAGAGGTCCTCGACCACCTCTACGAGTATCTCGACCAGGAGATGCCCGAGGGGGACTGCGCGAAGATCCAGGTGCACTTCGACGAGTGCAGCCCCTGTCTGGAGAAGTACGGCCTGGAGCAGGCCGTGAAGAAGCTCGTCAAACGCTGCTGCGGCCAGGACGACGTACCGACGGACCTGCGCGCGAAGGTGATGGGCCGGATCGACCTCATCAGGTCCGGCGACGACGTGCCGGAGCAGCCTGTGCTCGACACCGGGAGCACGGGGAGCACCGGTGACGACGGCCGCTCCACGTCACTCGAAGGTGCGAATCCACCCGGCTCGTAGTGTTCTTTTGCGCAACTGCGCCCCATTCGGCCGTAGGCGCCGCCCTATGCTCCCCAACTCGTACGGAGTACAGCGCGGACGAGGAGCGTGGGGCGCATGCGGCGGGTGGCGCAGGTCTCTGCGGCCGGGCGCGGCTGCCTGCTGTGCGCGGTGCTCGCCGCGGCGGCCTGTGCCGCCCCCGCGCTGCGGCCCGGCGCCCCGATCCCCTGGGCCGCGGTGGCCCTGCTCGCCACCGTCTACGCGGCCGGTGAGCACCTCTGGCGCTGCCCGCCGCTGGCGGGCCGGGTGCCCGACGGCATCGGCGCCTTCTTCCCGGTCCTGCTTGCAGGAGCGTTTCTGCTGCCGCCCGCCGCGGCGGCCCTCGTCCCGCTCCCGGGCGCGCTGACCGCCCGGATCGCCGAGCAGCCCGCCGCGCCACGACGGCTGTGGCGGGCCGCGGAGCTGGCGCTCGCCGGCTGGGCGGCCGCGTACGCGCAGGAGCGCGTGCCCGGCGACGCCAGGCTCGGCCCGGCTGGGTTCCCCGAGCTGCTGCCCGCCGCGCTAGCCGCGGTCGCGGCCTTCTGGACCGTGCTCACCTGCCTCGACGCCCTGATGCAGGCCGCCGCCGAGCGCCGGTCGCCGCGCGCGGCGCTCGCCGGCGCGCCCGCGGCGGCGAGCGCGTACCTCGTGCACGGCCTCGCCGGGCTGATGATGGCGATGCTCTGGCACAGCCCGCACGGCCCCGCCAGCGGGCTGCTCGTGCTGCTGCCGATGGCCATCTCCTGCTGGGCGTTCGCCCAGGCCAACCGCGAACGCGCGGCGCACCAGGCGACGATCCGGGCACTGGTGCAGGCCGTCGACATCAAGGACCGCTACACCCGCGGGCACAGCGAGCGCGTCGGCCGCGCGTCGGTGCTCATCGCGCGCGAGCTGGGCATGGACGAGCGCCGGCAGGAGGTGCTGCGGTTCGCCGGGATCCTGCATGACGTGGGCAAGCTCGGGGTGCCGACGCGCATCCTGTGCAAGGACGGGCCGCTGACACCCGAGGAGCGGCGGGTCATCGAGCTGCATCCGGAGTACGGGCACGAGATCGTCCGCGGCATCGGCTTCCTGGAGGAGGTGCGCTCGGCGATCCTCCACCACCACGAGCGGATGGACGGCGGTGGTTACCCGTACGGGCTCACCGGCGAGCGGATTCCGGAATACGCCCGGGTGGTGGCGGTGGCCGACGCCTTCGACGCCATGACGTCGACCCGCTCCTACCGGCGGGCGCGCGGGGTGCCCGCGGCGCTGGCGGAGCTGCGGCGGTGTGCGGGGGAGCAGTTCGACCCCCGGATGGTGCAGGCGCTGGCCGGCGCGATCGAGCGCCGCGGCTGGCACGCCGAGGTCACCGCGGACGAGCCCGCGCCGCTGCGGCGTGCCCGTGCGGGCGGCGCGGCGGACGGCGGGGCGACCCCGGACGGTGGCGTGGTGCTCAGCGGCGGTCTCGCGGCGTCGCGGGTCCCCCACCCGGGCGGCGGGGCTCCTGCCGCCGGGGATCCGCGCGGCGCCGCGGGCGGGCCCCCGGCGGCCGGCGGCGGTCGGCTGTGAGCCGGGCACGGCAACCGTCCGGCGCACCGCGGCGCAGTCACGGACCGTCGCTGCCCGCCGGGGGCCGTACGACTCCGCCCTCGGTGCGGATCGCGGTCGGGGCGGCGGGGGCGGTGACCGCGGCCGGGTTCTGCTGGACGCTGTCGCACGGGCTCGCCCAGCCGGGGGCCGCGCTCGCCTTCGGCCTCCTCATCGTGCTCGGCGAGGTAGCGGGCGACCACCGTGCGGGCGCCCCCGCGCGCATCCCCGCGCCTCTGGCCACCGCCGGCGCGCTCGGTTACGCCCTGCTCTGCATCCCCGCGGACACCGCCGGCGCCGCCGTGCTGGAGATCGCCGCCGTCTCCTTCACCGCCACCGTGGTCGGCGCCGTGCCGCACATCGCCCGCGGCCGTGGCCCCACCGCCGAGCACCTGGTCCGCCGGGTGCTCGGCACCGCCTTCGCCGCCGCCTGCTGCCGCCCCCTGTGCGCGGGCAACGCGGGCACCCCGGACGACGGCGCCGCGGACCCCGGCGGCCCGCCCGGCGACCTCGCCGCCGGGCCCGGCCCCGGCCCCGGCACCGTCTACGTATTGGCGCTCCTCGGCGTCCTCGCGCTGACCGCACTCTGCGACGCCGTGCTCGCCGCCTGCCTCGCCCGCGCCCGCACCGGCTGGCCGTACGGGCCCCTGCTGCGCGACGAACTGCGCGCCCTGCCCGGCGTCGGCTCCGCGATGTGCGCGACAGGTGTGGTCATCGCGCTCGCCGCGCAGGTGGCCGGCCCGTGGGCGCTGCCCGTGCTGAGCCTGCCGCTGCTGCTCACCCAGGTCTCGTTCCGCCGCTACGCCGCCGTGCGCCGCACGTACCGCCAGACCATCGCCTCCCTCGCCCGCGCCACCGAGATGGCGGGCTACCACACCCAGGGCCACGCCCACCGCGTCGCCTCCCTCTGCCGGGCGATCGGCCGGGTGCGGGGGCTGTCCGAGCGGGAGCTGGACGTGCTGGAGCAGGCCGCGCTCATGCACGACCTCGGCAAGCTGTCGCTGGCCGACCCGGTGCCGGCCGCCGGCGGCGACCCCGTGCCGGCCGGCGGCGGGCCCGACAGCCTCGCCGACCGGCGGCGCATCGCCCTGCTGGGCGGCGCGGTGGTGCGGCAGACCGGGGTGGCCGCCGAGGTCGCCGTCGTCGTGGAGCGGCAGGCGGAGCCGTACCGTGACCAGCCGGTCGCGGCCCGTATCGTGCGCGTGGCCGCCGCATACGACGCCCTGGTGACGGGGAACGCGAAGGGTGAGGGCGCGGTCGCCGCCGGCCCGCTCGCGGCGCTGGAGCGGCTGCGCCTGGCCACCGCGGAGGAGTACGACCCGGCCGTGGTGGACGCGCTGAGGGAGGTGCTGGCGAGCGGCGCACAGGTGAACTGACCGGTAAGAAGCGGGTGTACGCCACCGCGTGGTTGGATGCGGGCATAGCCCGGCACCCGAGCGGACAGGAAGTTGCGGGGAGCAACGGAGCCCCCCGGGGAGAGCACGCCGTGCGGACGGGGCGCACAGTGGTCATCCTGGAGTCAAAGACGGCAGGCAGGAATCGTGAAGATCTTCGGCAGAACACGGCATCGGCCCTCCGCCTCGTGGCGGCAGGCGACCGACCGCGCGTTCACGTTGATCGGCGACGGCCGGTACGACGACGCGGGCGCGCTGCTCACCCGTGCCGCGGGCCTGGAGCCCTGGCTGTCGGAGTCGTGGTTCAACCTCGCGCTGCTGCACAAGTTCCGGCACGACTGGGAGCAGGCCCGCGCCGCCGGCCTGCGGGCCGTCGCACTGCTCGACCGCGAGACGGGCGCGCCCGACTGGTGGAACGTCGGCATCGCCGCCACCGCGCTGCAGGACTGGCCGCTGGCGCGGCGGTCCTGGGAGGCGTACGGGCTGCGCGTGCCCGGCGGCGCCGCGCACCAGGGGGCGGCCGAGCCGCCGGAGGACATGGAGCTGGGCAGCGCCGCGGTCCGGCTGTCGCCGGAGGGCGAGGCGGAGGTCGTCTGGGGCCGCCGGCTGGACCCGGCGCGCATCGAGGTACAGAGCATCCCGCTGCCGTCGTCCGGGCGGCGCTGGGGCGAGGTCGTGCTGCACGACGGGGTGCCGCACGGCGAGCGGGCGACGCTGGCGGGCCCGTCGTACCCGGTCTTCGACGAGATAGAGCTGTGGGCGCCGTCGCCGGTGCCGACGTGGGTGGTGCTGCTGGAAGCGGCCACCGAGGCGGACCGGGACGCGGTCGAGCAGCTGGCGGCCGAGGCGGGGTACGCGGCGGAGGACTGGTCGTCCTCGGTGCGGCTGCTCTGTCGCACCTGCTCGGAGAGCTGCATGCCCAGCGCCGAGGGCTCGCTGCAGGCGTCCCTCGACCCGCACGACCACAGCGAGCCCGGTCAGCCGGGGCCGCTGGTGCACCGCACCGAGGACGGGTTGTGGGTGCCGGAGCGGGAGTGCGGGATAGCCGCGCCCGCGTCCCTGGTGCGCGGGCTGCTGGAGAGCTGGGCCGCGGACAGCCCGGACACCCGGGACTGGCGGGATCTTGAGGAAGTCGTCTGAGGCTGTCAGAAGCTGGCCGTACCCTGGACTCCGGTCTTTTCATAAAGCTCGTGAGGGCGGGAACCAGGAAGGCGTACGGCGAGGATGACGCAGCAGGCGGAGCAGCAACAGGCGGGGCGGGAAGCGGAGTCGCCGGACGTGTTCCTCGACGACGTGACGGACGCGGAGGCGCGTGAGCGCCAGGCCCGGGAGCGGGGCACGTTCAGGCCGATCACGGTGGTGGGCAATCCGGTGCTGCACCGCGAGTGCCGGGATGTCACCGACTTCGACGACGCGCTACGGCAACTCGCGGACGACATGTTCGTCAGCCAGCGGGCGGCGGAGGGCGTGGGGCTCGCGGCCAACCAGGTCGGCGTCGACCTCAAGCTCTTCGTCTACGACTGCCCGGACGACGACGGCGTACGCCACGTGGGAGCCGTGTGCAACCCGGTGCTGGAGGAGCTGCCCGCCGACCGCCGGCAGCTCGACGACGGCAACGAGGGATGCCTCTCCGTCCCCGGCGCGTACATGTCGCTGGCCCGCCCGGACTACGCGGTGGTGCGCGGCCAGGACCTCGACGGCAAGCCGATCCGGGTGCACGGCACGGGCTACTTCGCCCGCTGCCTGCAGCACGAGACGGACCACCTCTACGGGCGGCTGTACATCGACCGGCTCTCCAAGCGCGAGCGCAAGGACGTCATGCAGCAGATGGCGGAGAACACCCCGCGGTACGAGACGGTGCCCAACGACTGACCGCCGTCCGGGCCTCCCCGGCCCCCGGCCGCCGCCCCGTGTGTCCGTAACCGCCGCCTCTTGCGCGGCGGTTACGGCGGTGGTCTGGTCCACTGGCGGAAGGCCGGCTCGTTGACCGCGCGCCCGTCGCGCGCGACGCTCGGAGCCCCCCATTCGTACGGCACGGAGGCCCGATGCTCAGACGTACGGTCAGACTCATCCTCAGTATTGTCATGCTCGCGGCGGCAGGTGTCGTCGGTACGGTCGCCACCGCCGGCACCGCGCAGGCGGACTCGTGCTACACCTGGAACCGCACGCTCAAGGAAGGCATGTCCGGTTCCGACGTCACCCAGCTGCAGATCCGGGTGGCGGGCCACGTCACGTCCGGCGAGATCCTCGTCGTCGACGGCCAGTACGGCGAGCGTACGAAGGCCGCCGTGGCCAAGTTCCAGAGCCGGTACGGGCTCGCCTCGGACGGCATCGCGGGCCCGAACACGTTCAACAAGATCTACAGCCTGCAGGACGCGGACTGCACGCCGGTGCACTTCACCTACGCCGAGCTGAACACGTGCAACTCCACCTGGGGCGGCGGTGCGGTCTCCGCGGCCACGGCCAAGGAGAATGCCAAGCGCACCATGTGGAAGCTGGAGGCGATGCGGCGCACCCTCGGCGACGTCCCGATCAGCGTCAGCAGCGGCTTCCGCTCCGTCTCGTGCAACAACGCGGTCGGCGGCGCCTCCAACAGCCAGCACCTGTACGGCACGGCGGCCGACCTCGTCGGCTCCCCGTCCTTCTGCAAGCTGGCCCAGCAGGCGCGCTCGCACGGCTTCGGCGGGATCCTCGGTCCCGGCTACCCGGGCCACAGCGACCACACGCACGTCGACGGCCGGTCCTCCCGCTACTGGTCCGCTTCCTCCTGCGGCATTTGACCGCGGGACACCGCCGGCCGGACCCGCCCCCGTGGCGGGTCCGGCCGGCGGCCACCACTGTCAGAACTCGTCGTCGAACCCGACCGAGCCCTCCACCGCCACCTGGTACGCGGACGGGCGGCGCTCGAAGAAGTTCGTCAGCTCCTGCACGTCCTGCAGCTCCATGAACGCGAACGGGTTCTGCGACCCGTACACCGGCGCGAAGCCCAGCCGCACCAGCCGCTGGTCCGCCACGCACTCCAGGTACGCGCGCATCGACTCGGTGTTCATCCCCGGCAGGCCGTCGCCGCACAGGTCCCGCGCGAACTGCAGCTCCGCCCGCACCGCCTCGTCGAGCATGTCGCGCACCTGCCGCCCCAACTCCTCGTCGAAGAGGTCCGGTTCCTCCTCGCGAACCGTGTCGACCACGGAGAACGCGAAGTTCATGTGCATGCTCTCGTCGCGGAACACCCAGTTCGTGCCGGTCGCCAGGCCGTGCAGCAGGCCGCGGGAGCGCAGCCAGTAGACGTAGGCGAACGCGCCGTAGAAGAACAGGCCCTCGATGCAGGCGGCGAAGCAGATGAGGTTGAGCAGGAAACGGCGCCGGTCCTCCCTGGTCTCCAGGCGCTCGATCTTCTCCACCCCTCCTTCCCTGTTCAGGGCGTTCATCCAGCGGAAGCAGAACTGCGCCTTCTCGCGGATCGACGGGATGTTCTCCACGGCGGCGAAGGCCGCGGTCCGCTCGTCCGGGTCGGGGAGGTAGGTGTCGAGCAGCGTCAGATAGAACTGGACGTGCACGGCCTCCTCGAAGAGCTGGCGGGAGAGGTAGAGGCGGGCCTCCGGCGAGTTGATGTGCTTGTAGAGCGTGAGCACCAGGTTGTTCGCCACGATCGAGTCGCCGGTGGCGAAGAACGCCACCAGCCGGCCGATGAGGTGCTGCTCGCCCGGCGAGAGCTTGGCGAGGTCGGAGACGTCGGAGTGGAGGTCGACCTCCTCGACGGTCCAGGTGTTCTTGATGGCGTCCCGGTAGCGCTCGTAGAAGTCCGGGTAGCGCATGGGGCGCAGGGTCAGCTCGAAGCCCGGGTCGAGCAGGCTCTTGGCGTCGGCGGCGGTGGTCACTGGCAGGCCTCGCAGGTCTCGGGGTTCTCCAGGGAGCAGGCGACCGCGTCGTCGGCGTGCGGCTGCTGGACGGGCAGGGGTACGGGGGCGGGCGCCGCGGGTGCGCCGGCGGGCTCGGTGGCCGCCGTGGTGGCCGCCGCGGCGGCGCGGGCCGAGCGGGCGATGCGGGTCGCCGGGCGCGAGCGCAGGTAGTACGTCGTCTTCAGCCCGGACTTCCAGGCGTAGGCGTACATCGAGCTGAGCTTGCCGATGGTCGGTGCGGCCATGAAGAGGTTGAGCGACTGGCCCTGGTCGAGGTACGGCGTACGGGCCGCGGCCATGTCGATCAGCGCGCGCTGCGGCAGCTCCCACGCCGTGCGGTACCGCGCCCGGACCTCCTCGGGGATCCAGGTCAGTTCCTGTACGGATCCGTCGTGCTCGCGCAGCGCCTCGCGGGTCTGTGCGTCCCACACACCCAGCGCCTTCAGCTCGGCCACCAGGTAGGTGTTGACCTGGAGGAACTCCCCGCTCAGCGTCTCGCGCTTGAAGAGGTTGGAGACCTGCGGCTCGATGCACTCGTACACGCCGGCGATGGAGGCGATCGTCGAGGTCGGGGCGATGGCCAGCAGCAGCGAGTTGCGCAGGCCGGTCTCCGCGATGCGTGCGCGCAGCGCGGTCCAGCGCTCCGGCCAGGCCACGTCGGCCTCGGGGTAGTGGTCGGGGTGCAGCACGCCGCGGGCGGCACGGGTACGGGACCAGGCCGGGTGCGGGCCGTGCCGCTCGGCGAGGCCGGCGGACGTGTCGTACGCGGCGAGCATGATGCGCTCGGCGATCCGCGTGGACAGCGCCCGCGCCTCCGCGGAGTCGAACGGCAGCCGCAGCCGGAAGAAGACGTCCTGCAGCCCCATCACGCCCAGGCCCACCGGGCGCCAGCGGGAGTTGGACGCGGCGGCCTGCTCCGTGGGGTAGTAGTTGATGTCGACGACGCGGTCGAGGAACGTCACGGCGGTACGGACCGTGGCGTCCAGCTTCTCCCAGTCCATTTCGCCGTCGGGGCCGAGGTGGGCGGCGAGGTTGACCGAGCCCAGGTTGCACACCGCGGTCTCGCCGTCGTCCGAGACCTCCAGGATCTCGGTGCACAGGTTCGAGGAGTGCACGACGGCACCGGGCTCCGCGGTCTGGTTGGCGGTGCGGTTGGCGGCGTCCTTGAACGTCATCCAGCCGTTGCCGGTCTGCGCGAGGGTACGCATCATCCGGCCGTACAGCTGCCGTGCGGGGACCTGTTTGACGTACCGCCCCTCGGCCTCCGCGCGCGCGTACGCGGCGTCGAACTCGGCGCCGTACAGGTCGGTCAGCTCCGGCACCTCGGCGGGCGAGAACAGCGACCAGAGGCCGTCGGCCTCGACGCGGCGCATGAACTCGTCGGGGATCCAGTGCGCGAGGTTGAGGTTGTGGGTGCGGCGGGCCTCCTCGCCGGTGTTGTCGCGCAGCTCCAGGAACTCCTCGACGTCGGCGTGCCAGGGCTCCAGGTAGACGCAGGCGGCGCCCTTGCGCTTGCCGCCCTGGTTCACGGCGGCGACGGAGGCGTCCAGGGTGCGCAGGAACGGGACGATGCCGTTGGAGTGGCCGTTGGTGCCGCGGATCAGCGAACCGCGGGAGCGGATCCGGGTGAAGGAGATGCCGATGCCGCCGGAGTACTTGGACAGCCGGGCGACCTGGTGGTAGCGCTCGTAGATTGAGTCCAGCTCGTCGAGCGGGGAGTCCAGCAGGTAGCAGGACGACATCTGCGGGTGGCGGGTGCCGGAGTTGAACAGGGTGGGGGAGGAGGGCAGGTAGCCGAGGCGGCTCATCAGCCCGTACAGCTCGGCGACTTCGGCCAGGGCGGCGTCGGACTCGTCGGCGGCCAGCCCGCAGGCGACGCGCAGGAAGAAGTGCTGGGCGGTCTCGATGACGGCGCGCTCAGTGGGGTGGCGCAGCAGGTAGCGGGTGTGGACCGTGCGCAGGCCGAAGTAGCCGAAGAGGTCGTCGCGGCCCTCGGCGACGGCCTCGTCCACCAGGGCGTCCAGGCGCACGGCGTGCCGCCGGACGAAGGCGTCGGTCGCGTCGGTGACGATGCCCTCGCGGTGGCCCACGGCGATCGACGCGGAGAAGCTCGTGGCGCCCTGGGCCGCGGCCTCCTCGGCGACGGCCTGGGTCAGCAGCCGGGCGGCCAGCCGCGAGTACTCCGGATCCTCGGCGATCAGCGCCGCCGCGGCCTCGGTGGCCAGCTCCCGCAACTCGGCCTCCCCGGAGCCGGGATGCCGGCCGCGCAGGGCGCCCGCGGCGACCCTGGCCGGGTCGGTGGCGGGCAGGTCGGCGGTCAGCTCGGCGAGGACACGGGTGAGCGCGGCGGCCGGGCCGTCGTCGGCGCCGGGAGCGGCGGGGGTGTGGGGGCTGGCTGAGGCGGGCTCCGTAAGCGCGGCGGATGGTGCGATCGTCAAGATGCTGCTCTCCCTGGCTCGGCGGGGGCCCCGCGGGAGAGGCTGCCCTGCGGGCGCAGGCGGGCTCGCCCACGGCGCGCTGGGGGTACCGCCCACGCGCGCTTGCGCGCTGTGGGGGAGCGCCGCCGGAGGCGGAAAGCCGCTTGCGTCCGTGAGCCCGATCCGCGAGACCCGGACGTATCGATCGCTGCCGGAGGTGTTCGGGCTCACGACGTACGGGCACACCGGCGCGCGGCAGGCATGACGGCACATCGCTTACCGTTGCGGGACAGCTCCGGACTTCCACCGGATTCTCCTGCGTCGGCAGCTGAGACGAGCATACATCTAGTAGCCCGTCAGGGAACCACCCCTATATGTTGTGTCACGCCTCAGAGGTCCGCGACGAAGGCCCAGAGCGGCAGACCAGGCAGCGGGAACCAGTCGCGCTCCGGGGTACGTATGAACCCGATCCGCCCGTACAGCCGGTGGGCCGTCGTCATCTTCGGGGTGCTGGACAGCACCATCCGCCGCGCGCCCAGCTCCCGGGCCCCGTCCACACAGGCCCGTACGAGCGCCTCGCCCACGCCCCGGCCGCGCGCCTCCCGCGCCACCGCCAGCATCCGGAACTCGCCCTCGCCGGGCCCGCTCAACTCCGCGTACGGCGATCCCGCCGTCACGAACGTCACACTGCCCAGCACCCGGCCGCCGTCCGGCCGGCCGTCCCCGTCGACCGCGACCAGCACCTCCGCGCGCTCCGCAAGGGCCCGCCCACGTACGTCCCGCAGCTCGTTGATGTAGTCGTCGCCGTCGCCGAACGTCAGCAGCCCGTCCGCCAGATACGCCTGGGCGACCAGCTCGCCCGCTCGCTCGTACTCTTCTGGCCGCACCGGCCGCACCGTGAAGTCCATGCCTCCGAGTCTGCCCTGCCCCACCGACAACGGGCCCCCGGCGGAACGGGCCGCCGTCCCCGGATACCGGGGACGGCGGCCCGTAGCCGTACGGCTCGTAGTCGTACGGCCCGCGCCATACCGCGCTCAGCAGCAGCGGAAGCCCTTGCGCGGGTCGTCGCCCGCGTCCGTGCGCATCCGCTCGAACTCGCGCCGGCTGGGCGCCTCGGCCTCGGGGTCGTGCCGGCGCAGGTGCTCGACGTAGCGCTCGTACGCCGTGTCGCCGATCACCTCGCGCACGTACCACCAGACCTTGCGCCCGGCCGCCGCCACCGCCGCCGTCCCGGTCACGAGCCCCCTCCGTCCTGCGCGCCGCCGGCGCCGCGGGCGCCCACGGCGGCGGAGCCCGACCCGGTGCCCGGCTTGAAGCCGCCGCCCGCGCCCAGCCCGGCCGCGGCCAGCTCCGCCTTCTCCTCCTTGGTCGGGATCAGCTGCGCGGGCGCGACGAACGACGACTCGTGGTACGGCTCCTCGTGGCTGACCACCGACTCCGGGTTGCGCAGCGACTTCACGCACACCCGCGCCGCGTCCACGATCACGATGACCACCAGCAGGGCGAAAATCACGGACAGCACGCCGTCGACCGTCGTGTTGGTGACGACGGTCTCCGCGTCCTCCAGCTCCTGCCCGGACAGCTCGCCCGAGTCGATGCTCTCCTGCGCCACGTCGCCCTGGGAGAAGTAGCCGACCCGCGGGTCGTCCGAGAACACCTTCTGCCAGCTCGCGGTGAGCGTGACCACCGCGACCCAGAGCAGCGGGATGCCCGTCACCCACGCCCACTTCAGCCGGCCGGACTTGATCAGCAGTGTGGTGCAGACCGTCAGCGCGATCGCGCCGAGCAACTGGTTGGTGATGCCGAAGAGCGGGAAGAGCTGATTGATGCCGCCGAGGGGGTCGTTGACACCGACCCACAGGAAGTAGCCCCACAGCGCCACGACGACCGCGCTGGTGCCGATGAGCCCCGGCCACCAGCTGACGCGCTTCAGCGGCTTGTAGACGTTGCCGAGGGTGTCCTGCAGCATAAAGCGGCCCACCCGCGTGCCCGCGTCCAGCGCGGTCAGGATGAACAGCGCCTCAAACATGATCGCGAAGTGGTACCAGAACGCCTTGAGGCTGTCCCCGGTCACGTCGGAGAAGATCTCCGAGACCCCGATGGCGAACGTCGGTGCGCCGCCGGTACGGGACAGCAGCGTCGACTCCTCGACGGAGTCGGCCGCCGCCTGCAGCGCCGCCGGCGTGATCTCGTACCCGAAGCCCTGGATCGCCTGGGACGCCGACTGTGCGGTGTCGCCGATCACCGTGGGCGCCGAGTTCATCGCGAAGTACAGCCCCGGGTCCAGCACACATGCGGCGATCATCGCCACGATCGCGACCGACGACTCCATCAGCATGGAGCCGTAGCCGATCATCCGCACCTGCGTCTCCTTCTGCACCATCTTCGGCGTGGTGCCGGAGGAGATGAGGGAGTGGAAGCCGGAGAGGGCGCCGCAGGCGATGGTGATGAAGACGAACGGGAACAGCGAACCGGCGAAGACCGGTCCCGTGCCCTCGCCGGCGAAGTCGGTGACGCCCTCCATCTTCAGCGTCGGCGCGGCCACGACCACGCCGATGAACAGCAGCGCTATCGTGCCCAGCTTCATGAACGTGGACAGGTAGTCGCGCGGCGCGAGCAGCATCCATACCGGCAGCACCGAGGCGATGAAGGCGTAGATCACCATCCAGACGACCAGCGACTCCTTGCTCAGCGTGAACGTGTCCGCGAGCGAGGACTCGGCCACCCAGCGCCCCGCGACCAGCGCGAGCAGCAGCAGCGCGACGCCGATCAGCGACACCTCGGCGACCCGGCCCGGCCGGATCATCCGCAGGTAGAAGCCCATGAACAGGGCGATCGGGATCGTCATGCCGATGGAGAAGGTGCCCCAGGGGGACTCCGCCAGCGCGTTGACGATGACCAGCGCCAGCACCGCCAGCAGGATGATCATGATCGAGAAGACCGCGATCAGCGCGGCGGCGCCGCCCACCGGGCCGATCTCCTCGCGCGCCATCTGGCCGAGCGAGCGGCCGTTCCTGCGGGTGGAGAAGAACAGCACCACCATGTCCTGGACGGCGCCCGCGAAGATCACGCCCGCGACGATCCAGATCGTGCCCGGCAGGAAGCCCATCTGCGCCGCCAGCACCGGGCCGACCAGCGGTCCGGCACCGGAGATCGCGGCGAAGTGGTGGCCGAGGAGCACCCGGCGGTCGGTGGGCTGGAAGTCGATGCCGTTGTCGAGCCGCTCGGCCGGGGTGGCGCGGGTCTTGTCGGCCTTGAGCACGCGGTAGGCGATGAACTTCGAGTAGAAGCGGTAGCCGATGGCGTACGAGCCGAGGGCCGCGGCCACCATCCAGGCCGCGGAGACCTCCTCGCCGCGGGAGAGCGCCAGCATGGTCCAGCCGACGGCGCCCACCAGGGCGACGACGGACCAGAGCGCCACGCTCTTCGGTTCCAGGCGTGGCTTCCGCGGTACGTCCTCCGGGGTTGCTTGCACTGTCATGGCGGCTCCGTCCCCTGAGCTCTCAATCTCTTGCAATGCGCTCGAAATGTAGAGCAGGGTGTGGCCGCCGTCACTAGGGCGATGAGTCGCTTTTCGATCACGGTCCGCGGCGGGAGCCGCCGGGTAGGCGGCGGCGGGCCCGGCCGGGAGCCGGGACGCGCCGCCGCTCGGCCGCTCAGCCCACCGGGCGGCGGAGGCGGGCGACGAACTTGTACCGGTCGCCGCGGTACACCGACCGGACCCACTCCACCGGCTCGCCGTGGGTGTCCACGGAGTGGCGGGAGAGCATCAGCATCGGCAGGCCCGTGTCCGTGCCCAGCAGCCCCGCCTCCCGGGGCGTGGCGAGCGAGGTCTCGATCGTCTCCTCGGCCTCGGCCAGGTGGACGTCGTAGACCTCGGCGAGCGCCGTGTAGAGCGAGGAGTGCTTGACGAGGCTGCGGCGCAGCGCGGGGAAGCGCTTGGCGGACAGGTGGGTGGTCTCGATGGCCATCGGCTCGCCGTTGGCCAGCCGGAGGCGCTCGATGCGCAGCACGCGCCCGCCGGGGGTGATGTCGAGCCGTTCGGCGAGCTGGTCGCCCGCGGTCACGTAGCCGATGTCCAGCAGCTGCGAGGTAGGTTCGAGACCCTGGGCGCGCATGTCCTCGGTGTACGAGGTCAGTTGGAGGGCCTGCGAGACCTTGGGCTTGGCCACGAACGTGCCCTTGCCCTGGATCCGCTCCAGCCGCCCCTCCACGACCAGCTCCTGCAGCGCCTGGCGCACGGTCGTACGGGAGGTGTCGAACTCGGCGGCGAGGGTGCGCTCCGGCGGCACCGGGGTACCGGGCGGCAGGGTCTCGGTCATCTCCAGCAAATGCCGCTTGAGGCGGTAGTACTTGGGCACACGGGTGGTCCGCCCGGCGCTCCCCCCGGCGCGTCCCGGCTCGTCGGCTGCCGGTACCGTCGCAGCCGACGTCCCCTCGGCCGGTCCGGCGTTCGTCCTCATGACTCCTCCGTCTGGTAGCGGCTCACATCCTGGCACGGCTCGTCACCCGTCGGTGCACTCGCGGGGTGACGGGATTGCTCACATGTCGGTCCGGTAACGGAAGCCGAACCAGCAGGCCGCACACCCTTGACACCCTCATTGGTCTAGGCCAGGCTTCGTTCCACGATTGGTCCAGACCAAGACCGTCAACCTGGTCTAAACCATTAAAGACCACAAGTCCACTCCACGGGCAGGGTCCGGGAGCAAGGACTTTTCGGTGGCGAATCGCCGGCGAATCGCCGGCGAACGACGGCAGGGGGGCGTGGGCCGGCATGTTGAGGAGGGTGACGTGAAGCGCACGGCGGTAGCGGTGCTGGCGGCGGCTGGCCTGGTGGCAAGCCTCGCCGCCTGCGGTTCTGACGACGGTGACGGTGGTGACGAGGCGGGCGGCGGGCCCGGTTCGTTCAAGGGCGAGACGCTCACCTTCTGGGCCATGGACGGTTCCACACCGGACGACTGGCTGAAGGACGTGGAGGCCGAGTTCGAGAAGAAGACGGGCGCCACGCTCGAATACAAGGTGCAGCAGTGGAACGGCATTCAGCAGAAGCTGACCACCGCGCTGTCCGAGGAGAGCCCGCCCGACGTGGTCGAGGTCGGCAACACCCAGACGCCCGCCTACGCGGCGACCGGCGGTCTGTCCGACCTGACCGACCTGAAGGAGGAGATCGGCACCGAGTGGACCGAGTCCCTCAACGAGTCGTCGATCTACGAGGGTCAGCAGTACGCCGCGCCGTGGTTCTTCGCGAACCGCGTGGTGATGTACAACAAGTCGATTTTCAAGGAAGCCGGGATCACGGAGCTTCCCCAGACCCGTGACGACCTCTTCGCGGCGTTCGACAAGATCGAGAAGAACACCGACGCCGAGCCGATCTACATGCCCGGCCAGAACTGGTACTTCTTCGACGGCCTGCTCATCGGCCAGGGCGCCGAGCTGGTGAAGAAGGACGGCGACACGTGGGTGTCCAACCTCTCCGACCCCAAGGTCGGCGAGGCCATGGAGATCTACAAGCAGTACGCCGACTACTCCACGGCGCCCAAGGACAAGGACGAGGCCACCCCGCAGCAGGGCGAGGTCTTCGGCAAGGGCGAGACCGGCGCCATCATCGGCATGGGCTGGGAGTCCGGCACCGCGATCGAAGCGAGCAAGGACAAGGACTTCGAGAAGGAGATCGGCTACTTCACCATCCCCGGTGAGACCGCCGACACCCCCGAGAGCGTCTTCCTCGGCGGCTCCAACCTGGCCATCGCGGCGGGCAGCGAGAAGCAGGAGCTGGCCCAGGAGTTCCTGAAGATCGTGCTCTCGGACAAGCACGAGGGCGCCCTCGCGGCGGCCAACGGCGTGATCCCCAACAAGGACTCGCTGCAGTCGAAGCTGCAGGGCAACGAGGCGGCCGAGGCCGCGGCGCCGGCCGCCGCCGTCGGCGGCACCACACCGCTCATCCCGGAGTGGGGCGCGGTGGAGAACACCCCCAACCCCATCAAGTCCTACATGACCGCCTTCCTCAACGGCGACTCCCACGAGGAAGCGGCCGAGTCGGTCGAGGGCGATCTGAACGAGCGCCTGGCGCAGGAGTAAGTGACATCGGGCGGGCGGGACCGGGTACGCCCCGGCCCCGCCCGCACCCGCGGGCCCGAAACCACCTCGTCCCGAAGAGATCGCCGCATCATGACTGTGCAGACACCGAGCCCGGCCGCCGAGAAGGCCGCGGGCCGCGCCCGTACACAACCCCCACCGCCCGGACGCCGCCGCAGGTCCCAGGGGTCCGCCGGCGCCCTTCCGTACCTGCTGTTGCTGCCCGCGCTGGTGCTCACCGCGATCCTGCTCGGCTGGCCGCTGGTGAAGAACGGCATGCTGTCGTTCCAGCAGCTCGGCATGAAGGAGCTGATCCAGCACCTCACCGAGTGGAACGGCGTCGACAACTACACCGACGCCCTCGGCGGCGAGGACTTCTGGCGCGTCACGCTCCGGACCGTCGTGTTCACCGCGGTCAACGTCGCGCTCATCATGGTGCTCGGCACCCTGGTCGGGCTGCTCCTCGCCCGGCTCGGCCGCAAGATGCGGCTCACCCTGCTGATGGCGCTCGTGCTCGCCTGGGCGATGCCCATCATCGCCGCCACCACCGTCTACCAGTGGCTGTTCGCGGAGCGCTACGGCGTCGTCAACTGGGTCCTGGACAAGCTCGGCTGGCACTCGATGGCCGACTACAGCTGGACCAGCAGCCAGTTCTCCACCTTCTTCGTGATCACGGTGATGCTCGTCTGGACGTCGATCCCGTTCGTGGCGATCAACCTCTACGCCGCCACGACCACGATCGCCAAGGAGCTGTACGAGGCCGCCGGCCTGGACGGCGCCGGCGCCTGGCGCACCTTCACCTCCGTGACCCTGCCGTTCATCAGGCCGTTCCTGCTCGCCACCACCTTCCTGGAGATCATCTGGATCTTCAAGGCGTTCCCGCACGTCTACGCGATCAACGGCGGCGGGCCGGACCGGCTCACCGAGACGCTGCCCGTCTACGCCTTCGTCGAGGGCGTCGGCAACCAGCACTACGGCATGGGCGCGGCGATCTCCGTACTCACCATCCTGGTGCTGATGGGGCTGACCTCGTATTACATCCGCATGCTCATGAAGCAGGAGAGGGAAGACTCGTGAGGCGCTCGCTCTTCGGCCGCTTCTGGCCCAACGCGACGGCCCTGGTGCTGTTCGTCATCTTCCTCTTCCCCGTGTACTGGATGTTCGCCACGTCCTTCAAGCCGACCGGCGACATCCTCAGCGAAGACCCGGTCTGGTTCCCCCTGGACCCGACCTTCGAGCACTACCGCACGGCCTTCGACGCCGACAACTTCTGGAACTTCTGGAAGAACTCGCTCACGGTGACCCTGCTGGCGGTCGGCCTCTCGCTGCTCATCGCCCTCTTCGCGTCCTTCGCCATCGCGCGGATGCGCTTCCGGGGCCGTACCGGCATCATCCTGGTGTTCATGTTCGCGCAGATGGCGCCCTGGGAGGTCATGGTCATCTCGGTGTACATGCTGGTGCGCGACGCGGACATGCTGAACAGCCTGGTGCCGCTGACGCTCTTCTACACCGTGATGGTGCTGCCGCTGACCATTCTGACCCTGCGCAACTTCGTGGCCGCGGTGCCCAAGGACCTGGAGGAGGCGGCCATGGTCGACGGCGCCTCCCGCACCCAGGCGTTCCGCAAGGTGATCTTCCCGCTGCTGGCGCCCGGCCTCATGGCCACCTCGCTCTTCGGCTTCATCACCGCCTGGAACGAGTTCCCGATGGTGCTGGTCCTCAACAAGGAGGCCGAGGCGCAGACCCTGCCGCTGTGGCTGTCGCAGTTCCAGACCAACTTCGGCGACGACTGGGGCGCCACCATGGCCGCCGCGTCGCTGTTCTCCCTCCCCATCCTCCTGCTCTTCCTGTACCTGCAGCGCAAGGTCACCGCCGGCCTCACCGCGGGCGCCGTGAAGGGCTGACGTGCCACCTCGTAAGCTGCGGCGGGAGCACCCGCCGCGGGAAGGGACAGCACGACGGCCATGACGACACTCGCAGGGGCCACCGACACGCTGACCCGGGACGCCCTCGCCGTACTGCAGCCGAGCTTCCTGGGCACCGAGCCCCCGGACTGGGTGCTGCGCCGCCTCGACGAGGGCCTGACCGGCGTCGGGCTCTTCGGCCGCAACGTCGAGAGCCCCGAGCAGGTCGCCCGGCTCACCGCCCGGCTGCGCGCCGCCCGGCCCGAGGTGCTGGTGGCGATGGACGAGGAGGGCGGCGACGTCACCCGGCTGGAGGTGCGCACCGGCTCCTCCTTCCCCGGCAACCTCGCCCTCGGCGCCGTCGACGACCCCGGCCTCACCCGGGCCGTCGCCCGCGAGCTGGGCCGCCGGCTCGCCGAGGTCGGCGTGAACCTCGACTGGGCGCCGTCCGCGGACGTCAACTCCAACCCCGGCAACCCGGTCATCGGCGTGCGCTCCTTCGGCGCCGACCCCGAGCTGGTCGCCCGGCACACCGCCGCGTACGTCGAGGGCCTGCACGCCGCGGGCGTCCTCGCCTGCGCAAAGCACTTCCCCGGCCACGGCGACACCAACGTCGACTCGCACCACGCCCTGCCGCGGATCGACGTCCCCCTCGGCGTGCTGCGCACCCGGGAGCTGGTGCCGTTCCGGGCCGCGATCGCGGCCGGCGCCAAGGTGATCATGAGCGCGCACATCCTGCTGCCCGCGCTGCGCACCGACCTGCCCGCCACCCTCAGCCCCGAGGCGCTCACCGGCCTGCTGCGCACCCCCGCCGTCTACGGCGGCCTCGGATTCGACGGCCTGATCCTCACGGACGCGCTGGAGATGCAGGCCATCGCCGCGACGTACGGCATCGAGGGCGGCGCCGTACGGGCCGTCGCGGCCGGCGCCGACGCGCTGTGCCTCGGCGCCCGCGGCGACGAGGAGATCGTGCTGCGCACCCGCGACGCGCTGGTGGCCGCGGTGCGCGGCGGGGACCTGCCGGAGGAGCGGCTTGCCGAAGCCGCCGCCCGGGTGCGGGCGCTGGCGGCCGGGTCGGCGGCGGGCGGTGCGGCGGAGGGGGTCGCGCCGGACCCCGGCGTCGGCCAGGCAGCGGCCCGCCGGGCGCTGCGCGTCACGGGCGCCGCGGACTACGTGCCGCCGGCCGGCCCGGTGTACGTCGCCGGGTTCACGCCGGTGGCGAGCATCGCGGTGGGGCAGGAGACGCCGTGGGGCGTGGGCGCGGAGCTGGAGCGCGCGCTGCCCGGCACCGAGTCGGCGGTCTTCGACGGCTCGGCGGCCGGCGCCGAGAGCACCGGCGCCGAGGGCACCGGCGGCGGGGACGCGGCGAGCCGGGAGGGTTTGTCGGCGCTGACCGCAAATGTGCTCGCGGCAGCCGGTGACCGTAGGATCGTCGCAGTGGTGCGCGACGTCCACCGCCACCCCTGGATGGCGGACGCGCTCGACGCCCTGCTCGCCGTCCGCCCCGACACCGTCGTGGTGGAGATGGGTGTGCCGCAGGCGCCGCCGCGCGGGGCGCCGCACATCGCGACGCACGGTGCCGCCCGCGTCTGCGGGCGCGCCGCCGCGGAGGTCGTCACCGGCAAGGGCGCCGGGGCCTGACCGCCGCTCGCCCGCCGTACCACCTGACACCGCAAACGGAGGCACCCCGCATGACCACCGCCCAGCCGGGCCGGATCATGGCCGGCGAGATGGCCGAACAGCCCGAGGTCCTGCGCCGCGTCCTGGCGCACGGCGCCCCGGAGATCCGCCGGGTCGCCGAGGCGATCGCCGCCCGCTCGCCGCGCTTCGTGCTGCTGACCGCGCGCGGCACGTCGGACAACGCCGCGCTGTACGCCAAGTACCTGCTGGAGATCCAGCTGGGGTTGCCCTGCGGGCTGACGTCGATGTCGACCACGACGGCGTACGAGGCCAAGCCGGACCTCACCGACGTGCTGGTGATCACCGTCAGCCAGTCCGGCGGCTCGCCGGACCTCGTCGCCTCCACCCGGGCCGCCCGCGAGGCCGGCGCGATCACGCTGGCGGTGACGAACAACCCGGACTCCCCGCTGGCCGGCGTCAGCGAATACCACATCGACGTCCAGGCGGGCCCGGAGAAGGCGCTGCCGGCGACGAAGACGTACACCGCCTCGCTGCTCGCGCTCTACCTCTTCGTCGAGGGCATGCGCGGCGGGCGCGGCGAGGCGGCCATGGTGCTGCCGGAGCTGGCCGAGCAGATCCTCGCCCGGCAGGACGAGGTGAAGGCCCTGGCGCAGCGCTACCGCTTCGCCGAGCGGATGGTCCTCACCTCGCGCGGCTTCGGCTATCCGTCGGCCAAGGAGGCGGCGCTGAAGCTGATGGAGACGTCGTACATCCCGGCGCTCTCCTACTCCGGCGCCGACCTGCTGCACGGCCCGCTGGCCATGGTCGACAACGTCTCGCCGGTCATCGCCATCGTCACCGACGGCCGCGGCGGCGAGGCGCTGCAGCCGGTGCTGGACCGGCTGCGGGACCGCGGCGCGGACCTCGTCGTGATCGGCCCCAAGGCGCAGGTCGACGCCGCCGCGGCGGGCTTCGTGCTGCCGACGGCGGGGGTGGCGGAGGAGGTGCAGCCGATCCTGGAGATCCTGCCGCTGCAGCTGCTCGCGTACGAGGTCACCATCGCCCGCGGCCAGGACCCGGACGCGCCGCGTTCGCTGGCGAAGGTGACGGAGACGCGGTGAGCGCTCCGCGGGGACGCCGGTGCGGTGTTCGGCCGGTGTGGTGGGGGACCGGGGGCGGAGCCCTCAGGAGCCCGGGCGGCGCGCCGCGCGCGTCGGCGAAGGTGACGCGCTGACCGCCTGATCGGTACGGACCACGGCCCCGGCCCCCTCGCGGAGCCGGGGCCGTGGTCCGTAGCGCGTCTCAGAGCAGCACTCCGCCGGAGACGTCGACGTACGTGCCGGTCAGCACCCCGGCGTCGCCGGAGACCAGATAGGCCACCGTGTCCGCGACCTCGCTCACGTCCGGGATCCGGCCGAGCGGGGACATCGCGGCCGTGCCGGCCTTGGCGTCGTCATTGCCGCGCAGCCAGTCGGCGTTCATGTCGGTGTCCAGCGCGCCGGGCCCGACCGCGTTGACGGTGATGCCCCGCGCGCCCACGGACTTCGACAGGTACTTGGTGAAGGCGTCGACCGCGCTCTTCGTCATTGTGTACGCCAGCAGCGTCGGCATCAGCGCCGCGTGCGTGGACACAGAGGACAGGTTGACGATGCGCCCGCCGTCCCGCAGCCGCGGCAGGCCCAGCTTGGTGACGAAGAACGGCGCCTTGGTGTTCACCGCGAACAGCCGGTCGAAGTCGGCCTCTTCGGTGTCCTCGATGAGCGCCTGCAGGGCGACGCCCGCGTTGTTGACGAGGATATCGAGCCCGTCCGCGTGCCGGTCGAACTCCGCCCACAGCGCCGCCGCGTCGCCGGGCACGCCCAGCTCGGCCCTGATCGCGAACGCCTCTCCGCCGGCCGCCTCGATCGCGGCGACGGTCTCCTTCGCCGCCGCCTCGCTGCTGCCGTAGTGCACGGCGACGCGCGCGCCGTCCCGCCCCAGCCGTTCCGCGATCGCCCTGCCGATCCCCCGGCTTGCGCCCGTGACCAGTGCCGTCTTCCCAGTGAGCGCGCCCATGGCTGCGCCCCCTTTCTGTAGAGGTCGCTACAGAAAGGACCGTATCACATTAACTAGCGGACGCTATAGAATTGATGTCATGGCCACCAAACAGCGCGGGCGACCTCGCTCCTTCGATCGCGACGAGGCGTTGGAGAAGGCCCTGCACGCCTTCTGGCAACACGGCTACGAGGCCACCTCGGTCGCCGACCTCACCCGCCTCCTCGGCATCGGCGCGCCGAGCCTGTACGCCGCCTTCGGCGACAAGAGGGCGCTCCTCGACGCGGCGGTGGAGGCGTACGCGCGCACCGACAACGGGACGTTCATCGACCGCGCGCTGGCCGAGGAGCCCACCGCCGTCGCCGCCGTCACGCGCATCCTGCGCGAGGCTGCCGTCGGCTACACCGCGCCGGACCGCCCGCGCGGCTGCATGGTCCTCAGCGTCGGCGTGAGCGCCACCACCCCGGATGTGGTGGCCAAGATGAGCGAGCTGCGCGAGCTGAGTTTCGCGAGCATCGCGGCGCGCGTACGGGCCGACGTGGCCGCCGGCGTGCTGCCGGCCGGGACCGACGCCGAGAAGCTCGCGAGCTACACCGCGGCCGTGATCCAGGGCTTGTCCGCGCAGGCCAGGGATGGTGCCGACCGGGAGCTGCTGCAGCGGGTGGCGGAGGTCGCGGCGTTGGGCTTTGAGGCGGCGGCCGAGGGCCGCGAAGTCGGTGCGTCCGGGGCGTAGACAGCCGGGAGTGGTCTAGTCCACAATGCTTGTCAGGCTTCCACCCCTTCCGCACGACGGGGTGGAACGAGGCCCGAGGCGCTCTCTGCCCTGACTGCGTCCCGGCCTCTTCACCGGTTGCGAGGCCGCGGGGCCGCACACTCCGCGACGTGCGCACCGGTGCTTGGCTCCGGGCCGCGGTGCCGGACGGGTTGAGGGTCCCGGTCCAGGCACCGCGGCCCGAAGTGCGTTGCGGCCTGCGGCCCGCACCGCGGGGCGCCGGCGGCTTCGCCGCGGCGTGCGCCTGCTTGCGGCGGTGGGGGCAGGTTCGGTCTGGGTGGCGCGTCCCGAAATACGTCACGGCCTGCGGCCCGCGCCGTGGGCGTCGGCGGCTTTGCCGCGGTGTGCGGCGTGCCTGCGGCGGCCGGGTCACGTCCTGGCTGTCCCTTCCGGCCCGCTGCCGTTCCGCAACCGCCGCCTGCGGGCCGCGTGGCGGGCGTCGGCGGCTTCGCCGCGGTGTGCGGGCTGCCTGCGGCGGCCGGGACACGTCCTGGCCGCCGCCCCGATCTCCGGCCCGCTGCCGCCGCAGGCAGCCTGCGGGTGCCGCCCGGTCCCGCCGGTAGGCTCCAAGGTGTGCCGTCCATGAACGAACTCGTCCGCCGGCACACGGCGCTGAGCGAGACCGACCTGGAGTGGCTGCACCTCCTCGTCTCGGAGTGGCAGCTGCTCGCCGACCTGTCCTTCGCCGACCTCGTGCTCTGGGTCCCGACCGTCGACGGCGCCCGCTACGTCTCCGTCGCGCAGATGCGCCCGAACACCGGCCCCACCTCGTACCAGGACGACATGGTCGGCCACACCGTCCCGCGCGGCCGGCGCCCCATGCTCGACGTGGCCCTCGACGAGGGCCGGATCGTGCGCGAGGGGGACCCGGAGTGGCGCGAAGAGGTGCCCGTACGGATCGAATCCATCCCCGTGCGCCGGGAGAGCCGCGTCCTCGGCGTCATCGCCCGCAACACCAACCTGCTGACCGTGCGCACTCCCAGCCGGCTGGAGCTGACGTACCTGCAGAGCGCCTCCGACCTGGCGCAGATGATCGCCGCCGGCGCGTTCCCCTACCCCGGGCAGCAGGGCGACACGGAGACCTCGCCGCGCGTCGGCGACGGGCTCATCCGGCTCGACGTGGACGGCATCGTGCAGTACGCCTCACCCAACGCGCTCTCCGCCTACCACCGGCTCGGCCAGGCCGCCGACCTCGTCGGCCGTCACCTCGGCCAGGCCACCTCCGAGCTGGCCGCCAGCAAGGAGCCGGTGGACGAGGCGCTGGTCAAGCTTGCCAGCGGCTGGGCGCCGCGGGAGGCGGAGGTGGAAGGCATCGGCGGCGTCATCCAGCTGCGCGCGATCCCGCTGAAGCCGCGCGGGGCGCGCATCGGGTCGCTGGTGCTGCTGCGCGACGTCACCGAGATCCGGCGGCGCGAGCGTGAGTTGATGACCAAGGACGCCACCATCCGGGAGATCCACCACCGGGTGAAGAACAACCTGCAGACCGTCGCCGCGCTGCTGCGGCTGCAGTCGCGCCGGCTGGCCGCCGAAGACCCCGACGGGCGGGCGCGGGCGGCGCTGGACGAGGCGGTGCGGCGGGTCGGCTCGATCGCCATCGTGCACGAGACGCTGTCGCAGAACCTGGACGAGACGGTGGAGTTCGACGAGATCGCCGACCGGGTGGTGACGATGGTCGCGGAGATCAACCCCGGCCGGGTGACGGGGCGCCGTACGGGCCGCTTCGGCGTGCTGCCGGCGGAGGTCGCCACGCCGCTGTCCATGGTGCTGACCGAGGTGCTGCAGAACGCCCTGGAACACGGCTTCGGGCCGGGGGAGTCGGGGCACGTGGAGGTGACCGCGCTGCGCTCCACCGGCCGGCAGGACAGCCGGCTGCTGGTCACCGTGCAGGACGACGGGCAGGGGCTGCCGGAGGGATTCGACCCGGCGACGTCCGGGAGCCTGGGGCTGCAGATCGTACGGACGCTGGTCGAGGGGGAGTTGGCGGGCACGTTTTCGATGGCGCGGGCGCCGGAGGGGGGCACGCGGGTGGTGTTCGACATTCCCGTGCAACCCGAAAAGCGCTGACGCGCGGGTGGTTGGGGTGTACGGCGGTTGACGGGCCCGTACGCGCGCGGGCCGCGGCCGGCGGGGCCGGCGCGGGGCCCGTACGCGCGCGGCCGGCGCGCCCCGGGGGCAGCAAGAAGCCCCGGGCCGTCGGCTCCGGGGCTCTGAGGTGCTCGGGGTGTGGCTTGTGGCTAGTGGCTGCTGCGCTGCGGCTCGGGGAGAGCGGCGCCGTGGGACCCACGGCGCCTTCGCGCATCCGGGGGGTGTCGGGTCAGGCGCTTGCCCTGCGCGCCCGGTTGCGGGCGGCGCGGCGCTTCATCGCGCGGCGCTCGTCCTCGCTGAGGCCACCCCAGACACCGGAGTCCTGGCCGGACTCCAGCGCCCACTGCAGGCACTGCTCCATCACGGGGCAGCGACGGCAGACGGCCTTGGCTTCCTCGATCTGCAGCAGCGCAGGACCGGTGTTGCCGATCGGGAAGAAGAGTTCGGGGTCTTCCTCGCGGCAAACGGCGCTGTGACGCCAGTCCATGACTGCTCCATCTCTTCGCGTTGCTGTAAGTTGCTTGTGAATGTGAACGCTTTCACGAATCCTCCGACAAGTGAAGGGGCCCGACCAGATTTCCGGTGTGACCTTCGGCATGTGGAGGGGGGCGAGTGCGCCGGAGGCAGGCCCCCGGGAGGGGCGCTCCAGCCGCCATGAAGAGGTTCGCAAACCTCAGCTTCGGATACAACCCCTTCAGAGAAGTTTCTTTGGATTCCTTGGTCTCAGTTGACTCAGGGCCCCACTTCCAGGGGGTGATGCGCAGCCTAAACGTTCGACTGGAAGGACTTTCCGCCCTTCCACTCACACAATCACACGCAGTGCGCGCCGTACGCCTGTGAAGGTCACGCTCGTACGCAGTCCGAGGTGGTCACCGTCCATCTGGAAGGGCAGTGGGGCCTGCGATTCCAAGGTGAAGTCGGTGAGGTCGTGCAGTGACACCGCGTGCTTGCCGTGCGGCCCGCGGTCGGGCGAGGAGGTCAGCAGCTGGGTGCCGTAGCGCAGCAGCGACGGGGTGGAGAGCCGGGCGAGTCCGAGCACGTCGAGGGCGGTGTCGAAGGACGCGCCGGGGGTCGCGTACAGGGGGCGGTTGCCCAGGTAGCTCCACGGCGAGGTGTTGCAGACGAGCGAGAGCACCAGGCCCTCGACGGGGTCCTCGGCCGGCCGCCGCAGGGTGATCGCGCCGTGCCGGCGGTCACCCTCGCCGAGCCACTGGCGCAGCAACTGCCGGACGTAGAGCGGGTGCGTGGACTTCTTGCCGCGCTCGCGCTTCTGCTCGACGCGGCCGACGACGCCCGCGTCGAAACCCATGCCCGCGCAGAACGTGAACCAGCGCGCCGGCGCGCCCTCATCGTCGGTGTCCGGGGTGCCGGAGGCGAGCCCGAGGCCGACGGTGCGCTCGCCGCCGGAGTGCAGGGCGTCCAGCAGCGCGCCGGTGGCCTCGACCGCGTCGTTGGGCAGGCCGAGGGCGCGGGCGAAGACGTTCGTGGAGCCTCCGGGCACGACGGCGAGGCGGGGCAGCTCCTCGGGCGCGGGGCCGTGGTGCAGAAGGCCGTTGACGACCTCGTTGACGGTGCCGTCGCCGCCGAGGGCGACGACGATGTCGGTCTCGCCGCTGTCCGCCGCGTGCCGCGCGACGTCGCGGGCGTGGCCCCGGTACTCGGTGGTGACCGTCTCCAGCTTCAGATCGCTGGCGAGTGCGTGGATCAGCACGTCGCGGGTCCGGGCACTGGTGTCGGTGGCGGCGGGATTGACCACGAGGAGCGCACGCATGGCATGCAGGTTACCTACCGCGAACGAGACGGGCCCAGCCCTGACGTGGGGGCCCGGAGCCTCTCGGTAGGCTGGAGGGCATGAGCGGAACGCAGGGCCGGGGCGGGCGGAAGCGGGCGCCCGCTCGGTCCGGGCAGGAGAAGGCGACCGGGGCTTCGGCGGGTACGCCGGCCAAGCGCGGCGCCGCCGGTGGCGGCGCGTCCGCGACGGGGAAGAGGAAGCCGGGCAAGGAGACGACGGCCGAGGAGAAGCGGCCGGAGACGGCGAAGGACACCGCGTCTGGCGCGGGCGGCGAGCCCGGCGTGGCTTCTGCAGGCACGCCGGCCAAGCGCAAGGCCGCCGGCGCCAGGTCCGTGAAGCGTGAGCCGGTTGGGCGTGCGCCGGACAAGCAGGGACCAGGCCAGTCGGAGACGGCGGAGGACGGCGGGTCCGGTGAGGCCGCGGAGAGCGGCACGCGCGGGCCGCGCCCGCCGCGGGTGACCGTCGCCGCCGTGCTGAGTGGGGTCGAGGGGCTCGTGATCGCCGCCTTCGGGTGCTACGAGCTGGTGCTCGGGATCTTCGGCGAACCGGACAGCACCCGCCAGGCCGTCTTCGGCGGGCTCACCGTGCTGGCGCTCGCCGCGCTGCCGCTGGCCGCCGCGCTCGGGCTGTGGCGGCAGCGCCGCTGGAGCCGGGGACCCTCGATGATCACTCAGATCCTGGCGCTGCCGGTGGCCTGGGCGATGTCGTCCGCGGGCGGCGTGATGCTGCCGCTGGGGCTCACGCTGGGCGCGGTCGCGCTGGTGGCGCTCGTGTGCGTGCTCAGCCCGAGCACGGCGGAGGCGCTGGGCGTGGGGCCGAGCCGGACGGCGTGACGGCAGAGGAGACCGCCGGGCGGGCCGGGGGAGCGGGCGCACGACCGCGTACGGCCGCCACACGGCCCGTACGGCACGGGACTGAGCCCGGCGCCCGCTTGCCGCCGTGGACGCACTGGGCGCCGTAGAACGGCGCACGGCGCCTCGGGGGTCACGGCGGCGCGCACGCGCCCCACGGCTCACTCCTCGGCTCACTCCTCGACGAGCAGCCGCTCGCGCAGCTGCGCCAGCGTGCGCGCCAGCAGCCGGGAGACGTGCATCTGCGAGATGCCGACCTCCTGGGCGATCTGGGACTGGGTCATGTTCCCGAAGAAGCGGAGCAGCAGGATCTTCTTCTCCCGCGGCGGCAGCTCCTCCAGCAGCGGCTTGAGCGACTCGCGGTACTCGACGCCCTCCAGCGCGTCGTCCTCCGCGCCGAGGGTGTCGGCGACGGCCGGCGACTCGTCGTCGGTGTCGGGGACGTCCAGGGAGAGCGTGGAGTACGCGTTCGCCGACTCCAGGCCCTCCAGGACCTCTTCCTCGGAGATGTTCAGCTTCTGGGCCAGCTCGTGCACCGTCGGGGCCCGGCCGTGCAGCTGGGACAGCTCGGCGGTGGCGGAGGTCAGCGACAGCCGCAGCTCCTGCAGCCGGCGCGGGACCCGCACGGCCCAGCCCTTGTCGCGGAAGTGCCGCTTGATCTCGCCGACGACCGTGGGCGTCGCGTACGTCGAGAACTCGACGCCGCGGTCGGGGTCGAAGCGGTCCACGGACTTGATCAGGCCGATGGTGGCGACCTGGGTGAGGTCGTCCAGCGGCTCGCCGCGGTTGCGGAAGCGCCGGGCCAGGTGCTCCACCAGCGGCAGGTGCATCTGCACGAGGGCGTTCCGCAGCTCGGCGTGCTCGGCGGACTCCGCGGGCAGCTTGCGCAGCTCGTGGAACATCGCCCGCGCGCCGCTGCGGTCCTGCGGTTCACGCCTGTCGTGCTGCTGCAGTCCGTCCATGTGGTCCGCCCGCTCTCGCTCCGCCGCGGCCAGCCGGCCCTCGTCTCGCATCGGAACGCCCCTGACGTACGTCACGTCAGCCCCGGCGCCGCGCCGCGCTCCTTGAGCAGGCTGATCGTGACCGTGCGGTCGTCCCCCACGGTCGCGTCCACCCTGCCCGCCAGCGCGGACAGCACGGTCCACGCGAAGGTGTCGCGCTCGGGCGCCCGGCCGTCGGTGGTCGGCGCCGAGACGGTGACCAGCAGCGCGTCGTCCCCGAGCTGGAAGACGCAGGTGAGGATGGAGCCGGGGACGGCCTGCTGGAGAAGGATCGCGCAGGCTTCGTCGACCGCGATGCGCAGATCCTCGATCTCGTCGAGCGTGAAGTCCAGGCGGGCAGCGAGCCCTGCCGTGGCGGTGCGGAGCACCGACAGGTACGCCCCGGCAGCCGGCAGCCGGACTTCGACGAAGTCCTTCGGACTGGGCTCACCTTCGAACTGGGACACCCTCACCTCCATGGTGCGTGGCGACTCTCTGCCATGGGAACGCCGGCCTGTCCCCCGTCACTAGGAGTAACGGACCGGCGCGGCAAATCGTTCGCCTGCGACGCTACCGCGTGCGATGAGGAGATGTCTCCTGGTCGGGAGAAGGCCACCCCATCCCGCGGCTGTCACTAATAGTAAACCCTAGTTACGCTCCGTGGCTAGGGCTTTGCTCGTCCCAATTCCCGTGCGGTCACTCCGGGTTGCCATTATGACAGGGCCGGCCGCCGACCGCCGACCGACACCCCTCGTCCGGGCGACACCGGGTCAGCCGGTGACGACCGCCGCGACGGTGGAGCCGCGCGGAAACGCGCCCTCGGCGGCGAGGGTGACGACGGCGTAGAGCATCTTCGCGACGTACACGGGTTCGGGGGTGAGGCCGTGACGGGCGGCGAAGTCGGCGGCGAAGGCGTCGAGTTCCGGGGTGCGGCGGGCGAAGCCGCCGAAGTGGAAGCCGTCCGCGAGGCGCCAGTCGCCGCGCCGGCCGCCGAACGCGGCGGTCTGCAGCCGCTCGACCTCGGCGCCGAGGAACCCGCCCTTGAGCACCGGTATGCCGATCGCCCGTCCGCCGGCCGGCAGCCCCGCGGCCAGGCCGGCGAGCGTGCCGCCGGTACCGCAGGCGATCACCGCCGTCTGGGCCGCGCCGGCGAGTTCGCGGCCGAGGCCGGCGCAGCCGCGTACCGCCGCGGCGTTGCTGCCGCCCTCCGGGATGAGCTGGAAGTCGCCGAAGCGCGCGTGCAGTTCGGCGTGGTAGGCGGGGTCGGCGCGCCGCCGGTACGTCGCGCGCGGTACGAAGTGCAGCCGCATGCCGTCCGCCGCCGCCTGCGTGAGGGAGCCGTTGAGCGGGCGGTCGGCCAGCTCGGCGCCGCGGACCACGCCGATCGTCGGGATGCCGAGCAGCCGGCCCGCGGCGGCGGTGGCCCGCAGGTGGTTGGAGTACGCGCCGCCGAACGTCAGCAGCGGGCGGTCGTCCCCGGCGGGGGAGCAGGCCGCCCGCCGCGCCAGGTTCGGCATGAGCTTGCGCCACTTGTTGCCCGGCAGCGCCGGGTGGATCAGGTCGTCCCGCTTGAGCAGCAGCCGTATGCCGCGGGTGGCGAGGCGGTCGTCCGCGACCTCCTCCAGGGGCGAGGGCAACCGGGGGCGGAGCGCGGCGAGCCGCCCCGTCAGCCCATCCGCGAGCGGCCGGCCGTCGGGGCGCCGGTCTTCGGGCGGCGGGCTGGCGGGCGGCGGGGCTACGGGCGCGGGGCCGGCGGGCTCGGGCGGGTGCACGGGACGCTGACGGGTGGCCGGTCGGGACCGTGCCGGGCCCCCGGGCCGTACCGCAGAGGCTCGGCTGCGGAGGGCTCGGCCGCGGGCTCGGCGTGGGCTCGGCGTCGGCTCAGCCGCGGGTGAGGAATCCGTCGCCGTGCTCGGCGATGTGTGCGTGGACGGCCTGCAGGGCGTCCTGCACCTCCTGCGACGAGCCGGCGCCGCGCTGCTCGTTGAAGTAGGCCGTGCCCAGCCGGCGCAGAAGGGCCTGGCCCTCGCGCTGCGCCTGCACCTCTCCGACCTTCTCCTTGCCCTGGTGCAGAGCGGTCTCCGCCTTCTCCTTCGCGCGGTCGAGGAAGCCTGCCATGAGTCTCTCCTGACGTATTGCCTGACGTGTGGGGTGGATATCTACCGCTGGTACTGCTTTCGATCCAAGTATCCCGCGCGTCACTTAATGGATCAACGGTTGCCGGGGCCCGTCGGTTCCTGGTCGGCTTCCCCGACGACCTGGTGCGCAAGCCTCAGCAGGGCGGGAACCGCGGGGTGGCCTGGCGGGTCCCGCCACGCCAGCACCAGGGGCACCGCGGGCGCGCCGGTCAGCGGGACGTAGGCAACCGAGTGATGGCGGAGCGCCTGGGCGGCGGCCGCGGTGGTGACACCGACGGCGCGGCCGGCGGCGATGGCGGCCAGCCAGTCGTCCGCGTTGGCGACCTCGACGGTGCGGCGCGGGCGGTGCGCTTCCGGCCACAGGGCCGGGGTGGTGGTCCCGGAGACGGTGTTGACCGCCAGCGGCAGGTGCGCCAGGTCGGAGAGGGTGAGCGGGCCGCGGCCGGGGGCGGCGAGCGGGCTGTCCGCCGGGACCGCGGCGACGCGGGGCTCGGTGCGCAGCAGTTCGGTGCGCGCCGCGCAGTCGGCGGCGGGGGCGCGCAGCACGGCGACGTCGACGCGGCCACGGGTGAGGCCGGCGCAGCGGTCGTCGATGCGCAGCAGCGCCAGCGGGACGTCGGGGTGCTCCTCGTCCCAGCGGCGCAGCAGGGCCGTGGTCCCGTCGCCGAGGGCGGCCCAGGAGTGGCCGAGCCGCAGCGGGCGTACGACGAGGCCCGCGGGGTCCAGGGCGGCGTCGGCCGCGGCGACGGCGGCGCGGGCCCGGTCGAGGAAGGCGTGCCCCGCGCGGGTCAGCTCCAGGTGGTGGGTGGAGCGGTCGACCAGGAGGACGCCCATGTGGTCCTCCAGGCGGCGCAGGGTACGGGAGACGCCCGGCTGGCCGGTGCCCAGCCGGGCGGCGGCGCGGGTGATGCTGCCCTCCTCGGCGATGGCGAGGAAGGCGCGCAGATGCCGCAGCTCCACCGTCATGCTGCGAAAGCATAACCGCAAGCCGGTTACGCATTTCACACCGCGCGCGGGCGCTCGTAGCGTGGGGGCGTGACGTGCCAGAGCCCCGGTCCCGCCGCCTCCGCCGCCGCCCCGGACCCCGCCGCTGCCCCGGACCCCGGCCCCGCGGGGGTACGCGCCGGGCCACCTGGTCGCGTGGGCGGTCGGGGTGGCGGGCGCGGGTGGGGCGCCGGGCGGCTCGGCGGGGTCGCGCTCGTGGTGAGCGGGGCGCTGTCCACGCAGTTCGGTGCCGCGGTCGCCGCGCTGTTGTTCCCGCGGGCGGGCGCGCTGGGCGTGGTGACGCTGCGGCTGGCGCTTTCCGCGGTCGTGTTGATGCTCGTCTTCCGGCCGCGGCTGCGCGGTCACTCGCGGGGCGACTGGGCGGTGCTGTGCGGCTTCGGCGTGGTGCTGGGCGCCATGAACACCGTCTTCTACCAGGCCATCGAGCGGATCCCGCTGGGGCCGGCGGTGACGTTGGAGGTGCTCGGGCCGCTGGCGCTTTCCGTGCTCACCAACCGGCGGCCGGCGAGCCTCGCGTGGGCGGCGCTGGCGCTGGGCGGGGTGGCGCTGCTGAGCGGCGGCGGGTTCGGCGGCCTCGACCCGGTGGGCGTCGCGTGCGCGCTCGGCGCGGGCGGCCTGTGGGCCACGTACATCCTGATGAGCGCGCGGGCCGGTGCGCGCTTCCCGCGGGCGGACGGGCTGGCGGTCGCGTTGACGGTGGCGGCGGTGATCAGCGTGCCGGTCGGGGTGGTGAGCGCGGGGAGCCGCCTGGTGGACCCGGTGACGCTGGGGCTGGGCCTGGCGGTGGCGGTGATGTCCTCGGGGCTGCCGTACGCGCTGGACCAGTTCGCCCTGCGCCGGCTGCCGGCGGCGACGTTCGCCGTGATGATGAGCCTGGCGCCGGCGGTCGCGGCGCTGGCCGGGTTCCTGGTGCTGGACCAGGGGCTCACGGCGGCGCAGTGTGTGGCGATCGCCATGGTGATCGCGGCGAGCATCGGCGCGGTACGGACCCCGCCGCGATCCGCGGTGCGGGGTGGCGGATAGCCGGGGCGGTACGGCGGGCGGGCAGCCGGGGCGGCCGGGCCGGCGGCGGTCGCGGCTGGCATGCTCGTACACCTGCACGACGAAGGGAACCCGCATGACCTCGCCCGGCACCGTCCTCGACGCCCGCGCGCTGGGCCGCGCCCTGCTGCACCGGCAGTTGCTCGTCGAGCGGCGTGAGGCGGCGCCGCTCGACGCCGTCGAGCACCTCGTCGCGCTGCAGGCGCAGTCCGGCGACGCCCCGTACTACCAGCTGTGGAGCCGGCTCGCCGGCTTCACCACCGGCGACCTGTCGGCGCTGCTGACCGACCGGCGGGCGGTGCGGGTGGTGCTGATGCGCGGCACGATCCACCTCGTCGTCGCCCGCGACGCGCTGCGGCTGCGCGCGGTGGTGCAGCCGTACCTCGACAAGACGCTGTACAGCGTCGCCGCCGGCCGCAGGCTCACCGGCGTCGACCCGGCCGAGCTGGCGGACGCCGCCCGCACGGCGCTGGCCGCCGGGCCGCTGCACAACGACGACCTGGGCGCCCGGCTCGCCGCCCGCTGGCCGGACGGCGAGCCGAACGACCTGGCGTACCTGGCCCGTTCGCTGCTGCCGCTGGTGCAGGTGCCGCCGCGCGGGGTCTGGGGCGCGGGCGGCGGACTCGTCTACGCGCACGCCGACCAGTACCTCGGGGCCCCCTCCGCGACGGACCCCGCCCCGGACGAGACGGTGCTGCGCTACCTCGCCGCGTACGGCCCGGCGTCGGTCGCGGACGCGCAGAAGTGGCTGTCGCTGACCGGCCTCAAGGCGGTCTTCGACCGGCTGCGCCCGCGGCTGGTGACGTACCGGGACGAGACCGGGCGGGAGCTGTTCGACCTCGCCGGCACCGAGCTGCCCGACCCCGGCGCCCCGGTGCCGCCGCTGCTCCTCGGCCCCTTCGACAACGTGCTCCTCGCGCACGCGGACCGCACGCGGATCATCGACAAGGCCGACGAGCGGCGGGTGTTCACGGCGAACGGCATCGTCCGCGGCACCCTGCTGCTCGACGGTCGCGTCGCGGGTGTGTGGCGGCCGGAGCTGAAGCGGACGTCCGCCGCGGTCGACCTGCGGCCCTTCGCGCCGCTGTCCGGACGGGACAGGGACCGGCTGGCCGCGGCGGCCGAGGACCTGCTGGCGTTCGCGGCCCCGGGGGCGGAGAAGACGGAGGTCAGGTTCGCCGCGCCCGGGTAGCCCGTACGCCCCCGGCGCGCGGGCGTCGCGGGCGTCTCAGCGGGCTCCGGGCCCTGGCCTGCCAGACCCACCCGGCGGTGCTCGCCCCGGGGGGGCGTTCCTGCGGCGTGTGCGCCGCCGGGCGCCGGCTCACGCGGTGGTGAACTCCTCGCGGACGACCCCGCCCGCCGTCGCGCACCACGTCGCCACGTCCATCGCGCCCGTCGCCTGCAGCCCGTGCAGCTCCTGCATCTCGGCCACCGCCACCGCCGTCGCCCTGTCGTACCTGCCCGTGGCCTTCTTCAGGTGCAGCTTGCGGACCAGCATCTGCTGCACCGCCAGCACCGCTTCCCCGCTGTGCCCCGTGCCCACCGGCACGGTCATGGCCTCCCACGTGGCGTTGTCGAGGATGCCGTCGGCGGCGACCGGCAGCCCCATCGTGCGCTGGAAGGTGTGCACCGCCTCCAGCGTTTCCGGCCCGTACACGGCGTCCGCCGCCAGGTCGTAGCCGTACGCGCGCAGCAGGCGCTGCACCATCTCGACCGTGCCGCCCTTGCTGGACGTGTACGTGTCGGGCCAGGTGCGCTCCGGGATCTCGTCCGGGCTCTGGCCGAGCACGTGGGCCACCTGCCGGCGCAGCGCCGGGAACTCGCGGTAGAACAGCGCGCCCGGGCACTGCGTGTCGTTGAAGTCCCAGTGGCCGAAGATGCGGTCCGCCCCGAAGCCGTACTGCGTGCCGATCGTCACGCACAGCCGCCGCAGCGAGAACAGCAGCGCCGCCGGCGGGGTGTCGTTGACGTAGTGGCCGTCGTTCTCGATGCCTATGCCGCGCGTGTTCTCGCCGACCGCGTGCGCGCTGACGACCTGGAAGCCGCCGTCGGCCAGCGCCTCCAGGCTGCGGTGGCGGCCCTCCAGCACGTGCCCGCCGCGGCTGATCGTGAAGTGCTGGCCGCTGTCGATCCAGCCGTTGTCGTCCATGTGCAGGTCCTGGATCTCGCGGGCCATGAAGACGGCGGCCTCGTACGAGTAGTCCGTGGTGTTCGGGAACGCGGTGTGGTGGACGACGATCTTCGTGGTCGTGCCGGACGAGACGGAGACGTCCTCGGCGGGCGGCCGGGCGCCCCAGTCCGCGGTGCCGACGACGTACGACGGGTCGTCGGCCGTGCTGCGTATGGAGTCGCCGCCCTCGGCGGCGGCGATGCCGTTGCCGAGGAGCAGCGCGCCGCCCCCGCCAGCGGCGAGCGCGGCGCCCGCGCCGGCCTTGAGCGCGGTTCGCCGGGAGACATTCACACGGTGCTCAGGTCGCATGGCGGTCCTCTCACGGTACGGGTTGTGGGGGGTCGTCACGCTGCTCCGTGTACGAATGTGCAACGGATACTCTGTTTATCCGACCGCGTGTGCCAATGTCCAGACCACCCTGGTCAGTCGGCCGGTCAGCCGCCCGGCTGCCACGGTGGCGTCTGCCCCCAGTCCCACTTCGGCATCGGGCCCGCCGTGGGCGGCGGGTCGTCGGCGGAGTAGACGAGCGCCATCCGCGTCCCCCACTCGATGTAGTAAGAGAACACCGCCCGGAACTCCGGGTCGGCGGGCAGCCCCACCTCGTCCGCGCTGTCCATCAGCAGCGACACCCAACGCCTGCGCTGCTCCTCGGTGATGTGCCGGCCGAGGTGCATGCGCGCCATGTGGTCGTGGCCGCCGCGCTCCGTGCTGTAGCGCTCGGGGCCGCCGAAGACCTCGGCGAGGAACATCGCCACGTGCCGCGGGTGTTCGTCGTCCATGTGCGCGAACACCGGTGCCAGGACGGGGTCCTTGCGCACGTGTCCGTAGAAGACCGCGGTCAGCCGCTGGAACGCCTCGTCCCCGCCGGCCCACTCGTACAGGCTCGGAGTGCCCTCGCTCACGCCCCGCCCTCCCCGTCCTTCACGCCCTGCGCGCCCCGCCCAGTCGTGTCCGGCGCCGCGTCCGCCGGCTCCCCGTCCCGGTCCGGGCCCTGTTCCCGTACGTGCCGTACGTGCTCCAGCGAGTCCCGCAGCTCCCGCAGCCAGTCGTCCGCGTGTGCCTCCACCAGCCGTACGCACCACCCCAGCGCCTCGCTGCGGCTGCGGGCCACGCCCGCCTCGATGAGGGTGTCGAGCACCTGACGCTGCGGCTGCCGCAGCCGGGTCATCACCGGCGCGGAGACGTTCGTGAAGATTTCCCGCCGGCCGCCGCACTCGGCGCCCCACGAGACCTTCTTGCGGTAGCGCCGCTCCGCCGCCCGCGCCACCGCCATGCGCTCCTTGCGGGTGCGCTCGCGGAACTCGGCGATGCGGCCGTCCAGCGCCGCGTCGCGCTCGGCGCCGGTCACGTCCTTCCCGAGCCCCGCGGGCTCGGGGACCGTGCCGACGACGCGGATCTCCTCCCGGTCGACGGTGACCTCGACCGGTGCGTCGTAGAGGCCGTCGGGCAAACGCCCGGTGATCCATCCTCGTAGTTCGTCCGTGTCCTGCGATGTAATCATGTAATCGAGATTACGCCACGCTCCTCCTATGGAGAACGGGCAGATGCGGAAAATTCCCGTAAGAATCTTTGGCGGAGCATGTCGAGAAGCGCCGGCCGGCCCCGACGTCTCCTGTGAGAGGCGCCCGCACCGGGTGCCGGGAACACGGGAAGTGAGAACCATGAAGTACCTGGTGATGATCTACGGCTCGCAGGCCGACTACGACGCCATGAACGGCGCGGGCTCCGCGGGCCACCCCGCCTGGACCGAGAAGGACCTGCAGGCGATGTTCCAGCACATGGAGTCGATCAACAACGACCTGGCCGAGACCGGGGAGGTCGTCGACGGCAACGGGCTGGCGGCGCCCAAGCAGGCCATCGTCGTCACCGGCGGCGCCGACGGCGCGCCCGTGGTCTCCGACGGCCCGTTCGGCGAGACCAAGGAGGTCCTCGCGGGCTACTGGGTGCTGGACTGCGCCAGCGACGAGCGCGTCACCGAGATCGCCAAGCGCGTCCACCAGTGCCCCGTCCCCGAAGGCTCCCCGCCCTCCGACGTGGTGATCCGCCCCATCCTGGAAGCGCCCCCGGGCAAGTGAGCGCCCCTGTCGAGGACCTGCTGCGCCGCTACGCGCCGCAGGTCCTCGGCGCCCTCGTACGCCGCTACGGCCACTTCGACGCCGCCGAGGACGCCGTGCAGGAGGCGCTGCTGGCCGCCTCCGGCCAGTGGCCGGCGCAAGGGGTGCCGGACAACCCGCGCGGCTGGCTGATACGCGTCGCCTCCCGCCGGCTGACGGACGAGCTGCGCAGCGAGGAGGCCCGGCGCCGCCGCGAGGAGACCGCCGCCGCGCTGACGCCCCGCGACGACTTCCGCACACCGCCGCCGGGGGAGGCGCGCCACCCCTCCGAGGACGACACCCTCACCCTCCTGCTCCTCTGCTGCCACCCCGCGCTCACCCAGCCGTCCCGCATCGCGCTGACCCTGCGCGCGGTCGGCGGTCTGACCACCGCGGAGATCGCCCGCGCCTTTCTGGTGCCGGAGGCGACGATGGCGCAGCGGATCAGCCGGGCGAAGAAGACGCTGAAGGACGCGGGCGCCCGCTTCCAGCGGCCGGAGCCCGCGGAGCTGCCGGGGCGTTTCACCGCCGCGCTGCACGTTCTGTACTTGATATTCAACGAGGGCTACACCGCCACCTCCGGCGCAGCCCTCCGCCGCGCCGACCTGGCCGCCGAGGCGATCCGCCTCGCCCGCGCCGTCCACACCCTGGCGCCGGACAGCGGCGAGGCGGCCGGCCTGCTGGCGCTGATGCTGCTCACCGACGCCCGCCGGGACGCCCGCAGCGGGCCGGGCGGCGCACTGGTGCCGCTCGACGAGCAGGACCGCGGGCGCTGGGACCGCGCGCAGATCGAGGAGGGTGTCGCGCTGGTCAGCCGCGCACTGACGACCACCGCCCTCGGCCCGTACCAGGTGCAGGCCGCCATCGCCGCCGTGCACGACGAGGCGGAGCGCGCCGAGGACACCGACTGGCGGCAGATCCTCGGGCTGTACGACCTGCTGGAGCGGCTGGCGCCGAGCCCTGTCGTCAGCCTCAACCGGGCGGTGGCCGTGGCGATGACCGACGGCCCGCGGGCCGGGCTCGACCTGCTGGTCAAGCTCGCGGACGACCCGCGGCTCGCGGAGCACCACCGCCTCGCCGCCGTACGGGCCCACCTGCTGGAGCTGGCGGGGGAGCAGGCGGCGGCGCGGGAGGCGTACGGGCGTGCGGCGGAGCGCACCCTGAGCGTGCCCGAGCAGCGCTACCTGCAGCTGCGCGCCGCCCGGTTGCGCTGACGCGCCCGGTCGGCGGGCCGGCCCGCCCGGGCCGCACCGACGGGCACCCCTGTCCGCCGACCGGCCGCGACTCGGCCCGCGACCCGCCTGGCGGTACATTGCGCACATGTCGATACCGCCGGGCCCGCCGCCGAATCCGTACCAGCAGAACAACCCCAACCCGTACGCTCAGCAGCAGCCCCAGGGCTCGGTGCCGCAGCAGTACCCGTACGCCCAGCCGACGATGCCCGCCGGCATTCCGCTCGCGAGCCAGCCCGCCGGCGGTGCCCCGCCCGGCGGCCAGCCGCCCGGCCAGCCCCCGGGCGCACCGCCCTTCGGCGCCGCGGAGAAGAAGTCCGTGCCGGGCTGGCTGTGGGGTCTGGGCGGCGTGGTCGTCGCCTCCGCGGTGTGGGTGGGTGCGCTCTTCGCCACCGGCGGCTTCGACTCCGCCGAGGAGCCCGAGGCGGTCCTGGGCTACGGCTTCGAGAAGGACCTCTGCGAGACCACGGAGCTGAAGGCGTTCGACGAGCGCTACAACGTCGCCGAGAGCACCGAGGGCGCCACCGGCTGGGGCTCACAGCAGGAGGGGCTGGACCAGAGCTTCTGCAGCTGGAACCTGAGGGACCGCGGGGGCGACTCGTCCGACTACTCCAGCACGTACGTCTCCAGCAGCGCCATATGGCACGAGGCGTCCGACCCCACCGGCGAGTTCGCCGCGACGTACAAGGGCTTCGAGGACCGCTCGAACGAGGACTACGAGTACAAGACCGAGCCCGTCAGCGGACTGGGCGAGGAGGCGTTCCTCGTCCGGGAGGACAGCGGCGACGACGCCAGCAGCCGCTCGATGACCCTCGCCGTACGCGACGGCTGGTTCACCTACGAGATGGACTGGAGCTACTACGGCGGAGGCACCGACGCCGCCGACCCGCCGTCGTACGACGAGGTGGAGCAGATGCTGAAGGAAGAGACCGAGGCGGCGCTCGCCGATCTCGGGAAGAAGTAATGACGACGCGCGCGGTAGCAAGAAGTTTTCGGCGAGCGCGGACGTAGCAGGGAACTGCCAGACAGCCGGGGGGAATCCGCGAATCCGCCCGACACGGGCCGGACGACAGCGCGCCCGCACCGATTGTGACGGTGCGGGCGCGCGGGTGTCCGCGGTCTGTCCGCGGTCTGTCCGGGTCTGTTCCCGCGGGCATGGTTCCGGGGCTCAGCCCTGCTTGGTCTCCCAGAAGATCTTGTCGACCTGGGCGATGTAGTCCAGCGCCTTCTGGCCCGTGGCCGGGTCGGTGGAGCCCTTGGCGGTGCTCAGGGCCTTGAGGGTCTCGTTGACGAGTTGGTGCAGCTCAGGGTACTTCTCGAAGTGCGGAGGCTTGAAGTAGTCGCTCCACAGCACCGAAACGTGGTGCTTGGCAAGCTCCGCGCGCTGCTCCTTGATGGTGGTGGCCCGCGCCTGGAAGTGCGGGTCGTCGTTGCCCTGCATCTTCTCCTGGATGGCCTTGACCGATTCGGCCTCGATGCGAGCCTGGGCCGGGTCGTAGACGCCGCAGGGGAGGTCGCAGTGTGCACTGACCGTCACCTTGGGGGCGAACAGGCGAGAAAACATGGAAAGCAGCCGTCCTTCCTCGTGATCGTCTTCCAGGTGGGACATTACTCCGTGGGGAACGAAAATTCGCGAGTGCCCCGGAGGGCTTAGGTCAAAAGTCCAGTGGAAGGCTGGGCCTTGTGGACGACAGGCCGGAGGTGCATGCCCGATGCAGGGCCAGGTGAACGAGCGCAGGCACGACGCCGAGCGCCGAGGACTGCAGCGCCTCGGCCTCGCGGCGGTCGACGGTCCGTCGATGGTGCCCACGCTGCGTCCGGGGGACCAGCTGCTCGTGCAGTACGGGGCGGCGGTGCGGCCCGGTGACGTGGCGGTGGTGTGCCATCCGTTCCAGCAGGATCTGCTGATCGTGAAACGGGTGGTGGGGCGCCGCGACGGCGGCTGGTGGGTGCTCGGCGACAACAGGTTCGTCGAGAACGACAGCCGGGAGTTCGGCGCCGTGCCCGACGAACTGGTCGTCGCCCGGGCGCTGCTGCGGCTGCGGCCCCCGCGGGGGCTTCAGCGGTCGGTGCGGTCGGTGCCGGCGGTGGTGTCGTGGGCGGTGTCGGCGGTGCGTCCGCTGGCCTGGCGCCTTCGGGCCCGGTAGGCCGCGGCGTTGGCGCGGGGTCCGCTGCCGCGGTGGTGGCGGGTGGGGCGGGGTGGTATACGTCGCCCTCTCCTGTTTTCTCCCGCCTCCTCGGCGGAGCCGACCTCGCGGGGGCTTCAGCGGTCGGTGCGGTCGGTGCCGGCGGTGGTGTCGTGGGCGGTGTCGGCGGTGCGTCCGCTGGCCTGGCGCTTCCGGGCCCGGTAAGCCGCGACGTTGGCGCGGGTTGCGCAGCGGTCGGAGCAGTAGCGGCGGGAGCGGTTCGTCGAGGTGTCGAGGAACACGTTGCGGCACGGTGGCGCGGTGCACAGGCCCAGGCGGTCGACGCCGTAGTCGGTGAGGTGTACGGCCAGGCCCATGCACGCCGCGGCGGCGAAGCCCGCGCCGGCGTTTGCCGACTGTTCGGCGATGTGCAGGTGCCACTTGGGGCGCCCGTCCTCGTCGCGGAAGTCGTGGCCGCTGATCTGCGGGCTGACCGGGAAGTCGATGAGCAGCGCGTTCAGCATGTCCACCGCGCGTACCTCGTCGCCCTCGTCGGCCGCCTCGAAGATCGCCCGCAGCCGCCCGCGCACCTGGCGCAGCCGGCTGACGTCGGCGTCGGTGGCCCGCCGGATGAAGTTCTCGCTGTCCCGGAAGAGTTCCTTGGCCGCGTCCAGCGAGGTCAGCGAGTCCGTGCCACGCTCCGGCTCCTCGGTGTTGACGAGGCGCACGGCCAGATCTGAGTAATAGGCCAGTTCCACTTGCAGTCCTTACGGGCTCGACTTATGCTGACGCCGCGGGGTCGTAATGGACGACCCTGCCTAGAGGGTATTACGCAGCTGACACAGGGGAGGCAGTATGGCCGGAACAACGGCCGGAACAACGGCCGGAACGACCGAGGCCGCGACGCCCGTGGGTGCCGACTGGCAGGGCTGGCAGGCGAGCTGGGACCGTCAGCAGGAGTGGTACATGCCGGACCGGGAGGAGCGCTTCACGGTCATGCTCGACGCGGTCGAGGCCCTCGTCGGGCCGGAGCCCCGGGTGCTCGACCTGGCCTGCGGTACGGGCAGCATCAGCGCCCGGCTGCTGCGCCGGCTGCCCGGCGCCCGTACCACCGGCGTCGATCTCGACCCCGCGCTGCTCACCATCGCGCGCGGCACCTTCGCGGACGACCCGCGCGCGGAGTTCGTCACCGCCGACCTGGCCAAGCCCGACTGGACGGCGCGGCTGCCGCACGCCTCGTACGACGCGGTGCTCACCTCCACCGCCCTGCACTGGCTCTTCTCCGACCAGCTCGCCACGCTGTACGGGCAGTTGGCCGGCGTGGTCCGCAAGGGCGGCATCTTCGTCAATGCCGACCACATGCCCGACCCCGCCACCCCCGGCATCAACGAGGCGGTGCGCAACTGGAGCAAGGTGCGCCAGGACCGCGAGCGGGCGGAAGGGGTGCTGGACTGGGCGGACTGGTGGCGCCTGGTCGCCGCGGACCCGGTGCTCGGCGGCCCCGCGGCGGAGCGCTTCGCGATCTTCGGCGACCCGAACGACCCGAACGAGGGCCACGCCGACGGCGACGTCCAGGCGCCCGCCTGGCACGCGGAGACGCTGCGCGCCGCGGGCTTCGCCGAGGCGCGTACGGTCTGGGCCTCGGCGCGCGACGCGGCGGTGCTGGCGCTGCGCTGAGCCTGGTGCTGAGCCCGGCGCCGCGCTGCGCTGCGGATGGTGTCGGCGGTCTCCCTCAGGCGCGGTAGCGGAGGCCGTCGACGAGCAGGTCGATCATGCGCTGCGTGTACGCCGGGTCGTCGGGTTCGATGATGCTGCTGAGCGCCCGCAGCAGGTCGTACGGGGCCACGTCGGAGCGGACGTCGCCGACCGCCGCGGCGGCGTCCAGCAGCTGCGTCAGGGCGGGGACGAAGCGGCCCCGGAAGTACCCCGGCAGGCTCTCGTACGCGCAGTCGCCGGAGTGCAGCGCGGCCTTCAATCCCTGCTTCGCGGCGAAGAACCGCGTGTAGCGGTGCAGCCAGTGCCGCAGCGCCTCCAGCGGCTCGTACTGCGCGGCCAGGGCGGGGGCGGCCGCGGCGCAGGCATCGACCTCTTTACGGAAGACGGCCGTGATGAGGTCCGAGCGCTGCGGGAAGTGCCGGTAGAGCGTGCCCGCTCCCACCCCGGCCTTCGCCGTGATGCGGCGTACGGGCGCGTCCACGCCGTCCGTCTCGAAGACCTCGGCCGCCGCGGTCAGCAGCGCGTCGAGGCTGCGCCGGACGTCCGGCCGCATGCGGCGGCCGGCGGCCGGCTCCTCCGTGGTGCGGTCAGGCATGCGCGTGGACCCCTTGCAAAAGCGGAACAGTGTTCCGTATTGTTGGGAACTGAACGGCGTTCCGCATTTCACTCTACCGGGGCGTACGACCCGCAGTCCACGCAGGAGGAGAGCCATGCAGTACCGCACGCTGGGCCGGACGGGGATCAAGGTCAGCCCCTACTGCCTGGGCGCGATGATGTTCGGCGCCCACGGGAACCCCGACCACGACGACTCCGTCCGCATCATCCACAAGGCGCTGGACGCGGGTGTCAACTTCGTCGACACAGCCGACTTCTACAGCCACGGCGAGTCCGAGGAGATCGTCGCGAAGGCGCTCAGGGGCGGCCGGCGCGACGACGTCGTGCTCGCCACCAAGGCGCACCTGCCCATGGGCGACGACCCCAACCGGCGGGGCAGCTCCCGCCGCTGGTTGGTCCGCGCGCTGGAGGACTCGCTGCGCCGGCTCGGGACCGACCACGTCGACCTGTTCCAGGTCCACCGGCCGGCGCCGGACACCGACGTCGAGGAGACCCTCTCCGCCCTCACCGACCTGGTGCGCGCGGGCAAGGTGCGGGCCATTGGCACCTCCGCCTTCCCCGCCTCCGACCTGGTAGAGGCGCAGTGGGTCGCCGAGCGGCGCGGCCTGCAGCGGTTCCGTACCGAGCAGCCGCAGTACTCGCTGCTCGACCGCGGCATCGAGCGCGAGGTGCTGCCCGTCTGCGAGCGCTACGGGATCGGCACGCTGGTGTGGAGCCCGCTGGCCGGCGGCATGCTCACCGGCCGCTACCGCAAGGGCCAGGAGCCCGCCACCCACCGCGGCGGCTTCGGCTTCAGGTACCTCGGCGACGAGCGCCGGCTCGACGTCGTGGAGCAGCTGATCCCGCTCGCGGAGAAGGCGGGCATGTCGCTGACGCACATGGCGCTGGCCTTCGTGATCTCCCACCCCGGCGTCACGTCCGCGATCATCGGGCCGCGCACCATGGAGCAGCTCGACGACCTGCTCGCCGGCGCCGGGACGACGCTCGGGGACGACGTGCTCGACGAGATCGACGCCCTCGTGCCGCCGGGCACGGAGGTCGGCCGGCTGGACATGGCGTACGACCCGCCGGCGATCCTGCACGCCGGGCTGCGGCGCAGGGCGCCGGAGGAGCGCGTGGCGGCCTGAGGGGTGACCTAAGGGGCGCGGGACGTATGGGCCGGGCCGTCCGGGGCCGTACGCGCCCTTCGTACGCCCCGTCCGTACGACGCGAAGCGGGGCCGCCCGGCACACTGCCGGACGGCCCCGCCCGGGGCTCTGCGCGTTCCGTACGGCGCCGCCCGCGGGGCGCACGCCGTACGGCGCGCTCAGCCGCCTACCGCCGCGCCACGCCCTCCGCACGCGCCGCCGCCGCGACCGCGCGCGTGATGGCCGGGGCCACCCGCTCGTCGAACGGCGACGGAACGACGCAGTCCGGGCTCAGCTCGCCGGCGACCACGTCCGCCAGCGCCTCCGCCGCCGCCAGCTTCATGCCCTCGGTGATCCGCGAGGCGCGCACCTGCAGCGCCCCGGCGAAGATGCCGGGGAACGCGAGCACGTTGTTGATCTGGTTCGGGTAGTCGCTGCGGCCCGTGGCCACGACCGCCGCGTACTTGTGTGCCACGTCCGGGTGGATCTCCGGGTTCGGGTTGGCCATGGCGAAGATGAAGGCGCCCTCCGCCATCGTCGCCACCGCCCGCTCCGGCACCGTGCCGCCGGAGACGCCGATGAACACGTCGGCGCCCGCGAGCGCCGACTCCAGCGAGCCCGTGCGCCCCTCGCGGTTCGTCAGCTCGGCCAGCTCCCGCTTGGCGTCGGTCAGGTCCTCGCGGTCCGCGGAGACGATGCCCTTGCGGTCGGCGACCACCACGTCGCCGATGCCCGCCTCCACCAGGATCTTCGCGATCGCCGCGCCGGCCGCGCCGGCCCCGGAGATCACCGCGCGCAGTGCGCCGAGCGCCCGGCCGCTGAGCTTCGTGGCGTTGCGCAGCGCGGCGAGCGTGACGACGGCGGTGCCGTGCTGGTCGTCGTGGAAGATCGGGATGTCGAGACGCTCCTGCAGCCTGCGCTCGATCTCGAAGCAGCGGGGGGCGGAGATGTCCTCCAGGTTCACCCCACCGAAGGAGGGCGCCAGCCGCACCACGGTCTCGACGATCTCGTCGACCTCGCGGCAGTCCAGCGCGACGGGGACCGCGTCCACGCCGCCGAACTGCTTGAACAGGATGGCCTTGCCCTCCATCACCGGAAGGGACGCCTCGGGCCCGATGTCGCCGAGGCCGAGGACCGCGCTGCCGTCCGTGACGACGGCGACGACCTGGGACTTCCAGGTGTAGTCGTGCACCAGCTCGGGCTGCTCGGCGATGGCGGTGCACACCTTGGCGACGCCCGGTGTGTAGGCGAGTGACAGGTCGTCCCTGTCGTCTACCGGCACGGTCGCCTGGACGGCCATCTTCCCGCCCCGGTGCAGGGCGAAGGCCGGATCGAAGTAATCATCGTCCGGGCTGTCGGACGTATCCGTCCCGCTCGGAGGGTTGACGATCTCCGCTGCCACGTTGTTGACCCCTTAGTCGCAGTCATAAAGAGAGGAACCGCCCCTCTCGGTCGAGGGGCGGGCGGGCACGTGTCCGGCCGCCTGGCCGCGGAGTGAGCGCCATGGCCACGGTGAGGCCCGGACACCGGGCGCGCCGCACTCGCGCCCTGAGCCCCGGATCTGGGGTGTAAGTGTCCGTTGTACAGGACGCCGAGCGCCCCGTGCGAGCCACTTCGCGAGAGTGAGGGGGCCCGAATCGCATGGCCATGTGGAGATTCGTATGCTGCGATAAGTCGCGTATGGCAGATTATTGTCGTTATGTATCAGCGTGAGCTACGTCTCATTACCGCACCTGTTATCGGATTTTGACCCGGCAGCATTCCTGAGGCATGACTTCCGGATGCAAAGATGCCGTCGTCGGCAGCCGTCGACATCTGCCCCAGGCGCACCAACTGCCGCGTCCGGGGCCGTGAACTTCTGACCCCGCGTTCACCCCCGCAGGAGGACCCCGCAATGACCCCTCGCACCACCCGGCGCACCGGAGCAGCCAAGTCACGACTGGTGGCCGTCGGGGCACTCGCCGCCGCGGGGGCACTCGTGCTCTCGTCCTGCGGCGACCAGACGGACGACGGGGGCGACGGCGGCGACGGCGGTGAGACCAAGGGCTCCGCGAACGCGGCGCCCGGCGCGCTGCCGAAGGACATCGCGGACGCCGGCGTGATCAAGGTCGGCTCGGACATCGCGTACGCCCCGATGGAGTTCGACCAGGGCGGCGAGCCCGCCGGCGTCGACATCGACATCGCCAACGCGCTCGGCGAGGAGCTGGGCGTCGAGTTCCAGTTCCAGAACAACGTCTTCGACAACCTGATCCCCTCGCTGGACTCCGGCCGCTTCGACATCATCATGTCGTCGATGACCGACAACAAGGAGCGCCAGGCCGAGGTCGACTTCGTCGACTACTTCTCCGCCGGCGTCTCCATCCTGGTTCAGAAGGGCAACCCCGAGGGCGTCAAGTCGCTCGACGACCTGTGCGGCCAGACGGTCGCCTTCCAGCGGGGCACCGTCAGCGCGGACATCGCCAAGGCGCAGAACGAGAAGTGCGACAAGCCGATCGAGACGCTGCCCTTCACCAAGGACACCGAGGCGCTGCAGCAGGTCAAGCAGGGCCGGGCGGTCGCGGACCTGAACGACTTCCCGGTCGCCGCGTACAACGCCCGGGAGTCGGGCGGCGGCGAGGACTTCGAGGTCGTCGGCGAGCAGATCGACGCGGCTCCGTACGGCATCGCGGTCGCCAAGGACAACCCGGAGCTGCGGGACGCGCTCGCGAAGGCGCTGGACACGATCATCGAGAACGGCGAGTACCAGAAGGTGCTGGAGAAGTGGAACGTCCAGAAGGGCGGCGTCGACAAGGCCACCGTCAACGGAGGCAGCTGACCACCGCCCGTAAGACGTTCCAGAGAGAAGTCCTCCCGTGACCGACCCGACCTCACCGGGCCCGGCCGACAAGCAACCGGCCGGGCCCGGGCCCTCGAAGTCCGGCGCCGCCACCGCGGTACCGCCCGAGGCGATCAAGGCGATCCCCGTGCGCCACCCGCTGCGCTGGGTGAGCGCCGCGGTCGTCCTCGCGCTCCTCGGGCTGCTCGTCTACGCCTTCGCCAACGCCAAGATCGAGTGGGGCGACGTCCCCGACTACCTGTTCGCCGACCGCGTCGTCGAAGCCGCCGGGAACACGCTGCTGATCACCGTGCTCGCCATGCTGCTCGGCGTGGTCCTCGGCATCGTGATCGCCATCATGCGGCTGTCGGACAACCCGGTGACCTCGGCGTTCGCCAACCTCTACATCTGGTTCTTCCGCGGCACCCCGGTATTGCTGCAGCTGCTGCTCTGGTACAACCTCGGCCTCGTCTTCCAGACCCTCAACCTGGGTCCGCTCTACAAGAACGAGATGACCGACGTCATGACCCCGTTCGTGGCGGCGCTGCTCGGCCTCGGCCTCAACGAGGCCGCGTACATGGCCGAGATCGTCCGGGCCGGCATCCAGTCGGTCGACGAGGGCCAGACGGAGGCGTCGCACGCGCTCGGCATGAGCCGGGGCAAGACCACGCGGCGCATCGTGCTGCCCCAGGCGATGCGGGTGATCGTGCCGCCGACGGGGAACGAGTTCATCAACATGCTCAAGACCTCGTCGCTGGCGATGGTGATCCAATACACCGAGCTGACCTTCGTGGCGAACGAGATCTCCGCGACCAACCTGAACCCGATGGAGATGTACATCGTCGTCGCCATCTGGTATCTGGCGATGACCAGCGTGTTCAGCGTGATCCAGTACTACATCGAGCGGCACTACGCCAAGGGCTCCGTACGCCAGTTGCCGCTGACACCGATGCAGAAGCTCCGGCGGAACATCTTCTCCGGGCCGCGCATGACGGGAACGAGGTGAGCGGCGCCATGACGGCAATGGTCAGGGCCGAGGGCGTACACAAGTCCTTCGGGCTCACCCACGTGCTCAAGGGCATAGACCTGGAGGTCGCCCCGCGCGAGGTCTTCTGCATCGTCGGCCCCTCGGGCTCCGGCAAGTCCACCTTCCTGCGGTGCATCAACCACCTGGAGAAGATCAACGCCGGCCGGCTGTACGTCGACGGCAACCTCGTCGGCTACCGGCAGCACGGCAACAAGCTCTACGAGCTGAAGGACAAGGAGGTCGCCGCCCAGCGCAAGGACATCGGCATGGTGTTCCAGCGCTTCAACCTCTTCCCGCACATGACCGCGCTGGAGAACGTCATGGAGGCGCCGGTCCAGGTCAAGCGGGAGGCCAAGGCGACCGCCCGGGAGCGCGCGCTGCGGCTGCTGGACCGAGTGGGCCTGGCGGACAAGGCGGACGGCTACCCGACGCAGCTCTCCGGCGGCCAGCAGCAGCGCGTCGCCATCGCGCGGGCGCTGGCGATGGAGCCCAAGCTGATGCTCTTCGACGAGCCCACGTCGGCGCTCGACCCGGAGCTGGTCGGCGAGGTGCTGGACGTGATGCGCGACCTCGCGCAGTCGGGCATGACGATGATCGTCGTCACGCACGAGATGGGCTTCGCGCGGGAGGTCGGGGACGCGCTGGTGTTCATGGACGACGGTGTGGTGGTGGAGTCGGGGCACCCCAGGGAGGTGCTGACGAACCCGCAGCACCAGCGGACGAAGGCGTTCCTGTCGAAGGTGTTGTGAGGTTTTCGCCCGTCACCGGGTGACATAGCTCGCTTGGCGGGGCGGGGGCTGGTACGGCCCCCGCCCCGCGGCGTAACTTCATGGTCATGTACGCCGCCTACGCCGCCCGCATCGACCGCGACGAGCCGCTGAACGGCCTGGAGTTGGGGGAGCGGCCGGCGCCGCAGCCCCCGCCCGGATGGGCCGTCGTCGACGTCAGAGCCGCCTCCCTCAACCACCACGACCTGTGGTCGCTGCGCGGGGTCGGGCTCGGCGAGGACGCCCTGCCGATGATCCTCGGCTGCGACGCGGCCGGCGTCGACGCCGACGGCAACGAGGTCGTCCTCCACTCCGTCATCGGCCAGACCGGCCACGGGGTGGGCCCGGACGAGCCGCGGTCGCTGCTGACGGAGCGGTACCAGGGCACGTTCGCGGAGCAGGTCGCCGTCCCGGCGTGGAACGTCCTGCCCAAGCCCGCGGAGCTGTCCTTCGAGGAGGCCGCCTGCCTGCCGACGGCCTGGCTCACCGCCTACCGCATGCTCTTCACCCACGCGGGCGTCCGGCCGGGCGACTCCGTCCTGGTCCAGGGCGCGGGCGGCGGCGTCGCCACGGCCGCGATCGTCCTGGGCGCGGCGGCGGGCCTGCGGATGTACGCCACGAGCCGCGACGAGGCGAAGCGCAAGCGCGCCGAAGACCTCGGCGCCGAGGCCGCGGTGGCGCCGGGCACGCGCCTTCCGCGCCGGGTGGACGCGGTCCTGGAGACGGTGGGCGCGGCGACGTGGTCCCACTCCGTGAAGTCGCTGCGCCCCGGCGGCACGCTCGTCATCTCCGGCGCGACCAGCGGGCCGAACCCGCCGGCGGGGGAGCTGCAGCGGATCTTCTTCCTGGAGCTGAAGGTCGTCGGCTCGACGATGGGCAGCAAGGAGGAGCTGGCGGGCCTGCTGAACTTCTGCGCGGCGAAGGGCGTACGGCCGGTGATCGACACGGTGCTGCCGCTGGACCGGGCGCGGGAGGGCTTCGAGAAGATGGCCGGCGGCGAACTCTTCGGCAAGGTGGTCCTCACTCCCTGAGCCGGCCGCGGCCTAACGCCCCCGCCCGGGAGCGGTCCAGGAGCGGAGGGCGTCGCGCTCCGGGGGTTCCGACGACGCGAGGGCTTCCTCCCGGGCGGCGTCGACGAGGTCGTCGACGCGGACCCGCCGGCCGGTCTCCGCGGACTCGACGGCGGCCGTCACCATCGCGAGGCTCATCACGTTGTCGTGCACCTCGCCCATCGGTACGTCGCCGGTACGCAGCGCGCGTACGAACTCGGCCAGGGAGCCGGCGACCCCCTTAGCCGGCTTAGCCGGTACGGACCCCGCGCCCCGCGCGGGCGGGGCGGCCCCGGCCGCGGCCGTGGCCTCGACGGCGACGGGATTCTCGCCGTCCCAGACCAGCGAGCCGTGTTCGGCGCTCAGCCGCCAGGCGCCGTTCCACGAGGTCGTCAGGCCCGGGCTGCACCAGCTGCCGGTGAAGACGTAGCGGCTGCCGCCCGTCATCTCGAAGACGGCGGTGGTGGCGGCAGCGCCGGCGTACCAGCTCCAGGGAGGGCTGTACTCCTCGCAGTGGACCGACACGGGATCGGCGTCCAGGAGCCAGCGGGCGGTGTCGAACGGATGGATCGCCATGTCGATGAGCAGCGGGTGGTCCATGGCCTCGCGAAACCCGCCGAAGTGCGGGTCCTTGAAGAACTCGGTGGTGAGGACGCCCGGCCGGCCCAGCCGGGCGGCCTGGTCCCGGAACGCGAAGAGGTGCGGGTGGTAGCGGCGCGACTGGCTGACCATGAACAGCCGTTCCGCCAGCCCGGCCGCGGCGGCCAGCCGCAGGGCCTGGGCGAGCGTGGCGGCGAGCGGTTTCTCGCCGAGCACCGGCAGCCCCAGTCTCAGCGCCTCCAGGGTGACGGGCAGGTGGGCCTCGGGAACGGTGACGTCGACGACCGCGTCCGGCGCGGCGGCGGACGCCAGCGCGGTGAGACTCGCCCCGGTGGGCACGTCGCCGGCGCCCGTCTCCTTCAGTGCCCGGACGGCCGCCGCCGGCTCGGTGTCCACCACCCCCGCCAGTTCGACGTCCGGCGATGCCGCGATGGTACGCAGCCAGAGCCGCGACATCCGGCCCGCGCCCACGACGACGACGCGCAGCGGCGCGCCGTCGTCCGGCACGGTGCGGAAGGCGCCACGCGTCACGGCCGCTCGCCGTCGGTGGCGGTGGCGGTGGCGGTGTCGGTGGCGGTGTCGGTGGCGGTGCCGCTCTCGCCGGGGGTGCCGCTCTCGTCGGCCCACCAGCCGGTGTCGCTGTGCACCAGCCGGGGCGCGGTGCCGTCGCCGCCCGGGGCGGTCCAGCGCACGGCGTTGGCGATGACGCGGCGTACGTGCGGGTGGTGGTAGACGGGGTAGTCCTGGTCGCCGGGGCTGAAGTAGAAGATCCGGCCGTGCCCGCGCCGGAAGGTGCAGCCGCTGCGGAAGACCTCGCCGCCGCTGAAGGAGCTGAGGAAGACCAGCTCGTCGGGGGCGGGGATGTCGAAGAACTCCCCGTACATCTCCTGCTGCTCGATGACGATCGGATGCGGCACGCCGGCGGCGATGGGGTGGGTGGGGTCGACCGTCCAGACCAGCTCGCGGTCGCCCGAGTTGCGCCAGCGCAGGGTGCAGGTGGTGCCCATGAGCCGGGTGAAGATCTTCGACCAGTGCGCGGAGTGCAGCACGACCAGGCCCATCCCGGCGAGCACGCGCCGGTACACCCGCGTGACGACCTCGTCCGAGACCTCCCGGTGGGCCAGGTGCCCCCACCAGGTCAGCACGTCCGTCTCCGCGAGCACCTCCTCGGTCAGCCCGTGCTCGGGTTCCGCCAGCGTCGCCGTGCGCAGCCGGGCGCCGTCGCCCAGGTGTTCCGCGATCCCCTCGGCGACGGCACCGTGCATGCCGTGCGGATACCGCTGCGCGACCTCGGGCTCGCGCTGCTCGTGGAGGCCCTCGCCCCAGACCGTGACGCGCAGGGCAGCCGGTGGCTTCGGCGACGACATGGCATCTCCCTCGTACCTGCAAGAACACCCAGAAAAGTTTTCGGAAGCGGCGCTACGGAAGCTAGGGGCCCCGCCGGGCACCGTCAAGGAACTCTACGGGAGGCACGCCATGGCCGGAGCCGGGGGAGTCGAGTAATGTGCAGGTGGAGGGGCAGGCGAGGAAGCACCGCGCTGAGCGCCCCGGGTTCCGAAAATGTGTCGGTAGGGCAGAGAGCGGATCGTGACCCATACCAGGATGCCGCGACCCACGCTCGCGCAGATCGCCGAGACGGCCGGCGTGTCGATCTCCACCGTCTCCAAGGTCCTCAACGGCCGGGACGACGTCTCGCGGGACACCCGCGCCAAGGTCGACTCCGCCCTGCGCGAGCACCGCTACCGGCGCCGCGGCGCGTCGCTGCACGACCCCGCCGTCCGCACCCTCGACCTGGTGATGAACGGCCTCGACGGGTCCTGGCCGGCGAGCGTCGCGAGCGGCCTGGAGGCGGCCGCGTACGAGGCCGGCGTGCACGTGGTGATCTCCGTGGCCCGGCAGGGCGCCTCCGCGAACAACCACGCCACGCAGGACTGGGTGGACCGCGTACTGGAGCGGGGCAGCGCGGGCGTGGTGCTCGGCCTCATCGAGCCGGCCCCCGACCAGCTCGCCCGCCTGCGGCAGGCGCATGTCCCCATCGTCGTCATCGACCCGCTCAGCGACCCGCCGCCCGACGTGATCTCCGTGGGCACGACCAACTGGGCCGGCGCCTACGAGGCGACCACCCACCTGCTCGACCGCGGCCACCGGCGCATCGCGCTCGTGACCGGCCCACCGCACCACCTCTACGCCCGCGCGCGCACCGCCGGCTACCGCTCCGCCATGGCGGCGGCCGGCGTCAAGGTGCCCCCCGGGCTGGTCAGGCACGGGTCGTACGACCGCGCGAGCGGCGCGGAGCAGGTACGGGCGCTGTTCGCGGCGCCGGAGCCGCCGACCGCGCTGTTCATCTGCTCCGACCACATGGCCATCGGCGGGTACGAGGCCCTTGCCGAGGCGGGGCTGCGCGTGCCCGGGGACGTCAGCATCGTCGGCTTCGACGACCTGCCCGAGGCGCGCTGGGTCGCCCCGGCGCTGACGACGGTGCGCCAGCCGCTCAAGGACATGGGCCGCAGCGCGCTGCGCACGCTGTTGCGCCTGATGAACGGCGACGAGTTGGAGAGCCCGCGCGTCGAGCTGGCGACGACCCTGGTCGTACGGGGCAGCACCGCCGCCCGCGACTGACCGGGAAACATCTTCGCATCGCCCGCGTGTGCAGCCTTGACGGCCGACACCGGGCGTTCTTATTGTCCGTGGCATACGATAAGAGTTGCGAAATTTTTTTATGTATCCCGAGGAGTGACGGTGCCATGACCTCCGGACGGCGGCGGGCTCTGGTAGTGCGCGGTGGCTGGGACGACAGCCGTCCGGTGCAGACGACGAACCTGTTCCTCCCGTTTCTCCGCGAGAACGGCTTCGAGGTCCTCGTTCAGGATTCGCTGGAGGTCTACGAGGACGCGGACCTGCTGCTCGAAACGGACCTCATCCTCCAGTGCTGGACCCGGGGGGACATCACCCGCGGCGAGAGCGCCGGGCTGCTCGCGGCGGTCCGGGCCGGAACCGGCTTCGCGGGCTGGCACAGGGGAGTCGTCGACGCCTTCCGGGAGGACCCCGACTACCAGCTGATGACGGGTGGGACGTTCGTCGGAAACCCCTCGGGCCGCGGGCCGCTGCGCGTTCACCTGAGCGCCGGACACGCCGACCATCCGGTCATCGCCCGTCTCGACGACTTCGCGGTGGACACCGACGCGTGCTGGACGCTGACCGACCCCCTGAACGACGTGCTGGCCACGGTCACGTTCGACCCCGACGACACGCGGCAGCGGGCGGTGACCATCCCCGCGGTGTGGACCAGGGCGTGGGGCAAGGGCCGCGTCTTCGTCTCCACCGTCGGCCGTACGCCGGCCGACTTCCGCAACTCGCACGTGCGCACGCTCACCCGGCAGGGACTTCTCTGGGCGAGCCGCTGACGGCCTTTGGCCCCGCCGGACCTCGACGTGTCATGTCAACCGAGGTTGACATCTACTCGATGTCAACGTAGGTTGACGTCATGAGTGATGCGACCGAGCTTGCCGAGCGGGCCGGGGGCGCCGATCCCCGGGAAGGGCTCCGGGCCGTTGCCGCTTTGCGGCGGCTGCTGGAGCAGTTGGAGGCCGTGCAGGTGCGCAGTGCGCGCAACCAGGGCTGGTCGTGGCAGGAGGTCGCGGCCGAGCTGGGGGTCAGCCGGCAGGCGGTGCACAAGAAGCACGGGAGGCGCTGATGTTCGAACGGTTCACCAAGGCCGCCAAGGACCTCGTCCGCGGGGCGGCCGATCGCGCGGAACGGGCCGGCGACCCGTACGTCACCGCCGAGCACCTGCTCCGGCAGCTCCTCGCCGCCTCCGGCACCCCCGGGGCCGTCGCGCTCGCCGCGGCCGGGATCGACGGCGAGGAGCGGCGCGGCGCCGTCGAACGGGACCTGAACGAGGCGCGGCGGCGGGGCGGGCTCACCAAGTCCGACACCGCGGCCCTCGCCGGGATCGGCATCGACGTCGCCGAGGTCGTCGACCGCGTCGAGTCCGCCCACGGCCGCGGCGCCCTCGCCCGGTCGCGGGCGTGGCGGCGTGGCCGTATGCGATTCGACGCGGACGCCAAGGCCGTGCTGGAACGGTCCCTCAGGGTGGCCCTGGGGCGTGGCGACAAGGCTATCGGCGACGAGCACATCCTGCTCGCGCTCGCCGCCGCCCGCGGCATCCCGGCGGAGGTCCTGGCCGACCACGGTGTGACGTACGCGGCCATCGAGGCCGCCCTGCCCGCCGTGCAGCGGGCGGGGTGACCCGGGGCGGACCCCTCCCCGGCGAGCCCGCGCCGGTAAGGCCCGCTCGCCGTGTGCCCGACCGCCCCCGACCGCCCCCGCGGGCTCCGGGCGGCGGGCGGGTGCGGGGGCCCGCCGGGGTTACAGGCCCGCCAGCTGGCCGCCGTCGACCATCACCGTCGTCCCCGTCTGGAACCCCATGTCGTCCGACGCCAGGGCCAGCGCCGCCGACGCCATCTCCTCAGGCGTCGCCATCCGCTTGAAGGCGTCGATCCCCTGCCTGCCGAACTCCGCCTTCCGCGCCGCCCACTGCTCGTCGGTGTCGCCCGGCGGCCGGTGCACGTCCAGCATCGGCGTGTCCGTCATCCCCGGCGCCATCGCCACCACCCGGATGCCGTGCGTGCCGTTTTCGATCGCCGCCGCCTGCACGAGACCCGAGACGCTGTTCTTGCTCGCCGTGTACGAGCCGAGTCCCGGACGGGTCGCGTACTGGTTCGACGATCCGGTGACGAGGATGACCCCGCCCCCGCGCGCCCGCAGATGAGGGATCTCGTACTTCATCGCCACGAAGATGCCGCGGGTGTTGGTGAGCGTCACGTCGTCCCAGTCTGCCACCGAGACCTCGTGCAGGTCGGTGAACGGCTTCTGGATCCCCGCGTTGTTGAGCGCGATGTCGAGACCGCCGTACTTCTTCACCACCTCGTCGACAAACCCCTGCACCTCCTCGGGCCGGCGCACGTCGGCCCTGATGTACGTCGCCTCCCCGCCGGCACTCCGGATCTGCCCCTCCACCTCGCGCCCCAGGGTCACCCGCCGCCCGCAGAACCCGACCCGCGCACCCTCCGCGGCGAACGCGATCGCCGCCGCCCGCCCGATGCCCGACGTGGCACCGGTGACGAGAACGGTCTTCCCCGCGTACCTGCCGCCCTCGCCGCCCGTGCCGGCGCGCTCCTCCGCGCGCCGGTCGGGCTCCTGCGCCGACGTCGTCCGCGCACCCGCCGCGAGGCCCACCCCCGCCGCGGCCACTGCCGCTGCCGCCCCGCCCAGCACGTTGCGCCGGCCCACCGACCCACGTTTCCCGTCCTGCATCTGCTGTCCCTCCTCGACCTGCTGCCGTACGGCTCCACCCTCCGGCCCGTGCACCGGACGCCGCATCCGCCGCCCGGAGGCGCCGCGCACCGACCTACGGCGGTGGCGTGCCGCCGCGACCCCCGACTTTCGTCGAATGCGCGTGTCAGTGGCGGTGCTTACGATGGCCGGTATGTCCACCGTCGAACCGCGGTCCGTGCGCCGCGCACTGCTGACGCCGCCGCAGCTTCGGCTGCTGCTGGCCGCCGGGTTCGTCTTCGTCGTCGTCAAGTCGGTGCGTAAGGCGCTGACCGAGGAGGCGGGGCTCATCACCTCGGCGGCGGCGAGCGCCGTGGTCGCCGCCGCGCTGTGCGCGGCGCTGCTGCTGTGCCGCCGGATGCCGGTGACGGCGGCGGTGGTCACCGGCGCCGGGTTCCTGCTGGAGAGCCAGCTGTGGCCGGTGCTCGTCGCGCTGTACGCGGTGACGGTGTGGCGGTCCCGGGTGGCCGCCGTCGCGCTGACCGGCGCCGTCTTCGTACCGGCGGCCTTCGGCCCGTTCCGCGAGCTGGTGAACATGCCGCAGGTCATGCTCTTCCCCTGCTCGGTGCTCGCCGTGCCGCTGGCCGTCGGGCTCGCCACGCGCAGCCAGCGCGACCTGACCGGTTCGCTCGCGCGCCAGCTGGAACACCTGGAGGCGGCGAACCGGCTGCGCGACGAGCGGGAGCGGATGCGCGACGAGCAGGTACGGATGGCCGAACGGGCGCGTATCGCACGCGAGATGCACGACGTGCTGGCGCACCGGCTCAGCCTCCTCGTCCTGCACACCGGCGTGCTCCAGCGCCGCGGCGACGCGGCGCCGGACGCCATGCCCGATCCCGTACGGGAACGCCTCGACCTCCTCCGTACGACAAGCGCCCACGCGTTGGACGACCTACGCGACCTCCTGGGCGCCCTGCGCGACCACGAAGGACCCGTCCCGCTGGCCCCCACCGCCGACGACCTGCCGGCCCTCATCGCCGAGTCCGAGCGCGCCGGCACCCGGGTCCGCGCCCGCACCGACGACCTCGCCGGCCTGCCCGCCGCCGTGCGTCTCGCCGCCCACCGCATCGTGCAGGAGGCGCTGACGAACGCCCGCAAGCACGCGCCGGGGGCGCCTGTCGACCTGACCGTCACGGTGACCAGGACGCGCGTGGTCATACGCGCCGAAAACGACTGCCCCGTGCCGCCGGAGTCCGGCGACCGTCCCCCGCGCGGCTACGGCCTGGTCGGCATAGCCGAGCGGGTGGCCGCCCTCCACGGCGACCTCACCACGGGGCACACCCCCGGCGGCTCCTTCCTCCTCACCGCCGAACTGCCCGTGCCCGTACACCCGGTGGACGAGCCGTCGGTGCTGAGCGGCGCGGTGGCCCGGTGATCCGCGTCCTCGTCGTCGACGACGACGCCTTCGTGCGCGCCGGGTTGCGGGACCTGGTCGCCACGGACGACGGGCTCGAACTCGCCGGGGAGGCCGCCGACGGCGCCGCCGCGGTGGCGACGGCCCGCGGCCGGCGCGTCGACGTCGCCCTGGTGGACATCCGCATGCCGGGCACGGACGGCATCGCCGCCACGGCGGCGCTGTGCCGGCTGCCGGACCCGCCGGCGGTCATCGTGCTCACGACGTTCGACCTCGACGAGTACGTCTACGGCGCGCTGGCGGCGGGTGCCGCCGGCTTCCTGCTCAAGGACACCCCGCCGGACGACATCCTCCAGGCGATCCACGTGGTCGCGGGGGGCGCCGCCATGCTCTCCCCGACCGTGACCCGCACGGTCATCAGCCGCTTCCACCACCCGGAGGCCGCCCGCGGCCGGGCCGCCCGCGAGGCGGCGGCGCGGCTGACGCCGCGGGAGCGACAGGTGCTGTCGGCGGTGGCGGACGGGATGACGAACGCGGAGATCGGGGCGTTGCTGCGGCTCCGGGAGTCGACGGTGAAGGCCCATGTGAGCCGCATCCTGGCGGAGTTGGGGGTGACGAACAGGGTGCAGGCGGCAATTGTGGCGCGGGATCTGGTCGGGTGAGGGCGAGCCGGTCGGTCGGGCCCGGGCGCGACGCCGGGCGGATAACGCCCCGCCCCGCGGGCGGAGTGTGCGCGTCGCCGGGCGAAACCCGGGCTCCGGGGGGCGGGCTAGATGTCGCCGGGAGAGGCGACGCATGCGGCAAGGGCCTCACGTAGTCGGACCTGCTGCTCCTGGGACAAGGGCGAGAACACCTGCTTTTCGGCGGCGCGCACGGCCACACTGGCCTTGCGCAGCGCCGCCTGTCCGTCCCGGGTGAGTTCGGTCGGCAGTGCCCGTCCGTGAGGCGCCTGATCGGGCCGCGTGAGCAGGCCCCGCTCCTGCAGCCGGCGAAGGACGAGGTTCATCGACTGGCGGGTGACGAACGCGCGGCGGGCGAGTTCGGAGTTGGACAGCCCAGGATGCTGGCCGAGCAGTTCGAGGCATGCGTACTGAGGGACGGTCAGGTCCAGTGGCCGCAGGGCTTCGTCCATCGCCGTGCGCAGGGAGGCGTGCACCTGTTTGAGAACGTAGCCCACCGACAGCTCAAGGTCGCCAACCGTCTCTGCTTGCTCCATGTCAGCATTCTGACATACGGTGGATGTCAGCACGCTGACATGAGGGGGCAGGGCTATGAGTGGACGAGTCACGTACTTCGAGCTGCCGAGCAGCGACATCGCGGCGACTCAGCGGTTCTGGGGCTCGCTGTTCGGCTGGAGGTTCTACGAGGGCAACTTCCCGGGTTACTCGATGATCCAGGGGCCGGAGCCGATGGGCGGCGCGCCGCACGACGACGCGTCCCGGCACCCCCGGATCTACTTCGCCGTCGACGACATCGAGGCCGCCGTCGCCCGGGTGCGCGAACTCGGCGGTACGGCGGAAGATCCGGTCACCATCCCCTCCGGCGCGTACGCCCACTGCACCGACGATCAGGGCGTGGAGTTCAGCCTGTCCCAAGAGGCAGGAGACCACGCTTGAGCCGCACCGAAACCGAGACGAGGCCACAGGGGGCCGGGCACCTCGTCAGGCCGCTGCTTCCGTTGGCGTTGGCGACCTTCGCGGTCGGTACCGACGCATTCGTGATGGCGGGACTCCTGCCCGCCATTGCCGCCGACCTCGACGTGAGCGTCCCGGCTGCCGGCCAGTTGGTGACGATGTTCGCGTTGACGCTCGCCGTCGCCGCCCCGGTACTGAGCTGGCTGCTGAGCCCGCTGGATCGCCGGAGGGCTCTGCAGCTGGCGCTCATCGTGTTCGTCGTCGGCAACGTCCTGACCGCCCTCAGCCCGACCTATCCGCTGGCGATGCTGGCCCGGATTCTCACCGCGCTCGGGGCCGCCACGATCGTGGCCACCGCCTCCAGCGCGGCCGTCGCGATCACGCCTGCCGAACGGCGGGGCCGCGCAATGGCTCTGGTCATCGGTGGATTGACGCTGTCCACCGCGCTGGGCATGCCCCTGGGCAATCTGATCGGCAGCGTCGACTGGCGGCTGACCCTGTGGGCCGTTGCGGCGCTGGGCGTCGTTGCCGCGATCGGGATCTCGGCGTCGTTGCCCAGGGTGGTGCTGCCTGCGGCGAGCCTGACCGCCCGGCTGGCTCCGCTGCGCCGGCCCAAGGTGCTCACCATCCTGGCGGCGACGCTTCTGGTGATGGCCGGGCACTTCACCGTCTACACGTACATCGGCACGGTCTCCGCCGAAGCCACCACCGGATCGTTCCCCCAGGCGCTCACCCTGATCCTGTTCGCCTGGGGCATCGGAGTCCTGGCCGGCAACTTCTTCGCCGGCTACCTCGCGGACAAGCGTCCAGCGCTCGGCGTCGCGGTCGCCGCACTCGCCGGCGGCACCGCGCTGCTCGCGATCAGCCCACTCACGGTCAACCACCTGTTCTCCGCAACCGTCTGGGCTGCCGTCTGGGGCACCACCGACGGAGCGGCCTCGGTCGTGCAACAGCACCGGCTGGTGACCATTGCACCCGCCTCGGCGCCTGTTCTCCTCGGCCTCAACTCCTCCGCGATCTACGTCGGCGTCGCGGTGGGCGGCGTACTCGGCGGTCTGACCCAGGACTGGCTGTCGGTCACCCTGCTCGGCGTTCCCGCTGCCGTCCTGGCACTGCTCGCCACCTCGGTCACCGTCGCCGAGGGGCGAGCGAGCCGGGCGGAGAAGCCGCCGGGGGCACCTGAGTACGCCCGGTGACGCAGGCAACGGGCCGCGGTGCGTTTGGTGGGTGGGGGGTGGGGGGCGACTTGTGGGCCTGTTTTGCTCGCTTTCAAGGAGATTATTACGGCAGGTTCGCCACGGAGAGGCACACCCGGGGCCACCCGCGCGTGGATTCCCTCGCGTAGCGAGGTCCCGGAGCGAAGAGAAGGGACGCTCTTCACGGCGGACGCCTGCCGCACACTCAGGAGATGGGGCGGCCCCGGGCCCCTGCACGCCGACGCCGCCTCTCCCCGTCGCCGTGGGCGGCGGGGCAGGGCGGCGTCGGATGCGGAGTCAGGCGGAGAGTTCGCCCGCCTTGACGGCGGTGACGAAGGCGGTCCAGGCGGCTGCCTCGAAGATCAGGGCGGGGCCGTCGGGGTCCTTGCTGTCACGGACGGGGACGAGGGCGGGGTGGTCGTCGGACACCTCGATGCACTCGCCGCCATCGGGGTTGCTGTGGGTCGACTTGCGCCAGGTGACGGTCTGCAGGAAGTCGTCGGAGACCTCGATGCAGTTGCCGCCGTCGGAGTTGCTGTAGCTGCTCTTGCGCCAGGTGGCGGTACTCAGGTCGATTCGTCGCACGGGACTTCCTCCAACGTCTGCACGATGAGCTTGCGCGACTCGGCCGGTGTGAGCGCCTTGTCGCGGACGGCATCGTACGCGAGCTGCAAACGCTCAACTGACCCGTTTTCCTGGACGAGTTCGCCGCGATGGGCATTTTCCGTATAGGCAACGGTACGCCCTTCGGGTAGCCGCAGGAACATGACGTCGGTGCCGTCGAGGCCGTACAACCCGGCGCTGAACGGCAGCACTTGGAGCGTCACTCCTGGGTGCTCGGCCATCTCCAGCAAGTACTCCAGCTGTTCCCGCCACGCCTTCGGGTCGCTCAGCGGCGTACGCAGCACCGCCTCGGAGAGAATGGCCCGGAAGCGCGGCTCACGCGCGCTGTCCAGCAGCATGCGGCGGTTCATGCGGGCCTCGACCTGCTGCTCCAGCTCGTTGCCCTTCGCGCCGCCCGCCGAAAGCAACGCGCGTGCGTACGCCTCGGTCTGGAGCAGGCCGGGGACCGTACTCACCGCGAACTGCCACAAGCTCGTCGCCTCCTTCTCCAGCGTCATGTACCGCTGATACTGCTCCTTGAACTGCGTCGGATCCGCCGCCGCCACCTCCCACAGCGCCAGCACCAGCGGCGTCGTCCCGTAATGCGTGTCCAGCGCCTCGGCGACCTCCGGGCTCCCGAGCGTCGCCCCCGTCTCCAGCTTGTGGAACAACGACGGATCCCAGCCCAGCGCCTCGCCGAGCTGCCGCAGGCTCTCTCCCTTCTTCGTCCGCAGTAACCGCAGCTCCTCCGCATAGCGCTGGCGCGCTTCCTGGCTTCGTCCCGTGACTGCTCGTCGTGGTGGCATGCGCCGATCTCCCGTCGCAGAAGGTGTGGAACAACCGCCGTGGGCCCACGCGCCGACCTGTGTGAGCGTCGTCACACGGCCCCCCTGGCGGCACACTTGTAGTCAACCCGCTACAGAGCGTAGTTGTCTAGCCCCCCTGTCCAACTGATCGACCGGCCCACGGAGCCAGCCCATGACCCCCACGTGGAAGATGCTCTTCACCCCCCACGCCAAATGCGTCCGCCTCGTCCGCGCCCAGGTCGCCAAGGCCCTCGCCGGGTGGGGCTGCTGCGGAGACGCCGCCGACGACGTCGTGCTGATCTGCAGCGAACTGGCGACCAACGCCGTCCAGCACGCCCGCACGCCCGGGCGGTTGTTCATGGTCCGGCTCACGTTGCGTGGGCGGGATTGTCTGGTCGAGGTGAGCGACGCGACCCGCGTCCCGCCGCGCAGGCTTGCGGCCGGGCCCGAGGACGAACGAGGCCGCGGGCTCCAGTTGGTGGCCGAGCTGGCGGAGTGCACGGGGCATCACGACCGGACGCCGCTGGGGAAGACCGTGTGGGCGCGGGTCACCCTGCCGAAGTGACGTTGCGGAGAAGGCGGCCCTCAGCCGCCCGCCGTGACCGTGACTTCCTTCGTGAACGGGCCCCACTTCCCGTCCGGGAGCTTCGCCCGCACCTTCACCGCGTACGTCGCCTTCGTCTGCTTCTCCAACGGCAGGCTGATCCGGCCGGTGTCTTTCGGCGCCGACTCGCCCAGCGTCAACTGCGAGGCGAACTCCCCGTCTACGTAGACCTCGTACCCCGTGACGTCCCCGTCCGCCTTCGGGGCGTTCCAGACCAGGTCCAGGTTCCACACGCCGGCGTCCTCGCGGGCCGTCACCTGCAGGTCCGTCGGGACCTCCGCGCCCGCCCTGCCCTCGGGTTCCGGCTCCGTCGTGACGGTGGCCGACGGGCTCTCCGGGCCGGAGTTGTCGGCGGCGTCGCGGGCCTTGACCGTGAAGGTGTAGCGGGTGTCGTGGCGGAGGGTGGTGACGGAGGCGGTGGTCTGCGTGCCGCCGACGCTGTGGATCTTGGTGCCTTCCTGGTAGATGTCGTAGGACGTGACTTCCTTGTTGTCCTCTGACTTCGTCCAGGTCAGGGTGGCCGAACGGGGCCCGTCCGCACGCGCCTTGAGGCCGGCGGGCCGCGTGGGGGGCTTGCTGTCGTCGGCGTCCGCGGACGGGGTGGTGACCGGGGCGGCCTTGCCCGCGTCGGAGAGTTTGCCGTCGGCGTCGCGGGCGCGTACGGAGAAGGTGTACGAGGACGACGGCTTGAGGCCGGTGACGTCGATCATGTGCTGCGCGGCCGGTACGTTCTGGATCTTGGTGCCGTTACGGTACACCTCGTACCGCCGCACCTTCTCCGTCGCGGCCGACTTGTTCCACATGACGTGCACCGACGTGGAGCTGCTGGTGTAGACGGTCACGCCGGTCGGCACGGCGGGTGTGTCGGGTGGTTCGGCGGCTCCGCTGTCCGAGCTGCAGGAGGTCGCGGTCAGGGCCACGAGGCAGGCGGCGGTGGTGCTCAGCGCGGCGAGCGTGGGGGTGGGCCTCACGAGGGACGCCTCTCATCGTGCGAGCAAAGGTCCAGACCTTTTTCGCACACTCACCGCGTACATTTCAAGATGTCGGCGTCGGCCCGGAGTTCAGCCGGACGTGCCGCCGCCCCGGCCCCCGCGCAGCAGCGCGGCGAGGTGGGCCGCCGCGGTGGAGAGGTGGCGGCGGGCCTCGCGGAGCTGGTCCGGGGAGACGCCGTTGTCGCGGGCGCCGTCGCGGACGTCGTCGCGGAACCGGTCGAGCAGGCGCTCCAGTTCGCGGGCCAGCTCGGCGGGGGTGGCGTCCTGCGGGGTGTCGTCCTCGGCCCAGTCGGGGGTGTCGGCGGGGTCGGGTTTGAGGTACGGGGGCCAGGGGGCCGAGATGCCGCCGAGGCCGGAGGCCGCGCCGGTGGGGGCGCCGGGAGTGGTGCCGGGGGTGGCGGCGTCGGCGACCTTGTCGGCGGGGGAGCCGGGGGGTGCGCCGGTGCCGGTGCCCGTACCGCTGGTGCCGCCTGCACCGCCCGTGCCCGTACCGCCTGCACCGCCCGTACCACGGCCGCCGAAGCCGCCCAGGTTGCCCAACTCGCGCGTCAGCTCCGCCAGACCGTCCATCAAGCCGCTCTGCCAGTCGCCCGTACGGACCCTCGTCTGCACCTGCTCCTGCACCTGCCGCGCGATCCGCTCCGCCTCGCTGCGCACCCGCTCCTGCGTCTCGCGCGCGTACCGGCGTGCCTGCTCCGCGTCCTGCCGGGCCCGCCGCGTCTCATCCTTCGCGCGCCTCGCCTGCTCCTTGAACTCCTGCTTCGCCCGCTTGAACTCCTCCTTCGCCTGCCGCCACGACTCCTTCTCCCCGGCGTGCGCGCCGCCGCCGCCCGACGTACGGGCCTCCTTGGCGGCCTGCCGCATCTCGCGGCGCAGGTCGCTGGCCGTGCCGCTGACGTCAGCCCGGATCTCGGCGGCCAGCTCGGCGACGGACTCGCGGATCTCCAGCTCCAGTTCGGCCAGCTCCGCCTGGCGGGCGGCCAGTTCGGCGCGGCCGGCGTCGGTGATCGCGTAGACCTTCCGGCCGCCCTCGGAGGTGTGCGTGACCAGGCCCTCGGTCTCCAGCTTGGCGAGCCGCGGGTAGACGGTGCCGGCGGAGGGCGCGTACAGGCCCTGGAAGCGCTCTTCGAGGAGGCGGATCACCTCGTAGCCGTGGCGGGGGGCCTCGTCGAGGAGCTTCAGCAGGTAGAGCCGGAGCCGGCCGTGGGCGAAGACGGGGGGCATGTCAGAACACCTTCTTGTCGGTCGGATCCCCCGTGGCGGTCGGGTAACCCGTGCCGGTCGGGTCTCCGGTGCCGGTCGGGTCCCCCGGGCCGGTCGCGCCGCCCGGGCCCGTGGCGTCGACTGGCGGCGCGTCCTCCGGTTCCTCGTCCACCCCCGGCGGCCGGCGGAGCAGGGCCAGGGAGCCGGAGACGGTGGTCGCGCGCAGCGTGCCCTTGCCCGTCCCCAGGCGGCCGTCGACGGACTTCGCGCCCCACTGGCCGCTGACGTCCAACGTCTCGAAGGCGTTGGAGACCGCGCCGCTCGTCGTACTCGCGTGCACCTCGACGTCGGGCCCCTCGGGCAGCCGCAGGGCGATCTCGCCCGACACCGTGCTGACCCGGACGTCCGCGGCGCGGGCGGCGGGGGAGAGGTCGATGACCATGTCGCCGCTGACCGTGTCGGCCCGGACGCTGCCGCCGGCTCCGTCTATGAGGGTGAGAGGGCCGGAGACGGAGTTGTAGCGCAGGTCGCCTTCGAGGGCCTGGGCCTCCAGCTCGCCCGAGACGGTGTCGGCGCGGACCGGGCCGGAGAGACCGACGAGCGTCGCGCCGCCGCTGACGCCGCGTACGTCCGTACGGCCGGCGATGCCGGAGACGACGGCGTCGGCGCCGACGACGCCGACCTCGACGCGGGCGGTGGCGGGCACGGCGAGGGAGATGACGACGCGGCGGCGCCAGCCCTTGCGGTCGAGCCACTTCAGGAAGCCGCGCCAGGGCAGGTCCTCGTACGCGACCGTCAGCTCACCGTTCTCCAGGCAGACGCGCAGCGGCGGCCCCTCGATCTCGCTGACCTCCAGCCGCGCCGCACCCGCCCGGTCGTGCGTCCCCACCACGTGCACGGCTCCGTTGACGATCCGCACCTTCAGGGCCGTGACCGGCTCCTCGAAAGCGAGGGTCTGGGGATCGGCCACCAGCTGCACCGACATCGACGGCCTCCTGACTCCCTGACTCGCGCTCTCGCGAGCACTCACACCCCAACGCAACATATCGCGTCTCTGCGCAGACACGATATATCGCGGTGGCGGGAAGTCAAGCACGGGGGCTGCGCGTCGTCAGGTGCCCCACCGCCGCTCACGGGCAGTGTCCCAGGGTTGACCAGCGGCATCCAGCCACGTTCCGCTTCGGCGAGCGCCACGCGCTGACGGCGTTACCAGCCCATTTCTTCCAGCCATTGTTGTGTGGCCGCGGCACTTGCCTCGCGGACCGCCTCCTCTGCTGCCGCCCCGGCCCATTCGGGCGTAGCGGAGGATGATGCTGCATCACCGTTCCCTTTTTCGGGACCCATGTGCCAGACGGGGGCGCCGCCGGGATCCGCCATGTGCACGGGCAGACGTAGGTCTCCGCAGACCCACAGGACTCCGTACCCGTCCGTCATGCGATGCCAGGTCGCGGCTGGTACCCGTCCGTGGAACCTCCGAACTGCCTCCTGTGCGGGCCCGAGCAGCGTGACCGTGGCGGTCACGCGGGCTCCCGTGGGCGCCGGCGCTTCGACGCGGCACGGCCACGCCTGCCATTTCTTCTCGTAGAGAGCGGGGAACAACTTCTTCGGATCCCTCGTCGGCTGGCGGAGCAGCGATCCTAAGCTGATCAACACGCCGACTCCGGAGAAGAGCGCCACCATGAGTGTCGGGTTGTCAGACGACACTCCGATGAGGAGCATGAGCCCGAGAGGCACGCCACTTGCGAATAAGCAGCCAACGCCGAACTTCTTCTCTGCGGCTGCTTCGCGCTCGGGAGCCCCTTGCAGCCAACGACGCGTGGGCCGGGCGGTGCTGGCCGTGCTCTCCGACACCCAGTACCCGTACTGCTCGGCAAGCACGGCGCCTCCCACCATGTCACGTTGACCGCTGCGGGTTATCACGCTCACGTCAGATGGGCGGTTCCGCTCCGGCAAGCTGTGACCGCCCCGCGGGCCGGCTGCGCCCGGCGACGAGGTAGCCGGAACCGCCAATAGACGGGACGTGACGGGCTCCGTATGGTCCGGCAGGTGCCCATCGCCGCCGCGAGGCGGGGGCAGGGAACGCCCCCCGCCTTACCGCCGGGATAGCAGCAGGGCTACCCGAACCTGGCTTCGGTCCCGAGCCGGGAAGTAAGGATGGTCTGATGGGCTTCTTAGACAGGCTGAGCGGCACGAAGTACCCCGAGAGGGGAGTCCCATCGCGCTCCCCCGCGGAGGTTTGGGACGCTCTGGTCCGGCTCAACGGGCCGGACGTGCCCTACGTCGTGCGGGACGGCCGACGGGAGGGCGCGGACCTGGTGGCTGAATGGCGGATTGGTCGGACCCGGGTGCGGCGGACTCTTCTGGTGTGCATGCGTTTGGTCCCGGCGCAGCAGGAGGTCCGTGCCCTCGACCGGATGTGGGAGGTCAGTCCGGGCGGCGGCAGCGCGCTCACGTACTCGCGCGGGCAGGTGACGATGGTTACCCGGGAGTGGAGGATCGGGCGGAAGGCCGACGGCACGTTCGGAGTGACCGAGACATCCCGCTTCGACCCCTCGGAACTGAAGCACCCACTGCAGGCCACCGTCCTCAAGGCAGGATGGACGTGGCGCGGGGTCGCCTTCGGCAAGCTGTGACCGGGCGTTCGACCGGGACCTCGAACTCCGGGTTCAGGTCGACGCCCCGGCTCGCCGGGCGAAACTCCGCCTCGAAGTTCACGACCTGCCTGCACCGGCTCAGATGCTCCCGCACCCGTACCAGCCCCGGAACGGTAGCCAGCGGCAAGCGCTCCTCCAGCGTCTCGGCAATCGGCTCGCTCGCCTTCGCGCCGGTGACACTGCTGATCTGGATCGGTCGTCCCTCAGTCTTCCAGTGCACCTCGATGCACGCCGTGCCCACATGGGTCGGCTCGACGCGCAGGTTCCGCAACGTCGACTCGACCGCAGAGTCCAACTCGTCCTCGGGTAAATCAAGCACCTCTGCCAGAGTCCACAAATCGGCAGCGTCCAAGTCGGCAACGCCTTGTCCGGCGCCAGTGCCAGGCCGAGGCTACTCAGTGCGGCGTCCGGCAGGGACCTGGAGCGCGGGGCCGTGCCCGAGGCGCGAAGGGCGTTCCGGGCCTCCTCCCGGGGAAGGAGCGCTACGTTGTGTGCCGTCGGTCATGCGGTGAGAGGGAGGCCAGCGACTGTGAGGGAGATCGCTCCGGCGGCGAGAGATGATCAGCGTCGCGCTGACGCGGGTGCCGGGTCGGCCGGGCGGAGTGCTCCCGGTCGGGTGGCGAGGGTGGCTCCCGTTGCTGCCCTGGTCATGGCCGTGATGGCGGCGGGGTGCGGGTCAGGTGGAGACGACCGGAGCGGTGGCGACTCGAAATCTGAGCGTGATCGCCGGGACGCCGGCTCATCCGTCACTGTGATCGACAGCGTCGAGGTCGGCCGCGGTCCCCTTTCCGTAGCGGTGACTCCCGACGGCCGGTACGCCTACACGGCCAATGAGAACGACATCTCGGTGGTTGATCTCGAACGCAAGGAGATGATCGACACGATCCCGATGGCTGACGGAGCAAAGGAGATTCAGTTCAGCCCTGACGGCCGCCAAGCCTACGTTGCGAGCGGCTTCGTCGCGGGTGCCGTGTCGTTCATCGACACCACCGGGAAGAAGGTCACCGGCAGCGTTGCCGTCGACGGCGGGCCTCTGTACTCCCTGGCCGTCTCTCCCGATGGCCGTCAGGTCTATGCCGCCAACCGAGGAGGCGGGGTGGCGGTCATCGATGTGAAAGGCCAGGAAGTGGCGGCCAGGACTGTGCTGCCGGATGCCGATCGCGGCGACGTTGTTCTCTCCCGCGACGGCCGTCGTGCCTACATCGCCAATTCCGCTCTTGGCGCCGGCGGAACAACCAGCAAGACCGGAAACTCCGTCTCGGTGTTCGACACGACGCATGACACCGTGTCCGCAACCGTTCCCGTCGACGGGGAGGCGCCGCTTGAGATGGCGATTGCACCTGGCGGCTGCTGCCTCTTCGTCACCCACTTTCCCAGTGTGCCGAGTCCCTCGAATGCGGTGTCAGTGGTCGACGCCGAAACCAACACGGTGAGCAGCACCATCCCGGTCAAGGGAAGGAGCACCGCGTTGGCAACGGATCCCGATGGTCGGCGCGTCTACGTGGGTAACGAGTCCGGCGCCGTCCAGGTGATCGATACCAAGAGCGGCGACGTGGCCACGACATTGGACGTCGGTGACGACGTCGGCGGGATAGCGATCACGCCCGATGGTCGGCATGCGTACGTCACGGAATCGCAGGGAGACACGCTCCATGTGCTCGAACTGGCCACATAGCGGGGGCGATGGCAACTCGCGCGGGGGCATCTGCGCGCGGTTACGTACCCCCGCGGGCAGGTGACGATGGTCACCCGGGAGGGGAAGGCAGGGCGGAAGGACGAGACCGCCTTCGGCAAGCTGTGACCGGGCCGCGGGTTACTCGTCGTCCTCGTCGTCGTCAAGGCGGGCGAGCCAGGTGGCCAGGCGCTCGACCGGGACCTCGAACTCCGGGTTCAGGTCGACGAACGTGCGCAGCTGCTCGGCGAGCCACTCGAAGGTGACCTGCTCCTCGCCGCGCCGCTTCTCCAGCTCCTCGATGCCGCGGTCGGTGAAGTACATGGTGGGTGCTCCGGAAGTGGGGAAGGTAACCGGTTCAGTATGGCCCACGGGCTGATCAGCGATCAGTCGGCGGAGTCCTTGAGGTGTGCGTGGTGCGCGTGCAGCATCCGCCGGCTGACGTCGCGCAGCGGTTCCGCTGGAGGACCTTGTCGACGTAGTCGGCTACCGGGTCGGGGTGTTCTCCCGGCGATCAGTTCCGGTTTCCGACACCGGTGCCGGAGAAGGCCGCGCGCGCGGGTTGGGCGGAAATCCTCTCGTACGAGCGGCCCGGGGCCGGACAGGCGCTGTCGCGAGGCGGCGGACGGCGGACTAATGTCAGTGCATTGGGCACCCAGCGTAGTCGGGGGAATCGGATGAGCAGCAGCCTGCCGCAGCGCGTGACGCTGCCGGACGGCACCGAGGTATGGGTCCGGGCGACACCGCTCGACGAGCGCGTCGCGCTGGAGACGCAGGCCGGGATCCCGGCGCCAGCGGGCGCCCGCGAGGACGCCGGTCTGGACGCCGGCCCGTACGGCGCGGACGCCGACGTGGACGAGGACGTGGAAGACGTCGCCGACTGGGGCCGGTTGACCTCCCGGCTCGCCGGGCTCGGGCCGCTCGTCGGCGGGGTGGCCGCCTCCGTACGGGCGGCGACCGCGGCCGCCGCGCCGCACGAGGTGAGCGTGACGTTCGGGGTGGAGATCTCCGCCGGGGCGGGGAAGGCGATCGCGCTGCTGGCCGACGCGAAGACGACCGCGCAGCTGTCGGTCACGCTGACCTGGCAGCCCGGTCCCGCGGGCTCTCCTACGGCCGCACCCACCGCGCACGATACGGCTGCATCTGGTGCATCCGGCGCGTCTTCGACGGCGTCCGCACCGGTATGAGGGTTGCGAGCGAGAGCGGCGAGTCCGGCGAGTACGCGCGGCGGCAGCTGTGCGAACTGGCCGCGGCGGCGACCGTCGAGATCCGGGCGGCGCCCGGCGCGAAGGACCGCTCGCTGTGGGGCAGCGGGTTCCTCGTCGCGCCGGAGTGGGTGCTGACCTGCGCGCACGTCTTCGTCCACCCCGACGGCTGGCGACGCGGCACGGCGCCGGGCGAGTTGGTCGGCGTGGTCGTGGGCGGGCGCACGGTGCCGGGACGGGTGGAGTACAGCATGCCGTCGCCGGACGGTACGGCGGCACGGATGGGGCGCGACCCGGAGATAAGGGATGAGACGTTCGCCGAAGCAGTGATGAACGTAGGACCGGATCTGGCCCTGGTGCGGCTGCTGCCCGGGCGGGGCGAGATGGCCGGCGGGGGTGAAGTGACGGGGGACGAGTCGCAGTTCGGGGGGCGGTTCGGCATGCGGTTCGGGGCCGAGCGCGGCCTCGTCGCCCGTCCCCCGGCGGGCAGCGAACCGGTCTGGCTGGGCGACCGCTACGACGACTTCCTCGACGAGGCCGTCCTCCTCAGCGCCCACGGGCGTGCCGGGGCGGGTGGCGACGCGGCGCTGCTGAAGGCCGAGTTCGCCGGGCGCAACGGGCAGCAGATCCTGCTCGGCACCCCCACCCCCATCCGCAAGGGCGCCTCCGGCGGGCCCGTACTGCACCTCGGCCGCGGCGAGGTCGTCGGCGTCGTCAAGGCCCGCTACCGCACCGGCACTGGCGGCACCGCCGTCTCCCTCGCCGAGCTGCACGCGCTCTCGCCCGACCACCTACTGCCCGGTGCGCCGGGCCTGGGCCCCGAGCCGTACCGCGAGCTGATGCGGCTCCACGACGCCTGGCACTGGCGCCGCCACCACGGCATCGACGACGAGCGCATGTCCTGGACCGACCTGCAGCGCGAACTGGGCCCGCTGCGCTTCGGCGCCTGGGGCGCGCTCGACCGCCTCAGCGCGCTCAAGCGGCTCGCCGATCTGCCCGCGCCGCGCGACCCCGAGGTCGTCGAGCGGCTGGTGCACCTCGTACTCGACATCCAGGGCCGCCCGCTGGGCGACCGGCGGCTGCGCGACTGGCGCGACGGCCACGGCCTGCTGCACCGGCAGTGCGCGCCGGAGCGCGCGCTGCGCGACATGCTGCTGTACCTCAAGCTCGTCGTCCGCGAGGCCGCGGCGGACGTCGGCTCCGCCGCGGACCCCGCCGCCGCGCGCGACGCCGTCGACTCTCTCGAAGCGTGGGTCGCGGAGCGCGCGGGCGAGCTGCCGCCGCCCGAGCGGCAGCAGATCCGGGACGTGCGGCGCGCCCCCGTCAGCGTCCTTGTCACGTTCGACGAACTGCCGTTCCGCGACCCCGCCGCGCCGACCGTGCCCCGCTACAACTGGACCGTGCGGCGCGGCTACGGCAAGGGGGAGTGGGAGCACGTCGACCTCGACCAGTCGTACGCCGGCGGGCCGTTCGAGGAGGTGGAGCAGCAGGTGCTCAAGGCGCTCGCGCCGCAGCTGCTCGGCGCCGACGCCGAGGCGCAGACCCGGGTGCGGCTGGAGGTGGCGCTGCCGGAGGAGCGGCAGGCACAGCCCACGTACCGCTGGGAGCTGCCGGCCTCCCTCCGGGCCACCGCGGCCCGCCCGCCGGCCGGCACGGTGCGGCCGGTGGTGCACCGGGACGCGGCACGCGGCGGGCCGGAGCCGGACCCGCTGTGGCGGGACCGGTGGCGGCGGATGAGCCGGGCGCCGCGGCAGCGGCTGCAGCGGGCCGAACCGCCGCGCTGGGGGCGCGGGGCGGACGACGGCGCGGTGCCGGTGTTCTGCCACTCGCTGGGCGGCGGCAGCGGCCGGGCGGCGGTCGTGGGGCAACTGCTGGACGAGGGGACGGCGGTGGCGCTGTGGCGCGCGGACGGCCACGAGGACGACGAGTGCGGTGAGGCGTGCGCGACGTACCACGAGGAGCTGGCGGCGCTGCTCACGGACGGTGCGGGAACGGTCGTGCGGGGGCTGCCGGAGCGGCTGCACGCGGTGCGCCGGGAGGCGCTGGAGACGGGTCGGGGCTGTGCGGCGGACGTGATCCTCTTTTACGACGATGCGGATGACGCCATCGGCGGGGGCGGGTGAGTGCCGTTCACCCGCCGCGCCGGGCGCAGCCCACCCCGCGGAGGTTCCGGCGCATTCGTACGGGTGGCGTGAACGGGTGACCCGGTGGCCATGTGGGCCGGTGAACGGGTGAACGGCGCGCGGTCGTCCGGGTGCGCCGTACGCGAACACCGCGCACCGCCTGCGCAGTTGGACGAAACCCGCCCGCCACCACGCGGAATGGCCGATTCGGCACCCGACGTCAGCGCACCCGGCTAGCCTCTTATCCCCGTGAGGGTTGCCCTCGTCCGTCGCCGGGCAGACAGTGGGGCAAGCCCGCTGCCCGGTCGGCGACAAAGGGGTTACGACGTGAGCGAGTGGCTCATCTACCGAGGCACCGGCGCCCCCCACGACGGCATGGAGAGACTGCCGGCACCGCCGCCCTGGCGAGAATTCGACGGCGGCCCACCGGTGCCTCCGCCGGCCGCGCTGGAGCCCTCCTCCGAACGCAGGCTCGGCCAGCGGCGCCGCGAGGCCAGCCACCACCGGCCCAGCACCCGCGAGTGCGAGATGGTCAACGCGGCGCTCTACCTGCGCCGCCCGCTGCTCGTCACCGGGCAGGCCGGCAGCGGCAAGAGCACGCTCGCCCATTCGGTGGCGTACGAACTGGGCCTCGGCCGGGTCCTGTCCTGGCCCATCGTCAGCCGCAGCACGCTGCGCGACGGCCTGTACGCCTACGACGCCATCGGCCGGCTGCAGGACGCCCAACTGGAGCGCGCCGCACGGCGGGCCGACACCGCCGGCGGCACGGACACAGCCGGCGGCACGGACACAGCCGGCAGCACGGACACCGCCAGCGGCACGGACGCCGCCGAGGAGCCCGGTGGCGGCATCGGGCGCTACATCCGCCTCGGCGCGCTCGGCACCGCGCTGCTGCCCTCCGCGCGCCCGCGCGTGCTGCTCGTGGACGAGCTGGACAAGAGCGACATCGACCTGCCCAACGACCTTCTCCACGTCCTGGAGGAGGGCGAGTTCACGATCCCCGAGTTGGAACGGATCGCCGACCGCGCGCCGGTCGTCGAGGTACTCAGCGACGACGGTACGAAAGTGCCCGTGCGCGGCGGCCGGGTGCGCTGCGGCGCCTTCCCGTTCATCGTGCTCACCAGCAACGGGGAGCGCGAGTTCCCGGCGCCGCTGCGCCGCCGCTGCATCGAGCTGCAGCTGCCGGTGCCGGACCGGGCGCGGCTGACGGGGATGGTGCGGGCGCACTTCCCCGAGGGCGACGACGAGCGGTTCGGCGAGCTGATCGACCGCTTCCTGGCGGCCGGCGCCGGCGACGTACGCGCCGTGGACCAACTGCTCAACGCCATCGAACTGACCCGGCAGGCCGACTGGGATCCGGCGGACGGCTCCGCCCGGCGCGTCACCGAGGAGCTGATGCGGCCCATCAACAGGCCGCGGTGAGCGCGATGGCGGGGCGCGGGGGTGCGGGCGGGCAGGGGGCCGAGCAGCTGGTGGGCCGGCTGCTGGCGGCCGGACTGCCCCCGGACGCCCGCGGCCTCGCCGACGTGCTGTGGCTCGCCGAGGAGCTGGCGCGCAGCGCCGAGGCGGCGGATGCCGCGGCGGGCGGCGCGGATCCGGGTGCCGCCGCGCGAGGGCCGGCGACCCGCATGGATTCGGCCACATTTGCCGACGACGACCCCGGCTCGGCGACCGCCACCGACGCTCGCGGCACCGACGCCGCCGACGCCGCCGAGGACACCGACGACGCCTCGGACGCGACCGGCGCGGCGGCGTACGCGGCGCCCGAGCGGCACGTGGGGCTCGCGGCGGGCCCGGTCCTCCCACCGCGTGCGCCGGGGCGCGACGACGCGCGCGGCGCGCCGGGCACGGACGCCCCCGCGTACCGCCAGGTCGGCCGCGTCGGCGTACCCGAGCCGCCCGCGCTGCCCGCGCTGGTGCCGCTGCAGCGCGCCCTGCGCCCGCTCCGGCGCTACCAGCCCCGCGTCGCGGCGGTGACACCCGACGAGCTGGACGAGGACGAGACCGCGGAACTCAGCGCGCGGGCCGACCTGGTCATCCCCGTGCTGCGGACCCCGCGGCGGCGCGCCACCCTGCAGTTACTCATGGACGCCTCGCCCGCCATGGAGGTGTGGGGCCGGCTGCTGGAGGACTTGCGCACGGTCTCCGAGCGCTCCGGCGCGTTCCGCGACGTCACCGTGCAGCGCCTGCACCCGCTGCCCGACGGCCGCGTCGGCTGCACCGGCGAGGCCGGCCGCCCGTCGATGCTGCAGGACGCCGGCCGGCTGCACGACCCCGGCGGGCGCCGGCTGACGCTCGTGCTGAGCGACTGCGCGGGCCCGATGTGGCGCGACGGCCGGATGCAGCGGATGCTGCACGGCTGGCTCGGCACCGCCCCCGTCGCCGTCGTCCAGCCGCTACCGCACCGGCGGTGGCGGGAGATGCCGTTCGCCGCACTGCCCGGGCTGCTCGTCCGCCACCCCGGTCCGTACCCGACGCTCGACTTCCGCCCCGGCACCCGCGGCGACACGCCCCCGGCCGACGCCCGCCCGCTGCCCGTGCTCGCGCCCGAGCCCGCCGCGATCGGCACCTGGGCCCGGCTGCTGGCCGCCGGCGAGGGGCTGTCGCTGCCCGGCGCCGCCGGCTGGGTGCGCCGGTCCGCCGGGGGCACGGCCGCCGCCCCGGCCGCGACCGCCCGGCCCGCCGACGTGGGTCCCGACCCGGCCGCCACGCTCGCCGCATTCGACGCGACGGCCTCGCCGGCGGCCCGGCTGCTGGCCATCCACCTGGCCGCGGTGCCGCTGGTGCTGCCCGTCATCCGGCTGGTGCAGCGCGCCCTGTTCCCGGACACCGGGCCCGCGGAGACCGCCGAGATCCTGCTCAGCGAGCTGGTCGAGGCGCGCGAGCCGGTGCCCGAGTCAGTGCGTGAACCGGGGCGCGAACCGGTGGGCGACGACCCGTGGTTCGACTTCCGCCCCGGCGTGCGCGAGCTGCTGCTGCGGCGGCTCAGCCACGGCGAGGCGGCGCTCGTGCTCAAGCACTGCTCGCTGTACATCGAGCGGACCTTCGGCCAGGGCGCGCGCAACTTCCCCGCCGTCGCGGTCGCCTACCTCTCCGGCGAGGACCGCGAGCCGGACCTCGGCGAGGGCAGGGTCCCGGACCAGTTCGCGCGCGTCTCCGAGCAGGTGCTACGTGCCTTCCAGCCCACCTTCCGCGGCCCCGCGGCGGCCGGCGGCGCGGAGCTGCTCGGGCGGTACGAGCGCACCCGCAGCGTCCGCGACCTGCTGGACGCCGTACGGGCCCTGCGGCGCGCCGTCGTCGAGGAGCGGGACGCCGCCCAGCAGGGGCTGCTCGCGCGGGCCCTGCTGCTGCACTGGCAGCGGCTGCGCGAGCCGGACGCGCTGGCGGAGGCCGAGCAGTGGGCCCGTAGCGCACTGGCCGCGGCGGACCCCGGCGCGGCGGCGGGCGGCGGCGGCGCGGTCGCGGCCGAGGGGCCGCCGCTGCGCGAACGGCTCACGTACGCCGAGGTGATGTGGGAGGTGGCGCGCGAGCGCGTGGCCGACGGCGAGCACGAGCAGGCCCTCGCCGCGCTCCGCGAGTCCGCCGCCCACCTCCGCGGCAGCCGCGCCCTGGCCACCACGCACGCCGCCCGGCAGGAGCGCGGCGGCCTGCTCGCCGAGGTGCTGCGCCGGCTGCACTCGCTGACCGGCGACGGCGCCGCGCTGCACGAGGCCGAGGAGACCATAGACGAGCTGCTGGCCGGCTGGCCCGACGACGAGCTGGTGCCCGCCCGGCTGTTCCTCGCCCGCGGCCGGGTCACCCTCGGCCGCGCCCACGCGGAGCAGACGATAGACGAGACCCGGGCGTACGGGCTGCGCGCCGCCGCCGACCTGCGTACCGGCGTCGACCTGCTGCGCATGGAGGGCGGGCCGGAGCTGCGCCGGCAGGAGTGCGAGGCGCTGCTCGACCTGGCGGAGGCGAACACGACCGCGGCCGGCGACGCCGGCGCGGGCCGGGCGCTGGCCGCGCTCGACCGGGCGGGCCGCCTCGCCGCCGCCCTCGACGACTACCGGCTGCACGCCGAGAGCCTGCGCCGCAAGGCCCAGGTGCGCATCGCGGAGTTCGCCCGCGGCGGCGCCGGCGAGCTGCTGGTCGAGGCCGACGGGTGGCTGGCGGACGCGCGGCGGCTGCTGCCGCCCGGCGCGGCGCTGTACGGCGAGGTGCTGACGGAGCACGGCGAGCTGCTGCTGCGCCGCGCCCGGCTCACCCCGACCGACACCGACCTGCGCGGCCGGGCGGTGCCGGTGCTGCGCGAGGTGCTGGCGGAGACGCCGCAGCGCCATCCGGACCTGCCGCGGCGGCAGTTGCTCTTCGGCAGGGCGCTGCGGCTGCGCTACGAGTCGTTCGGCACCCGCACCGACCTGTACGAGGCGGAGTGGGTGCTCGACCTCGCCGCGCGCGAGGACGACGCGCCGCCGCGGGTACGGGCGCACGCCTGGCTGGAGCTGGGGGACGTACAGCTGCTGATAGACCTGCGGACCGAGTTCCGGCAGCGGCAGGAGCGGGCGGCGGACTGCTACCGGCGCGCGGCCCTGCTGGCCGAACGGGCCGGCGACCCGGCCGACGCCGCCCGCGCGCACCACCGGCGCGGGCAGATGCTGCGGCCCACGGCGGGGCGGGCGGCGGCGCTCAGGGCGTACCGCGACGCCTGGGAGCAGTGGAACCGCGCGGAGCAGACGGAGAGCGCCGGGGCGGCGCTGACCCGGGAGCAGATCCGTACCCTCGAAGCCGAGGACTGACCCCGGTCCGTTTCGCTGCACGACTGTTCGGGGAAGGACTCTCACACCCTTCGGAGGAGAACAGCGTGGAGAACCCCCTGTCGGCGAAGCGGGACGGGACACCGTCAGCCGCAGGCCCGTCGGTCCGCCTGCCCGACTTCAGCGACGTCGACGTATATGCGGTGGCCGTCCGCGGCGAGCCCCCGGTGCTCGCGGGAGCCGTCGCCCACCTGCTCCGCACCTGGCCGTCCGGCAACGACGCCGGCGCCTCTTTCAGCAACGGCAACGACGACGACGATTAGGACGCCGACGCAACGTCACGGCGCACACACCGGCCGATGCCCTCGCACAGCCCGCCGAAGGAGCCGGGCGGCCGGATCGCGGCAGATTACGCACAGAAACAGTCAGTTGGGCTGCCGCCGGGTTTCACCCGTGTGACTTGTGCGCCATGCATTCAGGGGCGGTGGGTCGTCACCGTCCGGACTCGGGGGGACCGGGGAGCCGCATGGACTACGGAGGCACGGGCGCGGAGCAGGAGGCGCCCTGGCCGGGCCGGCTGCTGGATGTCGACCTGCTGCGCGCCACCGGGGTCCGGGCGGTGCCGTTCCGGCAGTTCATCCTGAAGGTGCAGAGCCGCTGCAACCTGTCGTGCACCTACTGCTACGTGTACCACGGCGCCGACAGCGGGTGGCGCCGCCGCCCGGCGCGCATGCCTGAGGCCACCACACGCCGCACCGCCGAGCGCATCGCCGAGCACGTACGCGCCCACGGGCTGCGCCGGATCCGCGTCGAACTGCACGGCGGCGAGCCGCTGCTCGCCGGCGCCGCGTCGCTGGTCCGCCAGACCGCGCAGGTACGCGCCACCCTTCCGGCCGACTGCACCGTCGTCGCCGGCGTACAGACCAACGGCACGCTGCTCACCGAGTCCGCGCTGGCGACGCTCTCCGCCGCCGGCATCCGGGTGGGCCTGAGCGCCGACGGCGGCACGCCCGGGCTGAACAGCCGCCGCGTCGACCACGCGGGACGCCCCTCCTGGCCCGCGCTGGAGCGCGCGGCCCGGCTGCTGCGCCGCCATCCGGAGAGCTACGGCGGCATCCTGTGCACGGTCGACGTCACCGCCTCGCCGACCGCCGTGTTCGACTCGCTGTGCGCCCTGGAGCCGCCGGTCGTCGACTTCCTGCTGCCGCATGCCAACTGGTCGGCGCCGCCGCCCGCGGTGCCGGGGCGCGGCCCCACCCCGTACGGCGACTGGCTCTGCGAGGTCTTCGACCTGTGGTGGGACCTGCCCCGGCCGTCGCCGCGGGTGCGGCTGTTCACCGAGATCCTCGGGCTGCTGCTGGGCCGGCCGAGTGGCACGGAGGCCGTGGGCCTGTCGCCGGTCACGGCGGTCGTGGTGGAGACCGACGGCGCCATCGAGCAGATCGACTCGCTCAAGTTCGTGTACGAAGACGCGTCGGGCACCGGCCTCGACGTCTTCCGCAACTCCTTCGACGAGGCGCTGAACCACCCGGGCATCGTCGCCCGGCAGCTGGGGCTGCGGGCGCTGTCCGCGCAGTGCCGCGGCTGCGCGGTGGTCGACGTGTGCGGCGGCGGCAACTACGCGCACCGCTTCCGGGCCGGTGAGGGGTTCCGTAACCCCTCCGTGTACTGCGCCGATCTGGAGCGCCTGATCCGGCACGCCGCGCACCGTCTGGCGACCGCGGTGGCGGCACAGCGGAAGGTCACCGCGGGCCCGCCGTGCGTGAGCTGACGGGTCACCAGATGGGGTACTGTGCCCCCACAAGGGTCCGTCTCGAAATCCGGAGGGAGACGGTCGTATGGCCGAGCCCATCAGCATCAGTTACGCGGGGTTCAACCGCCCCTGGGCGGCCTGGATCGCCCATCAGCTGGAGCTGCTCGGACACCCCACCGCGATGCTGCGCTGGAGCCCCGCGCCCGGCCGGCCGCTGGTCGACGAGCTGTCGGGGTTATTGCAGGCGCCCGACCGCATCCTGCTGGTGCTCGACGACTGGTTCTTCGGTCTCGGCCCGCGGGAAGAGGACGAGTGGAACGACGCGCTGCGGGCGATCATCCCGCAGCACGGACAGCGGTTCGCCGCCGCCAGTGTGGCCACCACCATGCCGGTCGCGGCGGCGGCGCTGGCGCCCGTGGACCTCCGCGACCTCGGCACCGTCGAAGCCCGGCGCCGCGTCCTGACCCGGCTCGGCATCGACCCGGAGACCCCGGTGCGCCCGGACCGCGAGCCCGAGCGGGCCCCGCGGTTCCCCAACGACCCGCCCGTCGTCTTCAACACCCCCCGCCGCAACTACCGCTTCACCGGCCGCGACGACATCCTGGAGCGGCTGCACGGCACGCTGTCCTCGGGCGCCGCCGGCCAGGGCGCCAGGATCGCGCTGTCCGGCATCTCCGGCGTCGGCAAGAGCCAGATCGCCATCGAGTACACCCACCGGTTCGGCAACGACTACGACGTCGTCTGGTTCGTCAACGCCAACTACCGCATGACGGCCCGCGAGCAGCTCGCCGACCTCTCCGTACGGCTCAACCTCCCGGTCGGCAGCAACATCGGCGACCGCGTCCGCCGCGTCCGCGACGCGCTGCGCACCGGCCGCCCGTACCGCCGCTGGCTGCTGGTCTTCGACAGCGCCGACGAGATGGAGCTGCTCGACGACATCATCCCCGAGGGCGACGGGCACGTGCTCATCACGACCCGCACCCGGGACTGGGCCGTCAGCGGCGGCGCCCAGGAGATCGAGGTCCCGCACTTCACCCGGGAGGAGAGCGTCGCCTTCGCCCGCCGCCGCGCCCCCCGGCTCTCCGAGCACGACGCGGACGGGCTGGCCGAGGCGGTGCAGGACCTGCCGCTGGTGCTGAGCCAGACCGCGGCGTGGCTCGACTCCAGCACGATGGCGCCGGCCGAGTACATCGAGCTACTGCGCGAGAAGGAGCCCGGCAAGGTCGGCATCAGCATCGGCTCCGACTACCCGATGGGCTTCCTCACCAGCTGGTCGATAACGCTGAACGGGATGCGCGAGAAGGCCCCGGCGGCGGCCGCGATGCTCAACCTGCTCGCCTTCTTCTCCCCGGACAGCATCCCGGTGTCCCGCATCGTCGAGCGCAGCGACCAGCTGCCGGGCTATCTGGCGGAGCTGGCGAGCGATCCCATCAGCTGGCACTCCGCCCTGCGCCGGCTGTCCGAGTCCACCGCGGTCACGATCGACTATCTCACCGACCCCTCGCCGGAGACCGAGGTCGAAAAGGTCCAAATGCACCGTCTGTACCATCGCTTCCTGCGGAGCGATCTGCCCGAGGACGAGCGGGAGGCCATGTCGGCGACCGCCTGCCGGATCCTCGCCGCGGCCGACCCCCGGCGTCCCATGGACACGCGGGAGTGGGGGCGGTACGCCGAGCTGCTGCCGCATCTGGAGCCGGCCGGCGCGATGGAGAGCGCCGACCCGGCGGTGCAGGAGCTGGTCCTGCACTGCATCGACTACCTGCTCCAGCGCGGCGAGTACCGGGCCGCCCTGAAGATGTGCGAGCTGGCGCTCGCCCCGTGGAACATCCGGCTCGAACCGACGCACCGCTCGATGATCACCCTGGCGCACCGGCACGCCGAGGCGCTGCGCAACCTCGGCCGCTACCGCGAGTCCGAGGCCGCCGGCCGGCGGCTGGTGGAGGTGCTGACGCCGGTACGGGACGCGGAGGACCCCGACCTCCTGCTGGCCAGAAACGGCCTGAGCGGCGCGCTGCTGGGCCTCGGCGAGTACGAGGCGGCGCGCGAGGTCTTCGACGACGTACGGCAGAAGTACGCCGACCTCCTCGGCGCCGACCACCCGCGCACCATGTCGCTGCGCAGCAACCTCGCCGACTCCCTCGCCCTGCTCGGCCGCTACCAGGACGCGCTGGAGATCCACCGGGCCGTGCTCGTCGAGCGGGAGCGGCGGCTGCGCACCCGCCACCACCGGACCATGGCCTCCGGCACCCTCTACGCCTGGACGCTCCGCCTCCTCGGCCGCTACGAGGAGGCCCACTCCCGGCAGCAGCGCAACGCTGCGCTGCACCGCCAGGTCATGGGCGAGCACAACCCGCAGACCCTCCGGGCCGAGCACAACCTCGCGCTGTGCCTGCGCCGCCTGGGCCGGCTCACCGACGCCGACACCCTCATGGAGTCCGTGGTCGAGCGGTTCACGCAGGTCCAGGGCCCCCGGCACCCCGAGACCCTGATGGTCGAGGCCGACTACGCCACCTTCCTGCGCGAGCACCGCGACCTGTACCGGGCCCGGGAGCTCGCCGAGTCGGTCAACCGGCGGTACGAGGCGATGCTCGGCGAGCAGCATCCGTACACCGCCGGCACCCTCGGCAACGTCGGGCTCGCCCTGTGGCCCACCGGCGACTGGCAGGAGGCGTCCGAGATCGCGGAGCTGGCGCTCACCCGCATGACCGCCGCCGTCGGGCCCGCGCACCCGTGGACGCTGGGCTGCGCGCTGAACGCGGCCGCCACCCGCAACCGGCTGGAAGCCCTGGACCACGCCGAGGAGCTGAGCCGGCAGACGCTCGGCACCGTCAGGGAGGTCCTCGGCGACCGGCACCCCATGGCGCTGTCGGCGATGATGGCGCTCGCGGACGACCTGCGGTCGCAGCGCCGCTCGCAGGAGGCGAAGAAGGTGGAGCGGGAGGCGATGCAGATCCTCAGCGACACGCTGGGCGCCGACCACCCGCACACCATCGCGTCGCGGCGCCGGGAGCGTCCGTACTGGGACTTCGAGCCGCAGCCGACGTAGGCGTCGTACCAGCGCAGAAGGGGGGGCCGTACCCCCGCCCGGGGGACGCTGTTGGCTAGTTCGGTCTGTGCTGTGCATGACCGGGTGGTTGCTGTGGCCAGTCGCCGAGGCTGGGGGTTCTTCGCAGGTGTATCTCAGCGCCGCGGGGCGCGCTGAGCGCTCTGAGCGGGCGGACTGTAGTTCCGTGCCGGCTCCTGGGAGGACCCGGTAGGTTGTGTGGAGCCGTGGAGTGGCCACGCATGGGCGGCCTGCTGGGAGCGGTCGTCGCCGGACTGGCCGTGAGCAGACGGACGGGGAACGCCACCGAACAATTCTTTGAACGAGGGAAGCGGCTCGGCATGCCCCCGGTGACCGTGCGCCGCGCTTTCTGGCTGCGGCTGGTCAGCGGGAGCAGCCGCCGCAGTCCCCTGCCAGTGGTGAGGATGCCGAAGCCCCCCGGCA